>NZ_JAVDUZ010000012.1:0-215193 GCF_031456585.1 Variovorax sp. 3319
CGCCCGCGCCTGCCGCTGGTGGGCGAGGAGCGCGCGGCCGTGGAGGCGATCGTGAAGAAGGCGCTGGCCACCAGGCCTGTGCAGTACCAGTCGGTCGCCTGACGCGTCGCGCAACCTTTACCGCAAGGCCACAACACCATGAAAGAACATGCCTTGGAACGCGGGGGCTTCTCCCGCCGGGTGCTCGACGCGTCGGACTTCGTCCTGCGCTGCGAGCGCCGCCTTCTCTCCGGCCTGATGGGCCTGCTCATCGTGCTGGTGCTGCTGAACGTGGTCACGCGCTACGGCGGCGTGCCGCTCTATTGGGTGGACGAGGCCTCTGTGTACTGCGTGGTGTGGCTCACCTTCATCGGCGCTTCCGCAATGACGCGGCTTCGGCTCGACTTTGCGGTGACGCTGCTCACCGACAAGCTCGGCGAAAAAGCGGTGCGCATTGCCAAGGCCGCGGCGTCGGGCGGCGTGCTGCTGCTGGGCCTTGCGCTGCTGGCCATGTGCTGGCTCTACATGGACCCGGCAGGCATCGTGCGCTATGGCTTCGATGCCAAGGAATACGCCGCCGAGTCCTTCAACTTTCTTTATACCGAGCGCACGCAAACGCTGAACTGGCCGGCCTGGGCCATCCAGCTGATCCTGCCGATTTTCTCGGCCACCCTCAGCCTGCATGCGCTGTCCAACCTCGTCGAAGACCTTGGCCTGCAGCCCCGCCGCACGCACGCCGAGTTTCATGTGACCAACGCCGATGCGGTGAACTGACATGCTGACCTCTGCATTTTTTCTGTTGATCATGCTGGTCGGCGTGCCGATTGGCGCCTGCCTGTGCCTGTCGGGCATCGTGTACGTCCTCAACTCGGGCGACACGGTGCTGTTCCAGTCGTTTCCGGTGCAGATGTTCGGCGGCGTCGACAGCTACAGCCTCATTGCAATTCCGCTGTTCATCCTGATCGGCGAAATCATGAACGGCGGCGGCATTACCAAGCGCCTGGTCGATCTGGCGCTGGCCTTCATCGGCTCCGTGAAGGGCGGCCTTGCCTATGTGAACATCCTGGCCAACATGCTGGTGTCCTCGATCATCGGCTCGGCCACGGCGCAGGTGGCCATCATGAGCCAGATCATGGTGCCCGAGATGGAGAAGCAGGGCTACGACAAGACCTTTGCGGCGGGCATTACGGTGTACGGCGGCATGCTGGGGCCGATCATTCCGCCTTCGGTGATGTTCGTGGTGTACAGCGTGCTCGCACAGGTGGCAGTGGGCGACATGCTCATTGCCGGCATCATTCCCGGCGTGATTCTCACGGTGCTGTTCTTCATCGTGATTGCGTGCATGGGGCTGGTCTACAACTACCCGCGCACCGCCAAGCGAACCATGAGGCAGCGGCTGCACACCATGCTCACGGCCTGCCCCACGCTGCTGATTCCCATCGTGATCGTGGGCTCGATTCTTGGCGGTTTTGCCAACCCTACCGAAGCCGCCGCCGTGGGCGCAGTGGCTGCAGTGCTGGTAGGCCGCTACGTCACCAGGGAATTCCGCTTCGCGATGATTCCTCAGATCCTGCTGAAGTCTGCAATCTATTCCGCGGTGGTGCTCTTCCTGGTTGCCGCAGCGGCGGTGTTCTCGTGGCTTCTGATATACGGCAAGGTGCCGCAAGCCACGGCCGCATGGATCCAGACCGTGGCCAAAGACCCGATTGCGTTTCTTCTGCTGGTCAACCTCATCCTGCTGGTGATCGGCACCGTGATCGACGGCATTCCGGGGTTGATCATGACCGTGCCGATCCTGCTGCCCATTGCCACCGAGATCTACGGCATCGACCCGCGCCACTTCGGTGTGGTGGTGGTGATCAACCTCGTGCTTGGGCTGATGACGCCGCCCGTGGGCCTGAGCTTCTTCGTGGCTTCGGCCGTCACGGGTGCCAAGCCCGGAAAGATGTTCATCGTCACCTTGCCGTTCTTCTTGATCTGCTGCGCGGCGCTGGTGCTGCTGTCGCTCTTTCCAAGCCTGTCGCTCGCCCTGCTCAAGTAGGCCGGGCAAGCGCCCCTTTTTCTTCACTCAACCCGGAGCCTCGCATGTCTCTCTCCCGCCGCAAGTTCGTCATCCAGGCCGCAGCCGGCACCGCCGCCGCGTCATCCGCCCTGTTCAGCACCGTGTCGCGCGCAGCGGCCGCCAAGGAATTTCGTCTTGGCATCATCACGCCGGCCGGCCACTCGTGGAACCGCGCCGCGGTGAGCTTCGGCGAAGCGCTCAAGAAGGCGACCGACGGGCGCCTGAGCGCCACCGTGTTTCATTCGGGCCAGCTGGGCAACGAGTCGGCCATGATGCAGCAGCTGCAGTCCGGCGCACTGGACATGGGCTGGATCCAGGCGGCCGAGCTCGGCTCGCGCGTCTCCAGCGTGGCGGCCATCAACGCGCCCTACCTCGTGCGCTCCACCACCAACGTGGCCTCGCTGGTGCGCACGCCCGCCGCGCTCAAGCTGCTCGACGTGCTGCCGCGCGAAACCGGCACCATCGGCCTGGGCTGGGGCATTACCGGCATGCGCGTGGTGTTTTCGACCAAGCCCATCTCCACGCCCACCGATCTCAAGGGCATTAAGCTGCGCATCAATCCCACGCCGGTGTACCGCGACTTCTACCAGCTGCTGGGCGCCGCGCCCACGCCGATTCCCACGCCAGCCGTGTTCGACGCCATGTCGAACGGCCAGGTCGACGGGCTGGAGGCCGACATCGAGTTTTCGTGGAACCAGCGCTTCGACCGCGTCGCCAAGACCATGCTGCCGATGAACGCGCTGTTCATGCCCTTTGCACCGCTGGTGTCGGGCCGCATCTGGCAGACGCTCGACGCCAAGGACAAGGCGCTCATTACCGACCTGGTGAAGCAGTCGCTCGATGCGCAGATCAGGGACATCGTGACCACCGAATTGGGCCTGATCGACAAGTTCAAGGCGAGCGGCATCACCATCAAGAGCGACGCCGGCTACAACCCCGCACCGATCATTGCGGAGTTCGACAAGATCTGGCTGCCGAAGGCGCCGCAGATTGCGGAACTGCGCAAGATCGGCGCAACGCTCTGAGCCCCTGCGCAGGCAGGCGCCTTGGAGCGCTGGCTTGCCGGCCGGCGCCCCAACCTGGTTCGGCAGGGACGTCTCTCAGGACGGGAACTCGCTGGAACTCACAAGAAAGGTGCATTGCCGCCCGCCGGCATGCACCGCGGCGGTTCACCGGAAGGGTTCGCACCAATCGCGTGCGGGCACCGTTTTTGCTTGAATGCGGAAGCACTCACCTTTAACGGATCTCGCATGAACAAGCGCCAACTGCTCCAGTCCTTCCTCGCCGCCTCGGCCCTCAGCTTCGGCCTTTCTTCGGCCCTTGCCCAGACCACGACGCCGATCAAGTTCCAGCTCGACTGGCGCTTCGAAGGGCCTGCCGCGCTGTTCCTGCACCCTGCTGCCAAGGGCTACTTCAAGGCCGCGGGCCTCGACGTAACCATCGACGCGGGCAACGGCTCGGGCGGCACCGTCACGCGCGTGGCCTCGGGCGCATACGAAATGGGCTTTGCCGACCTTGCGGCGCTGATGGAATTTCACGCCAACAACCCCGACAGCCCCAACAAGCCGGTCGCAGTGATGATGGTCTACAACAACACGCCGGCCTCGGTCATGACGCTCAAGAAGAGCGGCATCACCAAGCCGACCGACCTGGCCGGCAAGAAGCTCGGTGCGCCCGTGTTCGACGCGGGCCGCCGGGCGTTCCCGATCTTTGCCAAGGCCAACAACATCGGCGCCGTCAACTGGACCGCCATGGACCCGACGCTGCGCGAAACCATGCTGATCCGCGGCGACATCGACGCGATCACGGGCTTCACCTTCACGTCGCTTCTCAACCTGGAAGCGCGCGGCGCCAAGGCCGCCGACATCGTCGTGCTGCCCTACCCTGACTACGGCGTGAAGCTCTACGGCAACGTGATCATCGCGTCGCCCAAGCTCATCAAGGAGAACCCCGAGGCAGTGAAGAAATTCCTCTCGGCCTTTGCCAAGGGCGCGAAAGAGGTGATCGCCAACCCGGCCGTGGCCATTGAATCGGTCAAGGCGCGCGACGGCATCATCGACAGCAAGCTGGAAACCCGCCGGCTGCAACTGGCCATCGACACCGTGATCAACAGCGCCGATGCCCGCAGCGAAGGCTTCGGCGCGGTGAACGCCGGCCGCATGTCGCTCATGGCTTCGCAAGTGTCGGACGCCTTCAACACCAAGACGCGCGTGAGCCCCGACGCGGTGTGGACCGCGGCGCTGCTGCCGCCCGCGGCCGAACTCAACGGCGTGCTGCGCAAGTGATGCAGGCGGACGCATCGAGCACGGCTGCTGCTCCCTTCGTCGACTTTCAGGACGTCTGGCTCGCCTACAACGAAGAGTTGCTGCGCGCCAACCACTTCGCGGTCGAGGCCATCGACCTGAAGGTGAAGCGTGGAGAGTTCATCGCCATCGTCGGCCCATCGGGCTGCGGCAAGTCGACTTTCATGAAGCTCACCACCGGCCTCAAGATGCCGTCGATGGGCAAGATCCGCATCGACGGCCAGCCTGTGACCGGGCCGCTCAAGATATCGGGCATGGCTTTCCAGGCGCCTTCGCTGCTGCCTTGGCGCACCACCGTCGACAACGTGCTGCTGCCGCTCGAAATCGTCGAGCCCTATCGCTCCAGCTTCAAGGCCAAGCGCAAGGAATACGTCGAGCGTGCGCGCAAGCTGCTGCAGAAGGTGGGCCTTGCAGGGTATGAAGACAAGTTTCCGTGGCAGCTTTCGGGCGGCATGCAACAGCGCGCAAGCATTTGCCGCGCGCTCATCCACGAGCCCAAGATGCTGCTGCTCGACGAGCCCTTTGGCGCGCTCGACGCGTTCACGCGCGAGGAGCTCTGGTGCATTCTTCGCGACCTGTGGACGGAGCAGCAGTTCAACGTGATCCTGGTCACGCACGACCTGCGCGAATCGGTGTTCCTGGCTGACACGGTTTACGTGATGAGCAAGAGCCCGGGCCGCTTCGTGGTCAAGCGCGAGATCGAGTTGCCGCGTCCGCGGGAGCTGGAGCTCACCTATACCAAGGAGTTCACCGACATCGTGCTGGAACTGCGCGGGCACATCGGCGCCATTCGCAACACGGGCATCAGCGCGGCGCAAACAGCGGCCGCGGTGTCCCACTGAAGGCGCGCCATGAAGAACACCAAGCAAATCGAACGCTGGTCGCCATGGCTGCTGCTGGTTGCGGTCATCCTGCTGTGGCAGGTGATCTGCGCCGGCTTCGGCGTTTCGGACTTCATCTTTCCGAGCCCGCTGCGCATCTGGAACCAGTTCTGGGAATTCAAGGAAATCATCGCGGGCCATGCATGGCGCACCTTCTGGGTCACCATGGCGGGCTTTGGCCTTGCCATTGTGGTGGGCGTGCTGCTGGGCTTCGTGATCGGCAGTTCGCGCATCGCGTATGCGGCAATCTACCCGCTCATGACAGCCTTCAACGCGCTGCCCAAGGCGGCTTTCGTGCCGATCCTGGTGGTGTGGTTCGGCATCGGCGTCGGGCCGGCAATTCTCACGGCCTTCCTGATCAGCTTCTTCCCGATCATGGTCAACATTGCCACCGGCCTTGCCACGCTCGAGCCAGAGCTGGAAGACGTGCTGCGCGTACTCGGCGCCAAGCGCTGGGACGTGCTCATGAAAATTGGGCTGCCGCGCTCCATGCCGTACTTCTTCGGCTCGCTCAAGGTCGCAATCACGCTGGCCTTTGTGGGCACCACGGTCAGCGAAATGACGGCCGCCAACGAAGGCATCGGCTACCTGCTGATTTCCGCCGGCTCGGCCATGCAGATGGGCCTGGCCTTCGCGGGCCTGATGGTGGTGGGCGCAATGGCCATGCTGATGTACGAACTCTTCAGCGTGATCGAGAAGCACACGACCGGCTGGGCGCACCGCGGATCGCAAAACCAGTGAGGCGCGGCTCATGACACGCGACCAGATCATTCGCGCTTTGCGGCGCGCCGACGAAGTGGCCCGCCGCGCCATGGCCATGGGCCGGCACCCCTTCGGCGCCGTGCTTGTTGCGCCCGACGGCGAAACCGTCCTGGCCGAGCAGGGCAACATCGACACGGTGAACCACGCCGAAGCCACGCTCGCGCGCCATGCCGCGCAGAACTGGCCGGCGGACTACCTGTGGCAATGCACGCTGGTGACAACCTTCGAGCCTTGCGCCATGTGCGCCGGCACCAGCTACTGGGCCAACATTGGTCGCGTGATTTACGGGGCGGAAGAAAGCGCATTGCTCGCGCTCACGGGCGATCATCCCGAGAACCCCACGCTGCGCCTGCCCTGCCGCGAAGTGTTCGCGCGCGGACAGAAGAAGATCGAGGTGATCGGGCCGGTGCCTGAAGTCGCCGACGAAATGATCGCCTCGCACCGCGGCTTCTGGGAAGCCCGTTAGCCGCGCTACACCAGCAGCAGCGACGCCTCGTCGCGCCAGTACGCGATGGCTGCGAGCCAGCCTTCCCACACGCAGCCGTTGCAGCCGCGCCCGCAGCAGGTGGTGGGCTCGGGCGGCGGCACGCGCAGGGCGATTTGCTGCGCGACAGCCTCGCGCTGAACCGCCGCAATCAGCGCCTGGGCGCTGGCAAGGTCGACCGGAACGGGCAGGTCTTTGTCTGCAAGGGACATGAGTTGGCAACGGCGGCCGGGCACCGCGCGTTGGAACCGCGGATTCTTACCAGAAGATCCAGAGTGCAAGGCCGCCGAAGATCGACCACTTCACAAGGTAGTACGCCCGCTTGTCCCAGGCCTTGAGCCGCTTGCCGATGACGCGGATCTGGTAGATGTACTTGAACGCGCGGTTGATGCCGCCGGTCTTGTCGCCAACATCATTGGGCGAAGCGGCCGCGGCCAGCAGGTTCTTTGCAAACCAGCGGTTCACGGCGCTGGCCCAGCGGTACTTCAGCGGGCGCTCGATATCGCAGAACAGGATCACACGGTCCTTGTCGGTCGTGTTCTCGGCGTAGTGAATGTAGGTTTCGTCGAACACCACGGCCTCGCCGTCGCGCCAGTGGTAGCGCTGGCCGTCCACGTCGATGTAGCAGCCCTCCACGCCCGGCGTCCACAAGCCCAGGTGGTAGCGCAGCGATCCCGCGAACGGGTCGCGGTGCCGCACGAGGCGGCTGCCCGGCGGAAGCTCGGCAAACATGGCGGCCTTGATGGTGCCGATGCCCTTGAGCAATTCGGTGGTGCGGGGGCACAGCACGGCGGCGGACGGATGCGCATCGTCGTACCACTTGAGGTAGAAGCGCTTCCAGCCGCTCTTGAAGAAGGAGTTGAAGCCCACGTCGTTGAACTGGCTCGAGGCCTTGATGCTGCCGCCATTGCGCATGGCGAGCGCCTCTTCGCGAATAACTTCCCAGTTCTCTTCGAGCACGCGCATCTCCGGAAACTGCGCGGGCGACAGGTACGGCGTGCTCGGCACCTTCGAGAAGATGTACATGAAGGCGTTCAACGGCGCCAGGAAGGTCGAGTGATCAGACAGCTGCCTGAAGAAACGATGCCGAACCTGGCCGCGGAAGTGAACGTAGAGTGCGCTGAGCGCGAAGATGGCGAGAATGACCCACTTCATTAAAGTGTCCTGTAGAGCGGGTCGTAGTGTAATTCTTCACTCTTCTTCCGGCCTGAGCGGCTTTTTTTGCCCTTTTGGTCCCTACAGGCCCCTTTACAGGCCCCTTTACAGGCCCTTCAGCTGCGCAGCAGCTTGATCAGCGCCGCCAGTTCCTCCCCGCCCAGCCCCGCCGCGTCGGCGCGCCTGAACAACCCTGCCGCGAACGCCGGAAATTCGGTATTGATGCCGGCCTGCTGCGCGGTCTGCAGGATGCGCTCGGTCGCCTCGACCGAAATGCGCATGGGGCTTTGCGATATTGCGAAGTCGCCCGACTGGATGACGCTGCCTTCGTGCTGCACGAACCCGGCGAAGGTGGGCATGATGCCCGCCACGATGCGGCCGTATTCCGCCACGTCGAAGCCTTCATGCTCGGCCACGCGCGCGCCGTGAAAAAAACCGAGCATGGTGCCGTAGATGGTCGACAGCGTGGCCAGGTCCATGGCCGCGGCGGCGCTCGCCTTTTCGCCCAGGTAAACGATGCCTCCGCCGAGCACCGCAAGCAGCGGTTCGGCCGCGCGAAAGACAGCCTGCGCGCCCGACATGAGGATGGGCGTGTCGGGCTGGCCCATCTGGTCGGGCGCCGCCTGAATGGCGCCTTCGAGATAGGTCGCGCCCTGGCGGTGCGCCCAGGCCTCGGCATCGCGGGCGTCCTGCGGGCTGCCGGTGGTGAGCTGCACCAGCAGGCGGCCGTCCATCGCCGAAGCTACTCCCGGCGCGCCAAGAATGGCATCGGCCGCGCGATAGTCGTAGACGCACATCAGGGCCACCGGACTCGCGCGCAGGGCCTCGGCGGCACTGCGCGCCAGCACCGCGCCCTGGCTCACCAGCGCGGCGGCCTTGTCGGCTGTTCGGTTCCATACAGTGACCTTGTACCCCTTGTCCAGGTACAGCCGCGCGATGGTCGCGCCCATCGACCCGAGACCCAGTACCGTGATTTCCTTGTTGCTCATGGCAATCGTCCGCAATTTGTGAAGAGGCCCGAATCGTAGGAATTGCACTCACTGACAGTCAAGTACCTACAATAAAGTTAGGTACTTACCAAAACGTAGGTATTGAACCAGCAAGCGGAAAGAACGGATGAAAGCCAAAAAACCCTACAACTGCGGCATCGGCCCCGCATTCGAAGTCATCGGCGGCAAGTGGAAAGCCGTGATCCTGTGGGAGCTTCATGAGCAGCCGCGCCGCTTCGGCGAGCTGAAGCGGCTCTTGCCGGACATCAGCGAGAAGATGCTGATCCAGCAGCTGCGTGAACTGGAGGCGGACGGCATCGTGCACCGCGAGGTGTTCCACGAAGTGCCGCCGCGGGTGGAGTATTCGGAGACGAAGCTCGGCGCTTCGCTCAATGCGGCACTCGGGCCGCTGGCCGATTGGGGCGACCGCTACGCCAGGCGCGCAAGCGCTGCGCGCTGAGCGGCATCGAATGCCGCGTGCCTGTATCGGTCAGGCCCAGCCGGTTTCGATTTCGGTCTTTACTTCGGTCATGAGCCGGTGCACTGGGCATTTGCCGGCCACGCGCAACAGTTCGTCGCGCTGCGCCTCGGTAAGGTCGCCGGTCACGCGCAGGCTCGACTTCAAGCGGTAGACGCCTTTGCGCTCCTCACTGTCGTCGCGGTCGACGATCACCTCGATGTCTCCCACCGGCATGCCCTTGCGCCGCGCGTAGATCAGCACGGTAAGCGCCTTGCAGGCCGCCAGCGATGCGTCGTACAGGTCGTGCGGCTCCGGCCCCGCATCGCTGCCGCCGCCGGCGGGCGATGCATCGATGGGAATCTCGTGGCTGCGAATCTTGAGAATGTGACGCGTGCCCGTGATGCCGTCGCGCCGGACCGTAATGCTCATGCCGATGTCCTTGGTGGTGGTAGTGGAGGTGCCGGTGGGTGTGAATGCCGGGCGCGATGGTAGCCCGTGGCTTCGCTCAGCGGTCGACTGCGAGCATCAGCGTTTCCTTGATTTCTTCCATCACCACATAGCTGTGCGATTCGGCCGCGACGGGTAGCTTCTTGAGTATGTCGCCCAAGAGGTGCCGGTACTCGCTCATGCCGCTCAGGCGTGCCTTCACCAGGTAGTCGAAGCTGCCCGAGACCAGGTGGCACTCGAGCACCTCGGGCATGTGAAGCAGCTCCTTGCGCACTTTGTCGAACACGTCGCCCGACTTGGCGGATAGCTTGATTTCGACGAACACCAGCAGCGTCTTGCCCAGCGCCTCGGGCGACACATGCGCGTGGTAGCCGCTGATGACGCCTTCGCGCTCCATGCGCTTCACGCGCTCGGCGCAAGGCGATGCGGAGAGGCCGATGCGCTCGGCCAGTTCGGTCATGGAAATACGGCCCTGCCGCTGCAGCAGGTCGAGGATCTTGCGGTCGATGCGGTCGAGTTCGGGCATTTCACTTCTCACAGTGCGTTGATCAGTCGTTTTCAGCGGATTTCACTGCCAATTGCTTGAAAACGATGAAATACACCGCATTGTGCCCCTTAGATTTCGTGTATTCACCTTCATTCTGGTAAATATCCATGAAAGTCATCGTTCTTGGCGGCGGCGTGATCGGCACCACGACGGCCTACTACCTCGCGCGCTCGGGTGCCGACGTGACACTGCTCGACCGGCAGGCCGGCCCTGCGGAAGAAACCAGCTTCGGCAACGCCGGGCAGGTGTCGCCGGGCTACTCGACGCCGTGGGCTGCGCCGGGCATTCCGCTGAAGGCGATCAAGTGGATGTTCCAGAAGCACGCGCCGCTGTCGATCCGCCCCGACGGCACGCTGTTCCAGCTGCGCTGGATGGCGGCGATGCTGCGCAACTGCTCGCCGGAGCGTTACGCGGTCAACAAGGAACGCATGATGCGCGTGGCCGAATACAGCCGCGGCTGCCTGCAGCAGCTGCGCGCCGAAACGGGCCTTCAATACGAACACCGCACCGGCGGCACGCTGCAGCTGTTCCGCACGCAGGCGCAACTCGATGCAGTGCAGCGCGACATCGCGGTGCTCGAGGAATGCGGCGTGCCCTACGAGCTGCTCGACCGCGATGCACTGGCGCGCGTGGAGCCGGCGCTGGCCGGCGCGCGCGACCGGCTCACAGGCGGCCTGCGCCTGCCGAACGACGAAACCGGCGACTGCCACCTGTTCACGCGCGGGCTTGCCGACATTGCACGCGGACTGGGCGTGGACTTCCGCTTCGGCCAGACCATCGACGGACTGGAGACCGACGGCGGCCGCATCACCGGTGTGCGCACCAAGGCCGGCAAAATTCTTACGGCCGACCGCTACGTGATGGCCTTCGGCAGCTATTCGCGCGCCGCCATCGCATCGCTGGGGCTGGACATTCCGGTGTATCCCGTCAAGGGCTACTCGCTCACGGTACCGCTCATTGACGAGTCGCTGGCGCCGCAATCGACGGTGCTCGACGAAACCTACAAGGTGGCGGTCACGCGTTTCGACAATCGCATTCGCGTGGGCGGCATGGCTGAGCTAGGCGGCTTCGATCTGCGGCTGAACCCGCATCGCCGCGCCACGCTCGAAAAGGTGGTGAGCGACCTGTTCCCCGGCGGCGATCTGCCGCGCGCCACCTTCTGGACTGGCCTGCGCCCGATGACACCAGACAGCACACCCATCGTCGGCGCCACGCGCTACCCGAACCTGTTTTTGAACACGGGCCACGGCACGCTGGGCTGGACGATGGCCTGCGGCTCGGGCAAGCTGATCTCCGATCTCGTGACGGGTCAGCGGCCGGAGATTCGCACGGACGGGCTGGCGATGGACCGCTATACGCAAGGGGCCTCGCGCACCCGGCATCCGAATCCTGCGACTGCTGCGGCCTGAGGCCTGCGGTTTTAGGGCTGCTGTTCAGGGCTGCTGTTCAGGGCTTGTGCAAAGGCCACCGGGTACTCCCCTCCGCGAATGTCCCCCGGGGCTGCGCCCCTCCTCCTTTATTTCGCTGCGGGGAGCACCCGATGCCCTGTGCACTTGGGCACGCGGCTGGTGTACCGCCGATCGACGACCGCTCTGTACAACGCGCCCGCTGGCGGGGTGCCTTGCGCAGCGAAATAAAGGAGGAGGCCGCAGGCCGGGGGACATTCGCGGAGCAAGGTACCCCGTCGGCGGGTGCGCCGCCCTGAACACGGCACCAAATAACTCACGCAGCCTTGGCGATCGGAATGGTCACGGCACTCATCCCGCGATAAACCTCCGCCTCGCCATGCTTCGCAAGCAACTGCATCAGGTGCTTGCGAATCAGCATCCCCGGCCGGTCGGACTCCATTGAATATTCGACACCTCGCCGCCGCGTATCGACCAGCGCATCCGGGTCTGTCGATTCAAGAATGTCCTTGTCCTCGCGTGTGATCTCCTCGTCGAAATCGATCAGCATCTGCGCCGCGCAATCGGCCTCGGTATCGTTGCGGAACAGCCATTGGCACAGCTGCATGCGGCCATCGTCGATGGGCGTGAAGCAGTTGATGATGATGTGGCGCACGCCGCTCGGGTATTCGATGTCGAGCCGGCGAGCGAACGGCAGGAAGTAGGCGTTCCGCATGTGGCGCGTGGTGATCGGGTCCGTCACGCCACTGATGGCGTGAAACTTGGCAGGGTTGACCGCCTCGATCACCGTCTCCGCATAGAAGCCGCCTTCGTTTTCCACCAGCTCGTACTTGCTTGGCTTCGGGCTTGCGGCCACGCCGAAAGTGGCGCGGTGCACAAAGCTGAAGTGCGAGTTGTCGAACGAATTTTCCAGCGCGCGCATCGGGCTGGTCTGCCACTCTTCATAGAACTGGAAGATCGTGCGGTAGGCCGGGTCGGTGAATTCCGGAATCTCTGGAATATCCGCGAGGGGTTCTTCCAATGCCACCCAGGCGTAGCCATAGCGCGCTGTACAGCGATAAGCGGTGGTCTTGTACTCCGGCGATATCTTGCGGTCGGGCTCGTACTGCGGAATGCGAATTACCTGTCCGCTGCGGTCGTAGGTCCAGCCGTGATAACCGCATTGAATGGCGCCCTGCCAGCAGGCCTTGCCTTCGCCATCGACGCACCAGCCCTTCGAGAGCTTTGCGGTGCGGTGGCAGCAACGGTCGCGAAGCGCAGCGGGCTGGCCGTCGGCGTCAATGAAAAGAACGATGTCTTCGCCCAGCAGCGTGAAGGGCTTGGGGCCTTTGGCAAGCTCGGAAAGCGGCATGACGGCATGCCAGAACTTGCGGAAGACGGGTTGTTGGGTAACGAGCATGCGTGGACTCCTTCTGTTGCGCGTGGGTACGGACGAACTTGAAAGAGCAATTTCCTGCCGCGAGGGCTGAACGCTTCTACTCTGCGCACTTGCCATGCAAATTGCGCGCCCGCATTGTGGCGCGGGCCGGCGCAGCCTCCAAGCACCTGATTGCAATGCCCGAGCAAAAGAACATGGCATGCGGCTTGGCATGGCTCGTGCATGAACTTGCGCAAGAGTAGAAGCGTTCAGCAGCGCACGCACCATCGTTGTGCGCCCGCCCGGAAATTGCTCTTGAAGTGCCTCCTGCCTTGGGCGGGAGGGTTCAAGACCCGAAGATTCCGAGGCCCCATATGCAACGTCGATTCTTTCTTGCGGCCAGTGCCGCCACCCTTGCCGCTCCTGCCGTCTTTGCCCAAGGCGGCGGCAAGCTGACCCCGCTCAAGTTCACGCTCGACTTTCGCATCAACGGCCAGACCGCGCCGTTCTTTCTTGCGCACAGCAAGGGCTACTACAAGGACGAAGGCCTGGACGTGACCATCGACACAGGCGCGGGCTCGGTCGCGTCGATCACGCGCATTGCGAGCGGCGTCTACCAGATGGGCCTGGGCGACATCAGCTCGCTGGTCGAGTTCAATGCACAGAACCCCGGCACCCCGATGGTGCAGGCCGTGTACCAGTACTACAACCGCGCACCCTTCGTGATCATCGGCCGCAAGGACCGCGGTGTAACCGGCGACTTCAAGAGCCTTGCGGGCAAGAAGGTGGCCGCAGCCGCCGTTGAATCGACGCGCCGCGCGTGGCCGATGGTGGCGCGCAAGCAAGGCATGCGCAGCGATGCGTTCCAGTGGCAGACCACCGACTTCAGCGCACGCGACAACGTGATGGTGCGCGGCGACGTCGATGCAGCCACTTACTTCCATGATTCCGCCATTTCGCTCTTTGCACGCATGAAGGCAGACGATCTGTCGGTGCTCAAGTATTCGGACGCGGGCGTCGACCTGTACGGCAACGCCATTCTTGCGAGCAGCAATCTCATTGCGCAGAACCCCAAGCTGGTTGCGGCCTTTCTGCGCGCCACCAATCGCGCCATCGTCGAGACCTTTGCCAACCCCGCGCCAAGCATTGCGGCCATGCGCCAGCGCGAACCCATCCTCGACGAAAAGATGGAGCTCGAGCGCTGGGGCGTCACCGCGCAATACGTGGGCGCGGCCGACACGCGGAGCCACGGCCTGGGCGACATAAAGAAACTCACGCTCGAGCAGCAGGTCGACGAAGTCGTCGATGTATTCGGCCTCAAGGTCAAGCCCGCGTCCGACGCCATCTTCAATACTTCGATGCTGCCATTGCGCAGCGAACGCATCCTTCTCCGGTCATGATCCAGACCATGAGCCAAGACATTACCCAAGGCATGAACACCAGCAACAGCCACAACGTACTCCCTGAAGAAACCACGCTCGACGATCGCGATGAGCGGTACCTCCGCAAAGCCATCGTCTGGTCGCACGCGGCGCGCCGGCGCGGCAACCGGCCTTTCGGTTCGGTCATCGTCTCGGCCGCCGGCGAAGTGCTGGCCGAAGCAGGCAACAGCAACACCGAGACCGGCGACTGCACCGCCCATGCGGAAGTGAACGCACTGCGTGCGCTGGCCGGCAAAGGCCTCACGCGCGAAGAGCTTGCGGGCGCCACCATCTATGCATCGGGCGAGCCCTGCGTGATGTGCGCGGGCGCCATCTTCTGGTCGAACATCGGCCGCGTGGTGTTCGGCATCGACGCCGAGCGGCTTCGCGTGTTTCGCGGCGAGCGGCAAGACCAGCGCGATGCGGAGCTGTCGTGCCGCGACGTTTTTCGCGCGTCGCCCCACCCGATCGAATGTATCGGGCCCGCTCTACTGGACGAAGCCAGCGCAGCGCACGACGGAGCGTGGAAGTAAAGAGGACGAAGAGGCCCGACTAGACTCCAGGGATGCCCTGGCACGCCAATCTTCATCTTGACTACCGACAGGAATCCGCCCGCAGCGTTGCACGCTTTCGCCACGACGGGCCGCTGCGCATCCTGCAGAGCCTCTATCCCGAAGGCGATGCGATCTGCCACAACGTGCTGGTGCATCCACCGGGCGGACTGGTAGGCGGCGACACGCTGGACATCGACATCGAAGCGGCCGACGGCAGCCATGGGCTCATCACCACGCCGGGTGCTTCGCGCTTCTACCGCTCCGAAGGCGAACTGGCGCTGCAGCGCACGCGCATCCGGCTCGCGCAGGGTGCGCGGCTCGAATGGCTGCCGCTGGAGGCCATCTGCTACAGCGGATGCCAGGCCGAGAACCGCCTCACCATCGAAGCCGAACCGGGCGCCGAGATGATCGGCTGGGACGTGACCGCGCTGGGCTTGCCCAATGCGAACCAGCCTTTCGAACGCGGCACGTATTTGCAGCACATCGAAGTGCCGGGCACCTGGATGGAGCGCGGGCGCATCGACGCGGCGGACCATCGATTGCTGCAAAGCCCGCTGGGCCTTGGCGGGCATCGGTGCATTGCGTCGCTGTTCTTCGTCTCGGGTTCGCCCGCCGCGCGGGCGCGGCGCGAGGCACTGCTGGCGCTTGCACGTTCGGCCATCGATGCGCACGGCCTGCAAGAGAGTGCGGGCGCAACAAGCCCGCATGCCGAGATCGTCGTGCTGCGCGTGCTCGCACCGGTGGTCGAGCCCGCGATGCAGCTGCTGCGGCAGGTGTGGCAGGCATGGCGCGCAGAGCTGTGGCAGTTGCCCCCCAGCTCGCCGCGCATCTGGACCACCTAGGCCGTCAAGCGGCCTTCGGCTCTGGAAGGATGGACGTCAGCGCAAAGTCGACAAGATGCAGCCAGGTCGCTTCGAGCCCCATGATGCTGTGATGGTCGGAGCCGGGAACGGTTTGCACCGCCACGGGTGTCGGCCATGCGGCAATGAGCTTCTGCGAGCGCTCCGGCAGCACCACGTCGTCATGCTCGGCCAGCAGCACCTGCGTCTTGGCGGCCACCTCCTTGCAGTGCGTCAGCGAATCGAAGCGGTGCCGCAGCAGCAATGAAAGCGGCACGAGCGGAAAGCGCCTCTTGGCCACTTCCAGCATCGAGTCGTAGGGCGTGACCAGTTGCAGGCTGGAGAACTCCTGTTGAGCGACCAGCTGGATGGCAACGCCTGTGCCCAGGCTGCGGCCCACCACGTGCAGGCGCGCCTGCGGAAAGGCCTTGCGCAAGTGGCGGGCGAACTGGATGGCGTCTGCAACCGATGCGATCTCGGACGGATGGCCTTGCGAATCGGCCACGCCTCGGTAGTTGACGGCGGCAAACCCGAAGCCCTCGGGCAGCCAGTGCAGCGCCTGCGCGGTGGCGCGCACGTCTTCGCCCCGGCCGGCAAAATAAATGAAGAGGTCTTGCAGCGCCTCCTCGCCGTGCGGGTGATAGACATATCCGCGCACCATGCCGCCAGGCACCGTGTGCGAGTAGGTAGAAAAGTCGTCCGACAGATGAACGACCGGAAGCTTTCGGGCGTTGAACAGGATGTGCCCCTGGCGCGTTGCCAAAAGGGTCCAGTACGCCGCGATGCCGCCAATGGCAGCGGCCGACGTCGAGAGTGCGATGCGAAAGGCTTTGGATGACAAGGTTCTTTTCTCCGGAAGAGGCTCTGCGCCGGCGGCTTACCGCTTGCAGTCGCCGCCGACGGAAACCGTGCCGTCCTTGCACTCCGTCAAGATGCGTTCGTCGGCCCCGCGAGGAGGCGCGCCGCCCGAGGCCGCGTCCGGCGCGGGTGGTGGTGCGCCTTCACGCTGATAAACGATTTTCTTGCTGCCAAGTTCGCAGCTCCCCACCACCTGGCCACCCGCCTCGGCGTTGGCATCGACGGTGGCAACCGTGAACCGTGTGACGCCGGCTGCGGCAATCTTCGATTCGATCTGGGAACGCAAGGCCTCGCAATTTTCGGCGGCGGCGTTGGCGGTGCCCGCCGAAGCGAGCGCGATGTAGATCAACCAGGGTTTCATGATGAGTCTGTCTCGTACCGAGGGTACCGAGGGGTTTGCGAGCCAAGAGTCTAGCCCCGCAATTTCGGAAGAAGCATCCTCGCACAGCCTCTGGTAACCGCAGGTCACGGCAGCCCGGACGCAGAATCATCGCGGACCCATCCGCCGACCCGCTCGCAAGCTGTTCGCAAATTTATTCGCAAACGCTTCTTCCGGCCGGAGACTGGCGCAACCTGTTCAGAAAAACGAGCTGCGTCTTCGCCGTATCGCTGCCTTGCAACGCAGCCTTGAGCATCCATCCGCGAGCCTCGCAGCGGTCTGCCTTGACGGCGGAACCATAGAGCGCGGGCCCAGCCAGCAGCACCATGCCCAGCATCTCCCGCGCCTCGGCGCTGCCCTGCCCTGCGGCTTGCCGGAGCTCATCGAGCATGGTGCGGTAGTCGCGGGCCGTCTGCGCTTCGAGCGCCAGCTGGAACCGTTGCTCCGCATGCAGCACGACATTCGGATCGGGCGGCCGCGCCGCAGAGAGCGCCGCCACAAGGCACAGTCCACCCGCCAGCACAACGCGCCAGCGCAGCGACCAACTTGCGATTTGATTCAATTCGGATGCCATATCGATGCTCTCCACCGGTTGTTCGGGTGGAGGGCATCGTGGCAGCAAGCACTTGCAAAAAGAAACGGGATTTCACACAGGCAGGCTCAGGCGGAGCCTGAGTCCGTGCCTTGCCAAGTTCAGTTGGCGCTCAGGTCCATCAGCATGCGCGACAACAGGTAGAGCCGCGGCACCACGCTTTCAACCTCGGCGTATTCCTCGGGCGTGTGAATGCCGCCGCCCACAATGCCAAAGCCGTCGAGCACCGGCACGCCCACCCCGGCCACCAGGCTTGCATCGGCCGCGCCGCCGCTGCTTTCGATGGTGAGCTTCTTGCCGATCTCGGCGTAGATGCCTTCGGCCATGGCAACGAGCTTGTCCGATGCAGGCGAGCGCGGCATCGGCGGCAGGCCGCGGATGAGCCGCACGCGCACTTCGGTCTCGGGAATCAGCTTGTTCTGCGAGATGCGCGCCAGGTCTTTCTCGACGCGGTCGAGCTCTTCGGGCGTGGCGGCGCGCACATCGCCCTTGGCGCTTGCAGTGGCGGGAATCACGTTGGTCGGCCCGTTGGCGCTGAGCACCGTGAAGTTGACCGTGGTCTTCTTCGCGGCATCGCCCGTCTTCGACAGTTGCAGCACCTGGTGCGCCACTTCCATGGCCGCGTTGCGACCCGCTTCGGGCGCAACGCCCGCATGCGAGGCCAGCCCCTTCACTTCGATGAGCGCCGTGGCCGAGCCCTTGCGCTCCACCACCAGCCCGTCGGCAGGGCGGCCCGGCTCCAGGTTCAACGCGACGTCATGCTGCTTGGCAATGCGCTCGATGAGCGCGCTGGTGCCCACCGATCCGACCTCTTCGTTCGTGTCGATGAGGAAAGTGATCTGCCCATAGTCCTTGAAGCCGATCGTCTGCAGGATCTTCAATGCCTGGAGCCCGGCGACCACGCCGCCCTTGTTGTCCATGACGCCGGGGCCGTAGGCGCGCCCGTCCTTGATGTAGAACGGCTTGGCCGCGGCCGTGCCCTCCTTGAACACGGTGTCGATGTGGGCGAGGATCAGTATCTTCTTCTTGCCCTGCCCGGTGATGGTGGCGACCACGTTGGTGCCGGGATGCGGCTCCGCCGGAAAAGTCTCGATGCGGGCGTCGAGCTTGCGCAGTTCTGCAACGACGATCTCGCGCACTTTGTCGAGCCCCTCGGTATTGGCCGAGCCGGAGTCGATGTTGACCATTTGCTCCAGCAGTTTCAGCGCTTCTTCCTTCTGCTGCGTGGCTGCGTCCAGCGCACCCTGGTGCGGCTTCTGCGCCATGGCACTGCCGGCGAACAGCGCGCAGGCCAATACTGCGCCCTGGCAGGCGGCGCGCAATGGCGCGGGTTTTGTGAAGTGACGGCGCTTATGAAGAAGAGTCATGGATTCCGTTCTGTTGTTCGTTCGAGGTTGGACGAAGGAAAGCCCGCTGGCGCGGGCTTTCTCAGGCTATCACCCGCATTCCGCGCGGGTCAAGCGAACAGAACGGACGACCGGATCTCGCCGTCTAGCAGCAGCGGCCCTTGCCTCCGCCGTACCGCGCTTCGAGGCGCTCGCGGAAGAAGGCCTCGTAGCTCATCGGCGGCTGGCCGGGATGCGTGGCCGCCATGTGGGTCAGGTAGGCGTCGTAGTCGGGCAGCCCGACCATCAGCCGCAGCGACTGCTTGAGCGAGCGGGCAAAGTAGCGCCCCGCTTCCGGCAATGCAAGCGCCATGGCCGTGCTCAGCGCGCGGCCGATGCGGCCATCGGTTCGAAAGGCGTCTCTTGCGCGGTGGGCCGGTTGGCCGCGCGCGCAGCAAGGCACGCCTTTACGCTGTACACCAGCACGCTCAGCACCACGAACATGAAGAGTGCGCACAGCGCGGCATCGAGCCGGTCGTTGAAGACGATGCGCGACATGGCCTCTGTGGTCTTCGCGGGTGCCACCAGCACGCCGTTGGCCAGGCCCTCCGTGTACTTGGCCGCGTGCGAGAGAAAGCCGATCTTCGGGTCGGGCGAGAAGATCTTCTGCCAGCCGGCCGTGAGCGTGCAGGCCAGAAGCCATGCGGCCGGCGCAATGGCCACCCATGCATAGCGCTCGCGCTTCATGCGGAACAGCACCACCACGCCAAGCAGCAAGGCCACGGCGGCCAGCATCTGGTTGGAAATGCCGAACAGCGGCCACAGCGTGTTGATGCCGCCCAGCGGATCGACCACGCCCTGATAGAGAAAGTAGCCCCAGGCCGCCACGCACAGTGCCGTGGCAAACAGGTTGGCCGGCAGCGAATCGGTGCGCTTGAGCGCGGGCACGAAGCTGCCCAGCAGGTCTTGCAGCATGAAGCGGCCCGCGCGGGTGCCGGCGTCCACGGCCGTGAGGATGAACAGCGCCTCGAACAGAATGGCGAAGTGATACCAGAAGGCCATCATGGCCTGCCCGCCGATCACCTGGTGGAGGATGTGGGCCATGCCCACGGCGAGCGTCGGCGCACCGCCCGCGCGGCCAAGAATGGTGGTCTCGCCCACGTCCTTGGCGGTTTGCACCAGCATTTCGGGCGTCACCACGAAGCCCCAGCTCGAAATGGTTTGCGCCGCCTGCTGCGCGGTGCTGCCCACCAGCGCGGCCGGGCTGTTCATTGCAAAGTAGATGCCCGGCTCGATGCACGAAGCCGCCACCAGCGCCATGACCGCCACGAACGATTCGGCCAGCATGCCGCCGTAGCCGATGAAGCGCGCATGACGCTCGTTGTCGAGCATCTTGGGCGTGGTGCCCGAGGAGATCAGCGCATGGAAGCCCGACACCGCACCGCACGCAATGGTGATGAACAAAAACGGGAACAGGCTGCCCGACCACACCGGGCCGTTGCCCTGCGCAAACTGCGTGATGGCCGGCATTTGCAGCGTGGGCATGACAAACACGATGCCGATGGCCAGCGCGATGATCGTGCCGATCTTCAGGAAGGTAGACAGGTAGTCGCGAGGCGCCAGCAGCAGCCACACCGGCAGGCTCGCGGCAATGAAGCCGTAGCCCACGAGCATCCACGTGAGCGCCTTGCCGTCGAAGGTGAAGAGCGGCGCCCATTCGGGGTTCTGGCTCACGGCCTGCCCGCCGAAGATGGCGAGCATCAGCAACACGAAGCCGATCAGCGACACCTCGCCGATGCGGCCCGGCCGGATGAAGCGCAGGTACACGCCCATGAACAGCGCCACCGGAATGGTGGCCGCCACCGTGAAGGTGCCCCACGGCGACTCGGCCAGGGCCTTCACCACGATCAGCGCCAGCACCGCAAGGATGATGATCATGATCATGAAGGTGCCGAAGAGCGCGATCATTCCGGGCACCACCCCCATCTCCTGCTTGACCAGGTCGCCGAGCGAACGGCCGTCGCGGCGCGTGGAGATGAAGAGAATGATGAAGTCTTGTACCGCGCCCGCGAACACCACGCCCGCCAGCACCCACAAGAGGCCGGGCAGGTAGCCCATCTGCGCGGCGAGCACCGGGCCCACCAGCGGACCGGCGCCGGCAATGGCCGCAAAGTGGTGGCCGAACAGCACGTTCTTGTCGGTGGGCACGTAGTCGAGCCCGTCGTTGTGGCGGTGCGCCGGCGTCTTGCGGTTGCCGTCGAGCACCAGCACCTTTTCGGCGATGAACAGGCTGTAGTAGCGGTAGGCGATCAGATAGGTGCAGATCGCGGCGGTCACCACCCAGAGGGCGTTGACGCTTTCACCGCGCGTCAGGGCGACGGTGCCCAGCGCGAAAGCGCCGAGCACGGCCACGGCTAGCCACACCAGATGGCGGCGGATGCTGTGCATGGGAATGTCTCCTGGAATTGAACCCGGGAGTGTTCCGCGTCAGCTCCGAACCCGCATCCGTCGCACCGCGCGGGCCGCGTGCGTGGCTTTGCGTAATGGAAAACCCGGAGAAAACCCCGGCTTCAGAGCCGGCGCACCTGCAGCGGCTGGCGCGACCAGTACACGCCGTCGAGCCGGTCGAGCCGCACCTCGCCGCCGGTGGACGGCGCGTGCACGAACTGCCCCGCGCCAACGTAGATGCCCGCATGCGACGGCGTGGATGCGCCGAAGAGCACCAGGTCGCCCGACCGGATATCGGACGCAGGCACAGGCTGGCCGAACCCCGCCAGTCGAGCAACCGTGCGCGGCATCGCCTGGCCAGCGCTGTTCTTGTACACGTAGCCGATCAGCCCACTGCAGTCGAACCCACCCTCGGGCGTGTTGCCGCCGTAGCGGTAGGGCGTACCGACCAGGCCGAGCGCGTGGATTGCCACGCCGTTCGACTGCTCGGCCGTCAGGGGCGAGGTGCTGTAGGTACCTGCCGAAGGCGGCGGCCGGGGGGCTGCACAACCCAGCGCCAGGAGGCAGGCGCCAACGGGAAGCAGCCGGATCAGCAGGGGCAGGCGGGAACGTTGCGTGGATACAGGTGCGTCTTGCAAGTCTTGCATGGGGAATGGCGGGTCTTGTGGACTTGGCCAGACTCTAACGCGGCCAGCCCGAGGGCCGCGGACATCGATGCCCTCCCCTGCGCCGCTTTACCTAGAAGCTCAACGTCGCCGCGCCTCGCTTGATCAGCTCGTGCATCACGCTGGAGCCGGCGATGACCACGCCCTCCAGCAGGCTTTCCTGCGTGTAGCCGCGGCTCTTCACGCACGGAGTGCACGCCCAGAGCGTGCCGCCTCGCGCAAGAAAGTCGCGCAGCATGTCCGCCAGCGGCTCCAACGGCTTGACGTGCGTCATGTCGGAGGCACCCCGCCGCACAAGATCGACGCCGGCGCTGGTGAGAAAAATGGAAACCCTCAGGCCCGAGGTCATGCCGCCCAAGGCAATGACCAGCCCGACGGAGGACAATTCATGGTCGATGCCATGCGTGATAACAACAACCAGATCGCGTGTGTCGGTGTTCATAGTGGTCTCCATTGAATGAGTGGAGCCAGCGTACGCTTCATGCCGGAGGCAGACCATGACCAAAATGCCGGAAGTCTTGACCCAAACATCGCCGGGTCGTTCGGGGGACATGCTGTCGGACTTGCTCGAGAGCATGCACGTGACCGGCATGGTGCTGTTTCGCGCCGAGTTTCGCGAGCCCTGGTGCGTGACGAGCGTCGATTCAGGGCAGATGGCCGCAATGCTCGCGCTCGGTTCAAGCCGCGTCATTCCCTTTCACATCATCGGCTCCGGCGGATGCAGGCTGGAACTGCCTGGGCGCGACCCCGTGCGGCTGGACAGTGGCGATGCCGTGCTGCTGCCGTATGGCGGTGTTCACCGCCTGAGCGGCGGCGACGCCACCGCGCCGGTGCATATCGGACAGCTGCTGCCGCAGCTTCCATGGGCGGGCATGCCGCTGGTCGAACATGGCGGGGCCGGCGTGGGCACCAGTGTCATCTGCGGCTTCATACGCTGCGACGAACTGCTCTTTCACCCCGTGCTGCGGCACCTGCCGGACGTGCTGCACATCACCCCCGACACCACGCCTGCCGACCACTGGCTGTCCACCACGATCCACCACACCGTGACCGAAGCGAGCAAGCCGCAGCCCGGATGGCGCAGCATGCTGCCGCGCCTCACCGAGTTGATGTTCGTGGAAATCTTGCGCAAGCACATGCAGGGCCTGTCAGCCGACGAGGTGGGCTGGTTTGCGGCGTACAACGATGCCGTGGTTGGTTCGGCCCTGAAGCTGCTGCATGCGTCGCCGCTGGAAGACTGGAGCGTGGAAAGCCTGGCGCGAGGCGTGGGGGTGTCGCGCACCGTGCTGGGCGAACGGTTCAATCACTTCCTCGACCAGCCGCCGATGCAATACCTGGCGCATTGGCGCCTGCAACTGGCCGCCAAGCATTTGAAGAGCAGCGAACTGCCGATCAAGATCATTGCCGACCACGCAAGGTACGAGTCGGAGGCGGCCTTCAGCCGGGCGTTCAAGCGGCGCTTTGGCGTGCCGCCGGGCGACTGGCGGCGGAGGCAGGCGCAGGGGCTTGGCTGAATGAGCGATCGATGAACGGCGCGGCGGCAACCATTCTCGGAGAGTCTGCATGAAGTCGGCAGGGTTGAAGGGCACTGTCTCCATCGAGCTCGTGCATGAGGCAATTCACGCCGCGGCGCTCAGGAACATGGACATGACCAGCGTTCTTGAAAGCGCAAAGCTTGATCGCGATCTGCTGAACGCGCCCCGTGCGCGCATATCCGCCGCGGCCTACTCGCGCATGTGGGTGGCCCTGGCCGACTTGATGGACGACGAATTCTTTGGCCTGGACAGCCACGGGCTTCGCCGCGGGAGCTATGCGCTCATGACTCGCGCGGCGGTCAACTCCGAAAACCTGGAGCACGCGCTGCGGCGCATCCTCAGGTTTCTTCATGCAACCCTGGACGACTTTCACGGGGAACTCGTCCGCTCCGAGGACGAGGCCCGCATAGTCCTGCATGACGGCGGCGTGCTGAGACGGCTGTTCGGCTACGGCACCTGGTTCATCCTTGTTCACGGCTTGGCCTGCTGGCTCGTACACAGGCGAATCCCCTTGCGCGAAATGCAGTTTCGGTGCCCGCCGCCGGGCGACGACAGCCACTACCGCACGCGGTTCTGCGAGAACGTCAGATTCAACGGCGAGACCACGCACATCGCATTCGCAAGCGAGCTGCTGGATCTGAAGATTGCAGAGTCTCCTGAAACGGTCGACAATTTCTTGCGGGCTGCGCCTGCCAACCTGCTGGTCAAGTACCGCAATGACGCCAGCACCAGTGCCCAGGTTCGCAACCGCCTGCGCAGCCAACTGCCGGATGCGTGGCCCGAACTGGAGAAGCTCGCGCAGGAACTCTGCATTTCTGCCACCACGCTCCAGCGCCGCCTGCAACAGGAGGGCGTCAACTACCAGCGCGTAAAGGACGAGCTTCGGAGGGACATTGCCATCGATCTCCTGTCGAGCGCTTCGTTGACGGTGGCTGAGGTCGCAGCCCGAACGGGTTTTCAGGAGACAAGCGCCTTTCATCGCGCATTCAAGAAGTGGACCGGCGTCAGCCCTGGGGCGTATCGGTCTTCTCCGCCAGAACCGGCATAGGCGCTTGCATGCCCAAAGGCCCCGATCCAATCGAGGCGTCCGGGCATGGGCTTGTGCCGCTCGCAGAACTAACCTCCGCTCGCAGCCGCACCTTGCGTGCGCCACGAGCTTGTTGGATGCGAGGAAACCACGAATGAACCGAATGATGCCGCCGCCGCTCAGTGCACAAGCGCTGCAGGTGGCAGTCGATTGGGCAATTGCCACACGGCGCAGCGTAAGAGCGTATCTGCCGAAGCCGGTCCCAAGGGAAGAGATCGAAGCAATTCTCTCGACCGCACGCTACAGCGCTTCGGGCATGAACATGCAACCGTGGCATGTGCATGTGCTCACCGGGCCCGCGAAGGCCGGCCTCTCCGCTGCAATTGCGGCGCTCGACAACGACCCCGGCAAATCGGGCGAGCTGCTGGAGCCCTACGACTACTATCCGCGTGAATGGTTCTCGCCATACCTGGAGCGGCGCCGCAAGGTCGGGTGGGATCTCTACGGCCTGCTTGGCATTGCCAAGGGCGACAAGCAGCGCATGCATTTGCAGCACGGGCGCAACTACCAGTTCTTCGATGCGCCCGTCGGCCTTTTCTTCACGATCGACCGTTCGCTCCAGGAGGGTAGCTTGCTGGACTACGGCATGTTCCTGCAGAGCGTGATGGTCGCTGCGCGAAGCCGAGGCCTTCACACCTGCCCGCAAGCTGCGTTCCTGAAGTTTCACCGGCAGATCGCCGAGTTGCTGGATATTCCCCCTGGCCAGATGCTCGTGTGCGGCATGAGCCTGGGCTACGCGGACGAGTGCTCGATCGAGAACACGCTCGTCACCGAACGGGAGCCGGTATCCACATTCACGACGTTCCACAACAATGCAAAGGAGACAAAAGCATGAGCGCGGAATCCTATGGAAAAGGCCTCGATCGCTGCGAGGCAAATCACGTGCCGCTCACTCCGCTCGGCTTTCTCGATCGCGCTGCGCTGGCGCATCCGGATCGCGTGGCCGTAGTGCATGGCGATCTGTCGCGAACGTGGGCGCAGACGCGCGAGCGCTGCTACCGCCTTGCGTCGGCGCTGGTGGGTCGGGGCATCGAGCCGGGGGACACCGTATCGGTGCTGGCGCCCAACACACCCGCCATGCTCGAAGCGCACTTTGGCGTACCGCTTGCGGGCGCTGTTCTCAACGCGATCAACCATCGCCTCGATCCGGACGGCATCGCCTTCATCCTGCGCCACGGCGAGTGCAAGTTGCTGATGGTCGATCGGGAATTTGCGGCAACGGTTGCTGCTGCGCTGAAGCTGCTCGACCAACCACCTGCGGTCATCGACATCGACGACCACCTCGCGCTGCCCGCTGAGCCCATCGGCGAGACCGACTACGAATCTCTGCTGGCGAGCGGTGATCCAGGTTTTTCCGGCCGGTGGCCTAGCGACGAATGGCAGCCCATTGCGCTGAACTACACCTCCGGCACAACGGGGGACCCGAAGGGCGTGGTCGCCAGCCACCGCGGCACCTACCTCATGAGCCTGCTGCAGATCACGAACTGGGCCATGCCCCGGGCGCCGAGATACTTGTGGACGCTGCCCATGTTCCACGCAAACGGATGGTGCTTCACCTGGGCCGTGACAGCTGCGGCGGGCACCCACGTCTGCTTGCGAAGAGTGTCCGCCGAAGCGGTGCTGCAGGCAATCGACAAGCACCAGATCGATCATCTGTGCGCAGCGCCCGTCGTGATGGCCATGCTGGCGGACTCGGCCCAGAACACCAGGCTGTCTCGGCCCGTACGCGTGCTGACTGCGGGATCTCCGCCTCCGCTCGCCGTGTTGAACGCCGTCCTGGCCATGGGCTTCGACGTGGAGCATGTGTTCGGCATTACCGAGGTTTGCGGCACGCCTGTGAGCTGCGTGTGGCAAGACGGCTGGGACGATCTTCCCCAGGCCCAGCAAGGCAAGCTGCGGGTGCGCCAGGGCGTGCGAGCCGCCATGTTCGAAGGCCTCATGGTCGGCGACGCGGACACGCTGGCAGCGGTTCCTCAAGATGGCAAGACCGCCGGCGAACTCATGCTGCGCGGCAACACGGTCATGATGGGCTACTTCAAGAACGAAGCCGCAACACGCAAGGCGCTCGCCAACGGATGGTTTCGTACCGGCGACGTGGCGGTGCTCCATGGCAACGGGTATGCGCAGATTACCGATCGCTCGAAAGACGTGATCATTTCCGGCGGCGAGAACATCTCGTCCGTCGAGGTTGAAGACGTGGTCCACGGACACCCCGCAGTCCTGCATGCCGCGGTGGTAGCGCAGCCCGACAAGAAATGGGGCGAGGTGCCGTGCGTGTTCATCGAACTCAAGGCAGGTGTCGCGGCACCGTCGGAACAGGAGATCATTGCCTTCTGCCGGGAGCGGCTTGCCCACTTCAAGTGCCCGCACCGCGTGGTGTTCAGCAGCTTGCCCAAGACGGCGACCGGCAAGATCCAGAAATTCAGGCTGCGCCAGCAAGCCGGAAGCCAGGAAGCCATTACCGCTCTGGCGGACCAGCATGGTTGAGTTCGAGCCCGCTGCCGGTGCGCCCATCGAGCCCGGCTACCGCTTCTCCCGGAAGCATGCATTCGACGAAGAGCAGGTCAAGAGATTTGCCGAGGCCGCAGGAGACGACAACCCCCTGCACCACGACGCCGAGTTTGCAAAAGGTACGCGGTTCGGCGGCCTGATTGCAAGCGGCACCCACACCACATCCCTGTTGATGGGATTGACCGCCAGCCACTTTGCCAAGAAAGGCAACGTGCTGGGAATCAACTTCTCGGTCGATCTGCTGCGCCCCGTGCTGGCAAGCGAGACGGTTCTCATCGAATGGAACGTCTTGTCGATTGCGGCCCGCCCGAGAGGCGGCAGCATCATCGAGATGCAGGGCTGGGTAAAGGGTGCAGATGACCGGACCAGCGTTCTTGCGCATGGAACCGTGCTGCTCAGTGAGCGTCATTGAAACACTCGCTCAGGCCTTTTGGCAGAAACCGAGTTCTTGTTGTCATTGCCGCGTCAACCCGCAGCTTCTAGACTTGCCGCTTCATTGCCACTTGCAAGAGGCGAACGCATGTCAAAGCTTCGATTCAGAATCTCGATCTCGCTGGACGGATTTGTCGCCGGTCCGAACCAGAGCTTGCAAGAGCCGCTGGGCGTTGGCGGCGAACAGCTGCACGAATGGGTATTTCCGCTGGAAGCCTGGCGACGTCCGCACGGCCTGGAGGGTGGCGTGGTGAACGAGAGCACGGCGGTGATGGAAGAAGAACTCACCAACATCGGTGCCACCATCATGGGCCGCAACATGTTCGGCGGCGGCCGGGGGCCCTGGAACAACACGGAGCCCTGGAACGGATGGTGGGGCAGCAATCCGCCGTTTCATCACCCCGTGTTCGTGCTGACGCATCACCCGCGCGACCCATTGATCATGGAGAGCGGCACGAGCTTTACGTTCGTGACCGACGGCATCGAGAGTGCACTGGATCAAGCCCGTCGCGCAGCGCTCGGAAAGGACGTGGCTCTGGCAGGCGGCGCCAAAGCCGCACAGCAGTACCTGCAGGCGGGCCTGGTCGATGAAATGCAACTGCATCTTGCGCCGATCCTGCTCGGCGGCGGAGAGCGGCTGTTCGACGGCGTCAACTCTTTGGATTCGCTTGCCTTGGTGAAGACGGTCGCGGCGTCGAACGTGACGCACCTGAAATTCGTCAGAAAGTAAAAGCTGGAGCACCTGTCTCCACATGCACGCTCCACGACCAGGGTCATCGCTCCTGCATGCTCCATGAGCGAGCTATCCGAGAAAGGCCCCCTTCTGCCGGTATCAATCCTCGCGCAGATGTGTCAGAGTACGACAAAAGCTCTTCTGGTCAACCCCGATAGCACTCCTGATGCTCCATCGACCGTCAATCGCCTTCCGCACGACGGCTTTCGTGGTCGTCGTCTGCGCCATTCTTCTTGCGATCGACGGATGGAACAGCTGGCAATCGCGCTCGGATCATCTCGAGCAGATGGGCGTGGCAACGTCGAACCTCGCCCGTGCCATGGCGCAGCAGGCAGATGACGCAATCAAGAAGGCCGATACGGTGTTGGTGGGCATGGTGGAACGCGTCGAGCACGACGGCACCGACCAGGCCGATGTCGCGCGGCTTCGCAAGGTGCTTGCAACACGTGTTGCCGAGTTGCCGCAGTTCGACGGTTTGCACATCTACGACAAGGATGGAAACTGGGTCGCAAACTCCCGCCCCACGCAGCCGGAAAACCTGAACAACGCCAGCAGGGAGTATTTTGTCTTCCACCGCACGCACGAGGAGCGCGGGCCGCACATCGGCCTTCCGGTAAAGAGCCGAACCACCGGCAGGTTGCTGCTGCCGATCTCGCGGCGCATCAACCATGCGGATGGCAGCTTTGCGGGTGTGGCGCTCGCGACGATCCACCTCGACTTTTTCTCCAGGTTCTACGAAAGCCTGGACATCGGCAAGGCAGGCGCCGTTGCGCTGGTGCACGAGAACGGCACGATGATGACCCGCCGGCCCTACAGCGACGACGCCCCGGGCCGCAACATGCTTGGCACCGAACTCTTCCGCACCTACGCAGCACAAGGCCCCGTGGGAATGGCGTATTTCAAGTCGGCGGTGGATGGCGTCACGCGATTGAACAGCTTCCAGCGGCTCGACAACTATCCGCTCTTCGTTGCCGCGGCCCTGTCCAAGGACGAGATCCTGGCCAACTGGTGGCGCGAGACGCTTTGGCATTCGGGCGGCGTCGCCATGCTGACATTGATCATCGGCTTCATCGGGTGGCGGCTGGTGAGGCAGCTCCAGCTGCAAACGCGAACCGAGGCCGAGCTGCGTCAGGCACGCGATGCGCTGGAAACACTGAACAAGACACTCAACACCCTGGCCATGGAAGACGGCCTGACAGGGCTCGCAAACCGTCGGCAGTTCGACATGATGCTGGACAACGAGTTCAGCCGGGCGGCACGCACCGCCAGCACCTTGGCCTTGATCATGATGGACGTAGACTGCTTCAAGCAGTACAACGACATCTATGGCCACGCCGCGGGCGACGAGTGCCTGCAGACCATCGGCCGCACCATCGCAAACCTTGCATCACAGCGGCCGGGCGACCTTGCGGCCCGCTATGGCGGAGAGGAAATGGCCGTGCTGCTGCCCAACACCGACGTGAAAGGGGCCGTGGTGCTGGCCGAGCGCATCCGCAGTGCCGTGCGGGACCTGAAGATAGAACATTCCGGCGTTGCCGACGGATTCGTGACGCTGAGCGCCGGCGTTGACGCGCTCATTCCCGCAACGGGGAAGGCGCAGTCGAAAGAACTGATTCGTGCCGCGGACAAGGCGTTGTATGCGGCCAAGGCAGGAGGCCGCAACCGCGTGTGCTCGACTGCACAGCCGGCGGCCGCATGACCACGGCCGCTCCCGCTGCTGCTGCGGTCAGTGCTGCGTAACGACGATCGGAGCGCCCTTGGTAATGATCATCGTGTGCTCGTATTGCGCAGAGAGGTTTCCGCTTGCGCCTGCGAGCGTCCAGCCATCGGCAGCCTCGGTAACGATACGGCTCCTGGTCGAGAGAAAAGGTTCGATGGTGATGACCATGCCCTCTTGCAGAACGCGCTTGTCCGAGGGATCGAAGTAGCCGGCGATGTGCTCCGGCTCTTCGTGCAGCGCGCGGCCCACGCCGTGGCTTCCCAGGTTTTCGATGATCTTGAAACCGTATGCCTTTGCGGTGCGCTCGATGGCGGCTCCAATTGCATTGATCGGTTGTCCGGCGCGCGCGCTCTTCATTGCTTGGGCAAGCGCTGTGCGCGTTGCGTGGCAGAGGCGGGTTTTCTGCGGGGTGGTGGGGGGCACGACGGTGGTTCCGCCGGTGTCGGCAAAGTATCCGCCGAGTTCCGCCGACACGTCGATGTTGAGGACGTCTCCTGCGTTGATGATCCGGTCTCCGGGAATTCCGTGCGCCGCCTGTTCATTGATGCTGATGCATGTCGCGCCAGGGAAGTTGTATGTCAACCTAGGCGCAGAACGTGCGCCATGTTCTTCGAGCAGCTTTTCGCCAAGCAAGTCGAGCTCGCGCGTGGTCATGCCGGGTTCTGCGGCGTCGAGCATCTGCTGCAGCACGAACGAGACTATTCTCCCGATTCGTTTCAATGCTACGACGTCGTCTTGCGTTTCGATGGTCATGTGGAGTACTTGTGAGCTATACGATCGGGAGTGCTTCCTGGCTGAGCGCGCAGCTGTTCCAGGCAGCCTTGGCGGGCATTATCCGGCACCGCAATTCACCCCACGAACGAACCAGACCAAACCAGACCAGGCATGGCCTTGACCGTGAACTCGAACCTTCAGGAGGCCGCATGAGCGAAGCCCCTTCCCCGCAAGACCCTGCCCTGCTTCGGCGGCTGCTGCGTGCAAAAGACCGCATGGACGCCGCATCGCACGAGGAATGGCCCGTGGTGCGGCTCGCAGAGGTAAGCGGTGTGTCCGAGGCTCACTTTGCAAGATCGTTCAAGCAGGCCTTCGGTATTCCTCCCCACCGGTATCTGCTCACGCGGCGCATCGAGCGGGCAATGGCGTTGCTCCGCGAAACCGACCTGCCCATTACCGACATTGCCTTCGACACCGGCTGGGCGAGCCTGGGCACCTTCGGGCGCACATTTCGCGACGTTACCGGCAACAGCCCGAGCGCCGTGCGCTCGCAAGGCCGGCAGGCACCGCGAGAACTCGGCGCTGTGCCTGTGTGCATCGTGAACGCCGCGCGCCGGCCCGGCCTCACGACCGCAGTTTCGGAGAAGCGGCGCCAGGCGGCAAACGGTACAAACATGCCCGAACAACAACAGGAGAGTTCATGAAACAGGGCATCGATGTCGTCGGTTTGTATGTGCGCGACCAAGACGAAGCGCTGGCGTTCTATGTAGACAAGCTCGGCTTCCGGGTCCACACGGACGTGGGCAATGGCGGCTATCGCTGGCTCACGGTGCAGCACCCGGAGCAGCCGTCGTTCCAGCTCGGCCTTTTTCTGCCCGGCCCGCCGGTGCACGACGAGGCGACCGCGCAGGCGCTGCGCGCCATGGTGGCCAAGGGCGCGATGCCACCGCTCGTGCTGACAGTGGACGATTGCCGCGCAGCCCACGCCCGCATGCAAGCCCTGGGGGTAGAGTTCACGCAGGAGCCCGTAGAGCGCTACGGCACGGTGGATGCCGGCTTTCGCGACCCTTCCGGCAACGGATGGAAGATGATCCAGGGCCGCGGCTGAGGGCCGAAGCAAGAAAAAATGGCAAACAAACACCCGGGCACGATCGCCGAATACATCGAGGGAGCCCCGCCCGAGGGCCGGCCGCATCTGCGCCGCGTGTATGCCATTCTTAAAAGCGTTGCGCCGGACGCGGAAGAAACGATCAAATGGGGAACGCCCTTCTTCGTGGAACCGCGGTTCCTGTTCGCTTTTTCAGCGCACAAGGCACATGTCAACTTTGCACCTACCGAGGCGGCGCTGAAGGCGTTTGGCAAAGAGCTCGAAAAGCACAGGACAACCAGGAACTACCTTCAGCTCCCCTACGACAAACCAGTGCCCGAAGAGCTCGTTCGCAAGCTTGCGGAGCATTGCGTCAAGGCAGTGCGTGAGCGCGAGGACGACGCTTTCTGGTAGCCCGGTTGACGCAGCAGTCCTTGCTCAGGCCTTCGCCTTCTTCGAAGCCTTGGGCTTGCCCGAACTGTTGAGCGCAACCGCCTCCTGGACCAGCGCCTTGAAGGCGGCCTCGTCGACCGTTTCTCCTTCGAGAATGTCGATGGCGCGGCGCACATTGCCGTCAAGGCTCGAGTTGAAAAGGCGCGCCGGGTCTTTCAGCGATGCTCCCTTGGCAAAGGTGAGCTTTACCTTGCCCTTGTAGGTCTCGCCGGTGCAGATGATGCCGTTGTGCGACCACACTGGCGTGCCCATCCATTTAAGCTCTTCGACCACCTCCGGGTCTGCCTGCTGGATGAGCTTGCGCATTCTTGCCAGCGTGTCGCCGCGCCAGTCGCCGAGCTCGGCAATTTTTCTCGAGATGAGTTCCGGCGCCGGCAAGTCCTGGCCTACTTCGGTCTTTTTCATATTCGCTCTCTTGAGGTTCAGCGGGTACTTCAATTGCAACGGCTGTGGAGGATAGTCGCGCTTCAGGCCAATGCAAGATCTGCCGCCGGCGGTGTGGCACGATCAAAACATGCCCGAACCGTCACGCCGCATTCCGTATCGCACCTGGCCGGGGGCGCTTGCCGTTCTGCTCGCCATTGCCGGGTACGTGGGCGGCCTGAAATTGTGGGACAGCCGCACACCCGGAAGCCGGCCGCTGCCCGCGGGGGAAACCGTCTCGGTCGGGCACGCCAGGTTCGTACCCGCCGAAGGTTGGGAAATGGACGTGTCCCGCTCCAGGGCCGGACGGTCTTTGATGCTGTTCAAGGGCGGCCACAAGTTCCTGGTGACCACCGGCCAATGGGCAGGTGGGCCCGACGGGCCTCTGGTGCGGCAGCAGCGCTTCATGGAACGCGGCCAGGGCCTGCAGATCGACGGCGACGTGTCGGGCTTTGTCACGCCGTGGGGCCTGCAGGGCAAGACCTTTGCCTACTACGGTTCCAAACTGGCGGGCCGCTTCTGGCAGGTGGTCGACCTGCAGCGCCGCTCCCTCGTGCAGATCGACGTCTACGGCGCAAGCGAAGGCCTGAACGACGCAATGGCCGACGCGAGGAGCATGCTCGAGTCGATGGACCTGGAGGCCCCGGAGTGAACCTCGAACTCACCCGACAGCAAGACCGCGGCGAATGGCCAGTGGGCACCGATTCGTTCTTCCAGCCGCGCCGCGCGGCCTTCTGGCTGCTGGCGGCACTCATCGTCAACGGGCTGTTCTATACCTTCAGCATGTTCTCGGTCGGGTTCCGCGTCGTTCCCGTTACGGCGCTGCTCGGACTGTTGGTGTGGGGCATCTACACACTGCTTTTTCTTCTGGTCTTTCGCACGCTCGATCTGCTCGAACAGCATCCGCCAGAAGCCTTTGTGCTGGCCTTTGCGTGGGGCGGCCTGGGGGCGGTGTACTTTGCCGCGCCTGCAAACATTGCCATACAGAGCCTGTGCGCCAAGCTGGTGTCGCCCGACTTCGTGGCAGTCTGGGGGCCGGCCATCGCGGGCCCGATTACCGAGGAGTTCCTGAAGCTTGCCGGTGTGGTCTTGCTGATTCTCGTGGCGCGCAACCAGTTCCAGACCTACCTCTCAGTGCTCATCGTCGGTGCCATGGCGGGGCTGGGCTTTCAGGTGGTTGAAAACCTCACCTACACCGTCAACGCCTCGCTGCACTTTCCGCTCGAGAACCAGGTGTACCCGGTGCTGCTCAACCTGCTGACGCGCGGGCTGCTGAGCGGGCTCTGGAGCCATGCGGCCTACACCACCATCGCATCTTTTGGGGTGGCGTGGTTTCTGCTGCACCCGGAGCGGCCCATGGCAGCAAGAATCGGCTGCGCGCTTTTGTGCTTTGCGCTGGCCTGGGCCATGCATTTCATCTGGAACTCACCGTGGCTGGAAGATCTTTTTGGCGGCGGCTATGGCGAGATGGCGGTGCTGCTTGTGGTCAAGGGCATTCCCGCAATGATTGCGGCAGGGCTGTTCTGGCGCGTTGCCGCGCGCGAGAACGGCACCTACCTTCACGCGCTTGCGGCGTACTTTGTGCCCGAGCGCGACTTGATCCGCGACGACGAGTGGATTCGCCTGGGCGCGCCGCTGCTGCGCTACAAGGTTCGCATGGAAATCGGCTGGACATTCGGCCTGCGAGCGAGGCGCCTGAAGACCCAGCTGCAGCGCGAACAGCTGCGGCTCATTCGCAAGGCAATGACCTATGGACGCGGGGCGCAGACGCTGCGGCATGAAATTGCGATAAGACGATTGCGCGCAATGCTCGATCCGCTCATTGAAGCTCCACGCTGAAGCAGGCAATGGACCATGGCCTTGGATCCTTCTGACGATCCAGAAAAAGAGCTGGAACCGTCGGGCCGCAAGCGCTGGCTCGGCGCGGCGTTTGTGTGTGCCGTGCTCGCTGCGCCTCTGCTGGCCGCGTGGGGTGTTGCTACCGGCAGGCTGGTGATTCCGGAGCGCTTCAATCCGTGGGCTCCGCTCGATGTGGCGGCGGCACCCGACTGGCTGACCGGCTTCAAACTTTCGCGCGCCCGCAGTGAACCTGCGCGCTGCCTTGCTGCGCTGGCGCAAACCGGGATGCAGTACGACTTGCTGCCCGACCGCGTCACCGCACCGGGCTGCGGCTTCACAAACGCGGTGAGGCTACGCTCGGCCGGCGTGCGCCTTGGCACGGCGCCTTCGCTGAGCTGCCCCATGGCGCTTTCCTTCTTCATGTGGGAGAGGCATGCGCTGCAGCCGGCCGCTATTCAGCACTTCGATCAGCCCGTGATGGCCATCGAACACCTGGGCAGCTACGCCTGCCGCAACGTGAACCGCGGCGAAGGTGCCGTGCCGGGTGCTTCGCGCAGCCGGCACGCGACGGCCGATGCGCTCGATGTTGCCGGCCTGACGCTGGCCAGCGGCAGGCGCATCACGGTACTGCAAGCCTGGCCTCGCAGCGGCGCGGCCGGCCCGGCAGGCACGAACGATCCCGCCGCCCTGCTGTTGCTCGATGCGCACCGCGGCGCATGCCGCTTCTTCAATGGTGTGCTCGGCCCTGACTACAACGCGGCGCACCGCGATCATTTGCACCTGGAGACGGGTGGCTATGACATGTGCCGCTAGCGGCACACTCCGCCGAAGCCGTTCAGCCGGGCTTGCGCAAGGTCGGCAAGCCCACGCCCGCAGCATCGAAGCCGCCGTCCACCGCAAGCACCTGGCCGTTGATGAAGCTCGCTTCATCGCTGCACAGAAAGCCCACGGTGTTGGCCATTTCCTCGGTTGTGCCGTAGCGGCCGAGCGGAATGGTGTCGTAGTAGTCGGAGCGGATGGCCACTGTGTGCACGAGCTTGGCCATTTCGGTCTCGACCGGCCCCGGTGCAATCACGTTCACGCGCACTCCGGCATTGCCCAGCTCGACCGCATGTTGCTTGGTGAGGTGGATCAACGCCGCCTTGCTGGTGCCATACGCAACGCGCAACGTGCTCGCGCGCAGGCCCGAAATGGAGGCGACGTTCACCACCGCGCCGCGCCCGCGCGCCACCATCAGCGCGCCGAATGCCTGCGTGCACAGAAACGCGCCGTCGAGGTTGGTGCCGAGCACCGTGCGCCACTCTTCGAACGAAGTCTGGAGCACCGGCTTGAACACTGCCACGCCGGCGTTGTTGACCAGTGCATCGATATGCCCGAAACGGTCGACCACTGTCTTGGCCGCACCGGCGACCTGCGACGGATTCGAGACATCGCAGTGAACGCCAAGCACCCTCTCCGGCTCGGCCAGGTCGGCTACCGCTTTTTCGAGTGTGGGCGCATCGATGTCGAGCAATGCGACCTTGTAGCCATGCGCGAGAAACCAGCGGCCGATGGCCAGGCCGATGCCGCGCGCGCCGCCGGTGACAACAGCAACGCGCGAGGGAGTGGAAAGATCAGTCATGGAACTTTCTGCCGTGGAGGAATGACACGCATGGAATTGTGCGCCCGCCGCCAATGTCGCACCACGAGCTTTCCGTGGGACGAACTAGCGGCGGAATACCAGGAGCAGATTGTTGGCCGGCAACGCATGCCGCTCGTGCAGCGTGAGGCCCGCTGTGCGCGCTTCTGCAGCCACGTCTCGCAGGTGGCGAATGCCCCAGGCGGGATTCCGGGAACGCAAGTCTTCGTCGAACGCCAGGTTGCCTGGCGCCGGTGTAACGTCCTCTTCGAAATAAGGCCCATACGTGATCAACAGGCCGCCAGGACGCAGATGCCGCACGGCCCCTTTCATCAGCGCGGCGCACGCGGCCCAAGGCGCGATATGCAGCATGTTGGCGCAGTAGATTGCGTCGAATGCGTGGCCTTGCACCGGCCATTGAGGCGCCGTCACATCGAGCAGTAGCGGTGGCCGCAAATTTGGCAGTGCGGCTTGTTCTACGCGGGTTGCGAGCGCGGGGAGCATGCGGGCGTCTGCTTCAGTGGGTTGCCAGGTCCATTGGGGCATTGCTGCTGCGAACCAGGCGGCGTGTTGGCCCGTACCCGATGCGATCTCCAGGGCGGTGCTGCGTTCGCCGAGGATGCGGATCAATGCATCAAGAATGGGCTGCTTGTTGCGGTCTGCGGCTGGGCTGTGAGGGAGGTCTGGCATTCGGGGTGGTTTTGGATGTGTGGAAGGAACCATATGATCGAACCGGCAGCGCCACCAGTGCGGGCTACGTCGCTATGAGTGCTGTGACTGTGGGAAGCATGTGTATTCGGCTTGCCTACGCGCACTTCAAGAGAATGTTCGCAAGAGCCTCAGGGGCCAGCCGCGGAATATCGTGAGCGCAGTCGAGCCCATGGGTCGACCATTCGGGGTCTGATCGCAGCCGTTCGTACAAATCGACGAATGGGGTTCCTTCCCAGCCGCATGCGGCAATGAAGACCTTGCTGCGGACGTTGCGCCAGTTGCCGGTGAGCCTGATGGCCTGCAGGAAAGTGCCCATCGGATGCGGGCGGCACCGGGCGTCGAGGTGACCTGGCGGCGCGCAATTCAAACCGTCTGCAGCAGCACCGGCGACGAAGCGCTCCCGATACATCGCGGTGGTGAGCGACCAGACAGATGCACCGTCTTCAGGCACATAGGCATCGGCATAGACAATCGCCTGGATACGCGAGGGCTCCTTGTCCGCCGCGCCGGTAATGACCATTCCGCCGTACGAGTGGCCGACAAGAACGGCAGGCGTATCGCGCGCGCGAACCGCTTGCAGCGCGTCGTCGATATGGCGTTCGAGATTGACTCCGTTCGCGGGCTGGTCGCCCAACCCCGCGAGAGTGAGCGCCTGAACTTCGTGGCCCTTGACCGATAGCGCACTGCCCACCGCATCGAACGCCCAGGCTCCGTGCCAACCACCTGGCACCAAAATGAATCTTGCCATTTGATCTTCGCCTTTCGAGGTAGGTGTGCACGGGCCTCGCAGCCGGTTTGCGAGCCTTCCATGGTACCCACGCCATGTACGATTGCGCGTGCACGACCACCGCTTGAAACACAACGACTCGCTCGACATGCGTACCGCCCTTTACTACTCGCTGATGCTCTTGCTCGGATTTGCCTGGTACAAGTACGGGCAAAACCTGCTTCGGAAGAAGCGTTGGAATGAAAACGGCGAGCGCACCGAAGGGCTCGCAGGGCCGGTGGGATTGCTGTTGGCCGCTGCCGCGGGCTGCTACTTTCTGTTTGCGTTCTTGCGCGCGCTGGTTCGGGGCGAGGTGCCGTGCCTCGGCAAGGCTTGCGGGATGCAGGTCTACACACTGGCGGCAAATACCGGCGATTACCTGGCCAACATGTTCTTCCTTGCCTGGATGGTGCTTGGGCTGAGCTATGCGGTTTATGTAACGCTCAAGATCTGGTTCCGGGAGTAGCGGCCGGAGGGCGTGACGAAGCAGCATCATTCACAAAAGCAGAAAGAAGCAAGTGCAGGTCAAACGCATAGTCGCCAATTTCGCTGCGCCCGAACCGGCCAGGGCCCGAACGTTCTACCAAGAGGTCCTCGGCCTCGAACTCTTGATGGATCACGGCTGGATTCAGACCTTCGGCTCCCGGACCGAGATGACCTTGCAGGTGAGCTTCGCCTCGGAAGGTGGTTCTGGCACTCCCGTGCCGGACCTCTCGATTGAAGTGGATGACCTGGACGCCGCACTCGAAGGCATGAAAGCCGGCGGCTTCTCTATCGAGTACGGCCCAACTGACGAACCCTGGGGAGTCCGCCGGTTCTTCGTTCGCGACCCGTTCGGGAAGCTGGTCAACATCCTCGCGCATGTATGACGAGAGCCCCGCTGCTCACCCGCCGCCGAACTCCCGCGCATGTTCCACCGCATACTTGATCAACTCGGCCTGACCCTCGATTCCCAGCCGGCGTTTGATGCTCTGCCGGTGCGCCTCCACTGTGCGTACGCTAAGCCCGAGGTCGCGCGCAATCTGCTTGCTCGATTCGCCCCTGCCCAACGCGGTGAGTATTTCACTCTCGCGCGGCGTGAGCAGCGGCTTGGGCGCCTGGTTGCGAAACAGCTTTTTGGAAACGGCCGGGCTCAGGAAGGTGCCGCCGGCTGACACGGCTTCTATGGCGGCAACGATCTCGGCAGCGGGCGCATCCTTCAGCACGTAGCCACGCGCGCCCACTTGCAAGGCCTTCTGCACGTACTCGGGGTTGTCGTACATGCTGAGCATTACCACGTGCGGCGCCGGCTGGCGTTGCAGCACCAGCGCGGCCAGGTCGATACCGTTCATGTCTTTCATGCCGACGTCCATCAACAGCAGGTCGGGGCGCAGCTCTTGCACGAGCGCGAGCGCTTCGGCGGCACTGCCCGCCTCGCCGACGATCTCCAGGTTGGGCATGGAGCCGAGCCGCGCGCGCAGGCCGTCGCGCACAAGAGGATGGTCGTCGACCAGAAAGAGGCGGATGGTGGAGGCAGCGTCTGTCATCGTCATCTCGATGGCTATTCAGGCCTTGCGCTCTGGGTCGGCACTTCGGCCACGATGGTCGTTCCGCCTTCACTGGAATGCACACTGAGGCGCCCGCCAATGGACTCCATGCGTTCGCGCATGTTGCGCAGGCCGATGCCGCGGCGCGGGTCGAGTTGCGTGGCGTCCACGTCGAAACCCGCGCCATCGTCGCCAATCTCGAGCCGCACGCCTTCTTCGTCCGAAAAGCCGAGCGCAATATGCACGCGGTGCGCCGTTGCATGCTTGCGCACATTGGTGAGCGCTTCTTGTGTGACGCGGAAGAGCGCGGTCTTTGTTTCCTGCGAGAGTTCGAAGGCCTCGCCTTCGATCATGATGGACGCATCGATGGTGCCCTCTTCCGCAAACTCGTCTCCCAGGCGCTGAAGTGCCGCGGGCAGGCCAAGGGTGTCGAGCAACGCCGGGCGCAGGCGGTGCGAAATGCGGCGCACTTCAAGCAGCGAATCGTTGAGCCTTTGCAGCGCCTTGGTCAGCGCCGGCGGCGCAGCCTGGCTGCCGCGGTCGAGGGCGTCTACGGCGGATTCGATGAGCAGCTTGGCGGACACGAGCGTCTGGCTGGTGCCGTCATGCAGCTCGCGCGCAAGATGGCCGCGCTCTTCTTCTTGCGACTGCACTACGCGCCGGGCAAGCAGCCGCAGCTTGGCCTCGGCCACGCGGTGTTCGCTGAGGTTGAGCAGCAGCCCGGTAGCGCTCACCACGCCCAGGCACAGCGCTGCAATGCCGGCAATCCAGAACAGCGTGGTTGTGACGTTGGCGCTCATCTGCCGGTCGAGCGCCTGCATGGTGGTTTCGATGTCGTCGAGGTAAAGGCCGGTGCCTACCATCCAGTTCCAGCGAGGCAGCGCGGTAACGTAGCCGAGCTTGGGCGCCATCTGCTCGCTGGAGGGCTTGCGCCACTCGTATTCGACATAGCCGCCGCCCGCCTGCGCCCCCGCAATCAGGTCTTGTATGGTGAAGCGGCCGCGGGAGTCGCGCATTTCCCAGAGGTTCTTGCCCACGAGGTCGGGCTGCCGCGAATGCATGAGGGAGCGCCCCTGCATGTCGTAGACGAAGAAGTAGCCGTCGTCGCCGTAGTCGAGTGCGGCAAGGCGGCGCAGGGCCTCGTTGCGGGTTTCTTCGTCGTCCAGGCCTGCGTCGTACAGCGGGCGCACGATGCTCACGGCCAGGTCGACATAGCTGCGCAGTTCGCTGCGCCGCTGGTCCATGTAGCTTTTTTCGATGAGCGCCCGCTCGCGCCGCGCAAGATCGTGCTCCTGGTGGCGCACCGCCAGCGCAACCAGCACCAGCGCGATGAGCAGGGGTGTAACAGCCAGCGCGACGATCTTGGTACGGAGGTTCATCGGTGGGCAAGACTACCACCGGGCGTGGCCCCGAACCTTAAGATTGCGGGGGCACGGCAACGCACACGGGAGATCATTCATGCAGATTGGCAGAGCTGCCGTACTGGCCATTCTTCTATCGGGTGGCCTCGGCCCGGCCAATGCCGACGCGCCGTTTACGGCAGTTTTCAGCGGGACGGGGCGTGCATGCTCGGGCGGGCTCTTCGTCCGCACCAAGACCATCGAATGGAATTCGAGCTTCAGCATCTGCAAGCCCGCGCGCTACAGCGTGCTGGACAAAGACCTCGCCCCGGACCATCGCCGCATCGCATTTCGCCTTGCGGCGCGCAGCCGGCACTGTCGCTACGAGGTGATCGAAGCGCAGCAATACAGCACTTACGGCTGGAGCGTTCAGGGCTACCAGTCGCTCGAAGCGTACGAGAAACGCGACCTGCCCGGCTGGCGCAATTCGCCGCTCGACGAGCGAATGGTGCTGTCGTGCCCGATGGTCCGGCTGGACTGATCAGTGCAGGCTGGTTGGCCGGCCCGAGGCTACCCAGGCGTCGAGCCCGCCCGTCAGCGGCAGGGCACGCCGCGCACCCCGCGCCAGAAGCACGCGCGCGGCCTGGGCCGCCGACACTTCGTTGGGGCAGTTGCAGTAAAGGACCACGTCGCGCCCGCCCACAAGCGGCAGTTCACCGTGCCGCTGCTGCAGGGCCTTGAGCGTGTACGACAGCGCACCGGGAATGCGGCGCGGGTCGACCTGCAGGCCGGCCTCACCACGCACATCGATGACCAGCGGCGGTGCCTCGCCGGCCAGCAGGTCGTGCAGTTCGTCAACGGTAATGCGCGGCATGCCGGTGAGCCGCATGAACGCGCGGCGGCGCCAGTAGCGCACCGCCAGCATCACGGCCAGCACCACCACCAGCGCGAGCGTTGCAATGCCGCCGGCCTGGGCGAGCATGGCGAGCACTTCCTGGATCTGGTCGCGAAAAGCCCAGCCGAGGCCCAGGAAAACGCCGGTCCAGATGAGGGCGGCGCCAATGTCGAACCCGATGAAGCGCCATACCGACATGCCCAGCGCGCCGGCCATGGGCGGTGCCACCACCGAGACGCCGGGCACAAACTTGGCGGCCACCAGCGAGAGGCCGCCCCACCGGCCGATGAGCGATTCGCCGCGCCGCACGCATGAGTCGGGCGACAGCGAGATGCGGCACAGAAGGCGCATGAAGCGGTAACCGAAGCGCCGCCCGGCATAGAACCAGGCGCCGTCTCCGAGCAGGTTGGCCACCACCGCAGCCAGCACCACCCCCGCCACCGAGACGTTGCCGGCCGCCAGCAGCGCGCCGGACACCACCAGCACCGCGGCCGCAGGCACCGGCAAGCCGAGGCGCGCAGCAAAACTCGCCGCGAAGACGATCGCGATCGCGTTCTGCACCAGCAGCGACATCAGCTGTGCCATGGCACCAGCGCAAGATTTTTTGGGTTCACTCCGTGATGGCCTAGCGGGGCGCGTCGCCCTTGCGGTATTCGGCCGTCAGCTCGTCCAGCTTCTGCTTCAGGGCCGGGTCGAGCTTGTATTCGGCGGCGGCCAGAGTGGCGTCGAGCTGCTCGGGCCGGCTTGCACCGAGCAGCGGCGCGGTGATGAGCGGGTTGGCCATGACCCAGGCCACGGCCAGCGTGGCCAGCGGCACGCCGGCTTCGTCGGCGAGCTTGTGCAACTGCGTCACGGTGTTGAAGCTGCGCTCGTTCCAGTAGCGGTCTTGATACATGCCGCCGGCGGTGCCCAGCGTGAAGCGGGTGTTTTCCTCGGGCTTTGCGCCCGGCTTGTATTTGCCGGTGAGCAGGCCGCCGGCCAGCGGGTTGTAGGGAATCACGCCCAGGCCCTCTTCGCCTGCCAGCGGCAGCAGCTCGCGCTCGATCTCGCGGAACAGCAGGCTGTAGCGCGGCTGCACCGACACGTAGCGCGTGAGCTTGTGCAGCTCGGCCTTGCCGAGCGCGCGCGCCAGCCGGTAAGCCAGGAAGTTGGACACGCCGATGTAGCGCGCGCGGCCCGACTTGACGATGACGTCGAGCGCCTCCAGGCTTTCTTCGAGCGGTGTCTCGCGGTCGTCGCTGTGCAGTTGGTACAGGTCGACGTGGTCGGTCTGCAGCCGCTTGAGCGATGCATCGATTGCATCGAGCAGATGCTTGCGCGAGGCCCCCTGATCCCAGCTGTTGGGGCCTACCTTGCCCACGGCCTTGGTGGCTACAACGAAGCGGCGGCGGCCCGTGGCGCCCTGCTTTTGCAACCAGCGTCCGATGATTTCTTCGGTGCGGCCCGTGGTTTCGACGGTGCCGCCGAGCGGGTACACATCGGCCGTATCCAGAAAGTTGATGCCGCCATCTGCGGCCTTGTCCAGAATGCTGTGCGACACGGCCTCGTCGGTCTGCAGGCCGAAGGTCATGGTGCCGAGCGCAAGGCGCGAGACGGTCAGGCCCGTGCGGCCGAGCCGGGTAGTGGGAATGCTCATGGTGGTCTCGATCCGAGGAGATGAGAGAGGGGTGGAGGGGCGGCGGTCATCATAGACACGGCCGCGCAATCCTGCATGCGCCGGTCTTTCAGGTCGCTTCGAGCCGGCCGCCTTGCCGGTTGCCGGCACGTGCGCTCATCACGGCCCAGCCGAAGATGCCTATGCCCGCCAACGCCAGCAGCGCGCCCACCCATCCGGTCGAAGTCCAGCCCAGGCCTGCCGCAATGGCCACGCCGCCAAGCCAGGCGCCGAGCGCATTGGCCATGTTGAAGGCCGAGTGGTTGAGCGCGGCGGCGAGCGTTTGCGCATCGCCGGCCACGTCCATCAGGCGGATTTGCAGGGCCGGGCCAATGGCGACGGTGGTGCCGATGAGAAACACGTTGAAGGCCGCCGTGTACACGTTGTGCGCCGCAAAGGTGAACATGGCGAGCACCAGTGCCGCATACACCAGCAGGCCGCCGATGGTGCGCATGAGCGACTTGTCGGCCAGCCTCGAACCGACCAGGTTGCCCGTGACCATGCCCAGGCCGAACAGCGCAAGAACGAAGGGCACGCCGCCCAAAGGCAAGCCGGCCACCTCGATGAGCGTGGGCTTGATATAGCTAAACACCGAGAACATGCCGCCAAAGCCAATGGCGCCGATGCCGAGCGTGAACCACACCTGCTTGCGCTTGAGAGCGCCAAGCTCGCGCCAGGGGCTGGCTCCCGCCGGGGCCGCAAGATCGGGAATGTCGCGGCGCAGGAGCGCCACGGCAACGAGCGCGATGACGCCGACAAACACGAAGGCCGCGCGCCAGCCGAACAGCTGGCCGAGCCAGGCGGCAATAGGCACGCCGACGAGCGTGGCGCCGGTAAGCCCCAGCATGACAAGGCCCACGGCCCGCGCACGCCGGCCGGGCGGCGCAAGCGTTGCCGCCACCAGCGCGGCCACGCCAAAGTACGTGCCGTGCGGGAGGCCAGTCGCAAAGCGCAGCAGGTTGAGCGACATGTAGCCCGGCGCCATGGCGCTGGCAAAGTTGCCGGCAGCAAAAATGGCCATGAGGGCAATCAGCAGCGCGCGCCGGCGCCAGCCCGCAGCAAGCACCGCGAGCACGGGCGCGCCGATGACCACACCAAGCGCGTAGGCGCTGATGACGTGCCCCGCCTGTGGAATGCTGACGGAGATGTCGCGCGCAACCTCGGGCAGCAGGCCCATGATGACGAACTCACCCGTGCCAATGGCAAAGCCGCCAACGCCGAGCGCGAGCACGGCCCGCAAGAAGTTGAGGGGCCGAGTCGGCGCAGACGAAGCGGAAGAGGAAATGTCGGTATCCGCGCCGCTTTCGGGCGCGGTGGGGGAGGCGTTCAAGGCCAGGCTCCTGGGAGGTGCCCGGCGGCGACGGGCAGAGCCCGATTTTAGGGTAAACCCTGAATCGTTGCCGATACGCAGTTGTCTTGCGGCCGATACCTGGTCGGCCTTGCCGCGCCCGTGGTCAGAAGCGTCAGATGGCGACCAGCTGCCGCACGCCCTGCGCCTCCATGTCCTTGCCAAGGCCGCGCGCAATTACCTCGCCGCGCTCCATCACGAGGTAGTTATCGGCGAGCTCCTGCGCAAAGTCGTAGTACTGCTCGCAAAGCACGATAGCCATGTCGCCGCGGTCGGCCAGCATGCGGATGACGCGGCCGATGTCCTTGATGATGCTGGGCTGAATGCCTTCGGTGGGCTCATCGAGGATGAGCAGCTTGGGCTTGGGCGCAAGCGCGCGGGCAATTGCAAGCTGCTGCTGCTGGCCACCGGAGAGATCGCCGCCACGGCGGTTGATCATCTGCTTGAGCACCGGAAACAGCTCGAACAGTTCCGCGGGTATGGGCGTGCTGCCGCTCTTGTAGGCCAGCCCCATGCGCAGGTTTTCTTCGACTGTGAGGCGGGCGAAAATTTCGCGGCCCTGGGGCACGAAGCCGATGCCGGCCCTCGCCCGTTCGTACGGCGTGGCCTTGTGGATCGGCTTGGCCTCCAGCTCGATGCTGCCGCTCTTGATGGGCACCAGGCCCATCAGCGACTTGAGCAGCGTGGTCTTGCCTACGCCGTTGCGGCCCAGCAGCACCGTGACCTTGCCGAGCGTGGCCTCGAAGCTCACGTCGCGAAGGATGTGGGAGCCGCCGTAGTACTGGTGGATGTTCTTGACTGTCAGCATGAAATCGATTCCTCAGCGGCCAAGATAAACCTCGATCACGCGTTCGTCCGACTGCACTTCGTCCAACGTGCCTTGGGCGAGCACCGATCCATCGCACAGCACCGTAACGATCTCCGAGATGGTGCGGATGAAGCTCATGTCGTGCTCCACCACCATCAGCGAATGCTTGCCCTTGAGCGTGAGGAACAGCTCGGCGGTGCGCGCGGTTTCTTCGTCGGTCATGCCGGCCACGGGCTCGTCGAGCAGCAGCAGCTTCGGGTCTTGCATCAGCAGCATGCCAATTTCGAGCCACTGCTTCTGGCCGTGGCTGAGATTGCCTGCAAGGCGCGAAACGCTGTCGGCCAGGTGAATGGTGTGCAGCACCTCGGCCAGCCGGTCGCTCTGAGCCGAGTCGAGCTTGAACAGCATCGACGCGCGCACGCCCTTGTTGGTCTTCAGCGCGAGCTCGAGGTTTTCGAACACGGTGAGGTGCTCGAACACTGTCGGCTTCTGGAACTTGCGGCCAATGCCGAGTTGCGCAATTTCGGCCTCGCGATGGCGCAGAAGGTCGATCGTGCTGCCGAAGAACACCGTGCCCTCGTCGGGCCGCGTCTTGCCTGTGATGATGTCCATCATCGTCGTCTTGCCCGCGCCGTTGGGGCCGATGATGCAGCGCAGCTCGCCCGGCGCAATGTCGAGCGACAACTTGTTGATGGCCTTGAATCCGTCGAAGCTCACGCTCACGTCTTCCAGGTACAGGATGCGGCCGTGCGTAATGTCCACTTCGCCCGGCGTCGCAATGCGGCCGAAGCCTGCGGAACGGCCGCCCGACTCGGTGCTGCCGCTCACGTAGTGCATGCCTGCCGCGCGGGCGGCGCGCTGGGCGCCGGCTTCCATCAGGTCGGGGGTCATGCGCGCGCTCCCTTCACCTCGGGCGCAAGCGGCGCATGCAGCGCCCCGGGCTCCATGCCTTGCGCAGCGGCCATGGCGCGTTGCGCTTCTTCACGGCCAGCACTCGGTGCGGCGGGCGCCGCCTTCTCGCGCGACAGCCATTTCTTCACCAGGCCCACGATGCCGTTCGGAAGGAAGAGCGTGACAGCAATGAACAACGCGCCCAGAAAGTAGAGCCAATATTCGGGATACGCGACGGTGAGCCAGCTCTTCGCACCGTTGACGATGAAGGCACCGATGATCGGGCCGATGAGCGTTGCGCGTCCGCCCACCGCGGCCCAGATCGCGATCTCGATCGAGTTGGCCGCGCTCATCTCGCCCGGGTTGATGATGCCGACCTGCGGCACATACAGCGCACCGGCCACGCCGCACATGATGGCCGAGATGACCCAGATCGTGAGCTTGTACGGCAACGGGTTGTAGCCCGAGAACATCACGCGCGTTTCGGCGTCGCGAATGGCCTGGAGCACGCGGCCGAACTTGCTGCCGATGAGCCATTTGGCAAAGAGAAAGAAGCCCAGCAGCGTGATGCCCGTGAGCGCAAAAAGCGTCATGCGCATTTCCTGCGTGGCAATCGGAATACCCAGGATGCGCTTGAAATCGGTAAAGCCGTTGTTGCCGCCAAAGCCCGTCTCGTTGCGGAAGAACAGCAGCATGGCGGCGAAGGTCATGGCTTGCGTGATGATCGAAAAATACACGCCCTTGATGCGCGAGCGGAAGGCAAAGAAACCGAACACGAAGGCGATGAGGCCCGGCACCGCAACGATGAGGACGAGCGTGGCAATGAAGCTGTCGCTGAAGGTCCAGTGCCAGGGCAGTGTCTTCCAGTCGAGAAACACCATGAAGTCCGGCAGGTCGCTCTTGTAGTTGCCGTCGCGGCCGATCTGCCGCATGAGGTACATGCCCATCATGTAGCCGCCCAGCGCAAAGAAGAGGCCGTGGCCCAGCGAGAGAATGCCGGTGTAGCCCCAGATCAGGTCCATGGCCAGCGCGCAGATGGCGTAGCACATGATCTTGCCGACCAGCGCCACCGCGTAGTCGCTCATGTGCAGCGGGCTGTCAGCGGGCACCCACATGTTGAGCACCGGCGCCACTGCGCACACCACGATCAGCGCAACGAAGAAGGCTGTCCAGCCCTTGCCGCTCAACAGCGGCCCTTTGGTGGGAAGTACGACCTTGTTGCTCATTCGAAGTTCTCCGCGCTGCGCGCTGCGTTATTCGCTTTGGGAGCGGCCCGGCGGCTCATGCCTCTGCACTCCGGCCCTTCATGGCGAAGATGCCCTGAGGTCTCTTTTGAATGAAGATGATGATGAAGACAAGCACCGCGATCTTCGCAAGCACCGCGCCCGCCCAGCCCTCGATGAACTTGTTGAGAACGCCGAGCCCCAGCGCCGCGTACACGGTGCCCGCGAGCTGGCCCACGCCGCCCATCACAACCACCATGAAGCTGTCGACGATGTAGCTCTGGCCGAGGTCGGGCCCCACGTTGCCGATCTGGCTCAGCGCGCAACCCGCAAGGCCGGCAATGCCGGAGCCGAGCGCGAAGGCATAGGTGTCGATGCGCGCCGTGTTCACGCCCATGCACGAAGCAATGGGCCGATTCTGCGTAACGCCGCGCACGAAGAGCCCGAGCCGCGTGCGGCCGATGAGCCAGCCCATGGCCAGCAACACCAGCGCCGCAAAAATGATGATGCAGATGCGATTCCATGGCAGCGTCACGTTGCTCAGCATGGTGAAGCCGCCGCTCATCCAGCCCGGGTTTTCCACGCCCACGTTCTGCGCGCCGAAAAGCGAACGCACCAGCTGCTGCAGCATCAGGCTGATGCCCCATGTGGCAAGCAGCGTTTCGAGCGGGCGTCCGTAGAGAAAGCGGATGACGCCGCGTTCGAGCACCGCGCCCACAAGCGCCGATGCGAGGAAGGAAACAGGAATGGCTGCAACCAGGTACCAGCCGAATGCCGCCTCGGGCATGTAGCGCTGGAAGATGCCCTGCATCACGTAGGTGGCGTAGGCGCCGATCATCATCAGCTCGCCGTGCGCCATGTTGATGACGCCCATCAGGCCGTAGGTAATGGCCAGGCCCAGCGCGGCAAGCAGCAGCACAGAGCCCAGGCTGATGCCGCTGAACACTGCGTTGATGCGGTCGCCCCACACCAGCGAGCCGTCGATGCTTGCAATGGAGGCCACGATGGCCGCCTTGACGTCGGGCTCGGTTTCATCGGCCAGGCGCTGGTTGAGCAGCAACTTGGTGTCGGGGCTGCTGTTGGCACCCAGCTCCTTGGCTGCGGCAAGGCGCTTGGCCTTGTCGGTGCTACCCAGCATGCTGGCGGCGCGCACCAGCTGGAGCTGCGCCTTGATGCCGGGGTTGGTCTCGGCGGCAAGCGCCTTCTCGACCATCGGAATGCGCGATTCGTCGGGCTCCTTGAAGAGCGCCTGCGCGGCTTCGGCGCGCACCGCGTCGTCCTTGCTCGTGAGCTTGAGAGCAGCCTGCGCGGCATCGAGCGCGCCGCGCATGAGATTGTTATTGACCACGTCTTCAGCCGTGTCGGGCACCTTCAGTTCGGCGCCGGTCACCGGGTCGTAGCCTTTGTCTTCCTTCATCACGAAGACCTTGTCTTCGGTGTATTTGACCGCGTCTTCCGACATGGCCTGGATGAAGGCGGCGGTTTTTTCGTCGGCCGTGAGCACGGCCTTGTTGAGCGCGGTGATGCGTGATTCGGATTCGCCGGAGGCAATGGCCTTGGCTTCGTCGGCGGTCAGCGCGTGGGCGCCCGATGCCATGAGCAGCATGGCGGCGATTGCGCAGTGAAGGGATCGTCGAAGCATCGTGAAAGTGGAAGTTGGAATTGGCTCCCTCCCCCAGCGGGGGGAGGGAGAAAGCACGCCTACAGCGACTTGCCGGCAGGCTGATCCGGCTTCTTGTCGTTGCCTTCGATGTACGGGCTCCATGGCTTGGCCTTGACGGGGCCCGGCGTCTTCCACACAACACTGAACTGCCCGTCGGTCTTGATCTCGCCGATGAACACGCTCTTGTGCAGGTGATGGTTCTTCTCGTCCATCTTCGACACGATGCCCGAGGGGGCAGTGAAGGTCTGGCCGGCCATGGCGGCAATCACCTTGTCGGTGTCGGTGCTCTTGGCCTTCTCGACGGCCTGCTTCCACATGTGGATGCCGATCCAGGTGGCTTCCATCGGGTCGTTGGTCAGCGGCTTGTCCTTGTGCCCGGCAATGTTCTTGGCCTTGGCGTAGTCGCTCCACTGCTTGATGAAGGCGGTGTTGGTCGGGTTCTTGATCGACATGAAGTAGTTCCATGCGGCCAGGTGGCCGACCAGCGGCTTGGTGTCCACGCCGCGCAGTTCTTCCTCGCCCACCGAGAAGGCCACCACCGGCACGTCCTTGGCCTTCAGGCCGGCGTTGCCCAGCTCCTTGTAGAAGGGCACGTTGGAGTCGCCATTGATGGTCGACACCACTGCGGTCTTGCCGCCGGCCGAGAACTTCTTGATGTCGGCGACGATGGTCTGGTAGTCGCTGTGGCCGAAGGGGGTGTACTTCTCGTCGATGTCGGTGTCCTTCACGCCCTTGCTCTTGAGGTAGGCGCGCAGGATCTTGTTGGTGGTGCGGGGGTACACGTAGTCGGTGCCCAGCAGCACCCAGCGCTTGGCGCCGCCGCCTTCCTTGCTCATGAGGTAGTCGACAGCCGGAATGGCTTGCTGGTTGGGCGCCGCGCCCGTGTAGAACACGTTCTTGGAGAGCTCTTCACCCTCGTACTGCACGGGGTAGAACAAGAGGCCGTTCATTTCCTCGACCACCGGCAGCACCGACTTGCGCGACACCGAGGTCCAGCAGCCGAAGATCACCGAAACCTTGTCCTGGCCGAGCAGCTGCTTGGTCTTTTCGGCAAACAGCGGCCAGTTGGAAGCGGGGTCGACCACCACGGGCTCGAGCTGCTTGCCCAGCACGCCGCCCTTCTTGTTGATGTCGTCGATGGCCATCAGCACCGTGTCTTTCAACACGGTTTCAGAAATGGCCATCGTGCCCGACAGCGAGTGCAGCACGCCGACCTTGATGGTGTCGGCGGCAAATGCAGGCGCAGCAGAAATGCTGGCGAGCGCGACGGCGGCGGTAAGCGCCTTGAGTGTGAAACGACGTTGCATGTGGACTCCTGCTCCGGGGTGGTTGAAACCTTGTCGCCGGGCGCGCCGGACGATGGAGGGGAGTCTGCGGATTCGGCCGCGCGCGAGAAATACGCCGGGTGGCGTACACGGAGGTACTCAGGGCGCTGCGTTCAGCGTTGCTGCCGCGCCGCCCTGCGATGCAACACGGCCACCACCAGGGCAGAGGCCATCAGATACACCAGTGCCACACCGAAGGCGCTGGCATAGCCGGCCGCATCCGGTGCATGGCCCAACCGCCCATAGAACAGGATGCCGATCAACGCCACCCCCAGTGCATTGCTCGCCTGCTGCACCATCGACAGCACGCCCGAGGCCACGCCCGCATGCTGCGGCGGCAGGCCGGCCAGCACGGTGGACACCAGCGGCGCCATCACCATGCCGAGCCCCGCGCCTTGCAGCAACAGCAGCGGGACCATCCAGGCGACCACGTGCGCGTGGCCGGTCCATCCGGCGATGTTGACGAACTGCAGCGCATGCCCCGCGGCCAGGATGAGGGCGCCAAGCGCGATCGGCGGCTTGCCGCCGAAGCGGCGTGCGATCCGCGCGCCGGCCATCGAGGTCGCGAAGAAGCCGACCGCCAGCGAGGTGAAGACGATGCCCGAGCTCAGCGGGTCCAGCGCCAGGCCTTGCTGCAGGTAGAGCGCCAGCACGAAGTACAGCGACGCATTGCCGACGTAGAAGGCCAGCGTGGTGAACAGCCCCATGACGAAGCGTCGGTTCGCGAGCAGCGCTGGCGCCACCAGTGGCGCGCCGCCGGACGCAGCCAGTCGGCGCTGCTGGCGCGCAAACACAGCCAGCAGCGGCAACGCGGCTGCAAGGCACAGCCAGCTCCACAGCGGCCAGCCTTGTTCGCGGCCTTCGACCAGCGGCAGCACCACGGCCACGGAGCTGGCGGCGGCCAGCAGCATGCCGGCAATGTCGAGGCGGCTTCGGGTACCGTTGCCGCTGTTCGCCAGCGGCGGAACGACGCGCGGCGCGAGCACCAGCGCCAGTAGGCCGATCGGCAGATTGATCAGAAAGCAGCTGCGCCAGCCGAGCCCGGCCAGGTCTGCGTGGATCAGCAACCCGCCCACCAGCTGTCCGAGCGTCGCGCCCAGGCCGAGCGTGAGCCCGTAGGCAGCGAAGGCGCGCGCACGGTGTTCGCCCGTATAGGCCAGGCCGATCATCGCCAGCACCTGCGGCTGCAACAGCGCACCGGACAGACCCTGCAGCACGCGGGCCGCCACCAGCAGCTCGGCATCAGGCGCCAGGCCGCACGCAGCCGAGGCCAACGTGAACAACAACAGGCCCAGCATGAACATGCGGCGGCGGCCGAACAGGTCGCCGAGCCGGCCACCGGTGATCAGGCCCGCGGCCGTGGCCAGGCCGTAGCCGGCCACCACCAGTTGCAGGGTGCCTGCGGAGGCGTGGAGCTCGCGCTGCATCGAAGGCAGCGCCACGTTGACGATGAAGAAATCCAGCACCACCAGAAAGGTGCCGCTGAGCATGACCCAGAGGCCGAATGTGCCGGGCTGCGCCGCGCCCGTGCCACGGCTTGCGGCGGAAGTAATCGATGCTGCCGGAGCAGCGATGTTTGATGACTGCGACATGATGAATTCGAGTGTTGGGATGAAGCGGCGCCGGGGCAATGACCCCGCAGGTCATTGCCGGGCTTCAGGCGGAGGGTGTCGGCAGAATGAACTGGTAGTCCACGGCAATGCGGCCATCCTCGGCGAGCAGCAGAAACTCCAGGCCGAGCGCGGCAATGGGACCGCCGGCAGCCGGAACCATGTGCCAATGGAACATCACCGCGTCGTTCAGCAGCTGCGCGTCGCCTGCGGAGACAAAACGGAAGCCGCCGCCCTGTACGTTCTTTTCATGCGAGCCGATGACGCGCTGCTCCAGCGCCTCGTGGCCCTTGACCCGCAGGCTGCGCACATGGTGTTCGCCTTCGGGCAGCCACAGCCGGGCGATGGCGGCACGGCGCGCCACGGCATCGGTTTCGTTCCAGGCGGCGACATAGCGGTCGGCGAGTTCGGCAAAAGAAGTGCTGGCGGTCATGGTTCGGGTCCTTGGTCTTGCGGGGATTCAACAGAGGTTCAAACTGCAGTCTCCCGGCTTGGAAGTAGACAGTGAATGCTTGAAAGGCCGACAATCTTGTCCATTCGTCCACCGTCACAGGAGCTCTCTTGGACCCGCTCGATGATGTTTTCGCCGCCATGCGCGTACATAGCGCGCTCTACGCGCGGCTCGAGGCGCGCGCGCCTTGGGGGGTGAGCCTGGCCGGTGGAGAGAGCGCCCGCTTCGGCCTGGTGGTGCGCGGGAGTTGCCTGCTCGAAGTGCCGGGCGTGGCGCAGCCGGTGGCACTGGCCGCGGGCGACTGCTATGTGCTCGCGCACGGCACGCCCTATGTGCTGCGCGACCACCCGGATACGCCGACCGTGAGCTGCGCCTCGGTGGTGCGCGACCGCATCGGCGGCGTGGTCGAATTGGGTGGCACCGGCACCGCGGCTTCGGTGATCTGCGGCTGGTTTCACTTCGACCAGCGCGCGGCCCGGCCGCTGCTCGACCTGTTGCCCGTGCTGTTGCACGTGAAGATGGAAGAGGCGCGCGCCATCGCACTGCAAGGCACCTTGCAGCTGCTTGCGATGGAAACCGGCGAACCGGGCCTGGGCTCGGGACTGCTTGTGAGCCGGCTGGCCGACATCGTGTTCGTGCAAGCAGTGCGCGCGCACGTGGCGGCGGAAGGCCAGGCGCAAACATGCTGGCTGGGCGCATTGGCGGACCCGCGCATCGGCCCCGCGCTTCGGGCCATGCACAAGGACATGGCCCATGGCTGGACGGTGGAAACGCTGGCCGCGGCGGCGAGCCTGTCGCGCTCGGCTTTCGCGCAGCGCTTCCGCGAGCGGGTGGGCCAGGCGCCGCTCGAATACCTGACGCATTGGCGCATGTTCAAGGCCGGCAACATGCTCGGCCAGAGCCCCGCCGCACTCGGCACGATTGCCGCCGCGGTGGGCTACGAATCGGAAGCTGCCTTCAGCAAGGCCTTCAAGCGCGAGATGGGCAAGTCACCCGGCGCATGGCGTGCGGCGGCGCGCGACGGCATTGCCGCCTAGGCGGGCACGGAAACTCAGTTCTGATCAAGCGATCAAGAGACCAGGCTCTGAGCCTCGCGCTTGAATTGCGCAGCAGCAAAGGCCCAGACCATCCGCGTGGCATCCGGCCCTGCGGGGTCGCTGAAAAGCAGGCTGGCGGCGCCGCCGCTCCAGGCGTGGCCGAGGCCGGCAATTTCGCACAGCGTGACCAGCGTGCGGCCCTTGCGCCGAAACTGGGTCACGCGCATCGGGTGGCGCTTGCCGCGCTGCAGCGTGCGCGACAGGCCCGGCTTTGCGCCCACCGCGGTGGCCCATACGGCCGCGCTGTTGACGGCATTGCTGGGCGCCACCACGGCATCGGCGTCGCCGTGCAGCACCAGCATTGGCGGCAATGTCGCAAAGACGGCGGCCGCGCCCATCGCCTTGCCGACCGCGGTGGAGGGCATCGGCGGCGTGTGCTGGCCGCGCATCGCGCCCAGGGCGGTGGCCGAGGACTTTGCGGCGCCCGGCGCCACGCCTGAATGCATGACCACCGCGCGAAAGCGCAGCGGGTAGCGGGTTGCCAGCAGCGCCGCCATGCTGGCCCCGGCCGAGAGGCCGGCCAGCGCAATGCGCTCGCGGTCTACCGGATACAGAACGCAGGCTTGGTCGATGGCCGCCATCAGCGTGGCGGCCTCGGCGTCGGCCTTGCCCGATCGCCGCTCATACCAGTTCCAGCAGCCTTGCGGATGCGCCAGCCTGTCTTGTTCCAGATAGAGCACCAGAAAGCGTTGCCTCACCGCGAGCGTGTTCATGCGCGTGCTGGCGGCAAAGTCGCGGCCGGTTTGCCCGCAGCCGTGCAGCATGACCATGAGCGGCAACCGCTCGCCGGGCTTCAGTTTCAGGTCGGCCGGGCGAAAAAGGTGATAGCCGCGCGCGCCGCCCGGGCCCAGCGCCATGCCGCTGAGCCAGTCGCCACGCCCCGGTGGCGGCTTGAGCCGCTTTGCGGCGGCACGCTGTACGTGGCCCGTGACACGCTTGCTGTTGCTCAGGGTGAGCTTGGTCAGCGCCTTCAGGTTGCGCTCGTAGGCGCGGGCGAAGAGAGAAGCGGTGGAAGAACGACGAACCATGGAGCGCAGTGTGAAGGCAAAGCGCCGGGCGTCCAAACGGGGCGCTGAAGCCCTGGCGCCCCGCCGCGTGCTTCAGTAGATCTCCGGCACCATCATGCTTGCCGGCACCGGCTGGCGCAGGTAGTCGGCATGCCGCTCACGTGCGGGCAACTGCACGGGCGGGTGCGCCACTTCCTGATAGGGCAACTGGCCCAGCAGGTGGCTGATGCAATTGAGCCGGGCCTTCTTCTTGTCGACCGCCTGCACCACCCACCACGGCGCCTCCGGAATGTGGGTGCGCTCGAGCATGATTTCTTTCGCCTTGGTGTATTCCTCCCAGCGGCGGCGGCTTTCGAGATCCATGGGGCTCAGCTTCCATTGCTTGAGCGGGTCGTGAATGCGCCCGAGAAAGCGCATGTGCTGCTCGTCGTCGGTAATGGAGAACCAGTATTTGATGAGCTTGATGCCCGAGCGCACCAGCATTTTTTCGAACTCCGGCACGGTGCGAAAGAACTCTTCGTATTCGTCGTCGGTGCAAAAGCCCATTACGCGCTCCACACCGGCGCGGTTGTACCAGCTGCGGTCGAACAGCACCATTTCGCCCGCGGCCGGCAGGTGCGCGGCATAGCGCTGAAAGTACCACTGGGTGCGTTCGCGGTCGTTGGGTGCCGGCAGCGCAGCGACGCGCGCCACGCGCGGATTCAGGCGCTGGGTAATGCGCTTGATCACACCGCCCTTGCCCGCCGCATCGCGGCCCTCGAAAAGAATGACCACCTTCTGCTTGCTGTGCTGCACCCAGTCCTGCAGCTTCACCAGTTCGCCCTGCAGGCGGAACAGCTCCTTGAAGTAGGCCTGCCGTGCGGCCTTGTCGGTGGCGCGCGCGGCGGGGTCGAGGTCGCCGATGTCGCGGTCTTCGATTTCCAGCTCGAGCTCTTCGTCATAGCTGTCGATCAAATCGCGGGCGATGCGTTGCATCAGGTCTTCGTGGTCTGGAAGTGCGCTCGTCGGCATCATGGCTGGAAAGAGAGATGTGTGGGGTGGAACAAGGCATGCTGCACGCAGCGTATGACCGTTGCGTGACCGTTCGGCGTCGGCCGACACGAGGTTGTCACATAGGTCGAACACCATGCGGGGCACACCCTTTGGCCTTCCTGATCCACACGCACCTTGCCGGCACTCCATGACCTGGCCGCCAACTCGTACGGCGGCGACGAAGCCGGGCTGATCTGCGGCTACCTTTTCGACGCAGCCGCGCCGGAGCCTGTGCGGGCGATCGATTCGGCGCAAGCTGCGGCGTGGCTGGACGAGGGCGCGCCTCCCTCGTCGGACTCGGCGTTCTTGTGGCTGCACTTCAACCTGAGCCACGCCCAGGCGGAACGCTGGCTGCTGCGCCATGCACGGCTCTCCGACACCTTTTACGAAGCGCTGCATGAAGGCCTGCCCTCCACGCGCATCGAACGCGCGGACGATTCGCTGATCGCCGTCATCAACGACGTGCATTTCGAATTCAGCTTCGAGCCCTCGGACATTTCCACGCTCTGGATCAGCGTGGGGCCGCGGCTGGTGGTTACGGCGCGCGCCAAGCCGCTTCGCTCGGTCGATACGCTGCGAACGGCGGTCAAGGCCGGAGACGCGCCTCGCTCGACCACCGAGCTGCTCGAGCACCTGCTGCGCGCCCAAGCCGACGTGCTGGTGAAGATCGTGCGCGGCGTTACGTCGCGCATCGACCGCATCGAAGACGAGCTGCTTGCCGGCCGGCTCGACCACAAGCGCGCGCGGCTCGGCGTGCTGCGCCGGCTGCTGGTGCGCCTGCAGCGGCTGCTGGCGCCCGAACCCGCGGCGCTCTTTCGCCTGCTGCAAGGGCCGCCGGCCTGGATGGCCGAGCCCGATGCGCAAGAACTGCGCGGCTCGACCGAAGAGTTTTCGGTGGTGCTGCGTGACATGCAGGCGCTGCAGGAGCGCATCAAGCTGCTGCAAGAAGAAATTGCCGCCAACGTGAACGAGGACAACAACCGCAGCCTGTTCGTGCTGACCGTGGTGACGGTGCTCGCGTTGCCCATCAACATCCTGGCCGGCCTGTTCGGAATGAACGTGGGCGGCATTCCGCTGGCCGAGCACAAGCACGGGTTCTGGATCGTCGTGGCCATTGTTGCGAGCTTTACCGCGGTGGCGGCGTGGGCGGCATTTCGCAAAAAGCGCTAGGCCGCATCGGCAAATGCAGTAATGCTATTTATTTAATAGCAATCGCAATAGCATCCATGCGCCCGCCTCGGGGTTCCAGACCCAATAGAATGATCGCGTGTCCTCTATTCTCAATGCCGATCTGCACTGCCATTCCGTGGTTTCCGACGGCACGCTGACGCCCGAAGAACTGGCGGCGCGCGCCGCTGCCAACGGGGTCGAGCTCTGGGCGCTCACCGACCACGACGAAGTCGGCGGACAGCACCGCGCTGCCGCCGCCGCACGTGCCAATGGCCTGCGCTATCTCACCGGGACTGAAATTTCAGTCACCTTTGCCAACGAAACGGTGCACATCGTCGGCCTGGGCTTCGACCCCGACGATGCGGCCATGACGCAAGGGCTGTACGACACACGCGGCGGCCGCGGCAAGCGCGCGCAAGAAATGGCCGAGGGGCTGGCCAAGGTCGGCATTCACGGTGCCTACGAAGGCGCCCTTAAATTCGTCGGCAACCCCGAACTGATCTCGCGCACCCACTTTGCGCGCTTCCTGGTCGAGCAAGGTCATTGCCGCGACACGCCGGAGGTGTTTCGCAAGTACCTTACCGAAGGCAAGCCCGGCTATGTGCCGCACCGCTGGGCCTCGCTGAAGGACGCGGTGCACTGGATCACCGCCGCCAAGGGCATGGCCGTCATTGCGCACCCGGGGCGCTACAAGTTCACCGCCAACGAGGAATACGCGCTGTTTCTCGAGTTCAAGGCACACGGCGGGCAAGCCATCGAGGTGGTCACCGGTAGCCATACGACAGCCGAATACGTCGAATACGCCGACAAGGCGCTCGAGTTCGATTTCGCCGCCTCGCGCGGCAGCGATTTCCACAGCCCCGACGAAAGCCACTGCGATCTCGGCAAGCTGCCACCGTTGCCCGGCGCGCTCACGCCGGTGTGGGAACTGCTCAGCCACCGCATCCAGCAGTGAGCCAGAGCCCCGGGCCCGGCACCGACAGCGCGGCAACGGCCGCACTGGTGAACGCCCGCGCCGCCGCACAGCAGACCCGCGACATCGAATCCGAACGCATCCTTGCGGGCATCGGACTGGTGCTGGTTGCGGTCGCCTGCTTTGCCACGCTCGACACCGCCACCAAGACATCGACCGCCGCCGTGCCGATTCTCATGGGCGTGTGGTTCCGATACGCCTTCCAGGCCGTGGCCACCACGGCGGTGCTGCTGCCCAAGCACGGCACTGCGCTGCTGCGCACGCAGCATCCGCGCTACCAGCTGCTGCGCGGCGCGCTGCTGCTGGCGTCGAGCACGCTGGCCTTCTTGAGCTTGCGCTACATGCCGCTGGCAGAGTTCACGTCCATCGTGCTGATCGCGCCGCTGGTCATTACGCTCCTGGCGGCGACCACGCTCAAGGAGCATGTTTCGGCGCTGCGCTGGGTGCTGGTGGCGGGCGGCTTTGCCGGCACGCTGGTCATCTTGCGGCCGGGCGGCGACGCATTCAGCTGGGCCGTGCTGCTGCCCATCGGGCTGGTGCTTACCAATGCATGGTTCCAGGTGCTCACAAGCAAGCTGGCGCGAACGGAAAATCCGCTCACCATGCATTTCTATACCGGCTGGGTGGGCACCTTGATCGCCTCGCTGGCGCTGCCGTTCGTGTGGACGGCCCTGCCATCGTGGCACTGGTGGGCGTTGCTGTGCCTCATGGGTTTCATGGGCACGGTGGGCCATTTCATCCTTATCCTTGCCTACCAGCGCGCGCCGGCATCCACGCTCACGCCTTACCTTTATGCCCAGATCGCCTTTGCCATGCTGGGCGGCTGGCTTGTTTTTTCGCACGTGCCCGACCGTGTCTCGCTCATCGGCATTTCGATGATTGCGGTTTGCGGCGCGGCCGGCGCGTGGCTTACCGTGCGAGAGCGCCGCGTGCCGATCGAGCCCGCGGAATCGTAATCAGGAGTCTTCATGGCCCAGTACTTCGAAGTTCACCCCGAAAACCCCCAACAGCGCCTGCTGAAGCAAGCCGCAACGCTGCTGCAGCGCGGCGAGATCGTGGCCGTGCCCACCGACTCGAGCTACGCCCTGGCCTGCCACCTCGACGACAAGGATGCCGTCGACCAGTTGCGCCGTATTCGGCAAGTCGACGAGAAGCACCATCTCACGCTCATCTGCCGCGACCTGAGCGAGCTGGCCAATTACGCGCGTGTCGACAACAAGCAGTACCGCCTGCTCAAGGCTGCCACGCCCGGGCCGTACACCTTTCTGCTCGAAGCCACCAAGGAAGTTCCAAGGCGCGTGAGCCATCCGCAGCGCAAGACCATCGGCCTGCGCGTGCCAGACCACAAGGTGCTGCTCGAGCTGCTGGCGCTGCACGGTGCGCCACTCTTGGCCACCACGCTGATCGCCCCCGGCGAAACCGAAGCACTGAACGACGCGCAAACCATCCGCGAGCGTTTTGAAAAGCAGATTGGCGCCGTCATCGACGCGGGCGCCTGCCCTTCGCAGCCCACCACCGTGGTCGACCTCACGCCCATGGGCACGGGCGACGATCCGGTCGTGGTGCGGCAGGGCCGCGGCGCGCTGGCGGTGCTTGGACTCTGACAAGCGGCACCGAAGCTTCTACTCTGTCTGACACAATCGCCCAGTGGATATTTCCAACCTGATACAGACCGTACTTATTTACGCACTGCCCGTGATTTTTGCGATCACGGTGCACGAGGCGGCGCACGGTTATGTGGCGCGCCATTTTGGCGACAACACCGCTGAAGCCATGGGGCGCGTGACGCTCAATCCCATCAAGCACATCGACCCCATCGGGACCATCCTGATGCCGCTGATGCTGTACTTCGCAACCTCTGGTGCGTTCCTGTTCGGCTATGCCAAGCCGGTGCCGGTCAACTTCGGGCGCCTGCGCCATCCAAAGCGCGACATGATCTGGGTGGCGCTGGCCGGCCCCGCATCCAATTTTCTGCAAGCCATTCTTTGGGCTTTGGTGCTGGTCGGGCTCATCGCAGCCGGCATCGATGAAACCTTTTTCATCAAAATGGCGCAAGGCGGCGTGCTCGTCAATCTTGTGATGTGGGCCTTCAACCTGTTTCCGTTGCCGCCGCTCGATGGCGGCCGGGTGCTTGCGGGCCTGCTGCCGAACGGCCCGGCGCAAAATTTTCTGGCGCGCATCGAGCCCTTCGGTTTCTTCATCGTGATGGGCCTGGTCATCGCCGGCGTCGTCAGCACCTTCTGGCTGCGCCCGTTGATGGACTTTGGCTACACCATCATCAACGTGCTTATTTCCCCGCTCACGGCTTTGCTGCGTTAAGTTCCTCTCCCATGGCTTCGTCATCCCCAGCTCCCCTGCGCGTCCTGACCGGCATCACGCCGTCGGGCACGCCGCACCTCGGCAACTACGTCGGCTCGATCCGCCATTCGGTGCGGCAGAGCGTTGCGCCGGGCGTGGAGAGCTTTTTCTTCCTGGCCGACTACCACGCGCTCATCAAGGTACAAGAGCCGGCGCTCATCCAGCGCTCCACGCTCGAAATAGCAGCCAGCTGGCTGGCTTGCGGGCTCGACCCGGAGCGCGTCACCTTCTACCGGCAGTCGGACATTGCCGAGATCACCGAGCTCACCTGGTTCCTGACCTGCGTGACCGGCAAGGGCGTGCTCAACCGCGCACATGCCTACAAGGCCCAGCTCGACAAGAATGTGGCCAAGGGCGAAGACCCGGACTCCGACGTGACGGCCGGTCTTTTCATGTACCCGGTGCTGATGGGTGCCGACATCCTGATGTTCAACGCGCACAAAGTGCCCGTGGGGCGCGACCAGGTGCAGCACATTGAAATGGCGCGCGACATGGCGCAGCGCTTCAACCATCAGTACGGCGAGCACTTCACGCTGCCCGACGCCGAGATCGACGATGCCGTCGCCACCCTGCCCGGCCTGGATGGCCGGAAGATGAGCAAGAGCTACGGCAACACGATTCCGCTGTTTGCGCCGCGCGCCCAACTCCAAAAGCAGATTGCGAGCATCGTCACCGACTCGCGTGCGCCCGGCGAGCCCAAGGACACCGAAGGCTCCGCGCTGTTCCAGATCTACCAGGCCTTTGCCAGCGCCGAAGAAACCGAGGCGCTTCGCAAGGCGTACGCCGAGGGCATTGGCTGGGGCGACGCCAAGCAAATGCTGTTCGAGCGCATCGACCGCGAAATGGCGCCGCTGCGCGCCCGCTACGACGAACTGATGAACAACCCGGCCGAGATCGAGCGCATTCTGCTTGTTGGCGCCGACAAGGCTCGCAAGCTTTCGCGTCCCTTCATGACCGAACTGCGGCACGCAGTGGGGCTGCGCAATCTTGCTGCCGGCCGCGACAAAACTGCCCGCAAGGCGGCCAAGGTCGCCAAGCCCAGTTTCAAGCAGTACCGCGAGCGCGACGGATTGTTCTACTTCAAGCTGCTCGATGCGAGCGGTGCGGCGCTGCTGCAAAGCCGGGGCTTCGCCTCGCCGCAAGAGGCCGGGCGTGCCATTGCCGCCCTGCAGCAACAGCGCGGCGCGGCATTGAGCGCGCTCGCCGACCAGCTCGAGCCGGTTGGCACTGAAGAATTGAGCGCCGCGAGTGCGGCGCTGGAAGCACTGGCGGAGGCGACAACCGCAACCAGCGGGAGTTGATCCGGCAAATGTCCATCGGCTCACCCGCCGAGGACAGTCGATAGAAGACGGGCGATCACAAAGGAAGAAAACATGAGCATTTATGTCATCGACGACCATCCCCTGATGCGCGACGCAATCGTGATGGTGTTGCGGCGCTTGCGGCCGGCCGAAAACATTGTCGAGCTCGAGCGGCTGGACAAGCTCGCGAGCTCGGTTCAGCAGCGCGGTGCGCCGACCCTTTTCTGCCTCGACCTGAAGCTGCCCGACACCAACGGCGTTTCGGGCGTGGTCGCGGTCAAGCAGGTTTATCCCAACGTGCCGATCGCGGTCTACTCGGCAGCGCCGGCCGCTGACATGGAAGACGCGTGCATTGAAGCGGGCGCAGACACCTACATCGAAAAGTCGGCCAGCTCGGCCGAACTGGCTGCCGTGCTGCGCGGCCTCCTGATGGCAGGTTCGGAAGAAGCCGACGAGCCCGCGCTGGCCAACAACAGCAAGCTGTCGAAGCGGCAGACCCAGCTGATTGCCATGCTCGACAAGGGCATGAGCAACCGCGACATCGCCACCGACCTGGAGATCAGCGAACACACGGTGAAGGTGCACCTGTGGCGCCTGTTCCGCCGGCTGGGCGTGAAGAGCCGCACGCAGGCGCTGCACTACGCGCGGACCAATGGGTTGATTTCGAGTAACTGATCTCGATACCTAGGCTCGCCCCCAGTCTGCGCGCACGAGACCGGGGGCGAATTTGCTGCTAGCTGAAAACCGCGCTAGGCGCGGTTTTTTTATGGCTGCAGCCGGCCGGTCAGCCGCCGCCGGATGCGCTGACGCGGGCTTGGGCCACGGCTTCGTCGGCGTCGTGCAGTGCAACGCGGAACACGCTGCCGCTGCCCAAGCGGGAGCGCACGCTGATGGGGTGGCCGAGCACGTGGGAGAGCCGGGCAACGATGGCCAGGCCTAGGCCGAAGCCGTCGGATGTGCCGGCATGGTCGGCCACCTTGTAGAACTCCAGGAAAACGTCGCGCAGGTGCTCGGGGGCAATGCCGATGCCGGTGTCCCACACCTCGATGCGCATGCCCTCGCGCGTTTGCCGCGATGCGAGCAGCACGCCGCCGTCAGTGGTGTACTTGATGGCGTTCGCAAGCAGGTTGCCGATCATGCGGCGCACGCGAATGGGGTCGGTCAGAAAGCTGCCTTCCGTCACGTGCACGCGAAAGTCGAGCCCCCGGCTTTCGGCAACCGGGCGGTATTGCAGCTCGAGGTCGTGCAGCAGTTCGGACACGTCCACACGCTCGATGTGCAGCCGCACCTGGCCCGAATCGATACGCGCCAGGTCGAACATCGAATCGAACAGCGCATTCACCGCATGCGTGGCCCGAACGATCTTGGGCGCGAGCTCCAGCACCAGTTCGGGTTCGTTGCGCAGCCAGTCGGCGTAGAGCGACAGCGCCAGCACAGGCTGGCGCATGTCGTGCGCGGCGCTTGCAAGAAAACGGTTCTTCATGGCCACGGCAGCCACCGCGGCTTGCCGCTGCTGCGTGAGCGACTTGATGAGGATGTGGTTGTGGAACAGCAGTTCCAGGCTGTTGCGCGCCGTCTCGTGAATATGCCGGCCCGCGCGCAGCAGCAAGAACCAATGCAGGATCGGCAGGATCGGCATCAGGAAACCGTACTGGAAATGCGGCTCCACGATGTTGATGCTCACCAGCCTGATCAGCACCGCACCGAGCATGGTGATGAACAGCGTGTTGACGTAGCGTTTGAGCAGCGGCGGGTGCAGCGCCAGCCCGTTCAGCGGAAACGTGCCCACGCCGGCCACGATGAGCCAGCTCATGAACTGGTTGACCTGCGGCGTGCGCTCGAAAAACAGCAGGATCGACACGCCCCACACGATGGCGCTGGTGCTCCATACAAAGCCGTAGCGCTCGGTGAACTGAAGCTGCGCCGCTGCGCTCCTGCCGGCATAGCGCACTGCATAGACCCTGGCACCCCAGGCTCGGCACGCGGTGGCAAGAAAGCCGGCGGCAAGCCAGGTGAGCAGTTCCCAGTGAGGTATGTAGCTCCAGTTCAGGCCCACCATCAACGGCATGAGCGCCGCCGAGACGATGTACGACCCGCGCGCGGAGCGCATCAGGCTGCGGATCAACTCGCCACGCACCCACGATTCGGCCTCATCGGCCGAAGCCGGAACCGGTGTCACGCTCGTGATCGACGCATTGGCCATGTAGCGCTCCGCCCCCTCTTTATTCGACTCAGGAAAATCTCTCGGCATGTCGGGCATGAAGAGGTGGCGATCTTAACGGCCGGATGCAGCTGTTTCAGGGAAGAACGGGATGGGGAGCGCCATAGTGCGTAATGAGGCGCGAGGCGACGAAAACGAAAGTGTCCGGTTTCGCCCAGGACTGCCCGGTCCCGCGGCCGCATTTGATCTATATGCCTCCTCAATAACGAGGGGCGGCAGCACGTACGATGGTCGTTACCGCACTATAGTGCGCACGGGAGAAACTACTGGCCAATGCCTCAGCCCTCAATTGATCCGATCGAACACGGCTTGCGGCGGATGTTCGCGAGCACCATCAGCAAGTGCCGCAGAGACCTCGGCCTCAGCCAAGAGGCCCTTGCCGAACTCACCGATATGAGTACGAGCTACATATGAGTACGAGCTACATCAGCCTGCTCGAACGCAGGCAGCGCAATCTGACGATATTGGCCGCATCCAGAATTGCCAACGCCTATGGCATGAAGCCGTCCGACTTTGTGGCCCTGGCGGAGACATATGGCGGCGAAGGCGAGTGAAACAGGTCCACCGGCAAGCTCCGAAACCAATGCCGGCCAGCCAACCAAGGAAGAAGTCCAGACTGGCTTTGGCGACGCGGTTCGCGCGTTGCGCAGTGACGCCGAACTGACGCAAGAACAGCTTGCCGCATCCAGCGAAATGCACGTGACCTATATCAGCCAGATTGAACGAGGGCTGAAGAATGTCTCTCTGTTCAACCTCTATCGAATTGCCTCTGCGTTGGAGATTTCGCCGGCAAGATTGTTGGAAGAGGCAGCCAGGCACCAAGCGGGTTCAGTCAAGCATTCGGCCGGAAGGTAGGGATCGGCCCGCTTGCGAGCGAGCCGCGATGAGCCTGACTCCTTGACTCTCGCCGCGCTCCGAAACGGGACAGGCAAAAAAATAGCCCCTTTGCGGAGCCATTCTTGGAGGAGAGGGAGGGATTCGAACCCTCGGTACTATCGCTAGTACGCCTGATTTCGAGTCAGGTACATTCGACCACTCTGCCACCTCTCCGGTGCTGTCGAGCCTGCGATTCTAGCAGACAAAAACGGGGCTTTTGAAGCCCCGGGGCATCAGGCGCGCAACACTTCCAGCCCGCCCAGGTAGGGCCGGAGCGCCGCGGGCACGTTGATCGAGCCGTCTTCGTTCTGGTGGTTTTCCAGTACCGCGACCAAGGTGCGGCCCACAGCCAGGCCGGAGCCGTTGAGCGTGTGAACCAGCTCGTTCTTGCCCTGCGCGTTCTTGAAGCGGGCCTGCAGGCGGCGGGCCTGGAAGGCTTCGCAGTTCGAAACCGAGCTGATCTCGCGATAGGTGTTCTGTGCCGGCAGCCACACCTCCAGATCGTAGGTCTTGGTCGAGCCAAAACCCATGTCACCGGTGCACAGCAGCACCACGCGGTACGGCAGTTCCAGGGCCTGCAGCACGGCTTCGGCATGGCCGGTCATCTGTTCGAGCGCGTCGTAGCTCTTTTCGGGGTGCACGATCTGCACCATCTCGACCTTGTCGAACTGGTGCTGGCGGATCATGCCGCGCGTGTCGCGGCCGGCGCTGCCGGCTTCGGAGCGGAAGCACGGCGTGTGGGCCGTCAGCCTGATTGGCAGTTGCGCCTCGGGCACGACTTCGTCGCGCACGAAGTTGGTCAGCGGCACTTCGCTGGTGGGTATGAGGTACAGCGCCGAATGGTCGGGCGCGGGCTCGCCGTCCTGCCCACCCTTCTTGGCTGCGAACAGGTCGCCTTCGAATTTGGGCAGTTGGCCGGTGCCGCTGAGCGTGGCCGCGTTGACGATGTAGGGCACATAGCACTCGGTGTACCCGTGCTTTTCTGTCTGGGTGTCGATCATGAACTGCGCAAGCGCGCGGTGCAGCCGGGCAATCGGCCCCTTCATCACGCTGAAGCGCGAGCCCGAGAGCTTGGCGCCCATTTCGAAGTCGAGCCCGAGCGGTGCGCCAAGGTCCACGTGGTCCTTTGGCGTGAACGCGAGCGGCGTGGCGTTGGCGCCGGCTCCGCCCTGGGGGCTCCAGCGGCGCATTTCGACATTGCCGGTTTCGTCTTCGCCAACGGGCACGCTGGCGTGCGGCAGGTTGGGCACGGCCAGCAGCAAAGCGTGCAGTTCGGGCTGGATTTCTTCCAGGCGCTTGGACTGCGATTCCTGCTCTGCCTTGAGCGCATTGACTTCGGCCATCAACGCATCGACCGACTCGCCCTTGGCCTTGAGCGGACCGATCTGCTTGTTCAGCGTGTTGCGGCGGGCCTGGATTTCCTCGGTACGGGTTTGCAGCGTCTTGCGCTCGGCCTCGAGCGCGGTGAATGCCGAAACGTCGAGGTAGGGCTGGTTCTTCTTGCGTTTTTCGAGGCCGGCCACAGCGGAGGCCAGGTCTTTGCGGAGCAGGGTGATGTCGAGCATGGGGAGATTTTAGGTGCCCCGTCGCATCGTGCTCCCACCTGCGCCGTCAGGCGACCGTAGCCGGATCGACGTTGGCGCCGCAGACGATCAGGCACACCTTCTCGCCTTCGCGCGGCAGGTAGGCGCCGGTTTGCAGCGCTGCGAGCGGCAACGCAGCGGCGGGCTCCACGGCCAGCTTCAGCTCTTTCCACAGCCACTGCTGAGCGGCGCGGATGGAATCGTCGGACAGCAGCAGTGCGTCTTGCACGTATTTCTGGGTAATTTCCCACGAGATGGCGCCGATGCGCCGTGCGCCGAGCGAATCGGCGGCAATGCCGCCCACGTCGACATCGACCGGCTCGCCGGCCTGCCGCGCACGGAACAGCGTGGGCGCTTTTTCGGGCTCGAGCGCCACCACGCGAGCGCGCTTTTCGAACCAGCCGGCCAGGCCGCCAATCAGGCCTCCGCCACCCACGCTCACCAGCACGGAGTCGGGCAGGCCGCCCTGCGCTTCGATTTCGACGCCCAGCGTGCCCGCGCCTGCCACCACCTCTGGCTGGTCGTAGGCATGAGTGAGCAAGGCGCCGCTTTCCTTCTGGCGCACCAGGCAGGCGGCCAGCGCGTCTGGATAGAGCTCGCCGACCACGACCACCTCGGCCCCCAGCGCCCGCAACCGGGCGCGCTTGGCTTCGGGCGAGACGCCGGGCAGGAACACCTGGCAACGCACGCCCAGGGCCTTGGCCGCCGCCGCGGTGGCAATGCCGGCGTTGCCACCCGAGGCCACGACCACGCCGCTTTCGGGGATGTCGTTGGCCAGCAGGCGATTCATCATGCCGCGCGCCTTGAAGCTGCCGCTTACCTGCATGTGCTCGAGCTTGAGCCACACCTCCACGCCCGGCACCTCGATGCCGAAAGCGGAGGCCGGCAGCTTCCAGAGCGGGGTTTCGCGGATGAAATGAGCAGCATCCGCGCGCAGCCTGCGGGAGGCGCTCTCGGTTTCCAGGCGCCAATTGGTGGTTTGATTGTTCAAGAGATGTGTCCCGGGGGAGGAATGTCGTCGAGCTTGAGGCCCTTGGGGAGCGGAAACTTGATCGTTTCCTCGATGCCGTCCATCTTGCGGACCGACACCGCACCGAGCGCCCTTACGCGTTCGATCACCTCGCGCACCAGCACTTCGGGCGCCGAGGCACCGGCCGTAAGGCCCACCCGGGTCTTGCCCTCGAACCATTCGGGCTTGAGCTCTTCGGCCGAATCGACCATGTAGCTTTCGGTGCCCAGGCGCTGTGCCAGTTCGCGCAGCCGGTTGCTGTTGGAACTGGTGGGGCTGCCGACCACAATCACCAGGTCGACCTGGGGGCTCAATATCTTTACCGCGTCCTGGCGGTTTTGCGTGGCGTAGCAGATGTCTTGCTGCTTGGGCTCGCGCACCATTGGAAAGCGCGCGCGCACGGCGGCCGCAATTTCGGCCGCGTCGTCCACGCTGAGCGTGGTTTGCGTGACCACGGCAAGCTTTTCGGTTTGCGCGGGCGCCACCTTTGCCACGTCTTCCACGTCTTCCACCAGGTGGATGCCGCTCGAAAGCTGGCCCATCGTGCCTTCGACCTCGGGGTGCCCCTTGTGGCCGATCATGATGAACTCGTAGCCTTCCTTGGCGAGCTTGGCCACCTCGACGTGCACCTTCGTCACCAGCGGGCAGGTGGCATCGAAAACGTCGAAGCCGCGGTCGCGCGCCTCTTGCTGCACGGCCTTGCTCACGCCGTGGGCGCTGAACACCAGCGTGGCACCGGGCGGCACGTCGGCCAGGTCTTCGATGAAGATCGCGCCCTTGGTCTTGAGCTCGTTCACTACGTAGGTGTTGTGCACGATCTCGTGGCGCACGTAGATGGGTGCGCCAAACTTGGCCAGCGCGCGCTCGACGATTTCGATGGCCCGATCCACGCCCGCGCAAAAGCCGCGCGGCTCGGCAAGAACGACTTCCTCGAGGCCCTTGTTCATAGAACCCCGATCAGCCGCACCTCGAAGGTCACGGGCTGCCCGGCCAACGGGTGGTTGAAGTCGAAGCGCACCGCGGTTTCGTTCGATTCGACCACGGCGCCGGCATAGCTCCCGGTGCCATCGGGGGTAGGAAACTGCACCACGTCGCCGACTGCGTATTGCTCGTCGGGATCGCCCATCTGCGCCAGCAGCTTGCGGGCCACCCATTGCTGCATTTCGGGGTTGCGCTCGCCAAAAGCTTCACCGGCGGGCAGCTCGAAGGTGGCATGCGTGCCCTCTTCCAGGCCCATGAGCCGCTGCTCCATGGCCGGCGAAAGCTCGCCGGTGCCCAGCGACAGGGTGGCGGGCTTGTCGGCGAAAGTGTTGATGATGTCGCCCGCCGGACCGGCCAGCCGGTAATGCAGGGTAAGGAACGAGCCGGAAGTCACAACGTGGGACATGGGTGCAGCGGAGGTAGGCAAAGACAAGGTGGGTGTCCCGATAAACTGGACTGCATTTTAAGGAGCCGGGGCTTCCACCCGCTCTTTCAAGGTTTCACCCAGGTTTTCGATGGCATTCAAGGATCTCCCCGCCCACGCCCGCCCACGCGAAAAGCTCATCGCGCGAGGCGCTGCCGCGCTGGCAGACGCCGAACTGCTGGCGTTGCTGCTGCGCACGGGCGTGGCCGGAAAAAACGTGCTCCAGCTCGCCCAGGAACTGCTCGACCACTTCGGGGGCCTTTCGGGCCTGCTGCAGGCCGGCGCCGACGACCTGAAGGTGATCAAGGGCATGGGCGGAGACGCCAAGCGCGCCGAACTCATTGCGGTGCTCGAGCTGGCGCGCCGCGCCATGGCGGAGCGGCTGAAGGAGCGCGCGGTCTTCGATTCACCGGGCGCGGTGAAAGAGTATCTGCAATTGCACATCGGATCGCGCCCGTATGAGGTGTTTGCGGTGCTGTTCCTCGATGCGCAGCACCGTCTCATCGTGCTCGAAGAGCTGTTTCGCGGAACACTCGCGCAAACCAGCGTCTATCCACGCGAGGTGGTCATTCGCGCGCTGCAGCACAATGCGGCGGCCGTGGTGCTTTCGCACAACCATCCCAGCGGCAGCATCGAGCCCTCGCGCGCCGACGAATCCCTGACGCAAACGCTCAGGGCGGCGCTTTCACTCATCGACGTGCGCGTGCTCGACCACGTGATCGTCAGCGCCGGCCAGAGCTTTTCAATGGCCGAGAAAGGGTTGCTCTGATGGCTTCGCGCACGCCACCCATCAAGAACCTGGCAGACCTGAAGCAGGTGCAGCGTGCGCTGGCCGAAACCCGCGAGCGCGAGGCGGCCGCAGCAGCCGCCAAGGCCGCCGCCGAGCGCAAGCGCGCGGCCGAAAAAGACCTCTTCACACGCGCCATCGGCGCCACGGAGCCGCTTCGCCGCAGGGCGGCCGTGGTGCCTCTTGCGCCGGAGCCTCCCGCGCCCATCCCCGTGCAGCACCAACTCGACGAACAGCGCGTGCTGCGCGAGTCGCTCTCCGACGAATTCGACGTGACGACCCTGTTGGACGTCGACGACGCGATGAGCTTTCGCCGGCCCGGCATCGGCACCGACGTGACCGCACGGCTGCGCAAGGGCGACTGGAGCATCCAGGCACAAATCGACCTGCACGGCCTGCGCAGCGACGAAGCGCGCGAGGCGCTCGGCGGGTTCATTCGCAATGCATACAAGCAGGGCTTGCGCTGCGTGCGCGTGGTGCACGGCAAGGGGCTGGGCTCGCCCGGCAAGCAGCCGGTGCTCAAGACCAAGGCGCAGCGCTGGCTCATCCAGAAGAACGAGGTGCTGGCCTTCGTGCAGGCCAAGCCCGCCGAGGGCGGCGCAGGTGCGTTGGTGGTGCTTTTGGCGCCAGCGCGGCGCTGAACGCCCCGCTGCCGCGCGCTTCCGCTATGCCAGGTGATTTTTGAGCGGAACGGCCGTGTCGGCCACCGCTGCCGCATCCGGGCTGCGCCCTGCTTCGAGCAGCTTGCGGCTCATCATGTGATCGACCGGCGCGTTGACGGATTCGACGCACACCAGCTGCCCATCCACATAGTGGAATAGCGAGAACGCGTCGGGCTTGGGTCCGGCGCGCCGCACACTGGACAGCCCCGGCGTGCCCTCGGCCGGCATCAGGCCGACCATCTGCAGCCGCAAGCCGCCCTGGTCCGACCAGAACCACGGCACCGCGTCGTGCGGCCGCGCGGCGCCGGTCAGCGTGGCCACTGCCGTGCGTGCCTGGTCGTTCGCGTTCTGCACCGACTCGAGCCGCAGCGCGCGGCCCGCACGCCGATCAGGGAAGCGCGTGCAATCGCCCACCGCGAGCACATCGGCCGCGCTGGTCTGCATGTGGCTGTCGACCACGATGCCGTCCGCGCATTCGATGCCCGCAGCCTGCGCCAAAGCGGTTTCGGGCACAGCGCCAATGCCGAGCAGCAGCAGGTCCACCGGCTGCTTCGCGCCGTTGACCTGGATGGACAACAGCCGGTCGCCCTCGACCTCGAACGCACCGGTGCGCGCACCAAGCACGATGTCGATGCCCGCCGCGCGATGCGTTGCGAGCACATGCGCCGACAGCTCGGGCGACACGGCGCGGCCCAGGAGGCGCGGCGCGCTTTCGATCACCTGCACGCGCTTGCCGAGCGCATTGGCGGTGGCCGCCACTTCGAGTCCGATGAAGCCGCCGCCCAGCACCGTGACCTGCTGCGCATCGGCCAGCCGCTCGCGCAGGCGATGCGCCTCGTCGGCGGCGCGCAGGGTTGCGACGTTTTCAAGGCCCGGCTTCAGGTCGGGCATCTGGCGTGCACGGGTGCCGGTGGCCAGCACCAGCCGCTCCCACGGCAAAACGGCACCCGAGCGCAGCGTGACGGTGTGCGCCTCGCGGTCGATGGCAATTGCCGCATCGCCCAGGTGCAGCGCAATGCCGGCTTCGCGGTACCAATCGGCGGCCTTATGCGGTTGCCTGGTCTCCTCGGCACTCTTCAAAAAAGCCTTGGAAAGCGGCGGCCGGTGGTACGGCTCGCAGGCCTCCTCGCAAACCAGGTGCACGCGCGCGCCCTGCCCGGCTTCCACCAAGCCCGCGCAAAGCTGGGCCGCGGCATGGCCGCCGCCGATGATGACGATTGAATTCATTGAAGAGAGTCTCTTTCGGAGTCGTTGTCTGTCTTACTGCTCGCCACGATTGCGCATCCAGTCCGCAGTCTGGAAGAACGAATCGCGCAGCCTGGCGCGCAACCCCTCCGGCACGCCGGTCTCGCCCATCGCCTGGTCCATGCAGGCCAGCCATTGGTCGCGCTCCTTGATGCCGATGCTGTGCCCGCCGATGCTCTGCGGCAAATGCCGCGCGCGCAGCATCGGGTGGCCGAAACGGTCGGTGTAGTGCTGCGGGCCGCCAAGCCAGCCGCACAGGAACCAGAAGAGGCGCTGGCGCGCGTTGTCCAGGCTGGTGCCGTGCACCGCGCGCAACTGCGCATAGGCGGGTTCGAGCTCCATCAGGTCGTAGAACCGGTCGACCAGCGCCTGCACCTTGGGTTCGCCGCCGATCCACTCGAAGGGAGTGTCGACGGGGGGCTTTTCGTGAATCTGCATGGCGGGAGTATCCCTCCAGCAGCCGCCCGGGCCCGCATAGCGGCCTGAATTGTCGCGATTCCTGTACCGGCATCAGGACCATTCGGGCGCCCATATGTATATGTCGATTGAGGATTTAATAATCCAGGGTTTTATTGATATGGTGCCGTCCTTGCTTTCCAAGAAGGAGAAGAACATGCGCTTGAACCTCATTGCCGCGGCCCTCGCCGCTTCCGCCCTCTTCACGGGCATTGCCGCGCACGCAGACCAGCTTGCCGACATCAAGAAAAAAGGCGAACTCGTCGTGGGCGTGCTCGGTACCGACGAGCCCGCGACCTTCATCGATCCGAAGACGCGCCAGATCGTCGGCTATGAAGTCGATTTGGTGAACGCAATTGCCAGGAAGATCGGCGTGAAGCCGGTGCTCAAGCAGATTGCCGTGGCTGCGCGCATTCCCGAACTGCAGCAGGGCCACGTCGACCTGGTGGCCGCGGGCCTCACACACAACAAGGAGCGCGAGGCGCAAATCGACTTTTCTCTCACCACCTTCGTCACCGGCCAGAAAGCCATCGTGAAAAAGGACAGCGGCATTACCGATGTGCCGCAGTTGGCCGGCAAGAAGGTGCTCACCATTCGCGGCGGCACGCAGGAGCCGAACATCCGCAAGGCCGTGCCCACGGCCGAGGTGGTGACCTTCGACACGAGCCAGCAGGCCTTCCAGGCGCTGCAGCAGGGCAAGGGCGTGGGCTATGTGGACGATGAGGCCGCGCTGCTGCGCAGCTACGCCAAACTCGGCCCGCAAAAGGCCAAGTACGTGGTGCTCAAGCAGAACCTGAGCACCGAGGCGCTGGCCATCGGCATCAAGAAGGGCGAGAGCGGCCTGAAGGCGGTGGTGGACGACACGCTGCGCGAGCTCGAGAAGTCGGGCGAAGCGCAGAAGATCTTCGTCAAGTGGTATGGGCCGAACACCGCGTCGGGCTTCCAGACGCGCGACTTCAAGCTCGAGACCGACAAGATCGACTGATCCGGTGCGGGCCGGGGGAGGGAGAAAATCCCTTCGCGGCGGTGATACTGTCGCCCCTCATGCCCCTGTTCGACTATTCGCTGCTGCTCACCGGCCAGTACCACGACATGCTCGTCGCGGGCCTGCTGCTCTCGCTGCAGCTGCTGGCCGCCTCGCTGCTGCTCGCCCTGCCCATCGCGCTGGTGGTGGCGCTGCTGCGTCTTTCGCCCGTCGCACCGCTGCGCTGGCTGGGCTTTGCGTATGTGGAATCGATCCGCAACATTCCGCTGCTCGCGCACACGCTGTTCTGGTACTTTGGCGCGCCCGAGCTGCTGCCCGAAGGCATCAAGCAATGGCTGTATGAAGGCCACATCGAGGCGTACAGCGCGATCATTGCGCTGGCGCTCTACACGGCCGCCTTCATGGCCGAAGACATCCGCAGCGGCATTCGCGCGATTCCCACGGTGCAGTTCGAGGCCGGCCGTGCATTGGGCTTCGGCTTCATGGGCACCATGCGCCGCGTGGTGCTGCCGCAGGCGCTGCGCGTGACGGTGCCGCCGCTCATTTCGCAGACGCTGAGCCTGTGGAAGAACACGTCGATCGCCACGGTGATCGGCGTGGCCGAGTTGATGTACCAGGCCGGGCAGGTCGAGAGCGCGACATTCCGCAGCTTCGAGTCGTTCGCATTCGCGAGCGCGGCCTACCTGACCGTGTCGCTTGCCATCACGGGGCTGGCCACCTGGTACCACCACCGCTTTCCGGTAAGAACCATCTAGGGCGGCTGGCCAGATGCTGGAAATCATCAACGACTACTGGGTGTACTTCCTCATTGGGCAGTACCCGAACGGGCCGCTCGGCGGGCTGGTGCTGACGCTGCTGCTTGCCTCTTGCGGGCTGGTGCTCGCGCTGCCGCTGGGCATTGTGCTCGGCCTGGCGCGCGTGAGCCCTTGGCGCTGGCTGCGCTGGCCGGTGACGGGCTTCGTCTTCGTGGTGCGCGGCTTGCCGTTGCTGATGGTGATCTTCTGGGCCTACTTCTTCCTGCCCAGCGTCACGGGCGTCAAGACCGACCAGTTCACCACCATGCTGATCGCGCTCGTGGTGTTCGACGCCGCCTACCTGGCCGAGATCGTGCGCGCTGGCATCCAGGGCCTGCCGCGCGGGCAGATGGAAACAGCCCGCGCGCTAGGCCTGGGCTACGGCCCCGCGATGCGCCTTGTGGTGCTGCCACAGGCCCTGCGCAGCATGCTGCCTTCGCTGGTCAACCAGTTCGTCTCGACCATCAAGGAAACCTCGCTCGGCTACATCATCGGACTGGCCGAGGTGTCTTTCATCGCCACGCAGATCAACACGCAGGTGTTCACCAAGCCGGCCCAGATCTACCTGATCCTGGGGCTGACCTATTTCATTCTCTGCTTCGGGCTGTCGCGCTTTGCCTACTGGCTGGAGCGCCGCCTCGCGCGGCGCGGCATGTCCGTGGCCGACCCCGGCGCAGCCCCCAAGGTGTCCGCATGATCGAACTGCAGAACGTCAACAAGTGGTATGGCAGCTACCAGGCCCTGGTCGACATCAACGAAACCATCCACAAGGGCGAAGTGGTCGTGGTGTGCGGGCCCTCGGGCTCGGGCAAGTCGACGCTGATCCGCACCTTCAACCGGCTGGAGCCGATCCAGTCGGGCCGCATCCTCATCGAGGGCAAGGACATCCATGCGCCCGGCACCGATGTGAATGCGTTCCGCTCGCGCATCGGCTTCGTGTTCCAGCAGTTCAATCTTTTTCCGCACCTTACCGTGCTGCAGAACTGCACCATGGCGCCCATCCAGCTGCGCGGTCTTACGCGCAAAGAGGCGGACGAGCGCGCGATGGCGCTTTTGCAGCGCGTGGGCCTGGCGCACAAGGCGAATGCGTGGCCCGGCGAACTCTCGGGCGGCCAGCAGCAGCGCGTGGCCATTGCACGTGCGCTCGCCATGCAGCCGCCGCTGATGCTGTTCGACGAGCCTACCAGCGCGCTCGACCCCGAAATGGTCGGCGAGGTGCTGCTGGTGATGCGCGACCTCACGCGCGACGGCATGACCATGGTGTGCGTCACGCACGAAATGGGCTTTGCCCGCGAGGTGGCCGACCGCGTGCTTTTCATGGACGAAGGCAAGGTGCTCGAGCGCGCAACGCCCGACGACTTTTTCAACCGGCCGCAGCACCCCCGCGCGCAGCAGTTTCTTTCGGACATCCGCTCGCCGTTCTCGCGCGGCGCATGACATGCTCTCCACGCCCATGACAGACACGCAGACTCTTCCGCTGATCGATGTCGCGCCGCTCGTGGCGGGCGCGCCTGAACGCGGCCGTGTAGCCGCGCAGATCGGTGCCGCGTGCCGTGCGCACGGCTTCTTCTATGCCGCAGGCCACGGCGTCGACCCTGCATTGGTCCAGCGGCTCGAAGTGCTGAGCCACCGCTTCTTCGAGTTGCCCGAAGAAACCAAGATGCAATGGCGCATGGCCCTGGGCGGACGCGCCTGGCGCGGCTACTTTCCGCTGGGTGGCGAGCTGACCTCGGGCCGGCCCGACTGGAAGGAAGGCCTCTACCTGGGCACCGAACTGCCGGCCACGCATCCATTGGTGCAGGCAAAAACACCGGTGCATGGCCCCAACCTGTTCCCCGACGTGCCGGAATTTCGCGAAACCATCCTCGACTACATGGCTGCCGTGACGCAATTGGGCCATCGCCTGATGGAAGGCATCGCGCTGAGCCTCGGCCTGCCGGCGACGTACTTCGCCGAGCGCTACACCGCCCATCCCTTGATTCTGTTCCGCCTGTTCAACTACCCCTCGCAGCCCGTGCCCGAGGGCCTGGACGTGCAATGGGGCGTGGGCGAGCACACCGACTACGGCCTGCTCACCATCCTGCACCAGGACGAGGTCGGCGGCCTTGCCGTGCACACGCCGGGCGGCTGGATCGATGCGCCGCCGATCGCCGGATCGTTCGTTTGCAACATCGGCGACATGCTCGACCGCATGACGGGCGGGCTCTACAAATCGACCCCGCACCGGGTGAAGCGCAACACCTCGGGCCGCGACCGGCTTTCGTTTCCGCTCTTCTTCGATCCGAATTTCGAAGCCCGTGTGCAGCGCATCGATGGGCTGCAGGGGGCGGAGGCGCGCGACGACAGTGCAGAGCGCTGGGACCGCGCCAACGTGCACGCTTTCAGCGGCCGCTATGGCGACTACCTTCTCGCCAAGGTGTCGAAGGTGTTCCCGCAGCTGCGCGACGAAGTGCTCTGAGCCCGCAGGTCAGGCGCGCTTCTGCGCCGGGGCGGGAAACCACAGCGGCACGTGCGCCATGGCGTCGTGCAGCGAATCGAGCACATGAAACGCCTGCTCGACGATGGACGCCGGCGGATGCTTGAGGTCGGGCACGATGACGACCCTGAGGCCCGCCGCCAGTGCGGCCTTGGCGCCGTTCTCGCTGTCTTCGAAGGCCACGCACTCCGCAGGGGCCACGCCCAGGCGCTCCGCTGCAAGCAGGTACAACGCCGGGTCTGGCTTGGCGCGCGCCACTTCGTCGCCTCCCGCAAAGGCCTCGAAATGGTGCAGCACGTCGAGGCTGCCAAGGCAGGCCGCGATCTGGCCCCGCGTGGACGATGAGGCAACCGCACACCGAGTGCCGAGTCCGCGCAAGGCGGAGAGCAACTCGGCCGCGCCGGGCTTGATGGGGAAGAGCGGCCGCAGGTCGCCGTCGGCACGCTGCAGCTGCAGCGCGGCGGTCACTTGCGCCGCCGCGTGCTGGTAGGCGGCCGCGCCGCCGAGCAGCGCTGCAAGGATCTGCTTCGACTCAGCCATGGCCAGCCCTACGCACTGCAGGTACTGGGCGTGCGAAAGCTCGATGTCGAGCGTGCGGGCGGCTTCGATCCAGGCAGCCATGATGGGCCGCTCCGAATCGATGAGCAGCCCGTCCATGTCGAAAATTGCGGCGGCGAACATGAGGCGATCCTAAGCCAGCCCGCGCCGCGGCGCCCGAAACGCAAAAAGGGGCCGACCGGCCCCTTTTTCGAACACCCGCTTGGCGCTGATCAGTCGCGCACCAGCGCCCGGTTCAGGCCCAGCGCCGCCAGCGTGCCGACCGCGCCCGAGAGCAGGTAGACGCTGACATATGCCAACCCGAAGTTCGCCGACAGCCCCAGCGCTACCAGCGGCGCAAAGGCCGCACCGATGAGCCAGGCCAGGTCGGCCGTGAGCGCAGCGCCCGTGTAGCGGTACTTGGGCTCGAAGTTCGACGTCACCGCACCGGCCGCCTGGCCGTACGAAAGCCCCAGCAGCACGAAGCCCAGCAAGATGAAGATGTCCTGCCCGATGCGGCCGCCGTCGAGCAGCGTCGGCGCAAAGCCGCTGAAAACGGCAATCATCGCCGCCAGCCCGCCCAGCGTAAAACGCCGTCCCACGCGGTCGGCAATGAGGCCCGATGCAACGATACCGGCGGCGCAGAACGCAGCGCCGATCATCTGCACCACCAGGAATTCGGTAATCGACTGGTCCGAGTACAGCGTGATCCACGACAGCGGAAACACCGTGATCAGGTGGAACAGTGCGTAGCTGGCCAGCGCGGCGAATGCGCCGATCAGCAGGTTGGCGCCCTGCGAACGGGTCAGTTCGACCACGCTGGTGGGCTGCAACTCGCGCTCTTCGAGCAGGCGCGAATACTCTTCGGTGGCCACCAGCCGCAGGCGCGCGAAGAGCGCGACCACGTTGATTGCGAACGCAACATAGAAGGTGTAGCGCCAGCCCCAATCGAGAAAGTCCTTGAGCGCCAGGCTGCCGTAGAGATAGGCAAAAAGCGCGCTGGCTACAAAAAAGCCGAGCGGTGCACCCAACTGGCCGAGCATGGCGTACCAGCCGCGGCGGTTTTGCGGCGCGTTGAGCGCCAGCAGCGATGGCAGCCCGTCCCACGAGCCACCCAGCGCCAGCCCCTGAGCAAACCGAAACACCGACAGCAGCACGATGGATGTGAACCCGATGCTCGCGTAGCCCGGCAAAAAGGCGATGCCCGCGGTGGAGGTGCCCAGCAGGAACAGCGCAATGGTCAGCTTGGCCTCCCGCCCGAACCGCCTCTGGATGGCCATCGAAATGACGGTGCCGAACGGCCGCGCAATGAAGGCGAACGAAAAAACCACGAAGGCGTAGAGGGTTCCTTCGAGGCGCGCCTCGAACGGAAAGAAAACCGACGGAAATACCAGCACCGACGCGATGCCATAGACGAAGAAATCGAAGTATTCCGATGCCCGCCCGATGATCACGCCGACGGCGATCTCGCCCGGCGCGATGTGGGAATGCCCGTCGCCCTGCCGGGCGTCGTTTTCGGACGTGTTCGGCACCGGCGGTGCGCCTTGCGGAAGGATGCTGGACGTCGTCGTCATTGCGTTTTGTAATTCGGGTGTCACGTGCAGTGACAAAGGTAGACCATGAACAGGGAGGCTCCAAGCGTCTCACCGAATGAGGATTCCCGCCATAGGACAAAACGTCCAATAGCGGGGCGCACCCTTTGGTCGTAGATTGTGGGGTCTTTGCGCAGCCCCTGCACTTCTTTCTTTCGGCATGCCCACCCTCAAATCTCTTCGGCGATGGTCCCTGTTGCTTCCCCTTGCCTTCCTGGCAGGCTGCAACACGGTGCTCATGAATCCTTCCGGCGACATCGCCAACCAGCAGGGGCGGCTCATCGTCGTCTCGACGGTGCTGATGCTGATCATCATCGTTCCGGTGATCGCGCTGACGCTCTTCTTTGCCTGGCGCTATCGGCAGTCGAACAAAGAGGCCGACTACAGCCCCGACTGGGACCACTCCACCCAGCTTGAACTCGCCATCTGGGGGGCGCCGCTCCTGATCATCATTGCGCTGGGCGCAATCACCTGGATCAGCACGCACACGCTCGACCCGTACCGGCCACTCAGCCGTCTGGACGCAGAGCGCCCGATTCCCGCCGAAGCCAAGCCCCTGGTGGTCGAAGTGGTGGCGCTCGACTGGAAGTGGCTCTTCATCTACCCCGAAGAAGGTTTTGCCACGGTCAATGAAATGGCCGCGCCGGTCGACCGCCCGATCTCGTTCAAGATCACCGCCACCTCGGTGATGAATTCGTTCTTCATTCCCGCGCTGGCGGGGCAGATCTACGCCATGCCGGGCATGGAAACCAAGCTGCACGCGGTCATCAACAAGCCGGGCGAATTTGAGGGCTTTTCCGCCAACTACAGTGGCGCGGGCTTCTCGGGCATGCGCTTCAAGTTCCACGGCCTGAGCAACGAAGGCTTCCAGGAGTGGGTAAAGAAGGCCAAGGCCGGAAAAGACGGAGAGCTCACCCGCGAAACCTACCTGAAGCTCGAAGCCCCGAGCGAGCGCGACCCCGTGCGCCACTACACCAGCGTAGCCCCCGACCTGTACGACGCCATCCTGAACCGCTGCGTAGACCGCAACAAGATGTGCATGAAGCAAATGATGGCCATCGACGCGGACGGCGGACTGGGCAAGCCCGGCGCATTCAACGTTGCCACCAAGCAAGCCTGGCAGGCTGCTGACCCCCTCATCAATTCGCCCACGCGCAAGTACGTCACGGCGATGTGCACCACCGAAGAATGACGATGTTCGAGAACCTTGACCTGACGAAGCTCATCTTCGGCCGCCTCACCTGGGAGGCGATTCCCTACCATGAGCCGATCCTGATCGGCACCTTCATCGCGGTCGTCCTCGGCGGCCTCGCGCTCCTGGGCGCCATTACCTACTACAAGGTGTGGGGCACCCTGTGGCGCGACTGGATCACCAGCATCGACCACAAGAAGATCGGCATCATGTACATCATCCTCGGACTGGTGATGCTGCTGCGCGGCTTCTCCGACGCCATCATGATGCGCGCCCAGCAGGCGGTGGCCTTCGGCGACAACGCCGGCTTCTTGCCGCCGCACCACTACGACCAGATCTTCACCGCGCACGGCGTGATCATGATCTTCTTCGTGGCCATGCCGCTGGTCACGGGCCTCATGAACTTCGTGGTGCCGCTGCAGATCGGCGCGCGCGACGTGGCCTTTCCGTTCCTGAACAACTTCAGCTTCTGGATGACCACCTTCGGCGCCGGCCTGGTGATGGCGTCGCTCTTCGTGGGCGAGTTCGCCAAGACGGGCTGGCTGGCCTATCCGCCGCTCTCGGGCATTCTCTTCAGCCCCGACGTGGGGGTCGACTACTACATATGGTCGCTCCAGATAGCGGGGGTAGGCACCCTGCTCTCGGGCGTCAACCTGCTGGCCACCATCGTGAAGATGCGCGCGCCCGGCATGACGATGATGAAGATGCCGGTGTTCACCTGGACCGCGCTTTGCACCAACGTGCTCATCGTGGCCGCCTTTCCGGTGCTCACCGCAGTGCTCGCGCTGCTGTCGCTCGACCGCTATGCCGGCACCAACTTCTTCACGAACGACCTCGGCGGCAACGCCATGATGTACGTGAACCTGATCTGGATCTGGGGCCACCCCGAGGTGTACATCCTGATCCTGCCGGCGTTCGGCATCTTCTCCGAAGTGGTGTCCACCTTCAGCGGCAAGCGCCTCTTCGGCTACGCCTCGATGGTGTACGCCACCATCGTGATCACCATCCTGTCGTACCTCGTCTGGCTGCACCACTTCTTCACCATGGGCTCCGGCGCCAGCGTGAACTCGTTCTTCGGCATCACGACGATGATCATCTCGATTCCGACGGGCGCGAAGATCTTCAACTGGCTCTTCACCATGTACCGGGGCCGCATCCGCTTCGAGCTGCCCATGATGTGGACCGTCGGCTTCATGGTCACCTTCGTGATCGGCGGCATGACGGGCGTACTGCTCGCGGTGCCCCCGGCCGACTTCGTGCTGCACAACAGCCTGTTCCTCATTGCGCACTTCCACAACGTGATCATCGGCGGCGTGCTGTTCGGCATGCTGGCCGGCATTACCTACTGGTTCCCCAAGGCGTTCGGCTACAAGCTCGATCCGTTCTGGGGCAAGTGCTCGTTCTGGTTCTGGCTCGTGGGCTTCTGGGTCGCATTCATGCCGCTGTATGTGCTGGGCCTGATGGGCGTTACGCGCCGCATGAGCCACTTCCAGGACATGTCGCTGCAGTTCTGGTTCCAGGTTGCGGCCTTCGGCGCCGTGCTGATCGCACTGGGCATTGCGTCGTTCCTCATCCAGCTGGTGGTGAGCTTCGTGCGCCGCGAGTCGCTGCGCGACACCACCGGCGACCCGTGGAACGGCCGCACGCTCGAATGGTCGACCTCGTCGCCGCCGCCGGCCTACAACTTCGCGTTCACGCCGCGCATCCATGACAACGACGCCTGGACCGACATGAAGCGCCGCGGCTACGCTCGCCCGCTCGAAGGCTTCACGCCCATCCACATGCCCAGGAACACCAGCGCCGGCTTCATCATTGCGGCACTGGCAGCGGTGTGCGGCTTTGCGCTGATCTGGCAGATGTGGCTCGTGGCAGGCATCGGCTTTGCCGCCATGCTGGCCGCCGTGATCATCCACACCTTCAACTACAAGCGCGACTACTACATTCCCGCGGAAGACGTCGTCCGTACCGAAGCCGAACGCACGCGCCTCCTGGCAACAGCAGCCCATGTCTGATACCACCGCCCTCCACTCTCCCGCGGCCGGCCACGCCCACAGCGACCAGACGGGCAAGCCTCCCGTGTTCGAGCTGTTCCACGTCGGCAACGACCACCACCCCGAGAACGGCACGCTGCTCGGGTTCTGGCTGTACCTGATGAGCGACTGCCTCATCTTCGCCTGCCTGTTTGCGGTGTACGGCGTGCTGGGCCGCAGCTATGCGGCCGGCCCCTCGGGCGCCGACCTGTTCGACCTGCCGCTGGTGGCCGTCAACACGTCACTGCTGCTGCTGTCGTCCATCACCTACGGCTTCGCGATGCTCGAGATGCAGAAGAAGCGCATGGGCGGCACGCTGGCATGGCTGGCCATTACGGGCTTGCTGGGCGCAGGCTTCATCGGCCTGGAGCTCTACGAGTTTGCGCACCTCATCCATGAAGGCGCGGGACCGCAGCGCAGCGCGTTCCTGTCATCGTTCTTTGCGCTGGTCGGCACCCACGGCCTGCACGTGACCTTCGGCATCGTCTGGCTCATTGTGCTGATGATCCAGTTGCCCAAGCACGGATTCACCGCCGCCAACCGCCGCCGCCTGATGTGCCTTTCGATGTTCTGGCACTTTCTGGACGTGGTGTGGATCGGCGTCTTCACCTTCGTTTATCTGATGGGATCGATGGCATGAGCACCGCCCACACCAACACTGCAGCCGCGCACGGCCACGACGCACACCACGGCCATGACGACCATCACGACGATGGCCCGGTGAGCCACAGCACCTTCAAGGGCTACATGACCGGCTTCGTGCTTGCGGTCATCCTCACCGCGATTCCGTTCTGGCTCGTGATGGGCAAGGTGCTTACCAGCACGCACACCACGTCGCTCGTCATTCTTGCCTTTGCGGCGGTGCAGATCGTGGTGCACATGATCTACTTCCTGCACATGGACGCCAAGTCCGAGAGCGGGTGGAACATGCTCGCGCTCATCTTCACCATCGTGCTCGTGGTGATCACGCTGGCCGGCTCGCTTTGGGTCATGTACCACATGAACGCCAACATGATGCCGATGTCGGTGCACGACATGAAGAACATGCCTTGACGACGACCCCGCCGCCAGACCAGGGCACCCGCAACACACCGGCCGGCCGCCAGCGCTCCACGGCCGCGAGGGTGATCTTCATGGTCTGCGCGGCGCTTGCCTTTGCGGGCTTTACCGCACTCGGCAACTGGCAGGTCGAGCGCAGGGCCTGGAAGCTCGATCTCATCGCCCGCGTTGAACAGCGCGTGCACGCGCCGGCCTCCGAAGCCCCCGCACGAGACCGTTGGCCCCAGATCGACGCTGCCGCCGACGAATACCGGCACCTGCGCATCGCCGGCACTTTTCTCCACGACAAGGAAACCCTGGTGCAGGCCAGCACCCGGCTTGGAGCCGGCTTCTGGGTAATGACGCCGCTGCGGGCCGCCGACGGCACCACGGTGCTGGTCAACCGCGGCTTCGTGCCGCCCGAGGCACGTGAGCGCACCGCGCGTGCGGCCTCGGAGCCCAAAGGCGAAACCACGGTGACCGGCTTGCTGCGCGTCACCGAGCCCAAGGGTGGCTTCCTGCGCAAGAACGATCCCGCCGCCGACCGCTGGTTCTCGCGCGATGTAGAGGCCATTGCCGCTGCGCGCGGCCTGAACAATGCGGCGCCATACTTTGTCGATGCCGAAGCCGTGCCCTCGGGTCCCGGCGCAGCACCGGCGTGGCCTGCGGGCGGCCTCACGGTCATCGCCTTTCCCAACAGCCATCTCGTCTACGCCATTACCTGGTATGGCCTGGCGCTGATGGTTGCGGGCGCGGCGTGGTTCGTGTGGCGCGACGATCGTCGCCGCCGCCGCAGGCTCGCCAACTCAGCCGGCAGCAGCGGCGACAATGCCCCCTATGCCGACGGAAGACAGCGCCCAGACGACCGCCGCCCCGACTGAGGCCTTTGCCGTGGCGGGAGAGTTGCACGCGCCCCGCGCGGGCGTCGCGAGCCTGGACAACGCCACCGGCCACAAGAACATGCAGCAGCTGATCCAACTGCGCTGGTTCGCGGTTGTCGGACAGGTGATCACCATCCTGTTCGTGCACTACGGCTTCGGCATCCGGCTGCCGCTCGATCAGATGCTGCTGGTGCTGGCGTGCCTGGCGCTCTTCAACGTGGTGAGCCTGCTGCGTTCGCGCACCCTTCGCAGGGTGACCAACGGCGAGCTGTTTCTCGCGCTGCTGGTCGATGTGGCCACGCTTACTGCGCAGCTCTACCTCAGCGGCGGCGCAACCAATCCGTTCATCTTTCTGTACCTCTTGCAGGTCATCCTGGGTGCGGTGCTGCTCAAGGCGTGGTCGACGTGGACCATCGTGGTCGTTACCGGCCTGTGCTTTGCAGGGCTGGCGCTTTTCTCGCGCCCGCTTGCACTGCCGCTCGACCACGACCGCGGGCTCTGGAGCCCCTACGTGCAGGGCATGCTGATCTGCTTTGCACTGAATGCAGCGCTGCTGGTGGTCTTCATCACCCGCATCAGCCGCAACCTGCGCGCGCGCGACGCGCGGCTGGCCGACCTGCGTCAGCGCGCATCGGAAGAAGAGCACATCGTGCGCATGGGCCTCCTGGCGTCGGGCGCCGCGCACGAGCTGGGCACGCCGCTTGCCACGCTAGCAGTCATCCTGGGCGACTGGCGCCGGCTGCCGCATTTCAGTTCAGACCCCGAGCTGCTGACCGAAGTGGCCGAGATGGAACTGCAGATCCAGCGTTGCAAGAGCATCGTGAGCGGCATCCTGCTGTCGGCCGGCGAGGCGCGCGGCGAGTCGTCTGAAGAAACGACGGTGAGCACCTTTCTCGACGAGCTGGTCGAGGAATGGCGCACCACCCGCCCTGTGGAAGAGTTCGACTACGACAACCGCTTTGGCCGCGACCTGCCCATGGTTTCCGACTCGGCAGTCAAGCAGATGATCTGCAACGTGCTCGACAATGCACTCGAAGCCTCGCCGCACTGGCTGCGCTTCGAGGTGGCGCAAGACGCCGATGCACTGACCCTCACGGTCACCGATGCGGGGCCGGGCTTTCCGGCCGCAATGCTGAAGCAGTTCGGCAAGCCCTACCAGTCGAGCAAGGGCCGGCCGGGCGGAGGGCTCGGGCTCTTCCTGGTGGTGAACGTGGCACGCACGCTCGGTGGCCGCGTGGCGGTACGCAACCGGCCTGAAGGCGGCGCCATCGTGTCCATTGCGCTGCCGCTTGCGGCTGTTGTGCTGGAAGAGGACGACGAAGAAGAAGCCATCGACAACACCATCGCACTCACCGGAAACACGAGCCCATGACCGAACCCGCCGAAGCCGAGCGCCAGTTGCTGATCGTCGAAGACGACGCGGCCTTTGCGCGTACGCTCGGCCGTTCATTCGAGCGGCGCGGTTATGCGGTAACGCATGCAAGCAATGCCGAAGAGGTCGAGGCGCTGCTGCAAGGCCATTCGCCGGGCTATGCAGTGGTCGACCTGAAGCTGAACGGCGAAGCATCGGGCCTGGCCTGCGTGCAGATGCTGCACCGGCACAACCCCGAGATGCTGATCGTGGTGCTCACGGGCTTTGCAAGCATTGCCACTGCGGTCGAGGCGATCAAGCTGGGTGCCTGCCACTATCTTGCCAAGCCATCCAACACCGACGACATCGAGGCGGCGTTTGGCCGGGCAACGGGCACCACCGAGGTAGAGTTGACCAACCGCTCGACGTCGATCAAGACGCTGGAGTGGGAGCGCATTCACGAAACTCTTGCTGAAACCGGCTTCAACATTTCAGAAACTGCGCGGCGGCTTGGCATGCACCGGCGCACGCTGGCGCGCAAGCTCGGAAAACAGCAAGTCAAATAAATAACAAAGCGAACGAACGACATGAACTCCGGCAAGCCGACATCCGCAGTGCGCAGCCAGACCACGCTGGAAGAAATCTTCAACGCGCTGAGCCACGGCCTCGGCCTGCTGCTGGCGGTAGCCTCGTTGCCAATCCTGGTCTACAGCGCTGCGCAAAAGGGGCAGGCGGCGAGCATCGTAGGTGCCTCTCTCTTTGCAGGAACGGCCATCGTGCTGTACCTGATTTCCACGCTGTACCACGCGCTACCCACCGGCCGAGCCAAGGCCTGGTTCAATCGGCTCGATCACGCGGCCATCTACCTGTTCATTGCGGGCAGCTACATGCCGTTTCTGTTCGGTGTGCTGCGTGGGCCGTGGGGCTGGACGCTGTTCGGAGCAATCTGCGCGGCGGCAGCGCTGGGTGTGGGTGCCAAGCTGTTCAACCGGCTGCAGCATCCGCTGTGGTCCACCGGCCTCTATGTGGCAATGGGCTGGATGGCGTTGATGGCGGCTGTACCGCTGTACGAACGCATGTCACCGGCGGGCCTGGGTTGGCTCGTGGCCGGCGGGCTGTTCTACACGGCGGGTGCGGTGGTTTTCTTGTTCGACAACAAGGTGCGGTTCGCCCACTTTGTATGGCATCTGTTCGTGCTGGCTGGCAGTTCTTGCCACTTCTTTGCGGTGCTCTGGCATTCGCACGGCTGATCTTCTTCAGGGGCGCTCTTGTTTAGGGCGCTCTTGTTCAGGGCGTGTGCACAGGCCACCGGGTACTCCCCTCCGCGAATGTCCCCCGGGGCTGCGCCCCTCCTCCTTTATTTCGCTGCGGGGAGCACCCGATGCCCTGTGCACCAGGGCACGCTGCTGGTGTTCCGCTGTTCAATGACCGCTCTGCGCAACGCTCCCGTCGATGGGGTGCCTTGCGCAGCGAAACAAAGGAGGAGGGGCGGAAGCCCGAAGGCCGGGGGACATTCGCGGAGCAAGGTACCCCGTCGGCGGGTGCGCCGCCCTGAAACAACAGCCTTCAGTAATGCGGCGGCAACTCGTCCCGCAAGCTGCGCGCCGCACCCTCTTGCCCCGCGTTCTGGCTCTGCTGTTTCAGCTGGGTCACCTGGAGAATCAGGCTGTCGATCTGCTGCTGTTGACGGTAGATCGTCATGTTGAGTTGCTCCAGCAGGTCTTCCGCGTAACTCGACTTGATCTCGAGTTCGGTCAGCCGCTCTGCAATGTCGTCCGGTAAATGTTCCATGGCTCTATTGGACAGGAACTACCGCTGGAGCGTTGCTCTCGATTGGTGCAGCGGCTTCGTTGGCCATTCGGCTCAGCATGAGCGCGGCCTGCAGGGGATACAGCGTGCGCGCATCTCCTTCTGCCTTGTTGCTCACGATGGTGCCGGTTGATGGACTCATGCTGGCCGTGCGCACTGCATCGAGCCGGTGTACTGGCACCATGAATGGGGAGTGCGTGGTGTAGATGACCTGGTTGCCGAAGTCGCGCTCGAAGTGCTCGAGCAAGTCGGCCTGGGAACGTGCATGCAGATGCAGGCCCGGCTCGTCCAGCAGCAGGACGGCGTCGCCTGCGCGCCCGCCCTTGGTATCCGCAAAGAAGGTGATGTAGAACGAGAAGAACCACTGGAAGCCGCGGCTGCGCTCGTCGAGGTTCACCTCCACCTCGTAGGTCTCGTCGGGGTCGGACACCATCGTGTCCATGCACGGCCCGTCGAGGTTGAAGCGCACCTTGAGCTCCCGGTCCTTCCACAGCCTGCGGATCTCCGACGTGACGACTGCCCCTGCGCGGTTGACGAGCTGGTTGCGCGTGGCCAGGTCGTTCTTGTCCAGCAGGTCTTGCAGTTGCTGCGGGTCGAGCCCGGCCACCTTGCAGAGCTTCTCGAAGCTCTGCTGCTCTGGGGCGGCCTGGCCCCAGCCCTTGCGCACCAGGTAGTCGGCAATGTTCTGGCGGCCAGGCAGCGCCGGGTACTCGTCCACGTAGATGAAGCGGGGCAGCTTCTCGAGTACCCACTGCTTTGCCTTCGCCAGCGCCGGCGTGTCGTTGGCAATTGCGCGGGCCATGTCCTCTAGCTCGGCCAGCATCTGCTCCTGCTTGTCGCTGAGCTCGGCATCCGCAGCAGCCAGCGCCTTGCGCAGGATTTGCAACGCCTTCACTGCGTCTTCCGACCACCGGATGTAGTCGGGGCTCAGGATCATTGCGGCGTCGAAGGCGTCGGCCTCCTGCTCCAGTGCTGCCTTGGCGGGCTCGGGCAGCTTCTCGGCTGCGGCCTTCACGGCGGGCACGATCTTGCGGACTTTTCCTTTGATGTCCGACACGTCGAGCGACAGCTCCGCCAAACCTTCGAGTCCCGTCCAGCGCGCAGTGCCGTAGCCGCGGCCCGCGGTGACGTGGCGCACGTTGGCCGCGCGCGGAAGCATCTCCGTCAGCTCGGCCCGCTCGCTCTCGTCGAGGGCCCAGCGTGTTGCGACAACCGGTGTGTCGGGCTGGCACTCTTCAAGGCGACGATGCCGCGGAAAATCCTTGATGGGGCTGAGTTCGGCAATGCCTTCGGCAGGGTTCAGGCTGTGCAGCGCGCGCAGCAGGTTCGACTTGCCGCTGTCGTTGCGGCCAAGAATTGCCGTGAGCTGGGTGGTATCGATGGAGCCGCTGTCGTTGATCGAGCGAAAGTTGGTGATCTGGAATGACGCCAAGCGCATGTAGGTGGGTTCTCATCGAATGAAATGCAGGGCCGGGGAATGTATTGCATTCCCAGGCCCTTGCCGCCCGCGCCTGAAGAAAAAATCTGTCTGTTACTCGGCCGCGCGCCGCAGCGTGTCCACCACCGGCCTGCGCAGCACATCGCGCAAGCCCCACCATCCGGCGGCCAGCGCCAGCACTGCGCCCGCGAGTGCGCCAGCCACCGGCACCACGGGCGACGCGGTCCATGTGAAGTCGAATACGTAGCGCGCCAGCCCCCAGCCGATGACCGATGCCACGATGCTCGCCAGAAAGCCCGCGAGCAGGCCTACGCCCGCCAGCTCGGCCCGTTGCACCTGGCGCAGCAGGCTGGCACGCGCGCCCACCGCGCGCATTACCGCGAACTCGCGCGCACGCTCTTCGCGGGTAGCGGTAACCGCGGCAAACAGCACCACCAGGCCTGCCGCAAGCGTGAAGCCGAAGAGGAACTCCACCGCGCGAATCACCTGGTCGAGCACGCGCTGCACCTGGTTGATGGTGGCGCTCATGTCCACGTTGGTCACGTTGGGGTAGCTGCGCACCAGCGCGTTGTCGAAGCCGCGCGTTTCGGGCGCGCGGAAGGCGCCCATGTAGGTCACCGGCACATCGCGCAATTCGGCCACGGTGTACATCACGAAGAAGTTCGCATGCATCGAACCCCAGTCGACCTTGCGCAGCGAAGTGATGCGCGCATCGTTCTGCATGCCGCCTATGTCGAAGCGCAGCACGTCGCCCAGCTTGAGGCCGAGCGTTTCTGCAAGGCCTTCTTCCACGCTGACCTCGCCGGGCGCGTCGGGCTTCCACGCACCCGCCACGATGCTGTTGTGCGCCGGTGCTTCCACGCTGTTGCTGAGGTTGAACTCGCGGTCGACCAGGCGCTTGGCGCGGTCTTCGGCGTAGTCATCGGGCGACACGGGCTTGTCGTTGATGGCCACCAGCCGGCCGCGGATCATGGGATACCAGTCGAACTTTTTCACGCCGGCATCGCGCAGCGATTTCTGGAACGCCGTGCTCTGATCGGGCATGACGTTGATGACGAAGCGGTTCGGCGCATCGGGCGGCGTGGCCTTGCGCCAGCTCGCGACCAGGTCGGTACGCAGCAGCACCAGCAGCACCAGCGCAAGCAGGCCGACCGCCAGCGCGCTCACCTGCACCACCGCATAGGCAGGGCGCGCCGAGATCTGGCGCGTGGCCAGCACCAGCCAGCGCGGCGCGGTGGTCTCGTTGACGCTGCGGCGCAGCACCTTCACGGCGAGCCAACTCAGCAGCGCAAACACGGCAACCGCGCCGGCAAAGCCGCCGACAGCGATCAGCCCCAGCTTCAGGTCGCTGCTGGCCGCGATGAGCAAGGCCGCAAAGCCGGCCACGCCAATGCCCAGCACCGCGAGCGATGCGGGCTTGAGCCCGCCGACGTCGCGCCGGATCACCCGCAGCGGCGGCACCTTGGCCAGCTGCAGAACCGGCGGTAACCCAAACGCGAAAAGCAGCGTGAGCCCCATGCCCAGGCCGAAAGCCACGGGCCACAAGGTAGCTGCCGGCAGCGCCGTTTCGACCAGGCCCGCAAGCAGCACCACGAACACGTAGTGCACGGCAAAGCCGATTGCCACGCCGAGGCTGCTGGCCACAATGCCGACGACCGCGAACTCGAACGAGTAAGCCATGGCAATGGTGCGCTGGCTCTGGCCGAGCACGCGCAGCATGGCGCAGTCGTCCAGATGGTTGGCAGCAAAGCCGCGCGCGGCCAGCGCCACGGCCACGGCCGACAGGAGCGCCGCAAGCAGCGCGACGAGGCTCAGGAATTTTTCGGCACGGTCCAGTGTCTGGCGCATTTCGGGGCGGCCGCCTTCGAAGGAATCGAGCCGCACGCCGCGCATTTCGCCCTTCTTGATGGTGGCCTCCGCCCAGTCGGAAAAGCGCTTGACGTCGGCATCGGCGCCCGCCACTGCGTAGCGGTAGCCGACACGGCTCGCGGGCTGCACGAGGCCGGTGCGCGGCACGTCGGCCTGGTTGAGCATGACGCGCGGCGAAAAGCTCATGAAGCCCGCCCCACGGTCTGGCTCGAGCGTGATCACGCGCCCGATGCGCAGGCTGGTGTCGCCAAGAAGAAGCATGTCTCCCACCTTGAGCGCGAGCGAGTCGAGCAGCGATGCATCGACCCAGACCTCCCCCGCCGGGGGAATGTCGCGCGTGGTGTTGCCGGGCGCATCGGCGGCGTTCGCTGTTTGCAGACTGCCGCGAAGCGGGTATCCCGCCGTCACCGCCTTCAGCGCTACCAGCTTGCTGGCGCCGCCCTGGGCATCGTCGGCCCGCGCCATGGTGGGAAAGCCGTAGGTGCCCGTGCCCTGCAAACCGAATGCGCGCGCCTGGGCAATGAAGGCCTCGGGCGTGGGGTTGTCGCTCACTACCACGGCGTCGCCGCCAAGCAGTTGCCGGGCGTCGCGCTGCAAGCCTCCCTGCAATCGATCGGCAAAGAAGCCGACGGCCGTGAGTGCGGCCACAGCCAGCAGCACGGCAACGATCAAGAGGCGCAGTTCACCGGCGCGCAGATCGCGCCAGAGGGTGCGCCAGCCAAGGCGGAGGGAGGCATTCATGGGCGAGACGATAGCCGACGCGGGCGCATCGGCGCCTTTCAGGGGCTTACCGCGAGTAGGGGAACAGCCCTTAGGCCGGATTGCGGCGCGCGAGTTCCGGCTGCAGCACCAGGCGGTCGACGCCCGCATAACAGACGAAGTGCCGGTTGGTGGCGCGGCCAATGGCGCACAGGCCGACGCGCGTGGCCACCTCATGGCCCATTTGCGTGATGCCGCTGCGCGAGACCACGATGGGCACGCCCATCTGCGCCGACTTGATCACCATCTCGCTCGTGAGCCGCCCCGTCGTGTAGAAAACGCGGTCGCCCGCCAGTGCGCCTGCCGGCTGCATGGCGCACCAGCCCGCAATGGTGTCGATGGCGTTGTGGCGGCCTACGTCTTCGACGAAGCAATGCATCGTGGCCTCGGTGCCGCCCGGCTCGAGCGTGAACAGCGCACAGCCATGCACCGAACCGGCCGATTTGTAGGTGCTCTCCTGGAGCCGGATGGCGTTGACCAGCGCATAGAGCTGCGCCTGCGTCATGCGGGTGGGCGGCAACTGGAGCTTGTCGATGTCGGCCATCAGGTCGCCGAACACGCTGCCCTGGCCGCAGCCGGTGGTCACCACCTTCTTTGCGGTGCGCTCCTCGATGCGATCGATGCCGGCGTGCGTCTTGACCGCCGCGGCGCCTACCTCCCAATCGACCGTGACCGACTCGACGTCGCTGGCCGATTCGATGAGGCGCTGGTTCAGCAGGTACCCGAGCACCAGCAGTTCGGGCTGGGCGCCGAGCGTCATCAGCGTGACCAGCTCGCGTCGGTCCACATACACCGTGAGATCGCGCTCGGCGGGAATGGAAACAGTGCCGCAGGCGCCATGTTCATCGACAACCTCGACTTCGCGCGTGAGCGCGGCACGGGCCTCGGTGAGACGTGGCAGAGGCAACAACGGCAGGTGCGTCGTCACTGCGCCTTGGGCGTGGGATTGACGGCTGCGGCCGGCTGATTGGTGCTGGGCGGCGATGCTGCCGTAGTGGCTGGCGAATGCGCACCCGAAGCCTCCAGCGGCTTGGCGTCTGCCGGCGGCGTGAAGGCAAAGGGGCCCGGGTCGGCACAAGGCGGCGTTGCTGCGGCCGTGGGCACCGGCTTGCCCGACGACGCCGCGCTGGCCCGGTATGCGGCGGCCACGCGGTCCTGCGCCAGGCAGAGCTTGTAGGCATCGACCTTGCCGCTCCACGCGGTCTTGGCGGCGGTTTCGGCCGCCTTGATCTTGGCCTCGGGGGTGTCGGGGGGCGGCGGCAGTTTGGCCCATGCCATGGGCGCGGCCAGCGCGAGCACCAGTGCGGAAAGATTCAACGGCAGAGACAGCTTCTTCATGAGGACGTTCCTTCGGCGGGCCTTGGCGACCGCACTGCGACAGGTGCCGACGCGTCGGCCAGGGCCGAGCGCTGTGCGGGGATCTTGCCCGCGGCGATGTCGTCGTACCAGAGTTCGTGGTGTTCCTTGGCCCAGGTCTCGTCGACATAGCCGGTGCGCATGGCCTTGTAGGCGCCGGTCATGCCGAGCGTGCCGATGTAGATGTGGCCCATGATCATTGCCACCATCAGCAGCGTGGCAATGGCGTGGATCATGTGCGCCACCTGCATTTCGCCGCGGGTGTAGACGAAGCCCGGCAGCAGCTTGTCGAGAAAGAGCCCCGAGCCGATGACGAAGAGCCCCAGAAACAGCACGCCGCCCCAGAAGACCAGCTTTTCGCCGGCATTGAAGCGGTGCGAAGGCACTTCCTTGCCGCCGAAGAGGCCGCCGAAGCGCGCGAGCCATTTCAGGTCCATGGCGCGCGGAATGTTGTCGCGGATGAAGGTGAACACCATGAACACCGTCGTCACCACGAACAGCGGGCCGACAAAGTTGTGGACATTCTTGAGCGCGTAGGCAATCCAGCCGAACAGCGCGGCGCCCATCCACGGCATGAGGAAGAACTTGCCGAATGCCATCACGATGCCCGAGACGGCGAGCGTGACGAACGCAATGGCGTTCGACCAGTGTGTGGCCCGCTCGAACGGTGTGAAGCGTTCGATCTTGCGGCCTGTCTCCTGCCCGTGCAGGCGAATGGGCCCGCGCGTGAAATAGAAGATGGCCAGCGCCAGCAGCGTAACGAACAGCAGCGCGGCGCCGTAGGGAATGATCCAGTCGTTGCGCACCTGGCGCCAGGCTTCGCCGGCGTTGGTGAAACGCGAGCCGGGGTACTGCACGAACGGCTGGATCAGGTTACCCGCCTCGGGCGCCTCGCTTTTCGGCAGGCTGCTGTAGCCGGTAGCGCCCTGCCCCACCTGCCGCCACATGGGCGCGTTGTTGCCGGGCTGCACCTTCATGCGCTCGCCGTTGGTCTGGTTCAGGTAGTTGGGGTCGGCGCTCGCTTCGGGCTTTACCTCGAAGATGTTCTGGCTGCGGATGCCCCCCGCTGCGGGCGCGGGGGCGGCGGCTGCAGCAGGTGCCGGGGGTGCAGCCGTCGTTCCAGGCGCGGCCGGCGGCTGCGCCTGTGCAAATGCCGAACCCAGCGCGGCGGAAAGAACGAGAGCGGTCAGCGCTTGCTTCATGGGCTCTCCGTTCAGTTCTCTTTGTTGTATTCGTTCTGCCCGTTTTGCGCGCGGGTCTTCAGCTGCTGCTGCCAGGCGGTCTTGTCGCCCACCTTCCAGTCCGGCGCGGTGAACACCGTGCCGGCGTTCTCCTTGGTGCCGGTGCCGCTCCAGGGCACGGCGTCGTGCTTCACGCCCTGCGCATTGGTCTGCGGCTTTTCGCCGCAGGCCGCCAGGCAGGTTGCGGCCAGCGCAACACCCATGATGGCGAGGCCCGGCCGCTTCACTTTTGCACCCCGTTCGCCGGGGGCGTGCCTGCCTGCTGCGAGCCGTAGGCGGTGCCCCAGCCCCACACTTCGGCGCCCTTGCCGCGCTGGACGACGCGGGTGCGGAAGATGTCGGCCACCACGTCGCCGTCGCCGGCCAGCAAGGCCTTGGTCGAGCACATCTCGGCGCAGGCCGGGAGCTTGCCTTCGGCCAGCCGGTTGCGGCCGTACTTTTCAAATTCGGCTTCGGAGCCATTGGCCTCGGGGCCGCCGGCGCAGAAGGTGCACTTGTCCATCTTGCCGCGCACGCCGAAGGTGCCTTGCGATGGGAACTGCGGTGCGCCGAACGGGCAGGCATACGAGCAATAGCCGCAGCCGATGCACACGTCCTTGTCGTGCAGCACCACGCCTTCTTCGGTGCGGTAGAAGCATTGCACCGGGCACACGGCCATGCAGGGTGCATCGGAGCAATGCATGCAGGCGACCGAGATCGACTTTTCGCCCGGCACACCGTCGTTCAGCGTGACCACGCGGCGGCGGTTAACGCCCCACGGCACTTCGTTTTCGTTCTTGCAGGCAGTGACGCAGCCGTTGCATTCGATGCAGCGTTCCGAGTCACACACAAATTTCATTCGAGCCATGGTGCTTCCTTATGCCTTTTCCACATTGCAGACCGTGGTCTTGGTCTCTTGCATCATGGTCACGCTGTCGTAACCGTAAGTCGTGCCGGTGTTGATGGCCTCGCCGCGTACCACCGGGGCGGCGCCCGCCGGGTAGTAGCCGAGCATGTCGACGCCCTGCCAGCGGCCCGAGAAGTGGAACGGCATGAAGACCGTGTCAGGCCCCACGCGCTCGGTGACGAGGGCCTGCACATTGAGCTTTGCGCCGGTGGGCGTGTGCACCCAGGCGCGCTCGCCGTTGCGGATGCCCTTTTCTGCCGCGACCTTCGGGTTGATCTCGATGAACATCTCCTGCTGCAGTTCGGCAAGCCAGGGGTTCGAGCGGGTTTCCTCGCCGCCGCCCTCGTACTCGACCAGGCGGCCGGAGGTCATGATGTACGGGAATTTCTCGTGCACCTTGTCGGCGATGTTCTTCTGCTGCACGGTCTTGTAGAGCGTGGGCAGGCGCCAGAAGGCCATCTTGTCGTCGTGCGTCGGGTACTTGGCCATGAGGTCGGGCCGGTTGCCGTACAGCGGCTCGCGGTGCTGCGGAATCGCATCCGGAAAGTTCCAGACCACTGCGCGGGCCTTGGCGTTGCCGAACGGATGGCAGCCGTGGTTCTTCATGAACACGCGGATCATGCCGCCCGAGCTGTCGGTCTTCCAGTTCTTGCCCTCGGCCTTCGGCTTCTCGGCCTCGGTGAGTTCGTCCCACCAGCCCAGCTTCTTGAGCAGCACGTGGTCGAGCTCGGGGTAGCCGGTGGTGATGTCGGCACCCACCGAATGGGAGCCGTCTTCGGCCAGCAGGTTCTTGCCGTCGCGCTCCACGCCGAAGTTTGCGCGGAAGTTGCCGCCGCCTTCCATCACGTGCTTGGACGTGTCGTAGAGGTTGGGCGAACCCGGGTGCTTGAGCTCGGGCGTGCCGTAGCAGGGCCACGGCAGGCCGAAGTAGTCGCCGGTGAGGTCGTAGCCGTTGACCTTGTCCTTCACGCCGGCCTTCACCTTGAGCGTGCGCACGTCGAACGCACCCATGTTGCGCATGTGCGCCTGCAGGCGCTCGGGGCTCTGGCCGGTGTAGCCGACTGCCCAGCAGGTCTTGTTGATTTCGCGCAGGATGTCGTCGGGCACGGGCTCGTCCATGCCCTTGACCTTCTGCATCTTGTAGTTCTTGCTCAGTTCCTTGCCAAAGCCGAGGCGGTCGGCGAACTGCTGCATGATCATGTGGTCGCTGCGGCTCTCCCACAGCGGCTCGATCACCTTCTCGCGCCACTGGATCGAGCGGTTCGATGCGGTGACGGAACCGCTGGTTTCGAACTGCGTGCACGCGGGCAGCAGGTAGACGGCGCGGTTGGGGTTGAGGTCTTCCGGGCGGCCGGGCATGGCGGCCATGGCGGCCGTTGCCGACGGGTACGGATCGACCACCACCAGCAGGTCGAGCTTGTCCATGGCGCGCTTCATCTCGAGACCGCGGGTCTGCGAGTTGGGCGCGTGGCCCCAATAGAACACGCCGCGCAGGTTGGAGTCCTGGTCGATCAGCTCGTTCTTCTCGAGCACGCCGTCGATCCAGCGCGACACGGTGATGCCCGGCTTGGTCATCATTGCGGCCGATGCGAAGCGGCCCTTGATCCAGTCGTAGTCGACGCCCCAGGTGGCGGCAAAGTGCCTCCACGAGCCTTCGACGATGCCGTAGTAGCCCGGCAGCGAGTCGGGGTTGGGGCCCACGTCGGTGGCGCCCTGCACGTTGTCGTGGCCGCGGAAGATGTTGGTGCCGCCGCCCGACTTGCCCACGTTGCCGAGCGCAAGCTGCAGGATGCACGATGCGCGCACGATCGCGTTGCCGATGGTGTGCTGCGTCTGGCCCATGCACCACACGACGGTGCCGGGGCGGTTTTCATTCAGCCAGGTGGCAACCTTGAGCACCTGCGCCTCTTTCACGCCGCAGGCCTCCTCGACCTTGTCCGGCGTCCACTTGGCCAGCACTTCCTCGCGCACTTTTTCCATGCCGAAGACGCGGTCGTTGATGTACTTCTTGTCTTCCCAGCCGTTCTTGAAGATGTGGTGCAGGATGCCGAAGAGAAAGGCGATGTCCGAGCCCGAGCGGATGCGCACGTACTCGTCGGCCTTGGCCGCCGTGCGCGTGAAGCGCGGGTCGACCACGATCATCTTGCAGCCATGCTCCTTGGCATGGAGCATGTGCAGCATGCTGACGGGGTGTGCCTCGGCCGCGTTGGAGCCGATGTACATGGCCACCTTGGCGCCGCGCATGTCGTTGTACGAATTGGTCATGGCGCCGTAGCCCCATGTGTTCGCAACGCCGGCAACGGTGGTCGAGTGGCAGATGCGCGCCTGGTGGTCGCAGTTGTTGCTGCCCCAGAAGCTCACGAACTTGCGCAGCAGGTAAGACTGTTCGTTGCTGTGCTTGGACGAACCGATCCAGTAGACCGAATCGGGCCCGCTGGCCTGGCGCAGGTCTTTCAGCCTTGCGGTGATCTCGGTGAGCGCGGTGTCCCAGCTGATGCGCTCATACTTGCCGTTGACCAGCTTCATCGGATAGCGCAGGCGGTACTCGCCGTGGCCGTGCTCCCGCAGCGCAGCGCCCTTGGCGCAGTGCGCGCCCAGGTTGATGGGCGAATCGAACACCGGTTCCTGGCGCACCCACACGCCGTTTTCCACCACGGCGTCGGAGGCGCAGCCTACCGAGCAGTGGGAGCACACGGTGCGCTTGATTTCAACCTTGCCGGCGCCTACCGCGGTGGGCCGCGCATCGCCGGCCGCCTCGGCCTTGCGCATCAGCGTGAGCTGCCCCGCGGCCAGCCCCACGCCGACGCCAAGCCCCGAACGGCGCAAGAAGGCGCGCCGGTCCATGGTGGGCAGTGCGCCCGAGAGGCCGCGGCGCAGGCTGTGAATGAACGCAGAAGACTCGCGTTCCCCTTGCCGCGACGTGCTGGTCGCGGCGGTCGTTTTCTTGGTCAGCAACATCGTGGGTGTCCGCCTCAGGCCGAAGCGGTCTTGTAGTAGTGCTTGACGTGCTCGCTGAGCGAATAGCCGCCGCCTTTTTCAGGCGCGGGCTTCAGCTCGGGAGCGGCAGCTTCGACGGCTGCAGGGGCATCGGCCACCTTGGGAAGCACCGCGACTGCGGCGACCGCGGCACCTGCCGTGGCAGCGCCAAAAAAGAAACCTCGACGCGAGGCCGGCTTGATGCCGGCTGCTTGGCTGTCCTGCATGTGATCTCCAGGAGTGGCTGTGGGCAAATCAGATGTGAACTGATAGTTGTACATCTGGATACTAGTCTAGACCCTAACTTCTAACAATCGTATTTCTACGGAGCGAAGAAGCTCAGTCGAGCATGTCGAAACCCTGCACTTCGACCTCGGCAAAGGCGCGGGTAAAACTGGCGAGAGAAGCATATAAATTCGCCTTTGGATGTTGGGCAACCGCGTCGCACAAAGTGGGCAGCCACGATTGCAGGTGCGCCGCAAAGAATGCCTGCTGCTGCGCCAGGTTGGACACCGCCGCATCGTCGCCCGCAATCAGGTAGCGCATCACTTCGAACAGGCACGCGACGTGGTCTTCGCTTTCAGGCACGGCTTCGTCCCGCGCAAGCCCGAGCCGCGCCAGGTCGGTGCGCAATTGCGCCAGCGGCTTGTCGTTGAGAAAGCCGCTCAGGTAGTGCGATCCGAACAGGTAGACCTCGGGCTTGCCCATGCCGCCGAAGAGCGCGTCGTATTCGGCATGCACCGCGGCCGCATCGGTACCCCGCGCCGTGCCGACCAGCTGGCGCCAGGGTTCCTCGAGAAAGGCACCGGCCGCCGGCGCCTCGGTGGGCGCCACGCTGAAGGCACCGAGCAACTCGGCGTCGGGGGCGGCATACCAGAGGCGCGCAAGCAGGCCATAGATCTCGGCTCGCGCAATCTCCTCGTCGAGCGCGGAGGTCATCGGAGGAAACTGGCTCATAGCTGCGTAATCTTCATTTCGTTCTGCGCGCTGTACAGGTCGATCACCCGGCAGTCGCTGCACATCTTGAGCCGCTCGAGCGCCTCGCCCTGGAACATGGCGTGGCCCGCCAGCTTTCCGAGCATTGCCTCGATGGCCTTCTGCGTGCCGAAGGGCTTGCTGCAGCGGATGCAGGCCCAGGGCTTGGCCTCGTTCAGCACCACGGGCTGCTTGCGCTCCGGCGCGGCCAGGAGGCGCGGCACGAGCGCAATCGCGTTCTCGGGGCAAGTGGTTTCGCACAGGCCGCACTGCACGCAGTTCTTTTCGATGAAGCGCAGCTGCGGCGCGTTCTGGTTGTCTTGCAGCGCGCTGGCGGGGCAGGCGCTCACGCAGGCTAGGCAGAGCGTGCAGGTGTCCTTGTTGACGGTGATCGCGCCGAAAGGAGAGCCGGCGGGCAGCGGGATTTCAAGCGCCGGGGCAAGGGATGCAGCCGCATCGCTCGCCCGCGCCGCTAGCACCGGCGCCTCGGCCATCAGGTGGTCGAGCGTCATCTCCAGTGTGCCGCGCTTCTCTCCGCCAACGGCGAAGCGTGCCGCGGCGGCCGGCACGCGTTGCCGCGTGGCGCGCAGCCCGTACAGCGCCGCATCGAGCGCGGCCGGGGTGGCGGCCTCGATCAGGTGGAAATGCGTTCCGGTGTAGCCCAGGCCCGTGAGCAGTGCCTGCGCAACACCCATCTGCTTTTTCAGCGCGTCGAGATATTGCGGCGCTTCTTCGCCGGTGGAGAGCACCGCCACTTGCGAGGCACCGAAGGCAACGGCGCTGAGCCAGAGGTCGATGCCGGTGCTTGCAACGTGCATCAGCGCCACGGGCAGCACATGCGCGGGCACGCCGGCCAGGCCGTTGCGCTTGCCGCGGCCAAGTTGCGCGGCGCGGCCCAGTTGTTCGACGAGCGCCTGCCCGCCCTCTTCGTTGTGCAGCAGCACCGCGGCTTCGCGGCCGCCGGCGCCGGTGTAGGTGGAAAGCAGCGTGCGCAGCTTGCGGCCCTGGTCGGGCGTGCGCGGATAGGTGTAGCCCAGCGCGCCGGTCGGGCACACGGTGGTGCAGGCGCCGCAGCCCACGCAAAGCTGCGGATTGACGACGATGCGCTGGCGTTCCTTGTCGCTGGAGATGGCATGCGCCGAACACACCTCGACACAGGCGTTGCAGCCCACCACCTCGTTGCGGCTGTGGGCGCAGAGCTTCTGCTTGTAATCGAAGAACTTGGGCTTCTCGAACTCGCCCACCATTTCGCGAAGGCGCAGCAGGGTCGAAAGACCTTCGGCATGTGCCAGGCCACCCGCCAGATGGAAATACCCCTGCGGCGGCGCGTGCCAGTCGATCAACGCATTCGCGCCCAGGTCGAGCACCAGGTCGAAATCGGCGTCGAGCGCCTCGGGCGCGCGGCTGAAGTTGATGGCACCGGCCACGGTGCAGGCTTTTTCGCAGTCGCGGTGCGAGCCGCATTTCGCCAGGTCGATCTGGTAGTCGAGCCCGATCGCCTGATCTGGGCAGGCGCCCAGGCAGGCGTTGCAGCGCGTGCACAGGTCAAGGTCGATAGGGTTGTCGCGCGTCCACCGCAGCGAGAACTTGCCGAGCCAGCCGGTGAGCGATGCGATGCGCCCGGCCATCACCGGCCAGCGGCGCTCCTGCGCGCCGCCGGTGGTGCCCGGGCCGGTGGAAAAAATCGAGACCTGCAGCGAATCCGACACCAGCGCCGCGGCCTTCTCGGCCTGGTCGAGCGGGCCGACGATGAGCAGCCGTCCCTGGCTCACGTAGCTCACGGTCGAAACCGGCTCGGGTTCCGGCAGGTGGGCCAATGCCAGGAGCGCGGCAATCTTGGGGCTGGCGCTCGTGGCGTCACGGCTCCAGCCGCCGGTTTCGCGGATGTTCACGAAGCGGATCGGCGACGTTGCGCCTTCGGTCTGCGCCGCAAGCTCGGTAAACAGCCTGCGCTCTTGCGTGCAGGCAACCACCACGTCGTCGCCAGAGCGGATGGCACGCTGAAAAGCGGGCGCCTCGCGGCGGCACAGCGTGGAGTGAAGGGGCAGCGACTCAGCCAGCGCCGCGCCGAGCGTCTTCGGCTCGAGCGGCATCGTCTGGTTGCAGTCGCAGATCAGCGTTGTGGTCATCGGTCTTCTGGCTTGCGGGCTGCGCGTCGGCAACCTGCTGGCTGGGGAGGGCATCTCCCGGGTGCACTGACTGTGCCACGTCGGCAGGCGCAGCGTCTTGCGGGGTTTCCGCTGATTTTCCGGCAGTTTCCTGCGCGTTCTTTTCTTCGTCTTCGTCGTCGAACAGCTTGAGGAACTTGGCGCTTGCCATCTGGCGCAACACGTTGCCCGGAATCGGCGTCGACTGGGAATAGTCGTCTATATAAGTGTCCATGCCGTCCATCACATTGAATTGCGGGTCGGCAAAGAGCTTCTTGAATGCAGTGTTTTTTACCTCGGGCGCCACGTTCTTGCCGACGAAGGGGCGAAAGTCGGATTCGGGCGTGAGCGCCTGGGCATCGGCCAGCGTGGGCGGAGCAATTGCCTCCTGCCCTTCCGCGGGCAAGCCGGCCGTCGGATGCTCGGCCGCGGGCAGGGGCGCCGCGGTTTCGACTTGGGCGGCATGGCTCGCGTGCGCATCGGCCGGCTTTGCGGCCTCTTGCGCAACAGCCGGGGCCGGCGCCTCTTGGCGGGCCTCCTTCTTGCGCCGCGACCACCGGTCGAAGAAATTCTCAGACATCGCCCGCTCCGCGTCCGCGCTTCTTCTCGGTCGACACGCTTGCGGCATTGCCGAAGCGGTCGACCAGCGGGCGAAAGCTCTCGGGCCGCTTGCGGCGCTTGGGCTCGATGACGTAGTGCGCCTGCACAAAATCGCGCATCCACTCGATCACCTCTTCGGGCGCGGGCACCTGCTCCACGGTTTCCTGAGCGTCCAGCCACCGGCCGGCCTCGTTGTAGCTGAGGCTCACCACCACCGGCCGGGCCAACGGCTCGTCGGCGACGGTGGGCTCTTCTTCCATGCGCCACAGCACAAACCAGCAGGGCGCGGGCGTAGTGGCGTTCAGGTGATAGCCCTCCGCGTCGTCGCGGAACAGTTCGGTCTTGAAGCCCGGGTGCAGCCAGCGCTGCACACTTTCGGTCGCTTCGAGCAGGCGCGGCTCGGTGCCGAAACCCGGCTGGTCGGGGCCGACGCTTTCAAGAATCCAGCGCCAGGATTGCCAGCGGTTGTCGATGCGCTCGCGGCGCATCACGACGGCAACGTCAATGGAAGGATTCATGCGGCAATCGTAGCGCCGCGGCATGGCGCATCCGGTTTGAGGGTCATCCGCGCTGGCCCGCCGGCCCTGCCCTGCTCAGACACCCGGCGCGCCCTGCATCAGCAGGCCGCGCAGCTTGCGGTGCAGGGGCGTGGCTTCGGCGACCGGTACGCCGCCCGCTTCGCGCAGCGCAATGTCGCGGCTTTGTGCGTTATGCAGATCGATCTCGCGCACCACGCGCCCGTTGTCGTACACGAAGGCCACGTCGGCCAGCGCCAGCACGTCTTCGATGTCGTGCGTGATCATCAGCACCGGAATGCCCCACTGGCGTCGCACCTGGGCCAGCTCGCTGCGCAGTTCACTGCGCAGCATGGGGTTGAGCGCGGCAAAGGGCTCGTCGAGCAGCAGCACCTGCGGCTGGCATGCGAGCGCCCGGGCCAGCGCCACGCGCTGCTGCTGGCCGCCCGAAAGCTTTTGCGGGCGGCTGTCGGCCAGCGCCGCCAGGCCAAAACCTTCGAGCAGCGATTGCACCATCTCCGCCTCCCGCGGCGGCAGCTTGCGCCGGTGCCATGCGGTCAGGCCGAAGGCCACGTTCTCGCGCACCGACAAATGCGGAAACAACGCGTAGTTCTGAAACAGGTAGCCGATGCGCCGCTCCGGCGCGGGCACTTCGACGCCGCGTGCGGAGTCGTAGAGAGTGCGGCCGTCGAGCCGCACATGGCCTTCGGAAGGCCGCAGCAGGCCCGCGATGGCTTGCAAGGTGAGCGTCTTGCCCGCACCCGAGGGACCGTAGAGCGCGGCAAACGGCACATCGGTCGCAAAGCGCGCGGCCAGGTCGAAGCGGCGCGCGCCGTCGGTTACCGTGAGCTTCAGGTCGACGTCGATCATGGCTTGGCGAACCCGAAGCGCGCGAAGACTTCTCGCGCGGCGTCGCTGGAAAGAAAGGCAATGAAGTCTGCGCCCAGCGCCTTCTGCCTGCTGTCGGCCACCAGGGCGACCGGATAGGTCACGGGCATGTGGCCTGTGGGAACGAACGCAATTTTGACCTTGCCGTCCATCAGGGCCGCATCGGTGCGGTAGACGAAGCCGGCCTCGACCTCGCCGCGGGCCACGTAGTCGAGCACCTGGCGCACGCTGTCCGCCTGCACGTACTTGGGCTCGAGCGCGCTCCACAGCCCGGCACCCTCGAGCACCTGCCGCGTGTAGCGGCCCACCGGCACGGTGGCGGTCTTGCCGATTGCGATCTTGCGGACGCCCGTGCCGGCAAGGTCTTGCAGCGACTTCACACCGGCCGCGTCCTTCAAGGGTTCGATGAGCACCAGGCTGTTGCCCGCGAAGTTTTGGCGCGTGTCTGCGTCGACGAGTTTCTGCGCGACGGCGCGGTCCATCGTTTCCTGGTCGGCGCTTGCGAACACGTCGACCGGCGCGCCCTGCCCGATCTGCTGCAGCAGCACGCCCGAGGCCGCAAAGTTGAAACGCACCTTGGCGCCCGGCCTCGCAGCTTCGAACCTGGGGCCCAGTTCCTTGAATGCGTCTGTCAGGCTTGCGGCGGCAGAAACGGTGATCTGCTGCGCCGCCGCGCCCAGCGGCAAAGCCAGGGCCAGCACAAGAGACAAGAAGCGGATCATCGAACTCATGCGGATTTCCGGAAAGGCTGGGCCGGTCAGCGCAGCGAAAAGAAGCGGTTCGACAGCACCAGCACCGTGACCGACAGCAGCGACGTCACCGCCACCAGCAGCAATGCCAGGTCGTCATTGCCGGCCTGCGCGGCGTCGTAGATGGCCATCGACAGGGTCTGGGTCTGCTTGGGAATGGACCCCGCCACCATGAGCGAGGCGCCAAATTCGCCCATGGCCCGCGCAAATGCGAGCAGCGTGCCGGCCAGGATGCCGGGCCAGGCCAGCGGCAACGTGACGCGCAGAAACACCGAGAACGGCGACTGGCGCAGCGTGCTGGCGGCGGCTTCGAGCGAGCGGTCCACACCCGCGAAGGCGGCGCTGGCCGACTTCAGCACCAGCGGGAGCGCCACAACGGCAGACGCGACGACGGCGCCGTGCCAGCTGAAGATGATGCTGTAGTCGAGATGCTCGCGCAGCCAGCTGCCCAGCGGGCTGCGGCGCCCCGCCGCCACCAGGATGGCGTAGCCGATGACCGTGGGCGGCAGCACCAGCGGCAGCATGCACACGGCTTCGAGCACCGAGCGGCCCGGAAAGCGCTTGCGTGCAAATAGCCAGCCCAGCCCCACGCCGGCAACGAGTGCCAGCAGCGTTGCAACCGAGGCCACCTTGAGCGACAGCACCAGCGGAAACCAGTCGGTCGAGGCGATGAGGGCGTTCGTCGTATTCATGAAGATACAACGCAATTGTTGCACGAACGCCCTGCCCCTCGAAAAGGCCTTTGCGGAAGGTGCGGGAAGACGGCGTCGATATCCTTCCGGATACAGCGCGCGGGGAACGAATCAGGGCGCGAGCAGGCGCGTCAGCGCGCGAACGTCCGCGACCGTCGCCAGGCGCGCGGCGTTCTCGATGGCACGGTAGTGCTTGACGATTTCCTCACCCACGGGCGTGAGCGCGGTGCCGCCGCCGCGCGAGCCGCCGGCAGCGGTGTTCACGGCGGGGGAGCTGAGCGCATTGTTCATCTCGTCGATGAGCATCCAGGCACGCCGGTACGACATGCCCAGCTTGCGCGCCGCGGCCGAGATCGAGCCGGTCTCCGCCACGGCTTCCAGCACGTCGATCTTGCCGGGGCCGAAGGCAATGCTGTCGTCCCTGTAGATGCGAAGGCGGAACTGGACTCTGGTTTTCATGCCGGTGGTGGTGAGCGATGCGGAAGGGATGAGCGCAAAGGTTAAACCATGCCCGCACCCACCCTGCGCCCCCACCGCCGCCCCGCGTCAATCCACCGTTGCCAGTACGCCCGAGCCCGTTCCGTACCCAGCCGCCGCCATCGGCTGGCCGCCGCGTGCAATGCGCACTGCGCAGTACTTGAACTCCGGAATCTTACCCATGGGGTCGAGCGCGGCGTTGGTCATCAGGTTGGCGGCCGCCTCGTAGTAGGCAAAGGGTACGAAAACCGCACCGCTCGGCGTGCCGTCGTCGCGCCGCACGTGGATGGCCACTTCGCCGCGCCGCGACTGCACCGTGATCACGTCGCCGGCCTGGAGCCCCAGCTTCAGCAGGTCGGCTTGGTTCATCGAGGCGGTCGCCATGGGTTCCAGCGCATCGAGCACCGTGGCGCGGCGCGTCATGCTGCCGGTGTGCCAATGCTCGAGCTGCCGGCCCGTGATCAGCACGAACGGGTATTCGGCATCGGGCCGCTCGTCGGCCGGAATGATGTCGGCAGGCACCAGCCTCACGCGGCCGTCAGCCGTGGGGAAGTCGTCGATGAACACGGTCGGCTGGCCCGGGTCTTCCTCGCTCAGGCACGGGTAGGTCACGCTCGAATCGCGCTGCAGCCGCTCCCAGCTGATGCCGCTGATCACCGCATGCATGGCCTGGCGCATTTCCTCGTAGACCGCGGCCACGCCTGCTTCTTCGCCCTGGTAGTTCCATTGCAGGCCCATGCCCTTGGCAATCTCCTGGATGATCCAGAGATCGGGCCGCGCATCGCCCGGCGGATTGAGCGCACGCTTGCCCAGTTGCACCATGCGGTCGGTGTTGCTCACCGTGCCGGTCTTCTCGGGCCAGGCGCTCGCCGGCAGCACCACGTCGGCGAGCCACGCGGTCTCGGTCATGAAGATGTCTTGCACCACCAGGTGCTCCAGGCTCGCGAGCGCATGGCGTGCATGGTTGAGGTCGGGGTCGCTCATGGCCGGGTTCTCGCCCATGATGTACATGCCGCGCACCTTGTGCGGATCGGTGTCGGGCGCGAGCGCCTTGTGCATGATCTCGACCACGGTATAGCCAGGCGTTGCGTCCAGCGGCGTGCCCCAGAAGTTCTCGAACCACGCATGCACCGCCGGGTTGTCGACGCGCTGGTAGTTGGGGAACATCATGGGGATCAGCCCCGCGTCGCTCGCACCCTGCACGTTGTTCTGGCCGCGCAGCGGATGCAGGCCCGAGCCCGGCTTGCCGATTTGCCCGGTAACGGTCGCCAGCGCAATGAGGCAGCGCGCGTTGTCGGTGCCGTGCACGTGCTGGCTCACGCCCATGCCCCAGAGAATCATCGAGCCCTTGGCGGTGGCAAAGGCGCGCGCCACTTCGCGCAGCGTTTCGGCCGGTACGCCGCAGATGGGTGCCATTGCCTCGGGGCTGTAGCCCTTCACGTTCTCGCGCAGCGCCTCGTAGTTGCTGGCGCGCGTGCGCACAAACTCCTGGTCGACCAGGCCTTCGTCGATGACGGCATGGATGAGCGCGTTGAGCATGGCCACGTCGGTGTCGGCCTTGAACTGCAGCGTGCGCCAGGCATGGCGGCTGATGTCGGTGCGCCGCGGATCGGCCAGCACGATCTTCGCGCCACGCTGCGCGGCATTCTTCATCCAGGTGGCGGCCACCGGATGGTTGGCCGTGGGGTTGGAGCCAATGACGAAGATCAGCCCCGCGTGCTCCACGTCGTTCACCTGGTTGCTCACCGCGCCCGAGCCCACGCCTTCGAGCAGCGCGGCCACGCTCGATGCGTGGCACAGGCGCGTGCAATGGTCGATGTTGTTGCTGCCGAAGCCGGTGCGCACCAGCTTCTGGAACAGGTAGGCCTCTTCGTTGCTGCCCTTGGCCGAGCCAAAGCCCGCGAGCGACTTGGCACCGTAGGTATCGCGCAGGCCCGAGAGCTTGCCGGTGGTGAGCGCGAGCGCTTCTTCCCAGGTGGCCTCGCGGAAATACTCGCTCCAGTCGTCCGGGCGCGGTGCATCGCCAAAATCCTTCGGCATACCGGCCTTGCGGATCAGCGGCTTGGTCAGGCGCTGTGGATGGTGCGCATAGTCGAAGCCGAAGCGACCCTTCACGCACAGGCGGTTGTGGTTGGCCGGGCCGTCGCGGCCGTCGACGCTGACGATCTTCTCGTCCTTCACGTTGTAGGTCACCAGGCAACCCACGCCGCAGAACGGGCACACCGAATCGACCTTGCGATCGACCTCCTGCGAGCCGATGTGGCTCTTGGGCATGAGCGCGCCCGTGGGGCAGGCCTGCACGCATTCGCCGCAGGCCACGCAGGTGCTGTCGCCCATCGGGTCGTCCAGGTCGAACACGATCTTGCTGTCCGCGCCGCGCATGGCGTAGCCGATGACGTCGTTGACCTGCTCTTCGCGGCACGCGCGCACGCATCGGTTGCACTGGATGCAGGCGTCCAGGTTGACGGCCATGGCCGGGTGCGAAATGTCGGTCCTGGGTTGCTCGCGGCGCAGGGCCTTGAGTTCGGGCCGCACCGCGATGTCGAGCTTTTTTGCCCAGGCGCTGAGTTCGCCGTGCTGTTGGGTGGCGTCGTCGCCAATCCACTTGTAGCCCTGGTCGGGCATGTCGGACAGCAGCATCTCGACGACCATCTTCTGGCTTTTGAGGGCGCGCTCGCTGGTGGCCTTTACTTCCATGCCGGCCGTGACGTTGCGGCAGCAGCTGGGTGCAAGCGTGCGCTCGCCCTTCACCTCGACCACGCAGGCGCGGCAGTTGCCATCGGGTCGGTAGCCGTCCTTGAAGCACAGGTGGGGAATCTCCACCCCGTGGCGCTCGGCCGCCTTGTAGATGGTTTCGCCGTCGAAGGCCTGGATGGGCTGGCCGTCCAGCGTGAATTCGATGGTTTGCGGCATGAGCTCCGCGAGCTTGGACGGGGCGTTCATGCGACCTCCTCCGGAAAATATTGCTGGATGCAGCGAATCGGGTTGGGGGCCGCCTGTCCGAGTCCGCAGATGGAGGCGTCGCCCATCACCTGCGCCAGGTCTTCGAGCGTGGTGTTGTCCCACGTGGGGGCCTGCATCAGCGCCGCGGCCTTGGCGGTGCCGACGCGGCATGGCGTGCACTGGCCGCAGCTTTCGTGCTCGAAGAACCGCATCACGTTGAGCGCGGCATCGCGTGCGCGGTCGTGCTGGCTCAGCACCATCACGGCGGCCGATCCGATGAAGCAGCCGTAGGGCTGCAGCGTGTCGAAGTCGAGCGGAATGTCGTTCATTCGCGCCGGCAGAATGCCGCCCGACGCGCCGCCGGGCAGGTACGCATACAGCGAGTGGCCGTCGAGCATGCCGCCGCAATATTCGTCAATGAGTTCTTGCACCGTAATGCCCGCAGGCGCGAGCTTGACGCCCGGGTGCTTCACCCGGCCGCTCACGCTGAAGCTGCGCAGCCCCTTGCGGCCGTTGCGGCCGAAACCGCTGAACCAGGCCGCGCCTTTTTCAACGATGTCGCGCACCCAGTAAAGGGTTTCGAAGTTGTGCTCCAGTGTCGGCCGGCCGAAGAGGCCCACCTGCGCGATGTACGGCGGGCGCATGCGCGGTTCGCCGCGCTTGCCCTCGATGCTTTCGATCATGGCCGACTCTTCACCGCAGATGTAGGCACCCGCACCGCGCCGCAGCTCGATGCGCGGTAGCGCGCACGGCGGATCGGCCTGCAGCCGCGCCAGCTCACGCTCAAGCAGCGCGCGGCAGTCGTGGTATTCGTCGCGCAGGTAGATGTAGCACTGCTCGATGCCGACGATCTGCGCCGCCACCACCAGGCCTTCCAGAAAGCGGTGCGGGTCGCGCTCGAGGTACGTGCGGTCCTTGAAGGTGCCGGGCTCGCCTTCGTCGATGTTCACCGCCATGAGCCGGGGCGCAGGCTGGTCGCGCACGATGCGCCACTTGCGCCCGGCCGGAAAGCCCGCGCCGCCCAGGCCGCGCAGGCCCGAGTCTTCCATCGTCTTGATGATGGCCTCGGCGTCTTCCTTGCCGTTGACCAGCGCTGAAGCGAGCGTGTAGCCGCCGTTGGCCCTGTAGGTGGCGTAGTCTGTAAACGCAGGCATGCGCTCGATGGCGCCGGGCAGCGGCGAGACGCTTTTCAGCGCGAACTCGGCGGCATCGAAATACGCCACCGTGGCTTCATCGGGGTCGGACTTCAGGGCCTGCAGCACCTTGGCCGTGGTCGCGAGCGGCACAGCCTGCCGGTCGACGACCACCGCGGGGGCCTGCTCGCAGCGGCCGACGCAGGGCGCTGCAATCACGCGCACGTCGTCGCCGTCCACACCAAGCAGTTCGGGCAGGCGCGCCAGCAGATCCTTGGCACCTGCCAGCTCGCAGGCCAGGCCATCGCACACGCGCACCGTAAGGCCGGGTGCCGCTTCGTCGCCGCGCACCACTTCGAAGTGGTGATAGAAGGTCGCAACCTCGTACACCTCGGCCATGGGAATGTTCATTTCGCGCGCCAGCGCCACCAGGTGGCGGTCATGCAGGCAGCGAAAAGCGTCGTTCAGCTTGTGCAGGTGCTCTATGAGCAGGTCGCGCCGGTGGCCCTCTGCGGGGCGCGCGCCGATGAGCGTGCGCACTTCGAGCAGCGCGGCCTCGTCGGGCTGCCGGCCCTTCAGCTTGCTCTTGCGGCGGATGCGCTCGCGCATTTCGTCGGCGGTGGCAAGCGGCACGATGGTGTGCGTCGGGGCCGCCTTGGCTGTCGCGCGGGTTGTGGCTGGGTGGTTGTTCACTGCCTGGGCCTTTTCTCGATGTCTCGGAACTGCCCCCAATGCTTGAGGGCTGACCGAGTGTGTGGGGCGGCCCTGGGCCCGTCAAATTCGATCGGAGCATCGATCGATTCAATAACTAAATGGTGCGCGGGGCTTCTGGCACCCGCGCCGGAGGGCCGGCTATTCGCCGAGCGCGCCGCTGTGCAGCCGCACCTGCTCCCGCCAGGCCGGCGTCTGCAGGAATACCAGGGCGGCATCGAGCGCCCGCGAGGGGCGCACGCCGGTCTGGGTCATGAAGCCGAGCGGCGTTTTCACCTCGGGCCCGACGAGCGGCAACGCCTCCAGTTCGCGGTAGCTGCGCACGGCCGCGACCATGGCGCCGGGCAGCACACTGCTCACCGTGCCCGCCAGCACGGCCAAGGCAAGGGTAAGTACCGAGTTGGTCTCGATGGCCGGCGCCACCGCGGTGTCGGCTTCGCGCAACGCTTGGTCGATGATGGAGCGGTTGTGCATGTCGGGCGTGAGCAGGCACAGCGGCAGCTTGCCGGCGTCGGCCCATGACATCGGCTGGCCGATGCGCAGCCGGTCGGCCGAGGGCCGCTCGGCGCGCCGCAGCAGGTAGTAGTGCTCCACGCTCTGCGGCCATGCCGTGAGCTTGATGCCCGGCAGGTGCATGCGCTCGGTGTAGCCGAGCGCCAGGTCGACCGAGAGGCTTTCGAGCCCCGTTTCCAGCTCTTGCGAGCTCATCGACAGCACGGCCGGCACGATGCCCGGATGAAGCTCGTGCAGCATCGCGGCAAAGCGCGACAGCATCGGAATGGCGGTAGGCACCGCCGCCATGCGCAGGCGTCCGCGCGGCTGGCCCTCTTCGCTTCGCAGCTCCTGCAGCAGCACCTCGTTGTCGCGCAGCATGCGCTGGGCGGTGGCAAGCACCCGCTCGCCCTCGTGTGTGAGGCCCACGTAAACGCGCCCCCGCTTCACGATGACCACGCCGAACTCGCTTTCAAGCGAGCGCAGCGCGTTCGACAACGCCGGCTGCGTGATGTGGCAGGCCTGCGCCGCGCGGCCGAAATGCTTGTGCTCGCTCAGCGCCACCAGGTAGCGCATCGAAGCCAGCAGGTTCACTTCGCCTGCTCCGGCACGCGTTCACTGAAGCTGGGCGGGCGCACCATGCGTCAGGTGTTCTTGCTGATCGAGATGGTCGGGAACTTCGAGGAGAAGTCCTTGGCCTTCTCGGCAATGCCCACGGCCACTTGCCGTGCAACGGCCTTGTAGATGCCGGCCACTTCGCCGTCGGGGTCGGCCACCACGGTGGGCTTGCCGCTGTCGGCCTGCAGGCGGATGTTGATATCCAGCGGCAGCGCGCCGAGGTATTCCATCTCGTATTGCGCGGCCATCTTCTTGCCGCCTTCGGAACCGAAGATGTGCTCCACATGGCCGCAGTTCGAGCAGATGTGCACCGCCATGTTCTCGACGATGCCCAGGATCGGCACGCCGACCTTCTCGAACATCTTGATGCCCTTCTTGGCGTCGAGCAGCGCGATGTCCTGCGGCGTGGTCACGATCACCGCGCCGGTCATCGGCACGCGCTGGCTCAGCGTGAGCTGGATGTCGCCGGTGCCGGGCGGCATGTCGACGATCAGGTAGTCGAGGTCTTTCCAGTTGGTCTGGCGCAGCAGCTGCTCCAGCGCCTGCGTGGCCATGGGGCCGCGCCAGATCATGGCCTCGTCCTGGTCCACCAGGAAGCCGATCGACATGACCTGCACGCCGTGGTTCTCCAGCGGCTCCATGGTCTTGCCGTCTTCGCTCTCGGGCCGGCCTTCGATGCCCAGCATCATCGGCTGGCTGGGGCCGTAGATGTCGGCGTCGAGCAGGCCCACCGCGGCACCTTCGGCCGCCAGCGCCAGCGCGAGGTTGGCGGCCGTGGTGCTCTTGCCCACGCCGCCCTTGCCCGATGCCACCGCAATGATGTTCTTGACGTTGGGCATCAGCTGCACGCCGCGCTGCACGGCATGGCTGATGACCTTGGTGACGATGTTGATGGAGACGTTGCTCACGCCCGGCACCGTCTTGGCGGCCGCCACAAGCGCCTTGCGCAGGGCCGGGTGCTGGCTCTTGGCCGGATAGCCGAGCTCGAGGTCGAACGACACGTCGCCGTCTGATATCTGCAGGTTCTTGAGCGACCGCGTCGCCACGAAATCCTTGCCGGTGTTCGGGTCCTGGACGGCCTTGAGCGCGTCCATGAGCCCTTCTGGGGTGAGTGCCATTGATCTAACTCCTGAATGGCGGGTAGTCTAGTGGCTCGCCCGGCGCCTCCGCGCACTTCATGCGGCTTCGCCTTCCTGCACTTGGGGGCAACGCAGAGTGCAAGCCCCTTTTCAACAGACGACAGCAACAAGAAGATGCCCGAGACACCCCCCGCCACCGGTCTCCTGCTTACCGGCGGCGGCGCCCGGGCCGCCTACCAGGTTGGCGTGCTCGAAGCCATCTCTCAAATTCGGCGAATCGCCGGTTTCGCAGGCCAGCCCAATCCCTTTCCCGTGATCACCGGCACCTCGGCCGGCGCCATCAATGCCGCCGCGCTGGCTTGCGGCGCCGACGATTTCGACGGAGCGGTCGCGCACATTGCGCAGGTCTGGCGCGACTTCCGTGCCGGGCAGGTCTACCGCGCCGATTCGCTCTCGGTGCTCGGCAGCGGCACGCGCTGGCGCATGCTGCTCGGGCTGGGGCGTTTTGCCGCCAACTGGATGCGCATCAAGCCGCGCTCACTGCTCGACAACGCGCCGCTGGCCGACCTGCTGGCCCGCATGGTGCCGCTCGACCGGCTGCCGCAGCTCATGCAGCAAGGCCATCTGCGCGCGCTGGCCGTGACCGCGTCGAGCTACAGCTCGGGAGAGCACGTCACCTTCTTCGAAGCCGCCGCGCCGATGGAGCCCTGGGTGCGATCGCAGCGGCTTTCCGTGCGCGACCGCATCAGCCACGCGCACCTGCTGGCCTCGTCGGCCATTCCCTTCGTGTTTCCGGCCACTGCGCTGCCGATGCAGGGGCACACCGAATACTTCGGCGACGGCTCGATGCGGCAGTCGGCGCCCATTGCGGCGGCAATCCACCTGGGTGCCCAGCGCATCCTGGTGATCGGCGCGGGCCGAATGCATGAGCCGCGCGACACCGACGCGCCCAACACCTACAGCGGCTATCCCACCATGGCGCAGATTGCCGGCCATGCGCTGTCGAGCATCTTTCTGGATGCCCTGGCGGTGGACATTGAACGCCTGCGGCGCATCAACCACACGCTCGGGCTCATTCCTGAAGAAGCGCGCAAGTCGAGCTCGTTGCGACCGCTCGATCTGCTGGTGATTTCTCCATCGGAGCGGCTCGACGTGATTGCGGCGCGCCATGTCGATGCGCTGCCCGGTGCGGTGCGCCACCTGCTCGGCGGCTCCAAGGTCGCAGCCGACGTAAAGGGCGGCGCGCTTGCGAGCTATCTGCTGTTCGAATCGGCCTACACGCGCGAGCTGATGGCGCTCGGCCGGGCCGATGCAATGCGGCAGAAGGATGAAGTGCTGCGGTTTTTCGGGTGGGACGCCGCCGCCTGACGCAGGTCAGTGCGCGTCATCGCTGTTTTCAAGAAAACCCGGCTGGCCGTTCACCGCCCGCACGATCGCTTCTTCGACAGGGCAACGCGTCTTCCGCGGAGCTTCGAGGTCAAACGGTTGCGCGGGCAGCAGCGGCGGCTGGGCCATGAAGCGCGGCTGCGTGCCGCGGTGCGGCTGGGCCGAATGCACAAGGAACGGATGGCACAGGTACACAGTGCCCGCCGCGCCTGTCGCCAGCACCTCGGGCCTCGCGGCGGATTCCGCAAAGCCGTTGCGCGCCAGTTCGCCGAGCGACACGCCCTCCTCGCCGGCGGGCATCAAAAGCCGGGCAATGTCGGCATGCGAGCCGGCGCGAATGCGCGTGGGTGCATCGTTCTCGCCCACATCCGAGAACAGGAAGAGCATCAGCAGCGCCCGCCCTTTGGAGCGAACGTTCGCGCGCCACGACATGAAGTCCGGGTTCTCAAGCCCGAAGCTCACGTCGATGTGCCAGCCTGTGTCGCCGGGATCTTCGGCCGAGGGAAAGCGCACGGGAAAGGTGCCCATGCTGCGGCACGGCTGCCACCGGCCCGGGCCGACGAGCAGGTTGAAGGCATCGTGCAGAAGCGGCGTGTTCGCTGCCTCGACAAAGGGCCGCTGCGGGTACATGCCGAGCCTGACAACGGGCTTGGTCCAGGTCGACGGATCGTCCAGATTGCATCCGGTATCCCGCCAGAGAATCGCGCGGGCATCTTCTGCGAGTTCACGAGAGAAGGCGTTGTCGATGCGAAGGAAGCCGTCGCGGATGAAGGCTTCGGAGCGCGGGTCGTTCGCCGACTGAGTTGAATGCCCTGGCACTTGAGTCAATTGAGTCAATTGAGTCCGAAGAGAACGATGATGCCCGTGACGAACCAGTTCGCGGTCGTCGCACGGGCTGCACTTTCCTTCGAGATCGGCACCAGCTTTGCACGCTTCCATGCCCACAGGTTGCAAGCAATGGCGAGCACCAGTCCACTGAAGAAGAACAGGGAAGAATGCAGGCCGAGCGCCCCGATCAGCGACACCACGAGAATCACGACGCCTGCGGCCCAAATGCCGCTCGAAGTGCTTGCCAGCACATGGCTGAGAGCACCGCAGGCTTCACAAGTGGCAGGGCCGCCGCGGCTCGACCAGCGCTTGGCCAACTCGCCAATTCCCGGCTCGCGGCAACTCGGGCATGTATGTTTCATGTGCTGCGCAAGATACCGCAGTTCAGCCGCGACGCACAACCGGCTGCTGCTGGCGGCACATCCGCTACCCCGCCTCGGAAATCCCGAGTTCCGAACACACCCGCCCAACCAACGCCTTCAGCGACGCAAGCTCGGCTTCGAGCCGCGCCACGTTGGCCTTGAGTGCCGCAACCTCGCCCAGCGACGCGTCGTGCAATGCATGGGCGCCATCGCTCGAAGCGCCGCCAGGTCCGGCGACCTCTTCGGCCGGCGTTCCGCTCAGCAGATGCGCCCAGCGGCTTTCGCGCGCGCCGGGCAGGCGCGCGAGCTTGACGACCAGCGCACCGGCGGGCCGTTCCGCGAGTTCGTCGAGAAAGCCTTCGACCGAAGAGATGTCGGCAAAGTTGTGCATGCGGTCGCAGGCAATGCGCAGTTCGCCGGCCGTTTGCGGGCCGCGCAGCATCAGCACGGTGAGCAGAATGACCGACTGCGATGGAATGCGCAGCACGCGGTCGATGTTGTGCTCGTAGCGAAACGCGCGGCCGCCGCTGGTTTCCGCCACGAGGCTGTAGCCCTTCAGGCTGTCGATGGCGGCCTGCACCTGTGACTCGCTCAGCTCGAGCACGGGGTTGCGGCTGGTCTTCTGGTTGCAGCCCGATACGAGCGAATTGAGCGTCAGCGGATAGCTGTCGGGCACGGTGCGCTGCTTTTCGGCCAGCACACCGAGCACGCGGGTTTCGACGAGCGAAAGAATGGGAAGGGCCAGGGTCATGATTCGGAAATTCTCAATGAAAACGTTGGCGCCAACGGCCGGCTCATGGCGCGGTCACGCCGAATATCGGGCCCAGCTCGCGCGTGGCATCGCTGCGCCGCAGTGCAAGCGAATACAGCGCCGACACCGTGCCGTCGAGATAAAGCGCATCGCGGCAATGCAGCACGTCGCGAAAGTACAGCGCAAACTCGTAGAAGTTCACCGGTTGCTCGCTGATCACGAAAATTGCCGTGTGGCCCGACACGCCCACGCCATTGCGGATCTTGCGTGAATCCGAATTGGGAATAAAGGCGGGGTGCACCGCGCCGTGGCGCAGCAGCAGCGGACCCGATTGGGTCGCCAGCCGAACGCCTTTCTTCGACAGCGCCGGATACTCCGACGATTCGACCACGCGAGGCCCCGCATCGGACACCAGGAACACGCCGTTCGGCTTGAGAAAGAAGTTGCCCGTGCCTGCCGAGAGGTTGAGCGGCGAAACCTCGCGCCCCTCCTGCACGAGCAGGCCGACAGGTGAAAAATCGGCGTGGTACATGCCGGCATTCATTGCAAACAACAGCTGGCGGTTGCGCGCGGCAAGCCAGGCCTCAAGGCGGTCGAGGCTTTTGAACTCGACACCCGCGTCGTCGCGCAGGAACAGCTCGAGCCGTTCCGTGCGCAGGTCGACCCTGACGACGGTGTAGCGCGGCGGATCTTCCGCAGCGGCTGCCGTGGCGGCCATGCCGGCCGCACTGGCCACGCCGGCTGCGCACAGTGCCAGCAGGAGCAGCAGCTTTCTCATGAAGTAATGGAAAGCCGCCTCCGCTCAGCCGTTCTGGATGCGGCTGACCAGCGCCTTGGTAAAGGCCGCCGTATTCGCGGTGCCGCCGAGGTCGCCGGTGCGCACCTTGTCGATGTTGAGCGTGTCGTCGATGGCCTTGCGCAGGCGCGTGGCCAGGTCGGGCAGCTTGACATGCTCAAGCATCAGCGCGGCGGCCAGCAGCAGCGCGGTCGGATTGGCGATGCCCTTGCCGGCGATGTCGGGCGCGGAGCCGTGCACGGCCTCGAAGATTGCGGCGTCAGCGCCAATGTTGGCGCCCGGTGCCATGCCCAGTCCGCCGACCAGGCCGGCCACCAGGTCGGAGAGGATGTCGCCGAACAGGTTGGTCGTCACCAGCATGTCGAACTGCCATGGGTTGAGCACGAGCTTCATTGCGCAGGCGTCGACGATGATCGAGTCGAGCTCGAACTTGCCCTTGTACTTTTTCTCGTAAAGATCGAGGCCCGTCTCCAGGAAGAGGCCGGTCAGCACCTTCATGATGTTGGCCTTGTGGACCAGCGTGACCTTCTTGCGGCCGGTGGCAATGGCGGTTTCGAATGCGTATTCGAGCAGGCGAAGGCACCCCTGGCGCGTGTTGATGCCGGTGGCCATGCCCACGGCGTGCGGATCGCCGTCGATGCGCACATAGTGCTCGTGGCCGATGTAGAGGCCCTCGAGGTTTTCGCGCACGACCATCAGGTCGATCTTGTCGAAACGGCCGCCCGGAACAATGGTGCGGGCGGGCCGCAGGTTGGCGTAGAGCTGGAATTCTTCGCGCAGGCGCACGTTCGACGAGCGGTAGCCCCCGCCCGACGGCGTTTCGAGCGGGCCCTTCAGGGCCAGGCGGGTGCGGCGGATGCTGTCCAGCGTGGCCTGCGGCAGCGGGTCGCCCGAGGCCTTGACGCCGCCGAGGCCGGCAATCTGGCGGTCCCACTCGAAGGGAGCCTTCAGCGCGTCGAAGGCAGCCAATGTGGCGTCGACGATTTCGGGGCCGATGCCATCGCCGGGGATCAGGGTTGCGGGAATGGGGGTGGTCATCGGAAAACTCGCTTTCTGTGTATCTATCTTGTATATCTCTTCGCCATATCAGGGGGAGCGTTGGCGAAATGCGCGGGATGGAGCATACGTCGCGCCGGAGACACCCCGCCGGCTTTCGGGTCACTCGGCACGCACCGGCAAAGCGGTAGGCCCGGTCACCGGGTAATTCCGGCAAGCGCGGACGGTGGGATCGGGGGCATTCGGCAGGGTGCGGAGCAGCCACCTAAAATGCCCGGTTCCCGGAAGCGGCCCCTGGCCGCGCCCAGCAAGTTCTCGCCACTCCCGAAAGCGCCCTCCCCGATGTCCGCCCCGCGCAAGCTCTTCGTTACCACCGCCCTGCCGTATGCCAACGGCAAGTTCCATATCGGCCACATGATGGAATACATCCAGGCCGACATCTGGGTGCGGAACCAGCGAATGAATGGCGCCGAGGTCAACTTCGTGTGCGCCGACGACGCGCACGGCGCAGCCATCACCATTGCAGCCGACAAGGCCGGCGTGACGCCGCAGGCCTTCGTGGCCGAAATCGCGGCAGGCCGCAAGCCGTATCTGGACGGCTACTACATCTCGTTCGACAACTGGCACTCGACCGATGCGCCCGAGAACCACCAGCTCGCGCAGGACATCTACCGCGACCTGCGGGCCAACGGTTTCATCAGCACCAAGAGCGTCGAGCAGTTCTACGACCCGGCCAAGGGCATGTTCCTGGCCGACCGCTTCATCAAGGGCGAGTGCCCCAACTGCCACGCCAAGGACCAGTACGGCGACAACTGCGAGGTGTGCGGCGCCGTGTACGCGCCCACCGAGCTGATCAACCCCTACTCGGCCCTGTCGGGCGCCAAGCCCGAACTGCGCAGTTCCGAGCACTTCTTCTTCAAGCTCTCCGACCCGCGCTGCGAGGCCTACCTGAAGGACTGGACCGCCGCCCCCGGCCATGTGCAGTCCGAGGTGCAGAACAAGATCCGCGAGTGGCTCTACAAGGACGACGAGGGCAAGGGTGGCCTGGGCGACTGGGACATCAGCCGCGACGCGCCGTACTTCGGCATCGAGATTCCGGATGCACCAGGCAAGTACTTCTACGTGTGGCTCGACGCACCCGTGGGTTACCTCGCCTCGCTGAAGAACCTGCTGGACAAGCGCTGCATCGAACTTGGCGGCGACGGCATCTCGTACACCGAGTACATGGCCGACCCCGACCTGGAGCAGGTGCACTTCATCGGCAAGGACATCATCACCTTCCACACCCTCTTCTGGCCCGCGATGCTGCATTTCAGCGGCCGCAAGGCGCCCGACGCGGTGTACGTGCACGGCCACCTGACGGTGAGCGGCGAGAAGATGAGCAAGAGCCGCGGCACCGGCATCGACCCGCTCAAATACCTTTCCATCGGGCTCGATCCCGAATGGCTGCGCTACTACATCGCGGCCAAGCTCAACGGACGCAACGAAGACATCGACTTCAACCCCGAGGACTTCGTGGCGCGCGTCAACAGCGACCTGGTCGGCAAGTACATCAACATCGCGAGCCGCGCGGCGGGCTTCATCGGCAAGCGCTTCGGCGGCAAGCTGGGCGAAATTTCCGCCGACGGCGACGCGCTGCTGTTTGCGCTGCGCGACGCCGCGCCGCAGCTGCATTCGCTGTACGACGGCCGCGACTACGCCCGCGCGCTGCGCGAAGTGATGGCGCTGGCCGACAAGGTGAACGAGTACGTCGACCAGAACAAGCCCTGGGAACTCGCCAAGAAAGAAGGCCAGGAGGCGCGGCTGCACGACGTGTGCACGGTCTGCATCGAGGCTTTCCGCCTGCTCACGCTGTACCTGAAGCCGGTGCTGCCGGCGCTCGCGGCCAACGTCGAGGCCTTCCTCAAGATTGCGCCGCTTGCATGGGCTGATGCCGCGCAGGCGCTGCCGGTTGGCCATGCCATCGGCGAATACAAGCACCTGATGCAGCGCGCCGACGCAAAGATGGTCGACAAGCTGTTCGATGCGCCCGAGCCGGTGGCGGCAGCCGCCGCGGAAGCCCCGGCCGGCGCGCTGCCGGGCGGCGAGGCCATTGCACCCACCATCACCATCGACGATTTCGCGAAGATCGACCTGCGCATTGCAAAGATCTTGGCCTGCGAGAAGGTCGAGGGCTCGACCAAGCTGCTGCGCCTGACGCTCGATGCGGGCGAAGAAAAGACACGCAACGTGTTCAGCGGCATCGCATCGGCCTACCAGCCGGAGCAGCTTGTGGGCAAGCTCACCGTGCTGGTCGCCAACCTGGCGCCGCGCAAGATGAAGTTCGGCATCAGCGAAGGCATGGTGCTGGCCGCCAGCCATGCCGACGAAAAAACCAACCCCGGCATTCATGTGCTCGAACCCTGGCCAGGCGCCACGCCCGGCATGCGGGTACGCTGATTTTCGAGAGGACCGCACCATGCTGAAGCGCACCATCCTTCTGCTGTCATTCGCGGCCATGCTGAGCGGCTGCGCGGTGGTAACCGTGGCGGGTACCGCCGTGACCGTGGGCGCCAGCGCGGTGGGCCTGGCAGCGGATGCCGCCATCGGCACTGCGCGCATCACCGGCAAGGCCGTGGGTGCGGCGGCCGATGCGGTGATTCCCGACAGCGACTGACCGACTGCCTGGCAGTGGGCCGGCCACGCCGGCGCGGGGTACACAATGGGTGCCCCATGCAGTCACCGCTGAACATCACCCGCTTTCGCCCGCGTCTGCTGGACGCGATGGCGGGCTACGACCGCGGACGCTTCTTCAAGGACCTGGGCGCGGGCGCCACCGTCGGCATCGTGGCACTGCCGCTGGCCATGGCATTTGCCATTGCGTCCGGGCTCAAGCCCGAAGCGGGCATCTGGACGGCGATCATCGCGGGCTTCCTGATCTCGCTCCTGGGCGGTTCGGCGGTGCAGATCGGCGGGCCGGCCGGCGCTTTCATCGTGATCGTCTACGGCATCGTCGAACGCTACGGCCTTGCCAACCTGCTGATATCGACCGCCTGCGCCGGGGTGCTGCTGTTCGCGGCGGGGCTGTTCGGGTTGGGGCGGCTGGTGCGCTTCGTGCCGCTGTCGATAGTGGTCGGGTTCACCAACGGCATTGCGGTGCTCATTCTCCTGTCGCAGCTCAAGGACCTGCTCGGGCTCACGGTGGAGAAGATGCCCGCCGATGTGTTCTCGCAGCTGCACGCCATGGCGCTGCAGATCGGCACCTTCAATCCCTATGCATTCGCGCTGGGGCTGGCCTGCGTGATCGGCCTGGTCATCTGGCCGATGCTGCTGCAGGGCGAGTCGAAGATAGGGCATGCGGTTCAACGATTGGCAGGCCGCCTGGCGCGAACGCGCGCGGTGCAGGTGGGCGCACGCATGCCGGGGCCCATCGTCGCGCTGGTCACGCTCACGCTGGTGTCGTGGGGCTTCGACCTGCCGGTAGAGACCATCGGCACGCGCTTCGGCGGCATTCCCGAGGGCTTGCCAACCTTTGCGCTGCCCGATTTCTCGTGGGAAACGGTCAAGCAGCTGGTTACGCCCACGCTCACCATTGCGCTGCTGGGTGCCATCGAATCGCTGCTGTGCGCCCGGGTGGCCGACCAGGTCAGCGGGCAGCCGCGCCATGACCCGAACCAGGAACTGATGGCGCAAGGCATTGCCAACCTGGTGACGCCGTTCTTCGGCGGCATGCCGGCCACCGGCACCATTGCGCGCACGGTGACCAACATCCGCTCGGGCGGCAACTCGCCCATTGCGGGCATCGTGCATGCGGCCACGCTGATGGTGGTCGTGCTGCTGGCGGCGCCGCTCGCGCGCCACGTGCCGCTCGCGGTGCTGGCGGGCATTCTGGTGTTCGTGGGGCTGAATATGGGCGAATGGCGCGAGTTCACGCCCGGGCAGCTGCGGCACTTCAGCCGCCACTACCGGTTGCTGATGCTCGGCACTTTTTTTCTCACCGTCGTTTTCGACCTGACGGTGGCGGTGCAGGTGGGCATCGTGCTGGCCTGCGCGCTATTCATCCGGCGCATGAGCGGGCTTTTCAGCGTCGAGTTGGTCACGATGCAGCCGCCGGTGCTCACCTACCGGCTGTACGGGGCGCTGTTCTTCGGCGCGGCAGCCAAGCTCGATGAGGCAGTGAACGCGGCCGAGAGCGCGCCGCGCGGCATGACGGTGGTGCTCGATGCCACCCACCTCATCTACCTGGACGCGACCGGGGTCGATGCGCTGCGGCAATTGCATCGCGCAGTGCTGGCGCGCGACGGGCTGCTGCGCCTGGAGTCGCTGCAGCCGCAGCCGCTGGAGGTGATAGTGCGTTCGGGCTTTGCCGATGAGCTGACGAGCGGCCGGCTGCACGACGCCGAAGGCTAGTTCTCAGTTCGCCTCGGTGCCCCTGTCGGGCGAGGAGCCGCTGCGCACCACACGCTGGTCGTCGTTGAGCGTGGCGGTAAACACCATGGGCGAATTGGGCGGCTGCACCCAGCGCCATTCCCATTCGGTTTCGCGCTTGAGCGCATAGGGCGTGACCTTGGCGGGCTTGCCGAGCAGCTTGCGCAGGTCTTCCATCATCATGCCGGGCTGCACCCTGGCAAAGTTCTCAGGCGTGAGCACCTGGCGCAGCGCGCTCATCTTGCCGTCGGCGCCGATGGTGATCATGTAGTTTTTCTGGCCCTGCGGCTGGCGGTTGTACTCGAGCACGCGGCCGTTGGGCACGTCCCAGATGTTCTCGGGCTCGCCGAACCGGGCGCGCACATCGGCCTCGGTGGACACGCCTTCTTCCAGTTCGCCGATGCGCTGCGGGTCGCATCCCGCAAGCCCCATGAACACCGCCAGCAAGGCCGCTGCCGTGCCGATCCGCCACTGTTGTCGTCGCTTCATGCCATCCCCGGTAAAATTCGCGCTACAAAGGTCCAGTCTATGTCCATCTTCCGCCGCCCCCACTACACCTCCGAGATCACCAGCTTCATCGAGGAGATGAAAGAAAAGAAGCCGACGCTGGAAGCCGAACAGCGCGCCGGCCGGGCCCTGCTGTGGGACAAACACCTCGACCGCAGCCTGCTCGAGGAATACAGCGAAGCCCGCGTGCCGCAGCAGCCGTACGTCTACCAGACCCAAAGCAAGTAATGGTGCCCAGCCGGCATCCATCGTTGGCCCTCATCGCGCCTGCAGCTATTGAAATGATAGCAAGCGCCCGATGAAGGACAACGAGGACAACGACACGCTCGTGGCCAGCATGCCCGACGTGGTCGACCAGGTCGCGCTTGCCAGGCTCTATGGCGAGCCGTTGTTCGCGATGCCGAAGGACCTGTACATCCCGCCCGAGGCGCTGCAGGTTTTTCTGGAGGCCTTCGAAGGCCCGCTCGACTTGCTGCTGTACCTCATCAGGAAGCAGAACTTCAACATTCTCGACATCCCGATGGCGGGGCTCACGCGGCAATACCTGAGCTACGTCGACGAGATTCGCCAGACCAACCTGGAACTCGCGGCCGAGTACCTGCTGATGGCCGCGATGCTGATCGAGATCAAGTCGCGCATGCTGCTGCCGCCCAAGAAGGTAGCCGACGGTGAAGAGGCCGAAGACCCCCGCGCAGAGCTGGTGCGCCGCCTGCTCGAATACGAGCAGACCAAGCTGCAGGCGGCCGCCATCAGCGCCATGCCGACCTACGGGCGCGACTTCTGGAAGGGGCAGGTCTACATCGAGCAATCGCTCAAGCCCCGCTTCCCGGACGTGAACGTGGTCGAGCTGCGCGACGCGTGGGCCGACATCATGAAGCGCGCCAAGCTCGTGCAGCACCACAAGATCTCGCGCGAAGAGCTCAACGTGCGCGAGCACATGAGCATCGTGCTGCGGCACCTGCAGGGGCAGCGCTTCGTCGAGTTCGAAAAGCTGTTCGACGTGTCGCGCGGTGCGCCGGTGCTGATCGTCACCTTCATCGCAATGCTCGAGCTTGCGAAAGAAACACTGATCGACATCACGCAGGCCGAGGCCTTCGCGCCCATCTACGTCCGGCTGGCGTACTCGCCGGCCTGACCTTGCCGGCTCTCGCACCTGTGAATTCCGCCGTGCGCGACTTCGACGTTCTCATCGTCGGCAGCGGCCTTGCAGGCCTCTCGGCGGCGCTGCACCTGGCCCCCGCGCACCGGGTGGCGGTGCTGACCAAGCGCGCACTCAACGACGGCTCGAGCGCCTGGGCGCAAGGCGGCATTGCCGCCGTGCTGGCTGCAGGCGACAGCTTCGATGCCCACGTGCAAGACACGCTCGTGGCGGGCGCCGGGCTTTGCGACCCCGACGCCACGCGCTTCGTTGTGGAGCATGCGCCTACGGCCATCGAGTGGCTACGCGAACTGGGCGTGCCGTTTTCCGCCGAAGCCGACGGCGGGCTGCACCTGACGCGCGAAGGCGGCCACAGCCAGCGCCGCATCGTGCATGTGACGGACGCCACCGGCGCAGCCGTGCAGCAGACGCTGATCGAGCGCGTGCGCCGCACGCCCAACATCACCCTCTTCGAGCATCACACGCTGGTCGACCTGATCACCGGGCCCAAGCTGGGCCTGGACGATCCGGCCTGCCTGGGCCTGTACGCGCTGGACGACGAAACCGACGAGGTGCTGAGCTTTCGTGCGCCGCACACCATCCTGGCGACGGGCGGCGCGGGCAAGGTCTACCTGTACACCACCAACCCCGATACGGCCACGGGCGACGGCATCGCGGCCGCCTGGCGCGCAGGCTGCCGGGTGTCGAACATGGAGTTCATCCAGTTCCACCCCACCTGCCTGTACCACCCGCACGCCAAGTCGTTCCTCATCAGCGAGGCTGTGCGCGGTGAGGGCGGGCTGCTGAGGCTGCCCCAGTCGGCGGGAGGCACACGCTTCATGCCCCAGCACGACGAGCGCGCCGAGCTTGCGCCGCGCGACGTGGTGGCGCGCGCCATCGACTTCGAGATGAAGAAGCACGGGCTCGACTGCGTGTACCTGGACATCTCGCACCAGAGCCCAGCCTTCCTGAACGAGCACTTTCCCAACATCCTTGCGCGCTGCGCCGAGCTGGGCATCGACATCACGCGCGAGCCCATTCCCGTGGTGCCGGCCGCGCACTACACCTGCGGCGGCGTGCTGAGCGATCTGGCAGGCCGCACCGACGTGCCGGGCCTCTACGCCATTGGCGAAACCGCCTGCACGGGCCTGCACGGCGCGAATCGCCTGGCGAGCAACTCGCTGGTCGAGTGCATGGTGTTCGCGCGCGCCGCGGCGGGCGCAATTGCGGCGACCCCGGGGCGCAGCGGCATTGCGTTGCCGCATTGGGACGACAGCCGCGTGACCGATGCCGACGAGGCGGTGGTCATTTCCCACAACTGGGAAGAGCTTCGGCGCTTCATGTGGGACTACGTGGGCATCGTGCGCACCAACAAGCGGCTGGAACGCGCAAGCCATCGCATTGCGCTGTTGCAGGCCGAAATCCACGAGTTCTACGCCCATTTTCACGTGACGCGCGACCTGCTCGAACTGCGCAACCTGGTGCAGGTGGCCGAACTCATCGTGCGCTCGGCGCAGGCCCGCCATGAAAGCCGCGGCCTGCATTTCAGCCGGGACTATCCGTCGCTTGCCGAGCCCACCGCACCCACGGTTCTGACGCCGCCAGGGCACTGACCGCCCACCCCTTTTCAACTTTTCTTCACTCAAGGATGCCCGGCCACCGACGCCCGCAGGGAGAAACCCAACCATGTTGACCACCGCCACACCCCCTTCGTCCGAAACGCCGGCGACCGCCACGCCCTACGGCACGCTGCCCCCGGCCTCGCCGCCCGCATCGCGCAAGCCCGTGAGCCTGCCGCGCCTGGCCGACATGCATGCGCGCGGCGAGAAAATCTCGATGCTCACTGCCTACGATGCCACCTTTGCAGCCATGGCCGATGCGGCGGGTGTCGACTGCCTGTTGGTGGGCGATTCGCTGGGCATGGTCTGCCAGGGCCTGAACAGCACAGTGGGCGTGAGCCTTGACACCATGCGCTATCACACCGACAGCGTGTCGCGGGGCCTGCGCCGCGTGCAGGGCACGGCCTGGCTGATTGCCGACCTCCCCTTCGGCAGCTACCAGGAATCGCGCGAGCAGGCATTGCGCAGCGCCACTGTGCTGATGCAGGCGGGTGCGCACATGGTCAAGCTCGAAGGCGGCGGCTGGACGACGGAGACGGTGCGCTTTCTGGTCGAGCGGGGCATTCCGGTGTGCGCACACCTGGGGCTGACGCCGCAGACCGTGCATGCACTGGGCGGCTACCGGGTGCAGGGCAAGGGCGATGCAGCCGGCGCACTGCTGAAGCAGCATGCGCACGCGTTGCAGGATGCCGGCGCCACGATGCTGGTGCTCGAAATGGTGCCCGCCGCGCTGGCCGCCGAGCTCACCGTTGAACTGCAGCACTGCGCCACCATTGGCATCGGCGCGGGCAAGGGCACCGCCGGCCAGGTGCTGGTGTTGCACGACATGCTGGGCATCAACCTCGGCAAGATGCCGAAGTTCGTGCGCAACTTCATGGCCGATTCCCCGAGCATCGCGCAGGCTCTCGAAGCCTACGTGCGTGCCGTGAAGGACGGCAGCTTTCCCGACGACCGACTGCACGCCTGGTAAGGAGCACAGACCATGTACATCGCACACACCATCGCCGAGCTGCGCGAGCACCTTTCGGCTTTCAAGCGCCCCGCCTTCGTTCCAACCATGGGCAACCTGCACGACGGGCACCTGGCGCTGATCGAACAGGCCAGGCCGCTGGGCGACGTGACCGTGGCCAGCATCTTCGTCAACCGGCTGCAGTTTCTGCCGCATGAAGATTTCGACACCTATCCGCGCACCTGGGACAGCGACTGCGAGAAGCTGCGCGCGGCCGGCTGCAACGTGCTGTTCGCGCCCGACGAAAAAACGCTCTACCCCGAACCGCAGACCTGCAAGGTGCACCCCGATGCGGCGCTGGCCGACATTCTCGAAGGCCACTTTCGCCCCGGCTTCTTCATCGGCGTGTGCACGGTGGTAATGAAGCTCTTTCAATGCGTGCAACCGCGCGTGGCAGTGTTCGGCAAGAAGGACTACCAGCAGCTGATGATGATCCGCCACATGGTGCGGCAGTTTGCGCTGCCTATCGACATTGTCGGCAGCGAAACCTTCCGCGCGAGCGACGGGCTCGCGCTATCGTCGCGCAATGGCTACCTGAGCGAGACCGAGCGCGCGGAGGCGGTGCAGCTCTCGAAGGCACTGAAAGCCATGGCCGCTGCCGTGCAAGCCGGCGAACGCGATCTGGCCGCAATCGAAACGCGGGCAATGCAGACACTCACAAAGCGCGGCTGGCAACCGGACTATCTTGTGTTGCGGCGGCGTGCCGACCTGCAGGCGCCCACTTTCGGGCTGGCTGGCGAACCGCTCGTGGCGTTGGCTGCGGCACGGCTGGGCAGCACGCGGCTGATCGACAACCTCGAAATCGAAACTCCGGCTTCTTCATGACCTACAGCGTCAAGGAAATCTTCTACACCCTGCAGGGTGAAGGCGGCCAGGCGGGCATGCCGGCCGTGTTCTGCCGCTTTGCGGGCTGCAACCTGTGGACGGGCCGGGAGGAAGACCGCAATACGGCCGTCTGCCGCTTCTGCGATACCGATTTCGTCGGCACCGACGGCACGCTCGGCGGCAAGTTCAAGACCGCCGATCTGCTGGCCGACACCATCGCCGCGCAATGGCCGGCCAGCGACCTCGCCCACCGCCTGGTGGTGCTCACCGGCGGCGAGCCGCTGCTGCAGGTAGACGCCGCGCTGGTCGACGCGCTGCATGCGCGACGCTTTCGCATCGCAGTCGAGAGCAATGGCACGGTCGCAGCGCCCGAGGGCATCGACTGGCTTTGCATCAGCCCCAAGGCCGGTGCGCCCTGGGTGCAGCAGCGCGGGCAAGAACTGAAACTGGTGTGGCCGCAGACCGAATTCGACCTCGACACCATGGCGCGCACAGGCGAGTTCACGCACCGCTTTTTGCAGCCGATGGACGGCCCCGACCGCATGGCCAACACCGAGCTGTGCATTGCCGAGTGCATGCGCCAACCCGCATGGCGCCTCAGCGTGCAAACCCACAAGATCACCGGCATCCGCTGAGCGCGGAGAGACTTTTCAAATGCGATTCACGATCAGCCAACGCTTTTTCTTCGACGCCGCCCACACGCTGAAGCGCGACATCGAGGTGGAAGGCAGCCGCCGTATTCACGGCCACACGTACCACGCGGAAGTGTGGCTTGCGGGCCAGCGCGATCCCGTCACGGGCATGGTGGTCGACCTGGGGCTGCTGCGCCGCCGGCTGGATGACGTGCGCGAGCTGCTGGACCATCACCTGCTGGACGACGTGGAGGGGCTGCATCCGCCGACGCTGGAGAACCTCTGCGTGTTCATTGCAGATGCGCTGCCGGACTTTCGCGCTTCGCTCGCGCGGGTGCGGGTGTGGAGAGAGGCGCTGGGGGACAGCTGCACACTGGAGTTCTAGGGTCTTGCTCCCTCCCCTTCCGGGGGAGGGTTGGGGTGGGGGCAAGCGGCCTTCACAACACCGCCGGCCCATTCAGCGCCGCGAGCCCCCATCCCAACCTTCCCCCAAAAGGGGAAGGAGCAATTCGGGATCAGGCGGCGCCGATGCCGGCGATCAAGCTGCCTGCCGCCTGGCCATTCTTCAGGCCCGCAGTAAACGCCAGCATCCGGTCGATCGGCACCCGCGCCCGCAGACCCAGCGCCGGGTCGACATGAATTTCACCCGCACCTGTTTCCAGCGCATTCGCCAGCTCCACCAGCCCGTTCATTGCCATCCATGGGCAATGCGCGCAGCTTTTGCAGGTGCCGCCGTTGCCTGCAGTGGGCGCCTCGATAAACGTCTTGCCGGGGTTCAGCGTGCGCAGCTTGTGCAGCATGCCGCCGTCTGTGGCAACGATGAATTCGTTCGCGTCCATGCGCTGCGCCGCACTCAGGATGGCCGAGGTGGAGCCCACCGCATCGGCCAGCGCAATCACGTCGGCCGGCGACTCGGGGTGCACCAGCACTTTTGCGGCGGGATGCGCCTTCTTCAGCAGTTCGAGTTCCAGCGCCTTGAACTCGTCGTGCACGATGCAGGCGCCATTCCAGCTGACCATGTCGGCCCCCGTCTGGCGCTGGATGTAGTCGCCCAGGTGGCGGTCGGGGCCCCAGAGAATCTTGCGGCCCTGCGCGTGCAGCGCGCTCACCACATCGAGCGCGCAACTGGAAGTAACGAGCCAATCGGCACGCGCCTTCACGGCTGCACTGGTGTTGGCATAGACAACCACGGTGCGATCGGGGTGCTGGTCGCAGAACGCGCTGAACTCGTCGACGGGGCAGCCCAGGTCGAGCGAGCAGTTGGCGTCCAGGTCGGGCATGAGCACGCGCTTCTCGGGCGAGAGGATCTTGGCGGTTTCGCCCATGAATCTGACGCCCGACACCACCAGCGTCTGCGCTGCATGGTCACGGCCAAAGCGCGCCATCTCGAGCGAATCGCTCACGATGCCGCCGGTTTCCTCGGCCAAGTCCTGCAGGTCTGGGTGCACGTAGAAGTGCGACACCATGACCGCATTGCGCTCGCGCAGCAGGCGGCGAATGCGCTCCTTCAGGGCGATGCGTTCGTCGGGCGAAGGCTCCGGCGGCACGCGAGCCCATGCGTGGCGGGTGTCGCAGGCCGAGCCGGCTTCGGCCACCGGTTGTTCGTAGTCGACGTCGATGACGAAGGAAGAAGCCATCGCCGGCGCCCTCAGCTTTCCTGGAAGCGCATCGAAAAATCGATGGCCTTCACGTCCTTGGTGAGCGCGCCGACCGAAATGCGGTCCACACCGGTTTCTGCCAATGTGCGAAGGCCTTCGAGCGTGACGCCGCCCGAAATTTCGAGCACGGCCTTGCGTTCACTACCGGCCGCGTCGTTGATGCGAACGGCTTCACGCAGGGTGGGCAGATCCATGTTGTCGAGCAGCACCATGCGCGCACCCGCGTCCAATGCCTCGCGCAGCTGCGCCAGCGTTTCGACCTCGACTTCGACAAACGCCGCGCGATCTGCCACCGGTGCCACGGCGCGCAGCGCTGCAGCCACGCCGCCGGCCGCGGCGATGTGGTTTTCCTTGATGAGCACCGCGTCGTAAAGACCGATGCGGTGGTTGACGCCGCCGCCGGTGCGCACCGCGTACTTCTGCGCCAGGCGCAGGCCCGGCAGGGTCTTGCGGGTGTCGACGATGCTGGCGCGCGTGCCGCTGACTGCATCGGCATAAAGAGCGGTCTTGGTAGCGACGGCGCTCAGCAGCTGAAGAAAGTTGAGTGCGGTGCGTTCGGCCGTCAGCAATGCGCGAGCCGAGCCTTCGATCTCGAGCACCGTCTGGTCGGCTGCGCAGCGCTCGCCCTCGCCGCACAGCCAGTCGATGCGGGCTTGCGGATCGAGCTGACGTACGGTGGCCTCGACCCAGGGCGCGCCGCACAGCACGGCCGGTTCGCGTGCCAGCACGCGGGCGCGGGCCCTGCGGCCAGGGTCGACCAGCGAGGCGGTCAGGTCGCCGTCGGCTACATCTTCCTGCAAGGCGCGGTCGGCGTCGGCCTGGGCCAGCGCGGCCACGGCCGGCGCCGAAAAATCAAAGCGGAGGCTCATGGCTCTTTTTGTCTCTTCAGTCTTGTTGTGAACCGCCAGGCCCGTGGGCACGGACGGTTTCGGGCACCGGGTCGCGGCCGGTGAGCGAGGCGACCGCCTCCTGCGGGCTCACCCGGCCATCGAGCAGCGCAACCACGCCTTCGGCGATGGGCATTTCCACCCCGAGGCCGCGCGCGCGCTGCACCACGGTGCGCGCGCAGTACACGCCTTCGGCCACATGGCCAAGCGACGCCACGGCTTGCGCCAGGGTCTGCCCTTGCGCCAGCAACAGGCCCACCTTGCGGTTGCGCGACAGGTCGCCGGTCGAAGTCAGCACCAGGTCGCCAAGGCCTGAAAGGCCCATGAACGTCTCGGCACGAGCGCCGAGCGCCAGCCCGAAGCGGGTCATTTCGGCCAGGCCGCGCGTAATGAGCGCGGCGCGCGCATTGAGCCCGAGCGCGAGGCCGTCGCAAAGGCCCGTGGCAATGGCCAGCACGTTCTTGACCGCGCCCCCAACTTCGACACCGACGATGTCGTCGTTGGCATAGACGCGCAGGGCCGGGCCGTGAAATGCGTCGACCAGCGCATTGCGCACCGCGGCATGCGGGCTCGCGGCCACCAGCGCCGTGGGGCGGCCTTCGGCCACTTCTTGCGCGAAGCTCGGCCCGCTGAGCACGCCCGCTATCAAATCTGGAGCAACCTGGGCCCAAATTTCGTGCGCGAGCAGGCCGAAGGATGCGGGGGAAGAAGCGTCGAGCGCGGGCTCCACGCCCTTGCAAAGCCACGCAACGGGCGCGGTGCAGCCGCGCAAGGCAATGAGCTGTTCACGCAGCGCCGCCATGGGCGTGGCCACGATGACGAGGTCGGCCCCGACGTGGGCCTGGCCGATATTGCCCGCGCGCACTGCGAGCGAGGCCGGCAATGCAAGCCCCGGCAGGTAGCGGGCGTTCTCGCGTGCGGTCGAAATGGCATTTGCCTGGGCGGCGTCGCGCGCCCAGAGCGTGACCTCGTGGCCGACGGCGGTGTTGAGGGCCGCATTGACGGCCACCGCCGTGCCCCAGGCACCGGCGCCATGAACGCAGATCTTCATCGGCGTTGGCGGCGTTGTGCCGTGTTTACTGCGCGAGGGTCGGGGCGGGCTGGCCGGCGGCCTGCGCCTGCTGCTGCTCGTACATGGCCTGGAAGTTGATTTCCGCCAGGTGCACGGGCGGGAAGCCGCCGCGCTGGATCACGTCGGCCACGTTGCCGCGGAGGTACGGGTACACGATTTGCGGGCAGGCAATGCCGAGGATCGGGCCCATCTGGTCTTCGGGCAGGTTGCGGATCTCGAAGATGCCGGCTTGCTTGGCTTCTACCAGGAACACGGTCTTGTCCTGGATCTTGGTCTGCACGGTGGCCGACACGGTGATCTCGAAGATGCCTTCAGCCACGGGCTGGGCGTCCACGCCAAGCTGGATGTCGACCGTGGGCTGCTCTTGTTCGAGCAGGATGCCGGGCGAATTGGGCTGTTCGAGCGACAGGTCCTTGAGGTAGACGCGCTGGATCTGGAAAACGGGATCTTGGGCTTGCTGGTCGGCCATGGCTGAACTTTCGAGAATCAAAACAATGCCCGCCGGGGAGAGGTTCCCGCAGCGGGCTGCAGATGAATGAGCAGGCGATTATCGCCCGGCGCCCGGACCGCTTCCGTGACAACCGGCCGATCGGTGTTCAGGCGGCTTGCAGCAGGGGCATGAGGCCGCCGCGGCTGTCGAGCGCCATCAGGTCGTCGCAACCGCCCACGTGGGTGTCGCCGATGAAAATCTGGGGCACCGTGCGGCGCTGGGTGATTTCCATCATGGTGCTGCGGGCCTCGGGATCGGTGTCGATGCGAATTTCTTCGATCTCGTCGACGCCCTTGGATTTGAGGATCTGCTTCGCACGGACACAGTACGGGCAGAACGCGGTGGTGTACATCTTGACGGCTTGCATAGGATGTATCTCAGGGAGATTCAGGCTTTTTCAACGGGCAGGTTAGCCTCTTTCCAGGCCTTGAGCCCGCCGGAGACGGCTTGGGCCTGCTCGTAACCGAGTTTCTTGGCCATGGCCACGGCGCGCTGGGCGCGGGCTCCGGTGGCGCACACCAGCAGCAGCGGCACGTTCTTGTTCTTGACCGCGCCGGTGAGTTTTTCTTCCAGCAGGTTCAGCGGCACGTTCTTGGCGCCGATCATGTGGCCGGAGGCGAACTCTTCGGGCTCGCGCACGTCGACCAGCACCGCGCGTTCGCGGTTGATGAGGTGCACCGCCGCCTGGGCCGTGAGGGTGCCGCCACCGGCGCCGCCGCGAATCAGCGGCCAGGCCAGCATGCCACCCGAGCTGAGTGCGATCAGGATCAGCATCCAGTTCGCGGTGACGAATTCGATCAATTTCACGGGGGTTCCTTGGATGGCAAACCCGGGATTTTAGAATGCTGGTTTTCCCAAGCGCTGCCAAAGGCCTCCCAACATGCACAAACTGGTACTGATCCGCCATGGCGAATCGACCTGGAATCTCGAAAACCGCTTCACCGGATGGACCGACGTCGACCTGACCGAAACCGGCATCGAGCAGGCCAAGCAGGCCGGCCGGCTGCTCAAGGCCGAGGGCTACGACTTCGACGTGGCCTACACCAGCGTGCTCAAGCGCGCCACCCGCACGCTCTGGCACACCCTCGACGAACTCGACCGCACCTGGTTGCCCGTGGTGCACTCGTGGCGCCTGAACGAGCGCCACTACGGCGCCCTGCAGGGCCTGAACAAGGCCGAAACCGCCAAGAAATACGGCGACGAGCAGGTGCTGGTCTGGCGCCGCAGCTACGGCACCCCGCCTCCGGCGCTGGAAGCCGACGATCCGCGCAGCGAGCGCAGCGACGTGCGCTACGCCAAGCTCTCGCCCGAGCAGATTCCGCTGACCGAGTGCCTGAAGGACACGGTGGCGCGCGTTCTGCCGTTCTGGAACGAGTCGATGGCCCCGGCCATCCGCACCGGCCGCCGCCTGGTGGTGGCTGCGCACGGCAACTCGATCCGGGCGCTGGTGAAGTACCTCGACGGTATTTCGGACGACGCGATCGTGGGGCTGAATATTCCCAACGGCATTCCGCTGGTGTACGAGCTCGATGACGACCTGAAGCCCCTGCGGCACTACTACCTGGGCGACGCGGCCGCTGCCGAAAAGGCCGCAGCAGCGGTTGCCTCGCAAGGCAAGGCCTGAAGAAAATTAAAACCCCTCGGCGGCGCTCCCCCGTGGAACCCCGGCAGGCAATTTGCTTCCAAGCTGTGTATATTGCTTCGACAGCCGACAAGGACAATCACTCATGATGGGCCACAAATTGAAGATTACCGGCTGGGTCGCCGCCGGCGCCGTTGCCGGCGTCTTGACCACCGTCTCCCTGCAGACGGTCGCACGCGGCTCGCTCGCGCCGCTCCCGCTCGAGGAATTGCAGCAACTCGCCGCCGTTTTCGGCATGGTCAAGAGCGACTATGTCGAACCCGTCGATGAAAAGAAGCTCATTTCCGACGCCATTTCCGGCATGGTCGCCGGGCTCGACCCGCATTCCCAGTACTTCGACAAGAAGTCCTTCAAGGAATTCAGGGAAGGCACGACCGGCCGCTTCGTTGGCGTGGGCATCGAAATCTCGCAGGAAGACGGCCTCATCAAGGTCGTGTCGCCCATCGAGGGTTCTCCGGCCTTCCGCGCTGGCCTGAAGCCCAACGACCTGATCACCAAGATCGACGACACCGCGGTGCGCGGCCTGTCGCTCAACGAAGCCGTGAAGCGCATGCGCGGCGAGGCCAACACCAAGGTGCTGCTCACCATCTTCCGCAAGGACGAAAGCCGCACCTTCCCGGTCACGATCACGCGGGAAGAAATCCGTACCCAATCGGTGCGCGGCAAGGTCATGGAGCCGGGCTACGGCTGGATCCGGTTGTCGCAATTCCAGGAACGCACGGTCGACGACTTCGTGAAGAAGGTCGAGGACATCTACAAGGAAGAGCCCAACCTGAAGGGGCTGGTGCTCGACCTGCGCAACGATCCGGGCGGCCTGCTCGACGCTGCGGTAGCCATCTCGGCGGCCTTCCTGCCCGAGAACGTCACCGTGGTGTCCACCGACGGCCAGTTGGCCGAGAGCAAGTCTGTCTACAAGGCGGCGCCGGAGTTCTACCAGCGCCGTTCGGGCAGCGACCCGCTTCGCAACCTGCCCGCGGCCCTCAAGAGCGTGCCGCTGGTGGTGCTGGTAAACGAAGGCTCGGCCTCGGCCAGCGAAATCGTGGCTGGCGCGCTGCAAGACCATAAGCGCGCCACCATCATGGGCAGCCAGACCTTCGGCAAGGGATCGGTGCAGACAGTGCGCCCCCTCGGACCGGACACGGGCCTGAAGATCACCACGGCGCGCTACTACACGCCGAGCGGCACCTCCATCCAGGCCAAGGGCATCGTGCCGAACGTGCTCATCGACGAAAGCGCCGAGGGTAGCCCCTTCGCCGCCCTGCGCATGCGCGAGGCCGACCTCGAAAAGCACCTGGCCAGCGGCCAGGGCCCCGAAACCAAGGATCCGGAGCGCGAAAAGGCACGCGACGAAGCGCGCAAGCGCCTCGAGGAAGAAGCCAAGAAGCCGCCGCAGGACCGCAAGGTGCCCGAGTTCGGCACCGACAAGGACTTTCCGCTGGTGCAGGCGCTCAACCGCCTGAAGGGCCAGCCGGTGCTGGTCAGCAAGACCCAGGTCATCGTCGACAACAAGGAAGAGAAAAAAGAGAACTGATCTGCAGCCAGACGCTTTTTTCAGATCCGGAATACCGCGGAACCGGCACTGCCGGGCCGCGGTATTTTGCGTTTGGCGGCACCCGGGATGAGCCACCATGAATGACGACGACCTGTTGCGCTATTCGCGCCATATCCTGCTCGAAGAGTTCGGCATAGACGGACAGGCGCGCGTCAGCGCCGGTCGGGCGCTGGTGATTGGTGCGGGCGGCCTGGGCTCGCCGGTGGCGCTGTACCTTGCCGCGGCGGGTGTCGGGCATGTCACCCTGGTGGACGATGACGAGGTCGACCTGACCAATCTCCAGCGCCAGGTCGCCCACACCCAGGCGCGGGTGGGCACGCTGAAGGTCGAATCGGCCGCACACGCCATGCGCGACATCAACCCCGGCATTTCCATCGAGACGCACGCCTCGCGCGCCGACGAGGCGCTGCTGTCGCGCCTCGTGCCGGCGGCAGATGTGGTGATCGACTGCTGCGACAACTTTGCGACGCGGCAGGCAGTCAACCGGGCCTGCGTGGCGCATGGCAAGCCGCTGGTGGCAGGGGCCGCCATCCGGTTCGATGGCCAGTTGAGCGTTTACGACACGCGCGATGAAGCCTCGCCTTGCTACGCCTGTATTTTTCCGCCTGACGCAACCTTCGAGGAAACGCTTTGCGCGGTGCTCGGGGTGTTCGGCCCGGTGGTCGGAACCATCGGCACGCTGCAGGCAAGCGAGGCCCTGAAGCTGCTTGCGGGCATCGGGCCGTCGCTGGCAGGCAAGCTGCTGATGTTCGACGGACGCCGCACGGCATTCGACACGCTGCAGATTGCGCGCGACCCGCATTGCAGCGTGTGCGCGCAACGCCCGGGCGGCGCCTGACGACACTCGCTCCCGCCGTTCCTCGGCCCGAATCAACGCTGCTTCGCGCCCTTGGCCTTGGCCGCACCTGCGGCGGCTGCACCGGTGCCGGGCTTGTTGGCTTGCGCCAGAACGCCCTTGCAGTCGGCATCCTCACCCGGACCGGTCTCGATGGTCGCGGCCAGCGCCAGCAGCGGGTTGAGCGCACCCAGCACCAGCGCTGCCAGGCCGCGCTCTGCCAGCGGAACCACCTGAACCCCGCCAGAGGGCGAACCGAAAGTGCCGCCGATGACCAGCGGCGTGCGCAGCGACAGGAAGCTGGCGTCCTTGGGTTCGGGGCGCACCACGAAGTCAAGCTTCTCGGTTGCCAGGTTGGCTTGGCCGCTGGCATAAAAAACAGTGTCGTCGGTGTCGAGCACCACGCTGCGGCTGCTCATGACGCCCTTGTTGACGTCGAACGCCATCGCGGCGCAGCGCAGCTCTACGTTCTGGTCCCCCCGCAGCAGAAACTTGATGATCTCGGCGCCGTCCAGCCCCATGAACTCCAGCAGCAGGTTGCTGAACCGCCCCCGCCCGGTCAGGGCTGCCACGTCGCCTGAAGCGCCGCCAAGCCAGCTGGCCACCGAATTGCCGCGGCCTGACAAATTGAGCCGGCCGTCGAGACGGCTGAAGCTGCTGCGCATGGTTTCGATCTTCGGCACCAAGCGGTTGAGCTGCACGTTACGCAGATCGAGCGAGGCACGAATATCAGCCGGATTCTGGGTCGCGTCGATGCGGATGGCACCGGCCAGCTTGCCGCCCCCCACACCCAGGTCGAGCGGGTCGAGGGCAAGCACGCCATTGGTCAGCTTGACCTGCACGCTGCCGCGGTCGAGCGGCACGTCGCGCACGTTTCGGATGCGGTCGGCCGTGTACTTCACGTCGGCGTTCATCGCGCGCAAGCGGTCGAAGTCGAGCGTTGCGGTGGGCAGCACCTTGCCGCCGCTCGCCCGCTTGGCCTCTTTGATGGTGGGTGGCGGCGCCACGCCTTCAACCGCCTTGGCAGACCGCTCGGTGGGCGGCAAGCCGATAAGCGGGCCCAGGTCGTCCATGTCCATCAGGCGGGAACGCAACTCGCCCCCAAGGCGCGGGAGTTGGCCAGCCTGGTCGAAGCGCATCTCGCCGGCAATGTCCGACAGACCGAGCCGGCCTTTGAGCCCTGCAACTTCCCACAGCTTGGCGCGCTTGCGAAGGTCGCCGCTCAGCGCATAGGGCGAGGTCTCGGGCAACGCGATGCCAAGCAGCGGAAACAGGGCGCCAAGCGTCTGCCCCTTGAGTTCGAACTTGGCGTCGATGCCGTCGAGGTCGGCAAAGTCGGTTACGGTGCCCTGGGCCTTGAAGCGCGTCTGGCCAGCGGCCGCATTGATCTCCATCGGAAACGGCTCCTGGCCGGCCGATTTGAGCTGGAGCACGTTGCCCGTGCGGCCTTCGGCGGTGAGCGGCTGGCCCTTGTAGCGGCCCTTGATGCGGTAGCTGAGCGGCAGGGTGCCGCGGCTCGTGTCGTAGCTCACGTCGGCGTGCAGATCGACGCCCAGGTGCTTGGCCAGGAAGTCGATCGTGCCATTGTCGACCTGCATCAGCCCGATGACGGGTACGGTCCCCGGGTCGGATGTGTCCTTGCCGAGCGCCCACGTGCGCCGCCCGTCCTGCTCCATCTGCAGCCCCAGCGTGGGCGAGAACAGCGCCAGGCGCGGAATGACGATCTTCTGCGTGAGCAACGGCCACAGGCGTATATCGAACTCGGCGCGCTCGGCCTTCACCAGGTAGGGGTCGCGGGCCCACGGGGGGTTGGCAAACTCGATGCCGTCGAACTTCACGGTGGCACCACGCAGCCCCACACCCACGTCGAGCCGGCGTGTGATCTCGAACTTGCGCCCTGTCTTGTCGCTGACATAGCGGTTGATAGGACCACGCAACATGTCCCACGGAAAGAATGCGACCACCACCGCGAGCACGGCGAAAAGCAGCACGAGGGCCGCCAGCAGCTTCAGCCAAAGCGGCCGGTCGCGAAGAACGTTGGTTGCCATGGAGTCTGGATATACCTGCGGCCGATTTCCCCGGGTCGGCAATGAACCGCAAAAACCGTGCGGCATTGCCTACGGAAGGCGGCCATGCGGCCGGCTCGTCAGAACACGCCTACAACACCCATCCTCCGAACCCTGCATGATGCGTGTCGGCGACGCCTCAATCTTCGATGCGCAGGCAATCGCCAGCAGGGGCGTTCGCGAGACACCTGCACACAGAGGAAGCGCGGTTCGGCATGGATACCAGATTGCAGACATACATCGTCGAAGACAACCTCACGATCCGTGAAAACCTCATCGGTACCTTGGAAGAACTCACCTGCACGACGGTTGTCGGCTTTGCCGAGACCGAGGCGCACGCGCGCCAATGGCTGCAGGACCATAGCGAAGAGTGGGACCTTGCGGTTGTCGATCTTTTTCTCAAGCAGGGAAGCGGCCTGGGCGTGCTCCAGGCCTGCACGTCGCGCCGGCCGAACCAGAAGGTGGTGGTGCTCAGCAACTACGCAACGCCCGACATCCGGCGGCGCTGCGCCGAATTCGGTGTGGATGCGGTGTTCGACAAATCGAACGAGATCGACGCGCTGGTCGATTTCTGCATCCTGGAGGCGGTGGCCCATCGCCCCGCTACCGGCACGGAATGAAAAAGAGGCAGAAGAAGCCGCGCCGGACTTCCTTGCCTCTTTCTTCAGCCGGCGGCTGTTTCTCTTCTCAATCGATCAGCTTGTTCTTCAGCGCGTAGTACGTGAGGTCGCTGTTGGAAGAGAGGTTCATCTTTTCCATGAGGCGCGTGCGGTAGGTGCTGACGGTCTTGACCGACAGCGACAGCGTCTTGGCGATGTCTCCGGCGGTTTCGCCCTTGGCAAGCTTCAGGAACACCTGGAACTCCCGCTCCGACAGCTGCTCGTGCGGTGCCGCGTCGTCCTTGCGGTCGAGCTGGCGGGCAAGCAGTTCTGCCACGGCCGGCGTGATGTAGCGGCGGCCCAGCGAAATGGTGCGGATTGCGTTGACGATTTCCATCGGGTCGCACTCCTTGTTGAGGTACCCGCTCGCACCCTGGCGAATGAGGTTCATCGCGTAGTGCTCTTCGGGGTAGCCGCTGAGAATGAGAATGCCCACGTCCGGCGCCTTGGCGCGGATCATGGCAAGCGCATCGATGCCGCTTTGCCCCGGCATGGAAAGGTCCATCACCAGCACGTCGAGTTCGGTGGTGCGCACCAGCTCGATCGCTTCGCGCCCGCTGGCGGCCTCGCCGGCCACGCGCAAGTCGACGTGCTCGGAGAAGAACTGCCGCAGGCCCGAACGCACGATAGCGTGGTCGTCCACAATTCCAATTTTGATCATCTGTTACTTTCTTCGTTGTGTTGCGGCCGAGGAAGCCGCAACATGCCGATCCCCGGTTGTTATCAATTATTCACGAACTTGTGCTGAAAGCACCTCTGAAAGTTTCATGCACTGGCTAGCTCCTCCAAAAATGGCCGTGAGCCTACTGCTTGCGGCACTGGCTGCGCTGGCCCTCGTCGGTATCAACGAGGCCGGCTACCGCCAATCGACCCAGGCCCTGGCCAACATCGACGAGGCGCAAAAAGTGCGCGCCGCGCTCAACCTGATTTTGCAGAGCATGCTCGATGCCGAAACCGGACAGCGAGGCTACCTCCTTACCGGCGAGGCCAGCTACCGCCAACCATACGACACGGCGGTGAAGCAGGTCGACGGTTACCTGGCCACATTGCGCCAACTTTACGCCGATCGGCCGGCCGAGCGTACCCAATTGGCGGAGCTCTCCAAGCACGTGCTGCGCAAGATAGCCGAAATGGACATGAGCGTGCGCTTGCGCCAGGACGGCAAGGAGGATGCCTGGAAGTTTGTCATCACTACCGACGTGGGGCGGGAAGAGATGGAAGCCATCCGCAAGAGCGCCCACGACCTGGTGGCGACCAGCAACAAGACCCTGCAGGAAAGCCAGTTGCAGGTGATGAAGTCGCTGCAGCTCGCGCGCATCGGCACCGCCATCGTGGCCCTGGCCGCGCTCATCGCCTTCTTTCTGTACCTGCGGCAGACCCATGCGTTGCGCTCCATCGGCGAGCGCCAGCAGGAAACCCTGCAGCGCGAGCGCAACGCCCTTGAGGACGAGGTGCGCGAACGCACCGCCTCGCTGGCCGAACTGGCGACCCACCTGCAGGACGTGCGCGAAACCGAGCGCGGCTATCTCGCACGCGAACTGCACGACGAGCTCGGCTCGCTGCTCACGGCGGCCAAGCTCGATGTAGCCCGCCTCAAGTCGAGGTTGCTGGAAGCGCCGGACGCCACCCAGCGGCTGCAGCACCTGACCGAACTGCTCAACAGCGGCATTGCGCTCAAGCGCCGGATCATCGAGGACCTCCGGCCGTCGTCGCTGTCGAACCTCGGGCTGGTGGCTTCGCTCGAAATCCTGGGTCGTGAATTCGCGGAGCGCTCGGGCATCCAGGTGCAGATGGCGCTCGAGCCGGTGATCATGGACGAGTCGCGCCAGCTCACCATCTACCGCATGGTGCAGGAGAGCCTGACCAACATAGGCAAGTACGCAGAAGCCAGCGAGGCGACGATCGTGCTGAAGAACTACGAGAACCACGTGATCGTGGAGGTTGCCGACAACGGCAAGGGTTTCGACCCCCAGCGCATCCATCCTTCCACGCACGGCCTTGCGGGCATGCGGCACAGGGTGGAGGCTGCGCGCGGCAAGCTCACGATCTCGTCGACGCCGGGGCGCGGCACTCGCCTGAGTGCAATGCTGCCCGTGGTCAAGCCGCTCTGAAGCCACGCCGGCTTCATTGCCGGCGCGCGGCCCTCATGCACGGCGGCTCGCGGGGAACTCGGTCGTCTCCTACGTCCCCCGCGCCCAGCCGCTGACAGGGCCTCGCAGGCGCGCCACTTAAGGTTGCTCCTGTGCCGTTCATTCCCTCTTTGAACGCGCAGTTCCAAACAACGAGCGAAGCCTCGAAGGAGTCCACATGTTGCACTACACGGTGGTGTTTCTGGTCATTGCGCTGATTGCCGCTGTGTTCGGCTTCGGCGGAATTGCCGCCAGCGCAGTAGGAATCGCCAAGATCCTTTTCGTGATCTTCGCCGTACTTGCCATCGCCAGTTTCCTGGCCGGCTTGCTACGACGCAAGTAGCGTAGTTACGATCAACAGGCTCTCTCGCAATCCATCTCCCCGGAAAGGAAATTTTCATGAACACGACCAAAACTCCCTCGCAACTCGCCGACGACGCCCGCCAGACCGCCAACGAAGCTGTCGAATCCACCCGCGCCTACGCACAGAACGCGGTGAATGCGGCCGGCGAGAAGGTCCGTGAACTGCGCCGCGACGCCGAGCCGGCAGTCGAACAACTGGCAGCGCGCGTGCAGCAGGCCGTGCAGCGCGGCCTTGATGCGGCTTCGACCACCAGCGCACGCGCACAGCGCCGCCTGGAGCAGGCTGCCGACGTGACCGGCCGCTATATCTCCGACCAGCCCGTTCGCTCGGTGCTGATTGCCGCCGCAGCCGGTGCCGCCATTACCGCACTCATCGTGCTGGCCAGCCGCAGCCGCCGGGACGAATACTGATCCGCTGACGCCCCGTTCCACCGATTCCGCGCACCATGCTTCATCCGATTTTTTCCACGGTGCTCGGGCACCCGGAACTCATCGCCGAACACGCAGCGAACTATGCCGCCCTCGTGCGGCAGGAAGCCTCCGAGGCGGGACGCGGGCTCGTTGCCCGCATCGTCGCGGGGGTGGTCGCGGCGGCGAGCGCGATGCTCGCGCTCGGGCTCATCGGGGTTGCGGTGTTGATGGGTGTGCTGCATGGCAGCTTCCATTGGGTGCTGGTGGCGGTGCCGGGCGTTGCGCTGGTCATAGCCGGCATTTGCGCCTGGGTCGCGAGCCGCCCCTTCCCCGGTTACGCGTTCGACGATCTTCGCGCCCAGGTCGATGCAGACCTGCAGGCGTTGCACGAAGCAGGAGCCCGCCATGAACGTCACTGACCGCAGCTCGCTCACGCCGCAGGAGCGCCTTGCGCTTTCGCGCCGCGCACTTGTGCGGCACTTGAATGGTGAAGACGACGAGCCGCGCGGCAGCAGCCGCAGCAGGCACTACGCGGCGCAAGAAGATCACCCCGGCCTGTACGGCACAGACGACGCGTATCAAGAGGCATCGCCGCGCGGCAGCAGCCACCGGTGGATGTCTATGGCGCGCAGCATGACCGAGCGCTGGTGGCGCCGGCATCCCGCCCATGCAATGGGCCAGCTTGCACGCCCTTTGCTCGAGCACTATGCGCGCAGGGAACCGGCCAAGCTCATGGCCATTGCCGCCGCAACGGGCGCGGCCGTTGTGCTGATCAAGCCATGGCGCCTGCTCTCGTTCACTGCGGTGCTGGCGGCGGTGCTCAAGACCTCCGACATAGCAGACGTCGTCAACACGTTGATGCAGCAGAAAAATAGCACCCCACGAAAGGACACTCCATGAATGCGAATTCCCCGGGCACCAACCCGGCAAGGCACGAGCACCTGGTGCTCGACGAAAAGGCCATCGAAGCCGCAGCCAACAGCCTCGACGAAGGGGCGGTCACTCCGAGCTACGGCCCCTGGCGCGACGACGTAGTGAAGCTGTTGAACGATGCACTGGCCACCGAACTGGTGTGCGTGTTGCGCTACAAGCGCCATTACTTCACCGCGAGCGGCGTGTCGTCGCCCGCAATTGCAGAAGAATTCCTGGTGCACGCCAATGAAGAGTCGGCCCACGCCGACCGCATTGCCGAACGCATCGTGCAACTGGGCGGCGAGCCCGACTTTGCCCCGACGCACCTGCTCGAACGCAGCCACGCCGGCTATGACGAATCGACCGACCTGCAAGCCATGGTGCGCGCCAACCTCGTTGCCGAGCGCATCGCAGTCGAAACGTACCGGCAAATGATCACGCTGATCGGCGACAAGGACCCGACCACCCGCCGCATGCTCGAAGACATTCTTTCCGACGAGGAAGAGCATGCGGACGAACTCAAGGATTGGCTGGGCCACTGACTGCTGCCTCGATCGCCCTGCTCAATAAAAAAGCCCGGACGAACCGGGCTTTTTTATTTTGGGAAGAAGCGCGCTCAGCCCTTCACTTCGAGCTGGTTGTTCACCGAAGTTACCCCCTGCACGCCCTTGGCGATTTCTTCGGCGCGCGCCTTGGCAGCGGCCGTGGGCGCGGGGCCCTTCAGGCTGACCGCACCGGCCTTGGTGTCCACGTCGATCTTGATCGCACTCAGGTCCGGATCCTTCGCAAGGCCCGCTGAAACCGATGCAGTGATCGCGGCATCGTCCGCCGTTGCGCTTGCGGCAGTGCCCGCTTTCTTTGCGGCTTCCGCCATGTTGGCGACGCCGTCCTTCACCTCGGCAGTGGCGCCGGAGGCATCCGCCCTTGCCTTGGCGTCTCTCATGGCCTCCCCTGTCTTGGCGGCGGCGGTCTCGGCCGCCTTCTCGGTCTTTGCAATCGCGCTGTCGAGCTTTTGTCCTGCGGTGCGGTTGTCCGAGCTGTCGCAAGCGGCAAGCGTCAATGCCGCGCCAGCCATCAGCAGCGCGGTGAGCCATGTGTGCGAAAACGGCATGGCGGTAATTTGACGGGGTCTTTTCATTGAAATCCTCCATTCGCTCCAAGGAGCGGGTAACGCGCGCAGGTTGCGCGCAAGCTGCCCCGGACAAGATCCGGGCCGCTCGGTCAATCTAGCTTTTGGAGCGAAGGCGCGGGAGGCCCTGCTGCCGCGAAAGCCTGTAGGACAAGGAGGCTCAGGCCGTGACGATCCATCCTTCGATGGGATCGAAACGCTCGGGCAAGCCGAAGCCCGGCCCCGGCGTGGAGGCGCGCTGCGCGCTCCACGCCGCCTGCAGCAGGCAAAGCACAGCGTCGACGTCATCGCCGCGCGCATCGCCGAGCAGTTCAGCACGTTGCGCATCGGTGAGCACGAGCCGAATGCCCAGGCGCGTGGTGCCCGCTTCTAGTGCGGCGACGAGGCTGGTGCGCGCCGCAAGCCGCTCGGGCGTCTGCTTGGCCGTCTCGTCGCTCTTGTAGCTGCGGCGGCCTATCAATTCGCGGGCCAGCAGTCCGGGGTAGGCCTCGAGTGCCACGCGGTTCCTGTTGCTGCCGACATGCAGCCCCGGGAGGCTCGCCCCGGCGGCCAGGAGCGGCGGCACGCCAGCATGGAGCATGAAGGCCACGGGCGGGTTGACCCATTTCATCGACGTGCTCGAACCCGCAGGCTCGTCGGTCGCGCGGTGGGCAAACTTGCCGCCCACCGGGCGCGCCGCACAGAAGTTTGCAAAGATGGTGCGAATCTCCGCACGGCTCAGGCTTGCATAGTGGGCGATAAGCGCGTTCCATTGCCGCGGCCAGTCCAGGTGCTCGACCAGTTCGCGCGGAAGGCCGAACGGAAAATCGAAGCCTCCGATCCATGCCGGTTCGCTCTGCAGCCATCCCGCCCAGGCGTCGAGCGTGGTGAACCGCTGCAGCTTCTTCAGCACAAGGCTGCTTGCCTCACCTGTGCGGCCGACGCAGCCGCTGGCAATGACAATCGGCTTGCGCGACGTGGGTGCGCAAGAAAAATCGCATCCGAACAGCAGCGCCGTGTCCAAGCGCTACCCCAGCGCGAGCGCCACCACCCCGGCGGCAATGAAGGCTGCGCCCAGCAGCCGCAGCAGGCGGTCGCCCTCGCGCAGCAGATGGCCGCCGATCAGCGCGGCGAAGAGCATCGACACCTCGCGCGCCGGAGCAACGTGCGAGATGGGCGCCTGCTGCACGGCATAGAGCACCAGCACGTAGGAAACCGGGCTGATCGCCGCCACCAGCAGTGCGTACTTCCATTGCGCGCGCCACATTCGGGCCGTTTCGGCACGGTCTTGCAGCGCGGCGGGCAACAGCAGCGCCACGCGCACGAAGTTGCCGAAATAGTCGAGCAGGATCGGCGACATGGCCAGGAACTTCACTGCGTAGCTGTCGGCCACGGTGTAGGCCGCGATGAAGGCGCCCGTCAGCACGCCGTAGCGAATGCCCTTGTGCACCCGCGCGCGCTGCGCAGGGTCATGTTTCTTGCGCCACAGGCCCGGTCCGCCAGCCACCAGGAACACGCCCAGCACGACGCCCGCGATGCCCGCAACACCAATGAGGCTGATGCGCTCGCCAAGAAACAGTATTGCGACCAGCGACGACAGCAGCGGACCCGAGCCCCGCGCCAACGGATAGACCACCGTGAGATCGGACTTGCGGTAACCGCGCAGCAGGATGACGTAGTAGAAAACGTGCAGCACGCCGCTCAGCGCAATGAAGCCCCACTCGGTGAGGCCCCAGGTCGGCACCACGCTCCAGCCCAGCGTCAGGCCGACGGGGGCCCAGACGATGGCCAGGAAGACGCCGCTTTGCAACGCGAAGCGCGCATCGCCGTTCGCCTTCTTGGCGGCGATGTTCCAGCTGGCGTGAATGACCCCGGCGAGCAGGATCAGCGCAAAGGCGGAAAGCGGCACCCCTGGAAGACGCGCTACACGCGATCGGGCGTGGCGGCCACTGCCTCAGTGGCGTCCGACGATGGCCGCGGTGGCCATCAGTTCTTCGAGCAGCGCCAGCGAAACCTTGCCAGAAACGGCGTACGGGTTCAGTTCCGGCTTTTCCGAGTACTTGAGCAGCGTGGAGGCGTTGAGCTTGGAGAGGTTGACCTGCCCCATGGTCCAGCCGCCGAAGCGGCGCTCGGAAATCTCTTCGTAGTGCAACAGCACCACGTCCTTGTGGCGCGCATCGCGCTGGATGTGGCCGTAGAGCTCGCTCACGGCCATGCGGCCGCCTTCGATGGCCTGCAGGAACGTGCCGGCGCCGTAGCAAAGAATGCCGGTGATGCCGCAGGAGGGGTTGTGCGTGCGCGATTGCGCAAGGATGGCGTCGATGGCTTCGGGGCTGGTATCGACGGCGCGGCTGGCGTAGAGAAGTCGCACGAGCATGTTCAGCTCCTTCTGGGCAGCAGCGAAAGGAATTCGCGGCGCAGGCTCGGGTCTTTGAGGAACACGCCGCGCATGACGGAGTTGATCATCTTGCTGTCCATTTCTTTCACGCCGCGCCAGGCCATGCAGAAATGCTCGGCTTCCATGACGAGCGCCAGGCCGTCGGGCTGGGTCTTTTCCTGGATCAGGTCGGCCAGCTGCACCACGGCCTCTTCCTGGATCTGGGGCCGGCCCATGACCCATTCGGCAAGGCGCGCGTACTTGGACAGGCCGATCACGTTGGTGTGCTCGTTGGGCATGATGCCGATCCACAGCTTGCCGATGATCGGGCAGAAGTGGTGCGAGCAGGCGCTGCGCACGGTGATCGGGCCGACGATCATCAGCTCGTTCAGGTGCTCGGCATTGGGAAACTCGGTGAGCGAAGGCGGCGCCACGTAGCGGCCCCGGAACACTTCGTTGAGGTACATCTTGGCCACGCGGCGCGCGGTGTTGCCGGTGTTGTGATCGTTCTCGAGGTCGATCACCAGGCTTTCGAGCACGCCCTTCATCTTCACTTCGACTTCGTCGAGCAGCGACTCGAGTTCGCCCGGTTCGATGAACTCGGCAATGTTGTCGTTGGCGTTGAAGCGCTTGCGCGCGGCAGTCAGGCGTTCGCGGATCTTCACCGAGACGGGGGTGCCCTCGTCGTCGTTGTTTCCGTCAGGGCGCGGTTCCACGTCGGTTTTCCTCAGCATCCGCGCATGGTATCAGCGAACGCATTTTGGAGGCTCCGCAGGGAGAAGCCGGCACAGCCGGGACTCATGCCAGCACAAAATCGGCCACCAGCGGCAAGTGGTCGGACATGCGCGCCCAGATGGGCCCGCGCGGCACCGAGCAGGCCACCGGCTCCAAATGGCGCCCGTAGACGAAGTCGAGTTGCGCCACAGGCAGGCGCGAGGGATAGGTGAGCGTGCGTGCCCCGCGCAGGTCGCTGGTGTCGCGCAGGCCCATGGCGTTCATGGCGTAGCGCATGCGCGCGCCCCAGTCGTTGAAATCGCCCGCAACGACCACCGCCTCGCCAACCGGCACCTCGCGCTCGATGAACTCCCGCAGCCGGGCAACCTGCCGCACGCGGCTGCCCTTGATGAGCCCCAGGTGCACGACGATGGCATGCACGGGCCGGCCCTCCACCTCGATAACGACATGCAGCAGCCCGCGCTGTTCGAAGCGATGGTCGGAAATGTCCTGGTGGCCGGTGCGGATCACCGGCCAGCGCGTCAGCAGGGCATTGCCGTGCTCGCCGTGGCGAGTGATCGCATTGGTTTCATAGACGGCGGTGTAGCCCTCGGGCGCCAGGAAGTCGGCCTGGGGAAGCTCGGGCCAGCGCTCGAAGCGCATTTCGGCCTGCCGGTTCATCTTGCGCACTTCTTGCAGGCAGACGATGTCGGCGTCGAGCTGCTCGATGGCGTGGCCGAGGTTGTGGATCTCCAGGCGCCGGGCCGGGCCGATGCCCTGCACACCCTTGTGGATGTTGTAGGTTGCGACCCGAAGGGTGTGTGCCGGCAGGTTCATCTGGCAAATTCTGGCAGCAACAGAATGGCTTCGGCGTTCGACGGAGAAAAGCACGCGTCGGCCGCCTCGCGGTGGGGAAGCCACTTCCAGTCGGTGTGTTCGCGGGGTGCCAGCACGGGCACCAGCCGCTCTGGCACGCACAGGCCGAACAGATGCTCGGTGTTGTGCGTCACGCCCGGTTCATAGCGGGCGCGCCAGCCTGGGTAGATTTCGTAGACGTTGCTCAGTTGCCAGTCGACCAGCTGGTTGGCCAGGGGCGTGCCCTCGCCGCATTGGATGCCGGTTTCCTCGGCCACCTCACGCGCCGCGGTGAGCATGAGCGGCTCGTCGGCCAGGTCCTTGCTGCCGGTGACCGACTGCCAGAAGTCGTTGGCATCGGCGCGCCGGATCAACAGAACGTCGAGCGCCGGGGTATGAATGACGACCAGCACCGACTCCGGAATTTTCCAGGGCCGGACGCTCGTCGTCATGGGCGCATCAGGCGGGCTGCTGGACGTTGCGCAGCCGGATGTGCAGTTCTCGCAGCTGCTTCTCGTCGACCGGGCTCGGCGCCTGCGTAAGCAGGTCTTGCGCACGCTGGGTCTTGGGGAACGCAATCACGTCGCGGATCGACTCTGCGCCGGTCATGAGCATCACCAGGCGGTCGAGGCCGATGGCAATGCCGCCATGCGGAGGGGCGCCATATTGGAGCGCGTCGAGCAGGAAGCCGAACTTGAGCTGGGCGTCTTCGGCGCTGATCTTGAGCGCGCGGAACACCTTGCTCTGCACTTCCTCGCGGTGGATACGCACCGAGCCGCCGCCCATCTCGATGCCGTTGAGCACCATGTCGTAGGCCTTGGCAATGCACTTTTCGGGCGCGGTGTCCATGAGGTCTTCATGGCCGTCCTTGGGCGCGGTGAACGGGTGGTGCACGGCGCTCCAGCGCTGGCCTTCCTCGTCGAACTCGAACATCGGAAAGTCGACCACCCACAGCGGCGCCCACCGGTCGTCGAAGAGGCCGGCCTTCTTGCCGAAGGCACTGTGGCCGATCTTCACGCGCAGCGCGCCGATGGCGTCGTTGACGATCTTTTCCTTGTCGGCGCCGAAGAACAGGATGTCGCCGTTGCGCGCACCCGTGCGGGCAATGATCTCGGCCAGCGAAGCGTCGTCGAGGTTCTTGACGATCGGGCTTTGCAGGCCTTCGCGGCCGGCGGCTGCGTCGTTCACCTTGATGTAGGCCAGGCCCTTGGCACCGTAGATCTTGACGAACTCCTGGTACGCGTCGATTTCGCCGCGCGAGAGGCCGCCCTCGGCACCGCCGCCCGGCACGCGCAGCGCGACCACGCGGCCGCCCTGCATGGTGGCGGCGTTCGAGAACACCTTGAATTCGACGCGCTTCATGAGCTCGGTGAGTTCGGTGAACTCGAGCTTCACGCGCAGGTCGGGCTTGTCGGAGCCGTACTTGAACATGGCGTCCGCATACGTCATGGTCGGGAACACCGGCAGGTCGATGCCCGCGGCATTGCGGAACACGTTGCGGATCATGCCTTCGAACATCTCGCGGATTTCTTCTTCGGCGAGGAACGAGGTCTCGATGTCGATCTGCGTGAATTCGGGCTGGCGGTCGGCGCGCAGGTCTTCGTCGCGGAAGCACTTCACGATCTGGTAGTAGCGGTCGTAGCCGGCCACCATGAGCAGCTGCTTGAAGAGCTGGGGCGACTGCGGCAATGCAAAGAAGCTGCCGTCGTGCACGCGGCTTGGCACGAGGTAGTCGCGCGCGCCTTCGGGCGTGGACTTGCCGAGCATCGGCGTCTCGATGTCGATGAAGCCGTTGGCGTCGAGAAACTTGCGCGTTTCCATCGTCACCTTGTAGCGCAGCATCATGTTGCGCTGCATGGCCGGACGGCGCAGGTCGAGCACGCGGTGCGTGAGGCGGGTGGTTTCCGAGAGGTTGTCGTCGTCCAGCAGGAAGGGGGGCGTGACGGAGGGGTTCAGCACCTTGAGCTCGTGGCACAGCACTTCGATCTTGCCGCTCTTGAGCTGGTCGTTGGTGGTGCCTTCGGGGCGCGCGCGCACCAGGCCGGTAATCTGGATGCAGAACTCGTTGCGCAGGTTTTCGGCCACGGCAAAGGTCGAGGCACGATCGGGGTCGCACACCACCTGCACGTAGCCTTCGCGGTCGCGCACGTCGATGAAGATGACGCCACCATGGTCGCGGCGGCGGTTGACCCAGCCGCACAGGGTGACGGTTTGGCCCATCAGGGCTTCGGTCACAAGACCGCAATAGTGAGTACGCATGGCCATATCTTGATTTCCAGCGCCGCGTGGGCGCGTTTTTTTACTTGTTCGCGATGGTCGAGGGGCCGCCGGGAACGACCACGCCCATCGAGACGATGTACTTGAGCGCTTCGTCCACGCTCATCTTGAGTTCGATGCAATCGCTGCGCTTGAGCATCACGAAATAACCGCCCGTGGGGTTGGGCGTTGTCGGCACATAGACGCCGAGGTAGTCGCCGCCGCCCAGGTGCTCGACCACGTCGTTACCGGGCGTGCCGGTAACAAAGGCAATCGTCCAGACGCCCTCGCGGGGCCATTGCACCAGCACCGCCGTCCGGAAGGCATTGCCATTCTCGGAAAAAAGCGTGTCGGACACCTGCTTGACGCTGGAGTAGATCGAGCGCACCACCGGAATGCGCCGCACCACTGCGTCGCCCCATCCGAGCAGGCGCTTGCCCACGAAATTGCTTGCAATGGCACCCACGCCCAGCAATATGGCCAGCGTGAGCAGCACGCCCAATCCGCGCACGTTGTTTTCGTGCAGCCATCGCTGCCAGACCACCGGCAACACCCAGAGCGTCTGGTCCAGCGTGTCGATGATCCACTTCAGCACCGCCAGGGTGATGAACAGCGGAACGATGACCAGCAAGCCGGAAAACAGCCATTTGCGCAGGGCGAGCATGGTGTGTTGTTCTCAGTCGCTCTTCAGTCGCTCTTGGCCGCGGCAGCCGGTGCCGGAGCAGGGCTCGCGGCAGGCGCGGGAGCCGGGCTGGAGGCATCGGCGGTCTTGGCAGCCGGCGAAGCAGTGGACTCGCCACCCGTCGCGGGCGCCGGTTCGGCTTTCTTGCCGCCACCGTCGCGGAAATCGGTCACGTACCAGCCGGAACCCTTGAGCTGGAAACCGGCGGCGGTGACCTGCTTTTCGAAGGCACTCGCGCCGCACGCCGGACACACCGTGAGGGGCGCATCGGACATTTTTTGCAGGGCATCCTTGGCAAAGCCGCAGGCGCTGCACTTGTAGGCGTAAATGGGCATGGAAATGAGTAAAAAAGCGGCGCAAAAACCGAGCAGAGGCCGCTCGCAAAGCCCTCGATTATAAGGGCCGCCCTACCTCAGGCGCCGCTTTCAGGCCGGCTCGGTCGCGAGCAGCCGGTGCGGCGTGCGGGTGTTGGCAACCCACTGCGGCACCAGCGATCCGGCCACCATGCCCGCAAACGAGGCAAGCACCCCGGCCAGCTGGGCCGGAAACTCGGCACTCCAGGGCATTGCCAGAAACAGCAGCCAGGTGCCGATGCCGAACAGGATCGAAGCGAGGGCTCCCTGTGTGGTGGCGCGGCGCCAGTAGAGCCCGCACACCAGCGGCACGAAAGCGCCCACCAGCGGCACCTGGTAGGCGCCCGAGACCAGTTCGTAGATGGGCGTGCCCTGCATGCGGATGGCATAGGCCAGCACGGCCGCGCTGAACACCAGCACCGTGATTCGCATGGTCATGAGGTTCTGGCGGTCGGTGCCCTGAGGCCGGAACTGCCGCCAGATGTTCTCGGTGAAGGTGACGCTAGGCGCCAGCAAGGTGGCCGACGCCGTCGACTTGATGGCCGACAGCAGCGCGCCGAAGAACAGCACCTGCATCACGAAGGGCATTTTCTCGAGCACCAGGGTCGGCAGCACCTTTTGCGGGTCCTCCTTCAGGAGCGTGGCGGTCTGCTCGGGCATGATCAACAGCGCGCTGGCCACCAGGAACATGGGCACGAAGGCGAACAGGATGTACGCCACGCCGCCGATGACCGGCCCGCGCGTGGCAGCCTTGGCGCTGTTGGCCGACATGACGCGCTGGAACACGTCCTGCTGCGGAATGGAACCTAGCATCATCGTGATGGCAGCGGCAAAGAAGAACACCATGTCGTGCCAGTTGGGCTCGGGCCAGAACTTGAAGAGGTCCTTGCTCACCGCAAAGGCGACCACCTTGTCGGCGCCGCCGGCCATGTTGCCGGCGAACACGGCAATGACGGCAAGCCCCGCGACGAGGATGATCATCTGGATGAAGTCTGTGACGGCCACCGACCACATGCCCCCGAAGAGGGTGTAGGCCAGTATCGAGACCACACCGATCACCATGCCCGCCGGAATGCTGATGGCACCGATAGAGAGCACGTTGAACACCAGGCCCAGCGCCGTGACCTGCGCCGACACCCAGCCCAGGTAGCTCAGCATGATGATGAGCGAGCAGGCCACCTCGACGCCGCGGCCGTAGCGCTCGCGGTAGTAGTCGCTGATGGTGAGGAGCGTCATGCGGTACAGCTTGCCCGCAAAGAACAGCCCGACCAGGATGAGGCAGGTGCCCGCGCCGAACGGGTCTTCGACCACACCGCTCAACCCGTTTTCAATGAACTTGGCCGGAATGCCCAGCACCGTTTCGGAGCCGAACCAGGTGGCAAAGGTGGTCGTCACGATCATGAAGAGCGGCAGGTGCCGCCCCGCAATCGCGAAGTCCGTGGTGTTCTTGACCCGCTTGGCGGCGTAGAGGCCGATCGCAATGGTGACCAGCAGATAAACGACAACCAGCGTCAGCAACACGGGGCAATCTCCTCTAGAACAACTTCACGCGCACCAGCACCTGCATGGCGAGCAAACCCAATACAAATCCTATGCCACCATAGATGATGGTCTGCAGCAACCGGTTGGTGCGCTTTTGTGCGGCCAGCAGTTCGAGCAGCTCGCGGCGATTGTCGGCCGGCCGATTTTCGAGGAAATCGTGCAGCAGGCGCGGCAGTTGCGGCAGCAGTTTCGCGTAGCGCGGCGCCTCGGCCTTGAGCTGCTGGAACAGCTTTTTAGGCCCGATCTGGTCGACCATCCACTTCTCGAGGAAGGGCTTGGCGGTGTGCCAAAGGTCGAGTTCGGGGTCGAGCTGGCGGCCCAGGCCCTCGATGTTGAGCAGCGTCTTTTGCAGCAGCACCAGCTGCGGCTGGATCTCGACGTGGAAGCGGCGCGAGGTCTGGAACAGCCGCATCAGCACCATGCCAAGTGAGATTTCTTTCAGCGGCCGGTCGAAATACGGTTCGCACACCGTGCGGATTGCCGCCTCGAGCTCGTCGATGCGGGTGCCTTCGGGTACCCAGCCGCTTTCAAGGTGAAGCTCGGCCACTCGCTTGTAGTCGCGACGGAAGAAGGCCACGAAGTTCTGCGCGAGGTACTCCTTGTCCGACTCGGTGAGCGTGCCGATGATCCCGAAATCGAGCGAAATGTAGCGCCCGAAGGTCTCCGGCGCGAGGCTCACCTGGATGTTGCCCGGGTGCATGTCGGCATGAAAGAAGCCGTCGCGAAACACCTGCGTGAAGAAGATCGTGACGCCGTCGCGGGCCAGCTTGGGAATGTCGACTCCGGCCGCGCGCAGGCGGTCGAGCTGCGCAATGGGCACGCCGTTCATGCGCTCCATCACGATCACCTCGGGGTGGCAGAAGTCCCAGAACATCTCGGGGATCAGCACCAGGTCGAGTTCGGCCATGTTGCGGCGCAGCTGGGCCGCGTTGGCGGCCTCCCGCACCAGGTCGAGTTCGTCGTGCAGGTATTTGTCGAACTCGCCGACCACCTCGCGGGGCTTCAGGCGCTTGCCGTCGGGCGAGAGCCGCTCGACCCAGCCGGCCATCATGGCCATGAGGGCCAGGTCTTTCTCGATCACGCCGCGCATGCTGGGACGCAGAACCTTGACGGCAACCTCCCGCACCTCGCCCTGGTTGGTGCGGATGGTCGCAAAGTGAACCTGGGCGATCGATGCGCTGGCAATCGGCGTCTCGTCGAACTGCACGAACACATCGCCCACCGGACGGCGGAACGCCCGCTCGATGGTGGCAATGGCCACCGACGACGGGAACGGCGGCACGCGGTCCTGCAAGAAGGCGAGTTCGTCGGCAATGTCCTGCGGCAGCAGGTCGCGCCGGGTAGAGAGCACCTGGCCGAACTTCACGAAGATGGGGCCCAGCCGCTCGAGCGCCTCGCGCAGGCGCTGGCCGCGCGGTGCATCGAGATTGCGGCCGATGGAGACGACCCGCGCCACCACGCGCAGCCAGGGTTTCTGGAAGCTCGTGAGCACGAGCTCGTCCAGGCCGTAGCGCAGTGCGACCCAGACGATGAAGAAGCCGCGGTAGAAGCGCCTCATTCGGCCGTGCTCGCCGGGCCGGCCGTCGAACCGCCGGCCTTGCCGCCGACAAACTGGCGCAGCGCGCCCGCAACCTTGCGTGCGCCGTTGGCAATGGTGTGCGCCGGCACGTCGCCGATCAGGCGCGCGAGGTCGTCTTCGACATCCCAGCGCACATGGTCGACCAGCCAGTTGACCTCGGCCGCAAGCTGCACGTCGCCGATGATCTGTACCGACGGCTTGTCGCCGCGCAGCGTGGCGCGGGCGAGGTCGAAGGGGGACTCATCCGTGACGGTGAGCGTGAGCTCGGGCACCGAGCCCGGGGGAGCCAGGTCGAGCAGGCCCGCGGGCGTGGCCACCAGCTCCATGGTGACGAAGCGCCACTGGAAGCGCACCACCCGCCCCTGCTGGCGCAGCAGCCGCTGCTGGGCTTCGGGTTCCTGCTGCAGCACATGATTGAGAAACAGCACCGCACGGTGCTGGATCTCGTGCACCGCCCAGGCGGGCGGCTGCAGCCGTTCGCCGATGCGATTGAACAGGTCGTCTAGAAAAGAAAATGGGGACGATGGTGTGGCCATGTCCCCATTATCGGTTCTGTCCGCGGCCTCATGGCCGCCGAAATCGCTTACTGCAGCGCTTGCACGCCTGCCACCAGCCAGCCGCTGTTGCCGCTGACAGGCTTCGTCATGTTCCAGACTTCGCGGAACGGGCCCGGGCCGGCCGAGTCGTCTTCGCGGATCATGCCGGAGAACTCCACGCTGGCCATGTAGGCGTCGGACAGTTCCTCGATGCCGAGCAGCTTGGCATCGAGCATTACCACGTCGGTCTTGTTCGGCGCACCGCCGGTGTGGCTGGCACGGTCGGCCAGCTGCGTGCGGATCTCGTCGACCATGCTGTCGGTCATCATCGAACGCAGGGTGCCGACGTCGGCACGGTCCCAGGCGTCTTGCAGCGTCACGAAGTTGCGCTTGGCCGCACCGAGGAAGCCGTCCACGTCGAAGCCGGCGGGAATGCCCCACGACTGCGAACCCGAAAGCGCCGAGCCGATCATGCTGCCGCCAGCGGCCGCACCTGCTGCGGAAAGGCTGCTGCCGTGCCGCTCGTCGGCTTGCGCGGGCGTGCCGTCGAATGCGGTGGTGTTGCGCTCCCATGGCCGGGCCGAAGCGTCGTTGCCCACGTTGGCGGGGCTGTACTGCGCAGGTGCGCTGGCGTTGGCCGGATTGCCTGCGCCCTGGAAGGCGAAGCCGCCCTGGCGGTTGGCGCCCGAGGACGCGGCCGAGCGTGCCTTGAACATGCGCCACACAAACAGGCCAGCCATGACCAGCAGGCCGATCAGCAGGATGTTGGCAAAGCCGGCGCCAAGACCCAGCGAATGTGCGAGCCACGCCAGGCCGAGGCCGGCGGCCAGGCCGCCGAGCATTGCACCCCATGGGCGCTTGGGCGCAGCGGCGGCGGGCGACGGCGTTGCAGGCCGCGGCGCCGCGTTGGTCGCGTTTTGCTGTGCGGGCGAACTGGGCGAGGCACTTTCGCGCTGCGTCACGTTCGACGACTGGCGGCCGAAAGACTTGCCGCCGCCGATTCGCGCTGCGTCAGCCTGCACGCTGACCAGGGCCAGCACGCAAGCCAAGAACAAAGAACTCAAACTTTTCATCTCGTCTCCTCTTTTGAGCGAAGAATTCGCGTCATCAACACTTGATTCCAACATGAAGGGCAACCACGCCACCCGTCATGTTGTGATAGTCCACATGCCCGAAACCGCCCTCTTTCATGAGGGTCTTGAGTTCGTCCTGCGCGGGATGCATCCGGATCGATTCGGCCAGGTAGCGATAGCTCGCGTCGTCGCCCGCCACCAGCTTGCCCAGGCGCGGCAGCACGTTGAACGAATACCAGTCGTAGGCCTTTGCGAGCGGCTTGGCGACCTTAGAGAACTCGAGCACCAGGAGCTTGCCGCGCGGCTTGAGCACGCGGTTCATCTCTTTCAGCGCGATGTCCTTGTGCGTCATGTTGCGCAGGCCGAAGGCCACGGTCACCACGTCGAAATGGTCGCTTGGGAAGGGCAGTTTTTCTGCGTCGCACACCAGCGTGGGCAGTGCCACGCCGGCATCGAGCAGGCGGTCGCGGCCGGTGCGAAGCATGGCTTCGTTGATGTCGGTGTGCACCACTTGTCCGCTGGCGCCGACCTTCTTGGAGAAAGCCAGTGCGAGGTCGCCGGTGCCGCCCGCGATGTCGAGCACGCGCGAGCCTTCGCCCACGTTGGCCACCATCACGGTGTATGCCTTCCAGGCGCGATGCAGACCCATCGACATCAGGTCGTTCATGAGGTCGTAACGCGTGGCGACGGAGTCGAAGACGCCGCGAACACGTTGCGCTTTCTCGCTTTCGTCGACTTTCTCGAAGCCGAAGTGGGTGGTGCTCATGCGCCTGATATTAGGCCGGAAGAACACACCTCAAGAAGGCGACCCTGCGAAGACGCCGGGCTTTTGTTGCTTTTTCTTCAAATAGCGGGGCGCCGCAGGGCGCGCCGCGCCTGCTTGCGCGGCTATCTTTTCGGTAGCGGAGGCCGTTTGACGTCAGTGGCTGCCGCAGGCGGAGCCACCCTTGTCGAGCATCGGCGCGTCGCGGTCGACGCCTGCAGCGGCAAGGCGGCGTTCGTATTCGGCCCAGAGCTCAGTCTCTTTGGCGCCGAGCTCATACAGCAGGTTCCACGAGAAGATGCCCGTGTCGTGTCCGTCGCTGAAGACCGGCTGCACGGCGTAGTTGCCCACCGGCTTCAGGTCGACCAGCTCGACCTCGCGCTTGCCGGTCTGCAGCACTTCCTGGCCCGGGCCGTGGCCCTGCACTTCGGCGGACGGCGAATAGATGCGCATCAGCTCGAACGGAATGCGAAACGTCGCGCCATCGGAAAAACCGACTTCAAGCATGCGCGACTGGCCGTGCACGGTGATCGATTTCGGCGTGGGTGCGCCGGCTTGCAAACCTGCCATCAGAAGCTCCTTGTGCCCAGTCGGGCGATCATCGCACTCTCGAGCGCCGGCAGGCGCGCGGCCACCGCCGCCTCTTGCGCCGCATTCGACTCGCGCTGCACTGGCGCCCACACGGAACCGGGAAAATGCGTGTCGTCGGCAAAGCGTGCAATCACATGCCAATGCAGGTGCGGCACCATGTTGCCGAGCGCCGCAAGATTGATCTTGGCTGGCGAAAGATGCTCGCGCAGGCACTGCTCGACCACCACCACGGCCTCCATGCACAACACGCGGTCAGCGGCACTCAGGTCGGAAAACTCCGCCGCATGTTCGCGCCAGATCACGCGGTAGAAAGCCGGAAAGCCGGCCTCTTCGGCACGGATGACGCGAAGCTTCGCGCCTTCGAACACGATGCGGCCACCGGGGCCTTCACAGAAGGGGCAGCCTTGTTGACCGGTCATACCAACACCCGCTCGATGCCGCCGTTGTTGGCGGCGGCCACGTATTCGGGCATCCAGTCGTTGCCAAGAATCTTGTTGGCCATTTCGACCACGATGTAGTCGGCCTCGAGCAGCCCGTTGTTCAAGTCGTTGCCGTAGCGCGAGAGGCCTTGCAGGCAGCTCGGGCAGCTGGTGAGGATCTTGACGTTGTCCTTTTCGCCGACCTGTCCGTTCGCGCGCAATGCGGCCTCGCCCTTCTTGAGCTCTTCTTCCTTGCGGAAGCGGATCTGCGTGGAAATGTCGGGCCGCGACACGCCCAGCGTGCCCGACTCGCCGCAGCAGCGGTCGTTCTTGAGCACGTTGTCACCGACCAGCGCCTTCACCGTCTTCATCGGGTCCTGCAGCTTCATGGGGCTGTGGCAGGGGTCGTGGTACAGGTAGCCACCACCGCCCGCATCGGCGAGCGTGATGCCCTTCTCGAGCAGGTACTCGTGGATGTCGATGATGCGGCAGCCCGGGAAGATCTTGTCGAACTGGTAGCCCTGAAGCTGGTCGTAGCAGGTGCCGCAGCTCACCACCACCGTCTTGATGTCCAGGTAGTTGAGCGTGTTGGCCACCCGGTGAAAGAGCACGCGGTTGTCCGTGATCATCTTCTCGGCCTTGTCGAACTGGCCGCTACCGCGCTGCGGATAGCCGCAGCACAGGTAACCCGGCGGCAGCACGGTCTGCACGCCCGCATGCCAGAGCATGGCCTGCGTGGCCAGGCCCACCTGCGAGAAGAGCCGCTCCGAACCGCAGCCCGGAAAGTAGAAGACCGCCTCCGTTTCGGACGTGGTGGCCCTCGGGTTGCGGATGATCGGCACGTAGTCGGCGTCTTCGATGTCGAGCAGCGCGCGCGCGGTCTTCTTCGGCAGGTTGCCCGGCATCTTCTTGTTGATGAAGTGGATCACCTGCTCTTTCACCGGCGCCGGGCCCAGCGTGGCCGGCGGTGCGGCCGTCTGCTTGCGGGCAAGCCCGCGCAGCAGGTCGTTGGCCAGGCGCTGCGCCTTGAAGCCGATGCCCACCATGCCCGCGCGCACCGCCTTGATGGTCTGCGGGTTGGTCGCGTTAAGGAAGAACATCGCGGCCGCGTTGCCGGGACGGAAGCTCTTTTGCCCCATCTTGCGCAGCAGGTTGCGCATGTTCATCGACACGTCGCCGAAGTCGATCTTCACCGGGCACGGCGTGAGGCACTTGTGGCACACGGTGCAGTGGTCGGCCACGTCCTCGAACTCTTCCCAGTGCTTGATGCTGATGCCGCGGCGGGTCTGCTCTTCATAAAGAAAAGCCTCGACCAAGAGCGAGGTCGCAAGGATCTTGTTGCGCGGGCTGTACAGCAGGTTGGCACGCGGCACATGCGTGGCGCACACCGGCTTGCACTTGCCGCAGCGCAGGCAGTCTTTCACGCTGTCGGCAATGGCGCCGATGTCGCTCTGCTGCATGATCAGCGACTCGTGCCCCATGAGGCCGAAGCTCGGCGTGTAGGCGTTGGTCAGGTCGGCATGCAGCTCGATGTTCTGGCCTGCGGGCGCACGCAGCAGCTTGCCCTTGTTGAAGCGGCCTTCGGGGTCGACGCGCTGCTTGTAGTCCATGAAGGGCGCGAGTTCTTCGTCGCTCAGGAATTCGAGCTTGGTAATGCCGATGCCGTGCTCGCCCGAAATCACGCCGTCGAGGCTGCGTGCCAGCGCCATGATGCGCACCACCGCGGCATGCGCGGTTTGCAGCATGTCGTAGTTGTCGCTGTTGACCGGAATGTTGGTGTGCACGTTGCCATCGCCCGCGTGCATGTGCAGCGCCACCCACACGCGCCCCTTGAGCACCTGCTTGTGAATGGCCGTGCACTCGGCCAGGATGGGCGCGAACTCGGCGCCGCTGAAAATCTCCTGCAGCGGCTGGCGCAGCTGGGTCTTCCAGCTGGCACGCAGGGTGTGGTCTTGCAGCTGCGGGAACAACGTGTCAACGTCGCGCAGCCATTCGGCCCAGAGGGCACGAACGCCCTGCACCAGCGCCACGGCCTGCGCCACGCGGTCTTCCAGCAGCTCGGCCGCCGGAATTTCATGCGCATCGTCGGTCTTGCCGAGCGGCAGGTTGCCGCGCAGCAAGAAGGCTTCGAGCGCATCGGTGAGCGCGAGCTTGTTCTGCAGCGAAAGCTCGATGTTGATGCGCTCGATGCCGTCGCTGTACTCGGCCATGCGCGGCAGCGGAATGACCACGTCTTCGTTGATCTTGAAGGCGTTGGTGTGTTTGCTAATGGCCGCCGTGCGCTTGCGGTCGAGCCAGAACTTCTTGCGCGCCTCGGGGCTGATGGCGATAAAGCCTTCGCCGCTGCGCGAGTTGGCGATGCGCACCACCTCGGAGGTGACGCGCGCCACGGCGTCGGCATCGTCGCCTGCGATGTCGCCGAACAGCACCATCTTGGGCAGGCCGCCATGCTTCTTCGACTTGGTGGCGTAGCCCACGGCCTTCAGGTAGCGGTCGTCCAGGTGCTCGAGGCCGGCCAGCAGCACGCCCGAGCGCTTTTGCTCGGCGAACATGAAGTCCTTGATCTCGACGATGCTGGGCACCGCGTCCTTCGCGTTGCCAAAGAATTCGAGGCACACGGTGCGCGTGTGCGCCGGCATGCGGTGCACCACCCAGCGGCAGCTGGTAATGAGGCCGTCGCAGCCCTCTTTCTGGATGCCGGGCAGGCCAGAGAGAAACTTGTCGGTCACGTCCTTGCCGAGGCCTTCCTTGCGGAAGGTGCGCCCGGGAATGTCGAGGCGCTCGGTGCGCAGCCTGGTCTTGCCGTCGGCAGCGTAGTACTGCAGCTCGAACACGGCGCTCTCGGCGTCGTGGATCTTGCCGAGGTTGTGGCCGATGCGAGTCACTTCAAGCCATTCGGCCTGCGGCGTCACCATGCGCCACGAGGCCAGGTTATCGAGCGCCGTACCCCAGAGCACGGCTTTCTTGCCGCCCGCGTTCATTGCCACGTTGCCGCCGACGCACGAGGCCTCGGCGGAGGTGGGATCGACCGCGAACACGTAGCCAGCGCGCTCGGCCGCGTCGGCCACCCGCTGGGTGACCACGCCCGCCTCGGTCCAGATGGTGGGCACGGGCGCGTCGAGCCCGGCCAGCGAGACCATCTCGACCTCGGTCATGGCCTCGAGCTTTTCGGTGTTGATGACCACGCTCTTCCACGTGAGCGGAATGGCGCCGCCGGTGTAGCCGGTGCCGCCGCCGCGCGGAATGATGGTCAGGCCCAGCTCGATGCAGCCCTTGACCAGCAGGGCCATCTCGGCCTCGGTGTCGGGGCACAGCACCACGAACGGATATTCGACGCGCCAGTCGGTCGCGTCGGTCACGTGCGACACGCGCGAGAGGCCGTCGAACTTGATGTTGTCCTTGGCCGTCAGGCGGCCCAGCACGCGCGTGGCCTTGCGGCGCAGGGCCGCCACGTCGCGAAAAGCGGTGTCGAAAGCGGCAACGGCCTGGCCGACAAGCGCGGTGAGCTCACCCACGAGCTGGTCGCGAGGCAGGTCGCTGTCGGGGGTGCGCCGCTTCTGGACCTCGGCCAGGCGGTGCCTGAGCGCATCGACCAGCTGGCCGCGGCGCCGCGGGTTGTCGAGCAGGTCGTCGACGAGGTAGGGGTTGCGCTGCACCACCCAGATGTCGCCGAGCACTTCGTACAGCATGCGCGCCGATCGGCCGGTGCGGCGCTCGGCGCGCAGGGTCTGGAGCAGTTCCCAGCCGCGCTCGCCCAGCAGGCGGATCACGATCTCTCGATCGGAAAAGCTGGTGTAGTTATAGGGGATCTCGCGCAGTCGTACAGGCTCTGCGGCCTGCGACAACAGCGTGGTCAACGCGGTCGGAGCATTCATCGGGGGTGGCACCTCGGCCGGGCGCTGCGCGCCCATAGCCGGGGGTGGGGATTTTAGGCCAGCGCCCGCGGGTTTGCCCGGAGGGGCCTTAGAACAGCACGCGGCTGCGGATCGTTCCGTTCACCTTGGCCAGCTTTTCCAGGGCAAGGTCGGAGTACGCCGCATCGATGTCCATCACCACATAGCCGATCTTCTCGTTGGTCTGCAGGAACTGCGAGGAGATGTTGATGTTGTTGTCGGAGAAGATCTTGTTGATTTCGGACAGCACGCCGGGCACGTTGCGGTGAATGTGCAGCAGCCGGTGCTTGCCGGGGTGGGCCGGCAGCGCCACTTCCGGAAAGTTGACCGACGAGGTCGAGGTGCCGTTGTCGCTGTACTTGACCAGCTTTTCAGCCACTTCGAGGCCGATGTTGGCCTGCGCCTCCATGGTCGAGCCGCCGATGTGAGGGGTGAGGATGACGTTGTCCAGGCCGCGCAAAGGCGACTGGAACTCGTCCTTGTTGGTGCGCGGCTCGACCGGGAAGACGTCGATCGCGGCGCCCAGCAGCTTTTTCTGCTTCAGGGCCTCGGCCAGCGGCTCGATCTGCACCACCGTTCCGCGCGAGGCGTTGATCAGGATGGAGCCCGGCTTCATGGCGTCGATTTCGGCGGCGCCAATCATCCACTGGGTGGCCTGCGTCTCGGGCACATGCAGGGTGACGATGTCGCTCTGGGCCAGCAGCTGGTGCAGCTCGCGCACCTGCCGCGCATTGCCCAGGGGCAGCTTGGTGACCACGTCGAAAAAAGCCACGTGCATGCCCAGTGCCTCGGCCAGCACCGACAACTGCGCGCCAATGGAGCCGTAGCCAACGATGCCCAGCGTCTTGCCGCGGATTTCGAAGGCGTTTTCGGCCGATTTGAGCCAGCCGCCGCGGTGCGCAACCGCGCTTTTTTCAGGCACGCCGCGCAACAGAAGAATGGCTTCGGCCAGCACCAGCTCGGCCACCGAGCGGGTGTTGGAATAAGGCGCGTTGAACACCGCCACGCCGTGCTCGCGCGCGGCTTCCAGGTCGACCTGGTTGGTGCCAATGCAGAAGCACCCGGCCGCTACCAGCTTGTGGGCGGCCGCAAAAACCTCGGCCGTCAATTGCGTGCGCGAACGGATGCCAAGGAAGTGAACGTCGGCAATCTTGGCCTTGAGCTCCGCGTCGGGGAGCGCGCCCGGCAGCGACTCGACATTGGTGTAGCCGGCGGCATGCAGCACCTCCACGGCGGAGGGGTGGATGCCTTCGAGCAAAAGGAACTTGATCCTGCTTTTTTCGAGGGAGGTTTTGCTGCTCATGACGTACTCGCGGAAGCCCCGGCCACGGCAACAGGCTAGGCCGAAAAAAGGGAAGTCGATGCTAGCATGCTGCAGCGCAACACGAGGCCCCGCACACTGCGGGAAGCCTTGTGCCAAAGGGGTTTTCCCGATTGGAAAATGACAGCGGTCCGTGCGCCAATGTGACGCGGCCGTGTCATCCACATGGCCTAGCATCCGCGCTTTCATTTCCCATCAGGAGTCTTCATGCGATTCAAGACGCTCGCGCTGGCATCGGCGCTGGCAGCCACCACGCTGTTCAATGTGGCCCACGCCCAAACCGAAATCCAGTGGTGGCATTCCATGAGCGGCCCGCTCGGCGAATGGGTCAACGACCTCGCCAAGCAATACAACGCCAGCCAGAAGGAATTCAAGGTAGTGCCCACCTACAAGGGCCAGTACGACGAATCGATGACCGCCGCGATTGCGGCCTTCCGCGCCGGCAATGCACCGGACATCCTGCAGGTGTTCGAAGTTGGCACCGCCACCATGATGGCCTCCAAGGGTGCCATCAAGCCCGTGGGCGAAGTAATGAACTCCGGCGGCGCCAAGTTCGACCCCAGCGTGTATGTGCCTGCCGTTTCGGGCTACTACACCGCGCCCAATGGCCAGATGCTGAGCTTCCCGTTCAACAGCTCGACCACCATCTTCTATTACAACAAGGACGCCTTCAAGGCAGCCGGTCTCGACCCCGAGAAGGCCCCCACCACCTGGCCTGAAGTCATTGCCGCGGCCGACAAGCTCAAGGCGAGCGGCCACAAGTGCCCGTTCACCACCAGCTGGATGAGCTGGACCCAGCTCGAGAGCTTCTCGGCCTGGCACAACACGCTGTATGCAACGCAGAACAACGGCTTTGGCGGCACCTCGGCGCGCCTGGCCTTCAACTCGCCGCTGCAGGTGAAGCACTTCGAGAACCTGGCCAAGATGTCCAAGGACGGCACCTTCGTCTACAAGGGCCGCAACAACACGGCCGACGCCGCCTTCCCCTCGGGCGAGTGCGCAATGATGACCGGCTCCTCGGGCCTGTACGCACGCGTGGCCAAGGACGCCAAGTTCAAGTACGGCATCTCCACCCTGCCCTACTACCCCGACGTGAAGGGCGCGCCGCAGAACACCGTGATCGGCGGCGCCAGCCTCTGGGTCATGTCCGGCAAGCCGGCCGACCACTACAAGGGCGTGGCCAACTTCTTCACCTTCCTGTCCGACACCAAGGTGCAGTCCGAGAGCCACAAGCGAACGGGTTATCTGCCCATTACCACCGCGGCCTACAAGCTGACCGATGCCTCCGGCTTCTACAAGGAGAACCCCGGCACCGACGTGGCCGTGACGCAGATGATCCGCAAGACCACCGACAAGTCGCGCGGCGTGCGCCTGGGCAGCTTCGTGCAGATCCGGACCATCATCGACGAGGAAACCGAGCAGATCTGGAACGGCAAGCGCACCGCCAAGGAAGCCCTCGACGCCGCCGTCAAGCGCGGTAACGAGCAGCTCGAACGCTTCGAGAAAGCAAACAAAGGCTGACGCTGCGTTCGGCCCGGCGCCGAAGTAGACTCGCCCGCCCGCCACTGCAAAAGCCGTGGGCGGGCGTTTCGTTTTTTGAGGGATTCGAGGGGCTATGGAAAAACGCGTTCTATTCCGGTCGGCATGGCTGCCATGGCTGCTGATCGCACCGCAAATGGCGGTCATCCTGGTGTTCTTCTTCTGGCCCGCCAGCCAGGCGATCTGGCAGTCGATGCAGACCGAGGACGCCTTCGGCACGTCGACCGTTTTCGTGGGCCTGGAGAACTTCAAGACCCTGTTCGATGACCCCGCCTACATCGAGTCGTTCAAGGTCACCGCGCTGTTCTCGGTGCTGGTGGCCGGCATCGGCATTGCGGTGTCGCTTCTTCTTGCGATCTTTGCCGACCGCATCCTGCGCGGTTCGCTGTTCTACAAGACCTTCCTGATCATTCCGTACGCGGTGGCACCGGCCATTGCGGGCGTGCTGTGGGTGTTCATGTTCTCGCCCAGCATCGGCGTGGTGAGCTACGGCTTGCGCAAGGTGGGCATGGACTGGAACCACCTGCTCAATTCCAACCAGGCGCTGTCGCTGATCGTCGTGGCCGCAATCTGGAAGCAGATCTCCTACAACTTCCTGTTCTTCCTGGCGGGGCTGCAATCGATCCCCAAGGCGCTGATCGAGGCTGCGGCCATCGACGGCGCCGGTCCGCTGCGCCGCTTCCTGACCATCCAGTTTCCGCTGCTGTCGCCCACCACCTTTTTCCTGCTGGTCATCAACGTGGTGTACGCCTTCTTCGACACCTTCGCGATCGTGCATGCCACCACCGAAGGCGGCCCGGGCCGGGACACCGCCATCCTGGTCTACAAGGTGTGGCACGACGGCTTCCGGGCGCTCGACCTGGGCGGCTCGGCTGCGCAGTCCGTGGTGCTGATGGTGATCGTCGTCGTGCTCACGGTCATCCAGTTCCGCTATGTCGAAAAGAAGGTCCAGTACTGATGGCGCATCCTTTCCGCTTTGTTTTCTTCCTCCGGAGCACCCGCCATGATTGAACGCCGGCCCGGCCTTACCGTCCTGTCGCACGTGGTGCTGATCTTGGGCATTGCCATCGTGGCTTTTCCCATCTACCTGGCCTTCGTCGCATCCACCCACACGCGCGACGAAATCCTGCGCGTACCCATGCCGCTTGTGCCGGGCGCGCACATGGTCGAAAACTACACCGCGGCCCTTCTTGGCGCCGAGACGCAAGGCGCCCGCGTGGTGGTCGGCCGCATGATGTGGATCAGCCTTGTCACGGCGCTGGTCATCAGCATCGGCAAGATCGCCATCTCGCTGCTCTCGGCCTTTGCCATCGTGTATTTCCGCTTCCCGTTCAAGAAGATCGTCTTCTGGATGATCTTCGTCACGCTCATGCTGCCGGTGGAGGTGCGCATCCTGCCCACCTACAAGGTGCTGGCAGACCTGAACATGCTCAACACCTACGCGGGCCTGACCGTCCCGCTGATCGCCTCGGCCACGGCAACCTTCCTGTTCCGGCAGTTCTTCCTGTCGGTGCCGGACGAGCTGGTCGAAGCGGCGCGAATAGACGGCGCGGGGCCGATGCGCTTCTTCAAGGACATCCTGGTTCCGCTGTCGCAGACCTCGATTGCCGCGCTCTTCGTGATCCAGTTCATCTACGGCTGGAACCAGTACCTCTGGCCGCTCCTGGCCACCACCACCGAGGACATGTACCCGGTGGTCATCGGCATCAAGCGAATGATCGCCTCCGGCGACGCCGCGGTCGACTGGAACCTTGTGATGGCCACCGCCATGCTGGCGATGATTCCTCCGGCCATCGTCGTGGTGCTGATGCAGCGCTGGTTCGTCAAGGGCCTGGTCGACACTGAAAAATGAGCCTTGGCGCGCCAGCCACAACCTGATATTTAAAACAGACAACATGTCAGCCATTTCCTTTCGCAACGTCATCAAGCGCTACGGCAAGGGTGCCAAGGCCAACCAGGTCATCCACGGCGTCTCGGCCGAGGTGAACAAGGGCGAGTTCGTCGTCATCGTCGGGCCTTCGGGCTGCGGCAAGTCCACGCTGCTGCGCATGGTGGCCGGCCTCGAAGATATTTCTGCGGGCGACATCGCCATCGGCGGGCGCGTGGTGAACCAGCTCGAACCCTCCGAGCGCGACATTGCCATGGTGTTCCAGAACTACGCGCTCTACCCGCACATGAGCGTGTTCAAGAACATGGCCTACGGCCTCAAGATTGCCAAGGTGCCCGAGCCCGAGATCAAGACCCGCGTCGACAAGGCGGCCAAGATTCTTGAACTGGGCCACCTGCTCGAGCGCAAGCCGCGCGAGCTTTCTGGCGGCCAGCGCCAGCGCGTGGCCATGGGCCGCGCCATCGTGCGGCAGCCGCAGGTGTTCCTGTTCGACGAACCGCTGTCCAACCTTGACGCCAAGCTGCGCGCGCAAACCCGCCTCGAAATCCAGAAGCTGCACCGCGAGCTGGGCATTACCTCGCTGTTCGTCACGCACGACCAGGTCGAGGCCATGACGCTCGCGCAGCGCATCATCGTGATGAACGGCGGCGTGATGGACCAGTTTGCAACGCCTGAAGAGGTCTACAACCGGCCTGCCACCACCTTCGTGGCCAGCTTCATCGGCTCACCGCCCATGAACCTGCTGCAGCATGCACCCGGCGTGCGGCCGGGCCAGATTCTCGGCATTCGCCCCGAGCACATGAAGCTCGACGAAAGCGGCTGGTCCGTGCAGGTCGAGTCGGTCGAACTGCTGGGCGCCGAGCGGCTGGTGTATGGCCGCATCGGCGACGAGCAGATCATCATGCGCACCGATGAAGGCGATCACCCGCCGGTCGCGGGCGACACGGTGAAGATTGCGGCCCGCGAAGACAAGCTGCACTGGTTCGACGCCGGCTCCGGCAAGCGGGCAGACTGAACGATGCCGGCATTGAAACCCTGGCCCTATCCCCGCTGGGTTGCGCACCGCGGCGCCGGCAAGCTGGCACCCGAGAACACGCTGGCCGCGTTCCGCCTTGGCGCGGCGCACGGCTACCGCATGTTCGAGTGCGACGCCAAGCTCAGCGCCGACGGCGTGGCCTTTCTCATGCACGACGCCAAGCTCGACCGCACCACCAGCGGACACGGCATTGGCGGCGAACAGCCCTGGAGCGTGCTCTCGCAGCTGGATGCGGGCGGCTGGCATTCGCGCGCATTTGCGGGCGAACCGCTCGCCACGCTCGAAAACCTGGCCCGCTTTTGCCTGGCCAGCAACCACCTGCTCAACATTGAGATCAAGCCCACCCCCGGTACCGAGCGAGAAACCGGCGAAGCCGTGGCGCGGCAAGCCGCCCGGCTGTGGAAGGGTGCAGCCGTTGCACCACTGCTCACGTCCTTCCAGGTCGAATCGCTCAAGGGCGCACAGGCGGTCGCGCCCGAACTGCCGCGCGGGCTCCTGCTCGACGAACTCTGGAGCGGCTGGCTGGCGGCGGCAACCGGGCTGGAATGCACTGCCGTCGTGTGCAACCACAAGCTCTGGGACGCCGCCACGGTGGCACAGGTGCACGATGCCGGCATGCGCGCGCTGAGCTACACCGTCAATGACGAACAGGCCGCGCAACGGCTGATCGACCTGGGCACCGACGGCATCATCACCGACCGCGTCGACCTGTTCAGCCCGGCGAGCTGACCGGCCCGCCCGCCCGCCGGGGCGGCTCGACACACGCTGTCACGAGCCGCGCCGCGGCCCCCAAATGGCGCCTTCTATGATGGCAGCCATGAGTTTTATCCCACGCCTGATGGCCTTTTGGCTGGCGGCCCTGCTGTCTTGCAGTGCCGCGGTGGCGCAGCCAGACGCCGGCACCGGCGCCAACAGCGCCGCCGCAGCCGCGGCGCTTGCGCCCGAACCCACCGTGGCCGAACTGCGCGAGCAGCTCTCCAGGATCACCGCCTCGGCCAATTCCGGCACCGACTCCGACGCCGACGTGCGCAAGCTCGTCGCGCAAATCAGCGAGATCGGCACCCAGGCCGACAAGTTCGTTACCGCGCGTACCGGCGAGTTGGCCGACCTGAACGCGCGGCTCGGCGAGCTTGGCAACCCGCCGGCCGCGGGCGCGACGGAAGACCCCGACATCACGCGGCAGCGTGCCCGCCTCACCAAGGAACGCAACGCGCTCGATGCGGACATCAGGCTCGCACGCCTGCTGGCCATCGACGTGCGGCAGCGCGGCGCCGAGCTGCTCACCCAGCGACGCGCGCTTTTCGAGGCGCAGATCACCGAGCGCGCGCCCTCGCCGCTTGGAGGCGAGTTCTGGCGCGACCTTCAGGAGGCATGGCCCAGCGATCTCGAACGCCTGAGCGCGCTTGCGGACGGCCTTCAAGACGGACTTGCGCAGGCCCTGCAGCAGGGCTCCCGAACGGCGGTGCTCGGGGCCCTGGTAATGGCGGTGCTGCTCGCCATACTCGGCAACTGGGTGGCCGAGCACCTGCTCACACGCATCGCCGCGCGGCTGCTGCCGGCGGGACGGCTCCGGCGCTCGCTGCTCGTCATTGCCATCGTGGCAAGCCATGTGGTGCTTGTTGCCGTGGCGGCGCACGGCTTTGTGTGGGTGCTTGAGCAATACGCCACCTGGCAGCCGCAGGCACGCAAGGCCATGCGGTCGATGGCGCAGGCGCTGGTGTTCATGGCCTTCGTGATCGGGCTGGGCCGTGCGCTGCTGGCCACCGCGCGCCCCAGCTGGCGGCTGCCGCCCATCCCCGACGCGATGGCAACGCGCCTGGCTGCGCTGCCGTGGCTGGTTGCCCTGGTGGCGGCCCTGGCCTGGACACCCGCAGAAATCAACCAGCTGGTGAATGCGAGCTTTGCGGCCGTGGTGGCCACGCATGTGCTCACTGCACTGGTCCTTACGGCGCTGGTCGGCGCGGTGCTCTATCGATTGAAGGCGCTGCGCGCCGACGCGCCCGAGGCCGGGCTGCCCGAGCGGCCCATGTGGGTGGGGCTGCTCGTGGCATGCATCGGCGTGCTCATCGTCGCCATCTGGGTGCTGGTGGCCGTGGGCTACGTGGCACTTGCGAGCTTCCTGGCTTCGCAGCTCACGTGGAGCGGCATCGTCGCAGCCGCGTTTTATGTGCTGTTCAAGTTTGCCGACGATGTTTTCATGGCCGGCGTGTCGTCGCGCAGTACCTTCGGCCAGCGCCTGCAAAAAAGCTTCGGCCTTGCGCCGCAAACGCTCGACCAGGTGGCCACCGTGCTCTCCGGCCTGAGCCGCGTGGCGCTGTTCTTCTACATGCTGATCGCGCTTGCGGCGCCATTGGGCACCGGGCCGGGCGAAGTGTTCCAGCGCAGCGGCAAGTTCGGCACCGGTGTGAAGGTGGGCGAGTTCCAGCTGGTGCCCGGCGCCATCTTCAGCGCCATTGCCGTGGCGCTGGTGGGCTTCATCGTGCTGCGGGTGTTCAAGCGGTGGCTGGCGCGCAGCTACCTGCCCAGCACCCAGTTCGAGCCGGGCATGCAAAGCTCGATCACCACGCTGCTGGGCTACGTCGGCGGCATCCTGGTGATCGCGTTCTCGCTCTCGGCGCTGGGCATTGGCATCGAGCGCATCGCGTGGGTGGCCAGCGCGCTGTCGGTGGGCATTGGCTTCGGCCTGCAGGCCATCGTGCAGAACTTCATCTCGGGCCTCATCCTGCTGGCCGAGCAGCCGGTGAAGGTGGGCGACTGGGTGGTGCTGGGTACCACCGAGGGCGACGTGCGCCGCATCAACGTGCGAGCGACGGAAATCCAGCTTGGCGACCGCTCCACGCTGATCGTGCCCAACTCCGAGTTCATCACCAAGACCGTGCGCAACATGACGCTGGCCAATGCGGAGGGCCGGGTGCTCATTCGCCTGCCGATGCCGATGACCACCGACGCCAACCGCGTTCGAGAACTCATCCTGGAAGCATGCCGCGCCCACGAGGGCGTGCTGGAAACCCCCGCGCCTTCGCTCACGCTCGAAGGCATAGAGGGCGGCCTGCTCATCTTCCAGGCCATTGCCTATGTGCCCAGCCCGCGCCTGGCGGGCAGCGTGCGCAGCGACCTGCTGTTCACCATTCTGGAGCGCCTGCGCACGGAACGGATAGAGCTGGTGCCCTATGCGGCCGTGCCGCCGCCGGTTGCCCCTGCAGGCGGCACCGCGCCAACCGCGGCCTAGCTGCCTGTTACATACCGATCACCCAAGCAGCGGGCAAATGCCCGTCCTGATCGATCAATTGTCCGGAGCCCTGAAAACGAACAATCTACAGCCATGAGCAGGCGATCTCTCGCCAAGGCTCGCCCGGAGCATGAATGGCTGAAGAAAGCGACCTCGAAAAAACGGAACCCGCCTCACCGCAGCGCCTTGAAAAGGCGCGCGAGGAAGGGGACGTTGCCCGATCGCGGGAGCTTGTCACCTTCGTGATGCTGGCCACGGCGGTTGCCGGCCTGTGGCTCACGGCGGGTTCGCTCGGCGGCACCTTGCGCGGCGCGCTGGCGCAGGGCATGCACTTCGACCGCTCTGCCGCATTCGACCCCACCTACATGATGGCGCGCGCCGGGCTCATGGCCTATGAGGCGCTGATCGCGCTGGCGCCGCTGTTCGGAATGATGATTGTTGCCGCGGTGGTCGCCCCCATGATGCTCGGCGGCTGGCTTTTTTCGACGAAGGCGATCGGCCCCAAGTTCAGCAAGCTCGACCCGATTGCCGGCATCGGCCGCATGTTCTCGACCCAGGCGCTGTCGGAGCTGATCAAGGCGCTGGCCAAGTCGCTGCTGATCGGCTGGGTGGCCTGGCTGGTGATCATGGGCAACATCGACGAGGTCAATGCGCTCATGGCGCAGTCGGAGCGCGCCGCGCTGCCGCAGATGATTGCGCTGGTGGCGCGCAACTGCGCGCTGATTGCTTCCGCACTGCTGCTGGTGGCCCTCATCGACGTTCCCTACCAGCTCTGGAGCTACTACCGCAAGCTGCGCATGTCGCGCGAAGACCTGCGCCAGGAGCACAAGGAGAGCGAGGGCGACCCGCACATCAAGGCGCAGATTCGCCGCCAGCAACAACAGATGGCGCGCCGCCGGATGATGGCCGAGGTACCCAAGGCCGACATCGTGGTGACCAACCCCACGCACTTTGCGGTGGCCCTCAAGTACGTGGACCATGACATGCGCGCGCCGCGCGTCGTGGCCAAGGGAAGCGACCTCATTGCCGCGCGCATCCGCGAGATTGCGCGCGAGAACAACGTCGCCATTCTCGAAGCGCCGCCGCTCACGCGCGCGCTGTTCAAGCACACCCGGCTGGGCGACGAAATCCCGGCCGGCCTGTACACGGCGGTGGCCGAGGTGCTGGCCTGGGTCTACCAGCTCAAGCGCTGGAAGAGCGAAGGCGGCGAAGCGCCGCGCACGCCTGTCGACCTGCCCATTCCCGAATCGCTCGAATACTCGCTGGACGCCGCATGAACGCCACGCTGACCCGCCTGCAGGCGCAACTGTTCTCCGGAGCCCAATGGAAGGGCCTTGCCGGCCCGGTGCTGATCGTGCTCATCCTGAGCATGATGGTGCTGCCCTTGCCGGCTTTCCTGCTCGACCTGCTGTTCACCTTCAACATCGCAATGTCGGTGATGGTGCTGCTGGTGAGCATGTACACCATGAAGGCGCTCGACTTTGCGGCCTTTCCCGCCGTGCTGCTGTTCTCCACGCTGCTGCGGCTGTCGCTCAACGTGGCCTCCACCCGCGTGGTGCTGATACACGGTCACACCGGGCCGGATGCGGCGGGCAAGGTGATCGAGGCCTTCGGCCACTTCCTGGTGGGCGGCAACTTTGCAGTCGGCGTGATGGTGTTCATCATCCTGGTGCTCATCAATTTCATGGTCATCACCAAGGGTGCCGGGCGCATTGCCGAGGTGGGCGCGCGCTTCATGCTCGACGCCATGCCCGGCAAGCAGATGGCCATCGACGCCGACCTGAACGCCGGCCTGATCGGCGAAGACGTGGCACGCAAGCGCCGCCAGGAAGTCGCGCAGGAAGCCGACTTCTACGGCTCGATGGACGGTGCCAGCAAGTTCGTGCGCGGCGACGCGGTGGCCGGCCTTCTGATCATGGTGATCAACATCATCGGCGGCCTGGTGGTCGGCATGGTGCAGCACGGGCTCGACTTCAGCAGCGCCGGCAAGACCTACACGCTGCTGGCCATCGGCGACGGCCTCGTGGCGCAGATTCCGGCGCTGGTGATCTCCACCGCAGCCGGTGTCATCGTGTCGCGCGTCACCACCGACGAAGACGTGGGCAGCCAACTCACCGGCCAGCTGTTCTCCAACCCGCAGGTGCTCTTTCTCACGGCCGGCATCATCGGCCTGATGGGCATGATCCCGGGCATGCCCAACCTGGCGTTCCTGCTGATCGCAGGCAGCCTGGTGTGGCTGGGCCGGCGCATTCTCAAGCGCGCTCCGCAAGTTGCGGCCGAGCAAGCCGCCGCTGCGCAGGCCGCAGCCGCACCGGTTGTGGAAGCACCCGAGGCAACCTGGGACGACGTGGCGCTGGTCGATCCGCTCGGCATGGAAGTCGGCTACCGCCTGATCCCGCTGGTCGACCAGACCCAGAACGGCGAACTGCTGGGCCGCATCAAGAGCATCCGCAAGAAGACCGCGCAGGAGATCGGCTTCCTGGCGCCGGTGGTGCACATTCGCGACAACCTCGAGATTGCGCCCAACACCTACGTCATCAGCCTGAAGGGTGTCGAGATCGGCCGCGGCGAAGCCTTCCCCAACCAGTGGATGGCCATCAACCCCGGCCAGGTGACCGGCACCCTGCCCGGCACGCCGACGCAAGACCCGGCCTTTCATTTGCCCGCGGTATGGATCGACGCCAGCCTTCGCCAGGAGGCGCAGGTGCTCGGCTACACGGTGGTCGATGCCTGCACCGTGATGGCCACGCACCTGAACCACCTCATCCAGACCCACGCAGCCGAGCTGCTGGGCCGCCAGGAAGTGCAGCAACTGCTCGACCAGATCGGCAAGACCGCACCCAAGCTCACCGAAGACCTGGTGCCCAAGGTCATCTCTCTGAGCACGCTGCACAAGGTGCTGCAGAACCTGCTCGACGAAGAGGTGCCGATCCGCGACATGCGCACCATTCTCGATGTGATGGCCGAGCACGCGCCCACCGTGAAGGACGCGGCCGAGCTCACCTCGCTCACGCGCCTGGCGCTTGGCCGTGCCATCACGCAACAGCTGTTCCCGGGCGATTCCGAACTGCAGGTCATCGGCCTGGACGGCGCGCTCGACAACGTGCTGCAGCAGGCGCTCGCCAACAACAACGGCATCGAGCCTGGCCTTGCCAACAGCCTGATGCAGCAGACCCGCGCCGCAATTGCGCGCCAGGAGCAGATGGGCCTTGCGCCGGTGCTGGTCGTCCAGCATTCGCTGCGCGTCCTGCTCTCGCGCTTCTTGCGCCGCAGCTTCCGTCAACTCAAGGTTCTCTCGCATGCCGAGATACCTGACACCCGCAACATCAAGATCACCGCCACCATTGGAGGAAGAGTTTGAACACCCAGACCGACGTGCGGACCAGCGCACGCAAGTTCGTCGCCCCCACCAGCCGGGAAGCCCTGCGCCTCGCGCGCGAAGCACTCGGCGCCGAAGCGATGGTGCTGACCAATCGCGTGGTTGCCGAAGGCGTCGAGATCGTCGCCATGGCGCCGGACGAAGTGGAAGAAGTGCGTGCAAGCGCACCTTCGGCGCAGGCCGCTGCGCAACCCATGCCCGCTCCCGCTCTTGCAGCAGCCCCCGCAGCAGCTACTTTTGCTGCACCTGCAGTCGCACCCGCGTCCCCCTTCATGCTCACTCCGGCGCCCGCCCCTGCGCCAGCGCCCGCCCCTCTTGCGGCCGAGAGCGTGCTCGGAGAGCTGCACTCCATGCGCTGCATGATCGAAGAACAGCTCGCCGGCGTGGTCTGGAACGACAAGCAGCGGCGCGACCCGATGCGTGGCCGCCTGCTGCGCACGCTGCTCGGCGCCGGTTTCAGCGCACGCCTTTCCAAGGCCATGCTGGAGCACCTGCCCACCGGCCAGAGCTACGCCCAGGGCATGGCTTTCGTGCGCTCCGAACTCATCCGGACCCTTCCGGTGCATGAAGACGAAGACGCCCTGCTCGCGCAAGGCGGTGTGTATGCGCTGATGGGCCCCACCGGCGTGGGCAAGACCACGACCACGGCCAAGCTTGCAGCACGCTGCGTCATGCGCTTCGGCGCCGAGAAGCTCGCACTGGTTACCACCGACAGCTACCGCATCGGCGCCTACGAGCAACTGCGCATCTACGGCCAGATCCTCAACGTGCCGGTGTACGCGGTAAAGGATGCAGCCGACCTGCACCTGGTGCTGCAAGACCTGCGCGAAAAGCACATGGTGCTCATCGACACGGTCGGCATGAGCCAGCGCGACCGCGCCGTTTCCGACCAGATCGCAATGTTCTGCAACAGCCAGCGGCCAGTGAAGCGGCTGCTGCTGCTCAACGCCGCAAGCCACGGCGACACACTCAACGAAGTGGTGCACGCCTACCGGCACGGCGGCGGCAACGAACTGGCCGGCTGCATCTTCACCAAGGTCGACGAGGCAACGCACCCCGGCGCACTGATCGACACCGTGATTCGCCACCGCCTGCCGGTGCACTACGTGTCCAGCGGACAGAAGGTGCCCGAGAACCTGATGCGCGCCGACCGCGCACAGCTGGTGGACAGCGTGTTCCAGGCCAACAGCCGCAGCGCGCTCTTCGTGCCCGGCGAAAGCGACATGCAGGACGGATCTGCCGCAAACGCCGATGCGTCCGCCGCGCAAGCCGAGGCCGAACGGCAGCGGCTTCGCTACCGCCAGTTGATTCGCGCCATGGCGCACGACGCGCAGGAAGTGGCCGCAGCCGCAGCCGCCCTCGCCAACGCTCCGCTCGGCTTCGAGCAATCGCGCGCGCTCTGGCGCCAGGCCGCCGACGAAAACGTCGGCCACAAGGCGGTGCTGCAGGCGCTGATGATGAACGCCACCAGCGACATCGCCACCGGCTGCGACACCCATCTGCTTGCGCTGTCGAGCCAGGTCGGACTCAAGTCCGACGAAGGCGGCGACGCCTATCAATGCCATGGCAGCCTGCTGCTGTCGGACCGCACCGGCATGCCCCTTGTCGCGCCCAACCAGTGGCTTTCCACGGGCACGGCCCGCAACCCGGCCGATCCGGCGCGCAGGCCCGGCGTGCGGCAGGTGCAGTGGCTGCGCCAGCAGGACTTCGGCAAGACCGTCGTGCACGTGCTGTCGCGGCTGCCCGCGGCCGAGCTCATGCTGCAATGGAAAGTGCAACGCCAGCAATGGCTCGCGCGCGCACCCGGCTCCACCGCGGTGATCGATCCGCGCACCGGCGAATACGCCACCCTTACCGGCCTGGACTTCTCGTTCGGCGAAGAGCGGCCCGTGACTTTCAAGGGCCGCCCCGCACTGCAAGCAGAAGCGCAGGCCAGCATCACGCTGCGTACCGACGGCGGCCCGCCCGGCCTTCGCTGCGTCGTCACCCGCATCGCCGATCCGCGCAGCCGCAAGGTGCTGGCGCAGACCTATGCGCTGTCCAACGTCGGCCACGAGGTTCCGGTGCGGCAGCTCGCGCAATGGCAGGCCTGGGCCGCAGAGGCGGAGCCCTGCTTCCGCCTGCTGCGCCAGGGCCTCTCGGTCATCGGCGGGCTCGGCGAAGCGGGCGATCCGCACATGATGAAGCGCCTGCTCATCGCGGGCCAGGTCACCACCACCGTGTGGCGGCTGCTGCAGGCCGACGGCGACTGGGCCGCTCGCACACGCGCGCTGCTCGGCCAGCTGACCGGCCGGCCGGTGCGCCCCGGACGTCCGCTCTCGGGCAACGTGTTGTATGCAGGCATGGGCAAGCTGTTCTTCCTGCTGGAGGCGCTGGACACGTGAGCAAGCTGGTGCCGGATCAAGCCGACGGACTGCGGCGGCTGCTCGCGCAGTCGTCCGTGCGGCTCATTGCCATCGCGGGCATGGAACGCCGCCAGGGCGCTACCACGGCAGCGATGAACCTGGGCGCGGCCCTGGCCCACATGGGCAAGGACGTGCTGCTGCTGGACGAGCACAAGGCCAGCGCCAATTCAACCCGTGGCGCGTGGGCCGTCGATCCGCTCGGAACGCTGGCCGACGTCGCCACCAGGCGGCTCACCTGCGAAGGCGCCGCCGCTCGCACCGAATGCGGCGTCAATGTGCTGCCGGCGCTCCCGGGCGCCCAGCCCGCCCATGTCGACCCGCGCCTTTTCTGGGACGGCGACGTGGTGCTGATCGACGCCGCACTCGACGGCGCCGGCCACTTGTCGCCACTCGCGCGGCTGGCGGACGACCTGGTGGTGGTGCTGCAGCCCAACCCCGCGTCTATCACCGCCACCTACTCGGGCATCAAGCGGCTGCACTACGCGCACGCGCTGCATCAGCTTCGGCTGCTGGTCAACGGCGTTGCCGATCCCGATGCGGCCCGGCGGCTCATGGCCAACCTGATCGACACCGGCAACCGCTACCTGGCGATCTCGATGCATGCCGCCGGCTGGGTGCGTGCCGATCCGCACCTGAACGATGCGAGGCGCCTGCGCCGGACCGTCGTCGAGGCGTTTCCGGCCAGCCCGGCGGCGGTGGACTTTCGCGTTATTGGCGCCGACGTTGCGCAGTGGCCGTGGCGCCCCGTGGCTCGCGCGCGAAACGCGGAACCGGCGCCGTGGCGGCCCGAGGCACTGGCGCCGCAACTAGCACATGAGGAAGGGGAAGGCTGTGTATACCGCCCAGGGCAACATTGAGAAATCTTCTCTGCTGAAGCAACACCAGCCCATGGTGCGCCGCATGGCGCTCCAGATGCTGGCCAAGCTACCCGCCAGCGTCGAACTCGACGACCTGATACAGGCCGGCATGATCGGGCTGCTGGACGCTTCCACCCGCTACCAGGACAACCGCGGCGCCCAGTTCGAAACCTTTGCAAGCCAGCGCATTCGCGGGGCCATGCTCGACGAACTGCGCGCCAGCGACTGGGGTTCGCGCAACCTTCGCCAGCAGGCCCGCAAGGTCGAGCAGGCAATCCAGACGCTGGAACACCGGCTGGGCCGGCCCGCCACCGAAGGGGAGATTGCCAAGGAGCTGAAGATGGACCTGGACGACTACCAGTCGCTGCTCCAGGAGATCCAGGGTTGCCAGCTGCTCTACGTCGAAGACTTTGCGCAAGAAGGCGAATCGGACAACCCCTGGCTCGACCGACAGGCGCGCGGCGCCCGCCCCGCAGCCGACGACGACCCGCTGGCACAGCTGCTCGAAGCAGGTTTTCGCCATGAGCTGGTCGACGCCATCGCCGCCCTGCCCGAGCGCGACCAGCTGCTGCTGAACCTGTACTACGAAGAAGAACTGAACCTGCGCGAGATCGGCGCCATCCTGGAAGTGACCCAGTCGCGCGTGTGCCAACTGCACAGCCAGGCCATCGCCCGCCTGCGCGCCAAGCTGAAGGATTTGCTCTGACGCCCCTTGACCCTCTCGTGACGGCAGGGTCTACGATGCCCTCAACTTGAGGGGGAAGGCATGTTCTTGAAGATCGGCGAACTCGCCCGGCGCACCGGGCTGACGGTTCGCGCATTGCGCCATTACGATGACATCGCACTGCTGGTGCCATCCGAAAGGTCCAGCGGGGGCTACCGCCTGTACGGCCGCAAGGACGTCGCCCGGCTCTATCGCATCCAGGCGCTAAGGCGTCTCGACCTGCCGCTTGCAGACATACAAGCCCTTCTCGACAACGACGCCGGTGGGCTTTCGGAGGTCGTCGCCCGGCAGGTGGCGCAACTCGATCGCGAAATCGTCCAGGCATCGGCGCTGCGCACCCACCTGCTGGCGGTGCAGGGCCAGTTGCAGGCCGACGAGGAGCCCGCCATCGACGACTGGCTGCTTGCGCTCGAGAGCATGGTGGCGGGCACCAGGTATTTCAGCGACGACGAGCAGCGCACGCTCGAGGCGCATCGCGGCGCCGCCGAGGCAGCAGCCCCCTCTCGCGCAAAACTGTCGGAGTTGCTGCACGGCCTTGTGGCCGCCGGCACGCCGCCCGAGAGCCCGCAAGCTCAGGCACTGGCGCAGCGCTGGATTGCGCTGCTGCTCGAAGAAGCCGGCGGCGACGAGGGCCTGCTGATGAAGCTCTACGCCATGCACTGGAATGAGCCGTCGCTGCATGCGCTCACCGGGGTCGACCGCGCGAGCATCCGGTACATCTCGCATGCCATGGCGTTTGCGCGCCTGCAGCTCTATGCGCCCTACTGCAGCAAGAAAGACATGGCCACGCTGCGCCGGCACTACGTTGCGCAGACCGATGCGTGGCCGCCGCTCATCGCGGAAGTCCGGCAACAGATGATGGCCAACGCCCCGCCCCAGGAGCAGGCCATGCGCGCGCTGGCGTTGCGCTGGCAGGCGCTGTCGCTCGCCAAGGCCGGCGGTGACGCGGCACTGCATGCAAAGCTGCAGCAGGCGTTTCGACAAGACGCGGCGCTGCGAGCCGGCTCGGGCATCGACGAGGCGCTGGCGGCCTACGTCGGGCAAGCCATTGCGCAGCTCGACGGCACACCGCCCCTCATGAACAAACCCGAAGGCACCCAGTGAACGCAGCAGCGCAGAGAGTTGGTCAGCTAGTGCAACCTCAACCGCGGGTCTTGGGAACGCCTGAACTGACTTGGAGCTTGATCGCCAGCTCACTTGCAATGCCCCCCGCAAGCGTTGGCGTCCGTGCAACAAAGTGACTTTAGACACTGGGGCCAATCGTTCCTTCCCCCTAAATTTGCGCGGGGCCTGATCTCGGCCCTTTCGCAACAAACGGGGAGGATCGAATGAAGAAGTCCAGGGGCAAGCCACGCCGGCTCGCGTTTTCAAGATCGGCCATGGCCACGGCGGCGGCGGCGCTCATGGCTCTGGCGGGCTGCCAGAACATGCCCGCTCTCGACATGCAGATGGGCAGCCCATCCGCCAAGACGGTGGCTACCGGCAGCGCCGCCGGTTCGGCAACCGCCGGCGAAAGCAGCCAGCTCGAGCGCTGCGAGTCGCCGCTTGGCACCGTCTCTCTCATCGAGAACGTCAACTCCGGCTGGTACACCATCCTTACCGGTGAATACCGCCTGCCCCCCACGGCCAACCTGCTGCGCCTGCTGGTGCAGCAATCGAACTGCTTCGTGGTGGTCGAGCGCGGCGCGGCCGGCATGAACGCCATGAACCGTGAACGCGCGCTGATGCAGTCGGGCGAAATGCGCGGCGGCAGCAACTTCGGACGCGGCCAGATGGTGGCCTCCGACTATGGCCTTTCGCCCGAGATCGTGTTCAGCAACAACGACGCGGGTGGCCTTGGCGGTGCGCTGGGCGGATTGGTGGGCGGCGGACGAGGCCTCGCCATCGCCAAGCTGGGCGCGAGCTTGCAAACCAAGGAAGCCAGCGCGCTGTTGACCCTTATCGACAACCGCTCGGGCGTGCAGGTGGCGGCGGCCGAAGGCAGCGCTTCCAAGACCGACTTCGCGGGCTTCGCCGGTCTGAGCGGCGTCTCCGCAGCAGGGGGCGTCGGCGGCTACACGCGCACTCCGCAGGGCAAGGTGATTGCCGCTGCGTTCATGGACTCCTTCAACCAGATGGTTCGCTCGCTGCGCAACTACAAGGCGCAGACGGTTCGCGGCCAGGGGCTCGGCGGCGGCGGGCGCCTGGGCGTGGATGGCGCAGCGGCGCCTTCGTCGACTTCGGCGCCATCTGCGTCAAATCGCAGGAGAAAGTAGGCCGCGGCCTTCGAACTGCCCTGGTTTCGGGGTCCGTGGCAAGCCTTTAGAACCCCAGGCTCTCCAGCAGGTCGTCCACCTGGGCTTGGCCGGTCACCGCATCCGGGTTGCCGGCCACCACCTGCGGGCCGTTCTGCAGGCTGTTGGCTTCCGCCTCGTGGCGCTTTTCAAGGTGCTTTTCGATGTGCGAGTTGTCGATCAGCACCTGGAGCAGTTGCGTCTCCACGTCGTTGACCACTTCCATCATCTTCTTGATGACCTGGCCGGTCAGGTCCTGGAAGTCTTGCGCCATCAGGATTTCGATCAGCTGCGTGTTGATGGCGCCGGCCTTCTGCGGCACTTCCTGAAGGTAGCCGCGCGTGTCCATGACCAGCTGGCGCGCGTGGTCCAGTTCGACCGGGTGCGCAAACCATTCGTCCCAGCGCTTGCTCAGCCCCTTGGCATTGCTTGCAAGGTCTTCCTGCAGCGGCTGCGCAAGGTCGATGGCGTTGAGCGCGCGGTGCGCCGCCCGCTCGGTCATCGATGCGATGTAGCCCAGCCGGTCGCGCGCGTCCGGAATGGCTTGCGCGGCCTTGGCCACCTGCTTGTCGAGCCCCAGCTCGCGCAGGCCTTCGCGCAATTGCCGGGTCAGCTGCCCGATGCGCCCGAGCAACTCTTCGGCCGTGTTCCCGTGCTCCGCGGGTTCGAGCGCAGCGTGTGTCATTTCAGGCCGCCTCTTTCTGGAGCTTCTCGAAGATCTTGTTGATCTTCTCTTCGAGCGTGGCCGCCGTGAAGGGCTTGACCACATAGCCGTTGGCACCGGCCTGCGCCGCCGCAATGATGTTTTCCTTCTTGGCCTCGGCCGTGACCATGAGCACCGGCAGCTTGCCGAGCTCGGGGTCGGCGCGGATGGTCTGCAGCATGGTCAGGCCGTCCATGTTGGGCATGTTCCAGTCCGACACCACAAAGCCGAAGTTTCCGCCGCGCAGCTTCTCGATGCCGGCAGCGCCGTCCTCGGCCTCGTCGACGTTCAGGAACTCGAGTTCCTTCAACAGGTTGCGCACGATGCGGCGCATGGTCGGGAAGTCGTCCACAACCAAAATTTTGATGCTCTTATCGATCACGATTTTTCCAACTCCAACAGTTCGTTTTCAAACCCGGTTCGCGCGTTCGCCGAAGGTGCGCAGATGGGCCAGCACGCGGCGCCCCATCTCGCCCAGCGGCGCCACGTCGTCAACGGCACCCAATGCAATGGCCTCGCGCGGCATGCCGAAGACCACGCAGCTGGCCTCGTCCTGCGCGAAGGTGTAGGCGCCCGCCTGCTTCATGCGCAGCAGCCCCTCGGCCCCGTCTTTTCCCATGCCCGTCAAGATCATTCCGATCGCGTTCTTGCCGGCATGCCGCGCGGCCGAATCGAAGAGCACGTCGATGGAAGGACGATGGCGATTGACCGGCGGCTCTTCGTTCAGCTGGGCCACGTAGTTGGCACCGCTGCGGTTGAGCGAAAGGTGAAAGCCGCCGGGCGCAATGTAGGCATAGCCCGGCAGCACGCGCTCGCCATGTTCGGCCTCCTTCACGGTAATGCGGCACAGGCCGTTCAGGCGCTGCGCAAAAGACCGCGTGAAGCCGGCCGGCATGTGCTGCGCAATGAGCACGGCCGGCGCGTCCGGCGGCAGGGGCAGCAGCACCTCGCGAATGGCTTCCGTTCCGCCAGTGGAGGCGCCGATGATGATGAGCTTTTCGGTACTCAGCAGCGGGCTGCGCAGCATCGGCTCCTGCGGGCTCTCGGGCGCGCCCTTTGCCGCGGCGCTGTGCCGGCTCGGCAGCAGCCGAGCCGCGGCAGCCGTGCGGATCTTGCCCGCGATGATTTCGGTGTACTGCATCAGCCCGTCGCGCACGCCCAGCCGCGGCTTGGTCACGAAGTCGATGGCGCCCAGCTCCAGTGCACGCAGCGCAATCTCCGAGCCGCGCTCGGTCAGCGACGACACCATGACCACCGGCATCGGGCGCAGACGCATGAGCTTTTCGAGAAACTCCAGCCCGTCCATGCGCGGCATCTCGACGTCGAGCGTGAGCACGTCGGGGTTGGTTACCTTGATGAGGTCGCGCGCCTGCAGCGGATCGGCCGCGGTGCCGACCACCGTCATGTCGGGCTGGCTGTTGATGATCTCCGTCATCACGCTGCGGATCAGCGCCGAATCGTCGACGCAAACTACCTTGATCTTCTTCATGCGACCCAACTCCCCTTGCCGTACGTGGCAGACCATTTGCGCAGCAGCTCGCCTTCGTCGTGCTGGACCGCCTGAATATCGACTTGGGCGCGCAGCTTGCGCACCACAGCCTTGCCCGTGGGCAAGAGGCACACGCGGCGCGCGTGCAGGCCGCGCAAATCTTGCGCGGCAATGGTGATGCGCTGCTTCTCGAGGTAGCGCAGCACGAAGTCGGCGTTGCGTCCGCCGATGTTCAGCATCGTCATGTTGGCGAGCACCGCGGCGCCGCCGAACACCTTGGCCCGCAGGCGTTCGCGCCTGGCGCCCGCACGCAGCATCTCGGCAATGAGCACGTCCATGGCATACGCGCCATAGCGCATCGACTCGACCTGGTCACGGGCATCGGCCTCGGCATCGTCCGGCAGCATGAAGTGGTTCATGCCCGCAACCCCTGCCTCCATGTCGGTAATGCAGGCCGCCACACAGGAGCCCAGCACCGTCGTCAGCAACAGGCTGGCATCGGTCACGTAGTACTCCGCCGGCAGCAGCTTGACCGCGGTGCAATCGAAGTCGCGGTCGAAGTAGTGGTGCGTGGCCACCGAGCCGGGCACGGCCGGCGGCCTGGAACCCCGCTCCTGAAGCAGGCTGGGGCTCATGCGCGCGCCTTGCCCAGCGTGTACACCGTCTGGCCCACCGTCTTGAAGGTCTGGTTGACCAGCGACGCGTTTTCGGAGTGCCCTGCAAACAGCAAGCCGCTCGGCTTGAGCAACGGCACGAAGCGATCGAGCAGCTTCTTCTGCGTGGGCTTGTCGAAGTAGATCATCACGTTGCGGCAGAAGATCGCATCCACGGGCTCCTTCACGGGCCACGAAGCGTCCAGCAGGTTGAGCCGCGAGAACTTGACCATGGCGGTCACTTCGGGGCGCACCCTCACCTTGCCCGCGTTCGCACCCGTGCCTTTGCTGAAGAAGCGCCGCAGGCGCTCCGGAGAGAGCCGGTTCACCTGCTCCATGGTGAACACGCCCGCCGAGGCCCTGGCCAGCACCGAGGTGTCGATATCGGTGGCAATCACCCGGGCGCTGCTTGCACGCTCGCCGAGTGCCTCCATCAGCGTGATGGCGATCGAATAGGGTTCCTCGCCGGTCGATGCGGCCGCGCACCACACCGTGACGGGCTGGGTTGCCTTGCGCGCCAGGTCCGCAAGCACCGGAAAGTGGTGCGCCTCGCGAAAGAACGACGTCAGGTTGGTCGTGAGCGAATTGATGAACAGCTGCCACTCGTCGCCGTCGCGGCTGTCTTCCAGCATGTTCAGGTAGGTGGCGAACTGGGGCAGCCCCAGGTCCCGCAGGCGGCGCGAAAGCCGGCTGTAAACCATCTGCCGCTTGTGCTCGCCCAGGGCGATGCCGGCGCGGCGATGGATGAGCGTGCGAATCCGTGAGAAGTCGCTGTCGGTAAAAAGAAATTCGGACGTCATGCTCAATGCCATCAATGGCCGTCGATGGGCACCGCGTCCTGCGACCAGGCGAGCGCGGAAAGGTGTGCGGCGTTGACCTGGTCGGCGCTCAGCAGCAGCGCTTCCGAAAGGCGCGCCGCTTCGCCGGTGTTCAGCTCGCAGGCCTCGGCCAGCGAAAGGAAGGGCCCATACACGCCGCCGCGCGTCAGGATGGCCTGCTGCACCGAATCGGAGAGCTGCACCTTGTTGAGCACCTCTTGCATCGGAACGCCGAGCAACTGGTCGATGAGCGAGAACATACCCACCACGAAGAGGTTGTCCGACTCGCCCCGGGGCAGCATGATTTCGCCCATCAGCTCGACGAAACGGCCGCGCATGATGGCCTTCTTCATCATGAAGGGCGGGCTGCCGGTCGGGTTGCTGGTGGCCAGCAGCATCGACAGCCAGCGGAACAGCGGCGAATAGCCCAGCATGGTCACCGCATGGTGCAGCGAGTGAATCTCGACACCCGCTCCCACGGCGGGTGAATTCATGTGGCGCAGCAGCCTGTAGGTGAGCGCCGCATCGCGCTTGAGGGCGGCCTCGATCTCGCGCAGGTCTTCGTTGCGCTGGATCATCTGCAGCAGCCGCATGATCAGGATCGATTCGGGCTCCAACGCGTCGCTGCCGGTTTTTGCCACGGGCGGCGGCAGGCCGCACTTGGGATCGGCGAACACGTCGATGCGGCGCGCGGCGCAAGCCTCGAACTCTTTCCACGAAGCCATGCGCGTTGCAATCGGCTGCACGGGCATGTGGTCGGGCTGCTCGCCGCGGCGCGCGGCCGCAACGAGCAAGGGGTCCCCGTCGCCCACATCGAAGTGGGTCACCATGCCAAGCAGTTCCTGGTCTTCGGGCAGCGCCGTGGCGCCGCGCAGCATGAAGCTGAAGCCCTGCTCGCGCAGGAACAGGAGCACCGGCCGCAACTCCTCATTGGCAAGATCGGCGAGCTCCACGCAAAAAACCGTGTATTCGGGCGGCAGCGATTGCAGCGCTCCGTGCGCGAGCGATTCGGCATTCACATCGAAGAACAGTTCGCTGCGCCCCAGCTGCCAGGGGGTGTCGGGCGGATTGAGGTGCTCGGTCACGCAGGCCACAAGGGCCTTGAACTGCGTGAGCGCGTCCGGCGCTTCTTCGGGCGCGGCCGCCGGGCACCAGCTGAGCTTGTAGCCTGCAACGCGCTTTTGCGCATCGAGCAGCAGGTTGTAGGCCACATAGCCGTCTGCATTGCGCAAGGCCGTCAGGTCTTTCGACTGCCCGGCCGCCGCGGTTTCTTCGGCGTTGGAGCGCCGGAAAAAATCAAAACGCATTGCATCGTCTCCGTATGGTCATCGTTGTCAGGCGGCAACCGGGTCCATCCGGGCCGCATGGGCCAGGGCGGTGGCGCGCGTTGCATGCGCGCGCTGGATGCGGGGCATGGCGTCCACGTCGATGATGAAAGCCACGCTGCCGTCGCCCAGGATCGTTGCGGCCGAAATGCCCGGAACCTTGCGGTAGTTGGTCTCCAGGTTCTTCACCACCACCTGGTGCTGGCCGAGCAGTTCGTCGACCAGGAGCGCAAAGCGCGACTCCCCGGCCTGCACGATCACCAGAATGCCCTGCGTCGGGTCGGTTTGTGCGCCCGACACGTCGAACACGCCGTGCAGCTCGATGAGCGGCAGGTATTCGCCGCGCACCTTGATCACGTGGCCGTCGCTGGTAATGGAGTGCAGGTGCTCGGGGCGCGGCTGCAGCGACTCGATCACATAGCTCAGCGGCAATATGTAGGCCTCTGTACCCACCTTGACGGACATGCCGTTCAGGATGGCCAGCGTGAGCGGAAGCACGATGCGGGTGGTGGTGCCCCAGCCCTCGCGCGAGCTGATCTCGACGTGCCCGCCCATCTCCTGGATGTTGCGCTTGACCACGTCCATGCCCACCCCGCGGCCCGAAATGTCGGTCACCTGCTCGGCCGTGGAGAAGCCCGGCGCAAAGATCAGCTGCCACACCTCGTCGTCGGGCATCGTCTCGGACACGGGCAGCCCTTGCTGCATGGCCTTGGCCAGGATCTTTTCGCGGTTGAGGCCGGCGCCGTCGTCGCTCACCTCGATCACGATGTTGCCGCCGTGGTGCTGCGCCGAAAGCAGCAGCTGCCCTTCGGCTTCCTTGCCCTTGGCAATGCGCTGCGGCGGCGTTTCAATGCCGTGGTCCAGGCTGTTGCGCACCAGGTGGGTGAGCGGATCGATGATGCGTTCGATCAAGCCCTTGTCGAGTTCGGTTTCCTTGCCGAAGGTATCCAGGCGCACCTCCTTGCCGAGCTTGGCGCTCACGTCGCGAATCACGCGCGGGAAGCGGCTGAACACGTAGTCCATCGGCATCATGCGGATCGACATGACCGACTCTTGCAGGTCGCGCGCGTTGCGCTCCAGATGCCCCAGGCCACTCAGGAAGCGCTCGCACTCCACCGGGTCGAGCATGGTGGCGGCTTGGGTCAGCATCGATTGCGTGATGACCAGTTCGCCGACCAGGTTGATGAGCTGGTCGACCTTTTCCACGTCCACCCGGATCGAGCTCGAATCCTTGGCGGCCGTTGCCGCGCCTGCGGCTGAAGGCTTGGCTGCCGCACCCGCGGGTGCCGCGGCGGGCCGGGCCGCTGCAGGGGCTGCAGGTGCGGTTGCCGCTGCGGCTGCGGGCACGGCGGCCGGCGCATCCGTTGTGCTCGCTGCGACATCAGCGCCTGCAGAGCCGGCGGATTCCGCGGTGATCTCGATCTGCGATTCGTCGATGACGAAGCAGCACACGGCAATGATGTCGTCCGGCGCGCAGGTGGTCTCGAGCACCACCGTCAGCTGGTCGTTGCTGCGCGTGCGCGAAAGGAGCTTGCCGAGGTTGCCGAGTTCGTCGGCAAGCAGGTCGCATTCGCTGTCGGAAAGGCGCGAGAACTTGATGCGCAGTGCGCCGTGCCCCGGTGCGGCCGCAGTTGCAGCAACAACGGGTGCGGCAACCACCACCGGCGCGGGGGCCGGGGCGGGCGCCGGAGCCGCGGCGGCGGCTGCACCGCCCTCGGTCTCGAGCGCGAGTTGCCGGAGCACTCCGCAGATGTGGGCGACCATTTCTGGATCGGGTTCGTTCTCGGCCTGATAGGCAATCAGTTGTTCTTGCAAGGCGTCCTTCGTTTCCAGAAATGCATCGATCATCGAGCGGCTCAGGTCCAGTTGGCCGTGGCGCGCGCGGTCGAGCAGGGTTTCAAGCAAATGCGTCGTATCGGTCAGCGCAACAAAGCCGAACGTGGCCGCACCGCCCTTGATGGAGTGCGCCGCACGAAAAATGGCGTTGAGCTGCTCGCTGTCGGGCGCATCGGCGTCCAGCTCGAGAAGCAGTTGCTCCATCTGCGCCAGAAGCTCGACGGCTTCGACAAAAAATGCCTGTGTGAACTGACTGAGATCCATCGTTGCTCCGAACCGGCTTGTTGTAGGTGCCGGCATCAATGTCTATGGGTGCACTGCAGAAGCGCCGCCGCCGGCGCTCCCCCTGGCCGTTACCTTGACGCCCTGGGCGGGAAGCGGCGACGAAGGTGACGGCTGTAACTTGGCGGGCCAGCTCGCGGCCTTGCCGCCTCCGCTGTTCTCGCGCTCTATCTGGTTCTGGGTGCGGTGGTTGAGCAAAATGATGCTGATGCGCCGGTTGATCGGGTTGCGTGGATTGCTCCTGTCCAGGTGCATGCTGTCGGCCAGCCCAACCACGCGCAGCACCTTGTTTTCTGCCATGCCGCCCACCACAAGTTCGCGCCGCGAGGCGTTGGCCCGGTCGGCGGACAGCTCCCAATTGCCGTAGGAGCGGTCTCCGTTGGAATAGACGATGGCGTCCGTGTGGCCCGACAAGGTGATCTTGTTGGGCAGTTCGTTGAGCGTGGGCCCGATCTCGCGCAGGATGGCGCGCATGTGCGGCACCAGCTGCGCACTCGCCAGGTCGAACATCGGGCGGTTCTCGCTGTCGACAATCTGCAGGCGCAGCCCCTCGGTGGTGATGTCGATCAATATCTGCGAGCGGAACTGCTTGAAGACCGGGCTGTTCTCGATGAGCTTGTCCAGCCGGTCCTTCATGCTGGCCAGGCGCTCGGCATCGGCGTCTTCTTCGGCATCGGCGCGCTGCACCTCGCCGTCGAACCGGGTGCTCGGGTCCATGCCGCCGCCCGGCACCACGCTTTCGCTGGTGCTGCTTTTTTCGCCGCCATTGATGGCCACCTTCAGCGGCATGCGAAAGTGCTCGGCAATGCCTTCGCGTTGCTTGGGAGAGGCATTGGACAGGAGCCACATCACAAGAAAGAACGCCATCATTGCCGTCATGAAGTCGGCATAGGCGATCTTCCAGCCGCCGCCGTGCCCGCCGCCTCCGTGCGAGGCAACGCGCTTGACGACGACCCTGTGTTTTTCCGCGCTCATGGCAATGTTCCAGGCCGGGGATCAGCGGGCCTTGACCTCGCGCACGTGGGTGTCCAGTTCGGTGAAGCTGGGCCGCTCGGTAGAGAACAGCACCTTGCGGCCGAATTCCACCGCCAGCTGCGGCGCGTATCCGTTCAGGCTTGCGAGCAGCGTTACCTTGGTGCACTGGTACAGCTTCATGCCCTCGGCCACCTTCTGCTCGATGAGCGAAGCCAGCGGCGATACAAAGCCGTAGGCCATCAGCACGCCCAGGAAGGTGCCCACCATGGCGTGCGCAATGAGCGCGCCCATTTCCGAAGGCGGCAGGTCGGCCGATGCCAGCGCGTGCACAACGCCCATCACGGCCGCCACAATGCCCAGCGCGGGCAGCGCGTCGCCCACGCGCGAAAGGCTGTGCATGGGCACTTCGGCTTCGTGCTTGATGGTCTCGATCTCGTGGTCCATCAGCGCTTCGATCTCGAATGCGTCCGTATTCCCGCTGATCACCAGCCGCAGGTAGTCGCACAAAAATTCCATCACCGGCGCATCGGCCAGGATGTTGGGATAGCGGGCGAAGATTTCGCTCTTGGCCGGGTCCTCCACGTCGGACTCCAGCTTCATCATTCCTTCCTTGCGCGCCTTGGCCAGCAATTCATAGAGCAGCGCAAGCAGGTCCAGGTAAAGCTGCCGGTTGTGCTTGGACGAGCGCAGCAGGAGCGGCAACTCCTTGAGGGTCGACTTGATCGTCTTGCCGTTGTTGCCCGCAATGAAGGCGCCCAGCGCGGAGCCGCCGATCATCAGCAGCTCGACCGGCTGGAACAGCACGCCAAAGTGCCCGCCCATGAGCGCATAGCCGCCGAACACGGCGCCTATCACCACCAGATAACCAACCAAAAGGAGCACGCGCTTCCCCTACTGCCCTTGAGGCGTCGATTCAAAAGCCTTGCCCGCGGGGGCAAGGTCCGCTTTTTTCAATGAAGTCCGCCACCGTCGAGTGCCGATTCCACGGCCATGCCGATGCTTTCCATGCCCGGCACCGCGATTTCGCCGCCAGCCGCGCGCTTCGATCCGCGCGCCTTGCCCGCACGAGAGGGAGGACGGCACAGCACGCAGACGTAGCCGCTCTTGTGGTCGTGCGCATGCGCCACGAACTGGCCCGCGCAGCGGCAGCAGGTGCTCAGTTGCAGCATGTCGCTGTCGAAGAAGCGAACCATCGTGTATGCACGCGTGAAATCGAGAATTGGCTCGCTTTCTTGCGCTTCAATTTGCTGCAAATACAACTTGTAACTCTTAATCAATACCCAAACCTTTTCTTCATCGGAATGGGTTTTCATGAATTGATACATGTTGTAAAACATTGATGAGTGGATATTCGCCAGCCACGTCATATACCAATCGGTCGAAAAAGGGAGCAACCCTTTGGGCGGAGAGACGCCCTTGATTTCCTTGTAGAGCCGGATCAGCCGTTCGCGGCTCAAGCCCACTTCGGACTCCAGGAACTGCAGGCGGGCGCCAAGGTGGATCAGCTGAATGGCCAGCTGCACTTCGCGCACTTCGCCAAGGACGCTCTTGGTGCTCATACCGATGCGGTCTCTTTATTCGACTGCAGGCTTCGTGCCGACATCAGTATGGACATGTGCGCTTGTTGCAGCATCGTGTCCTTACCTTCACCAACTACCGCCGACATCGAGGCGTGCTCGTCCAGGCGGAAACTGCACAGCAGGAAGTTCGAAGCCGCCAGCTTCAGGATCTGCGCGAGCGACATATTGGCCAGCATGTCGGCCAGTTCCCGGCTCACGCCAAGGCGGAACATCGCAGCCACGCGGTCCTGCTTGACCAGCTTCTGCGCCAGCAACATGTAGGCGAGATTGATGTCGCCGATCTCCCGGGAGATCTCGCCGTTGGCCACGTTCATCACAATATCCGTTTCCAAAATGCACTCCGTTCAGTCATGTCTTGAGTGAATTATTCCAACTATTTAACACTTTGTAACTTTCCATCCCAGGCAAACTGTAAAGCGAGCTACAAGTACATGTAAGCTTTTGTTGCAGCCGCACGACTTGGTTTGCACCGATGAAATTAGTTCTCATTTCTTCCTGGAAGTTAATGACAAAGCATTAACTTTTTCGAGCCCTGTAGCGCCCTCGCCGGCCTCGATGCCATGGATCCACGCCATGACCTCCGCCACTGCCAAATAAAGCTGCGGCGGGATCTGCCGGTCGAGGTCTATCTGCATCAACAACCTGATCAGGTCTGCCGAGGCGTGCACATACACGCCGTTCTCCCGCGCCTGCCGCAAGATCGATTCCGCGGTGACGCCGTAACCCTTGGCCACGACCACCGGCGCCCTTCCCTGGTCGGCATAAGACAGGGCCACCGCGCTCGGGCGCGTGTCCGGCAAAGCAGTCATTCGGCATGCTCCAGCGGGCTCATCGCGGTAATTTGCAAGTCTTGCAAGCGCAATCCGGCGGCCTCGAGGCGCGGGGCAAGCTCTCCGCTGTCGCTGCGCAGGCGCGCGAGCGTTGCGGTTTCGCTGGCAGCCAGGCGCGCCTGAACGAGTTCGCCCGTCAGGCTGAGCCGAAGATCGACGGCGCCCAGCTTCGGCAAAGCCAGCGACACGGTGGTCGACCAGCGGCGCGGGCGCTCATTTCGCTCGTCGCTGCGCTGGTCTCCGGATGCATCGGTGCCTTCATCGGCCTCTTCGTGGATCGACCACTCCATCGGAACGTTCGGCCAAGCCTGGCCGCTCCAGCGGAAAACCGATGTCGCCAAAAGATCGAGCTGCTGATGCACCAGCGCCACGGTTTGTGGATGAATCATTTCAGCCGGTGCGGCAACCGGAGCCGCCGTGCGCGCCGAAGAAGCAGCCGTGCCGCTTTCGCCAACCTCGCGGCCAAGGGTGCGTTCGTTGGAAACCATGGCCAGGTCAACCGGGAACGCCGGTGCCGAAACCACCGGAACGCCCTGGCTGGTGTACACGGATGCTTGCGGCACCTGCGCTGGCGCCGCTTGGGGAACAGCAGTCTGTTGCCCTTGTGCAGGCGCACCAGGCAGGGGTTGGCCCACGGCCGAAACAGACGGGCCCGCAGCGGCTGCAGCAGCAACCGGTTGGGCAGCGGCCGCAACCGGCAGGACCGCATCCGCCGCAAGAGGCCGGCCCGCGGCCGGCTGGCCGGCCTGCTGCGGCTGGGCCACTGCTGCAGGGCCGGGCGTGGCTGGCGTTGCGGCCGTGGTGCCCTGCGTCAGGCGCACTTGCGGCTCCTCGGCCAACTGCTGCAAGGTACGAAGCCCGTTGGCAAATTCGACCAGATGCGATTCGTAGAACATGCCGCTGCCGCTCAATGTTTGCGCCAGCGCGCCGGCGAGCAGGGGCGCCGCGGGCGTCTGCGCCGACGGCCACAGGGGTGCCGTGCCGCGCACCGGCTCGGGTTCGGCATGAAGATCTGCCAGCACCGCGCTGATGGCGCGAGCCGCGGCAGACCACTGCGTGGCAACCGAAGCCGGCGCATCGGCGGCGCCGCGCGGCGCGCCAGCCGGCAGCCGGGCCGGCAACACGGCCTCGAGCAGCGAGTGGGAGGGCAGCCGGACATCATTCTTGACCTGCTGGACCTCGACGACAGGCCCGGCCGGCAAGCTGGTGCCAACCTCGGTCTGCAGTGCCGCGAGCTCCGGCCGCAGGGAAGCGAGCTTCGTTGCGAGCGGTGCATCGGAGGGTCCGATCGGTCTGTTCATTGCGTGGGCCGTGCTGTCTTATTGCAGGTCAGTACGGCGTGCCGTATGCCCTGCCGAGCTCGCCGCGCTTTTGCAGCTGGGCCATCTTGGCCATCAGGCTTTCGAGCTGCGGCTTGACCAGCTCGCACACCTCTTCCTGGTCGGAGTGAATGCAGTCGATCAGGTTGCGCACCTGCTCCAGTTGCACGGCATCCAGCGACACGGTGCCGATGGCCTTGAGCCGGTCGACCACTGCGGCGCAGCGCGCTTCCAGCTCCGGCAGGCGCTCCCACTCCCTGGCACGCGCGAGCGAAGCCATGAGCGACATGGTCGAGGCCAGCTCGCCGTAGCAACGAACAACTTCGTGACGAACCGGCACGGCCTGCGAATCCGGTGTTTCAGTTGTCGACACTTGCACCACCGACTTCGCGCCATGCGGACGCAATGTTTTCGAGAATTGCCTCGGCCTCGTCGAGCGCCTTCGTGTCCTGGTGCAGGTTTGCGTACAGGAGCCGGCGAATCACGAAGTCGTACAAAGCCGACAGGTTGGCCACCAGCTCGGCACCCGCGGCGCCTGCCGCCTTCGCGTCCAGGCTGGCCTTCAGCCCGTTGTCCACGATGCTGATGGCCTTGGAAATTGCGTTGCCCTTGGCCACGGTGTCGCCGCTTGCCATATGGTGGCGCGCCATGCCAATGGTGGTAATGACGCCGTCGAACAGCATCACGATGAGCTGGTGCGCAGACGCACTCATTGCCTGCGTTTCCACGCCGACGCGGGCATACGCGTTGGCACCGGCTCTGAAGTTGTGGGAGGTGTACATGGATTGCTCCGCTGGAATTACTTGCTGCTGTTCTGCATGCTTGCGAACTGCTGCGTCAGATAGTTGCTGGTGCTGCTCATCTGGCTCATCATCAGGTCGAGTTGGGTGAACTGGGCGCGATAGCGCTCTACCTTGGCATCCACGCGCATCTTCATGTCGGTGAACTGCTGGTCGAGCTGCTTGAGCGAGGCCGTCATGCCGTCCGAAGCCACCTTGAGCGCGCCGCCCGTCGAGGTGAGGTTGTCGACCACGGCGCTGATCTGCTTGCCGTAGCCGGCGGTGCTTCCGGTTGCGCTCGAGAAAAGCCCGGCAACGCCCGACAGGTTGGTGCTGATGGCCGCCTTGAGCTTGGTCGAATCGGCCAACATGGTGCCGTCCTTCTGGAACGTGACGCCAATTTCCGACAGCACCTTCAGGTCGGTCGGCCCGCCGGCCTGCGGCGTGGTGAGCGCCTGGCGAATGCGCGTCTGCAGGTTGCGAAGCGTCGAGTCGCCGACCAGCGCGGCGCCGGTCTTCGAATCCTTGTCGTAGGTGGTCAACGTGTTGGCCGTGGCCTGCAGGCTGTTGTAGGCCTTGACGAAATCGTTGATCGCCGCCTCTACCGTGGCCGTGTCGGGCTGCGTCGCGAGGTTGCTGGAGCCCGTCTTCAACAGGTTGAGCGTGGTGCCCTGGATGGCTTCCTTCACGGCGTTGCTTGCGCTGGTTACGGCAATGCCGTTGACCGTGAGCTTGGCGTTCTGCCCGACCACTGTCTGGCGCAGGTTCTGCGTGCCGGCGGGATCGTTGTTCAAGAGGTTTTGCAGCGATGCGTCGCCCGTCACCGAGACGCGCATGCTCGAGGCTTCGCCGGTCTGCAAAGAAGTCAGAACCAGCCGGTTGGGCGTGCCGCTGCCGTCGTTCACGATGCTGGCCGAAACACCGGCCTTTGCCGCATTGATTGCGTCGCGAATACCTTCGAGCGTGTTGTTGGTGCCATCGACGGTGATCGGCACGGCGGTGCGCGCGGTGTCCTTGTTGAAGCTCGCGCCGCTGTACGTTCCGGTTGCGGCATCGAGCGTGCCGCCGGCCACGGTGCCGAAGTCGATGGTGATGGTGCCGCTGCCGATGGCCGTCTTGGCGCTTGCCTGCCCCGCCGCCACCAGCGACTGCGACTGCGCAAGCTGCGACACGTCCACCGTGTAGGTACCGGCCGTTGCCTTGCTTCCGGCCGAAGCGGTCAGCACCTCGGGCACGCTCGACGTCACCTTTGCGCCCTGGAACAGCGCGGGGTCGGCCAGCTTCTTGGCGGCCGCCTGCAGCGTGCTGAGCGAGTTCTGCAGCGTGCCGTAGGCCGACAGCTTGCTCGTGTAGCTCACCTGCCGTTGCTGCAACAGCACGAGCGGCTGGCTCTCGGCCGTCTCGAGCTGGGTGAGCAAGGTGCTCAGGTCGAGTTTGGAGCCAACGCCAAGGCTGCTGATCGATGCCATATTGAGATGTCCTGAAAACTGCGAATAGGAAGACGAAGAAGAAAGCGGGAAACCTGTCAGGCCCCGTGGCTCACCAGCAGGCCGGGCGCCTTGCCCAGCACCTTGGCGATGCGCACCACTTCCTCCGAAGGAATCTGGCGGATGACTTCGCCGCTCGTGCGGTCGACCACCCTGACGATCATCTTGTCGGTGTCCTCGTCCAGCTCGAACTGCAGGCCGACCGAACGGCTTTGCAGCGACGTGTTGATCTCGCGCACCGCGTCTGCAACCTGGGTGGGCGCTGCTTCCTCGACCACGGCCGCCGGCACTGCCGCCGACTCCGCAGAAGCGGGCGCGGCTGCGCCGGCTGTCCGTTCGGAGAGCATCTGCATCCACCACTGGCCTTCCGCTGCCGGGGCTACGGGAATCGACATGATTTCCACCTTCTTGATTGCTTTCGCTGTCGTCTGCAGCCTGGCCGAAGCCAAGCCGCAGGGAACAGCGCAGGCGGCACCGGGCTCTCACCCGGGCGCCTGCGCAATGCCTTCTCCTAGATCAACGCAGGAGCGAGAGCACGCCTTGCGTGGTCTGGTTCGCTTGGGCCAGCACCGAGGTACCAGCTTGTTGCAGGATCTGGGCGCGCGTCATGTTCGACACTTCAACCGCGTAGTCGGCGTCTTCGATGCGCGAACGCGAAGAAGACAGGTTGGTCACCGTGGTGCCGAGGTTGGCGATCGTGGAGTCGAAACGGTTCTGCACCGCACCCAGCGAGCTGCGCAGGTCGTCGACCATCTTCAGCGCTGCGTCGAGCTTCTTCATCGGGTCGACCGAAGCTGCACCGGCGAACTCGGCCGTCTTGCCAGCACCGCTCAGGACGATGTCCGTGGCGGTGTTGTCGAAGTCGGTGGGCGTTGCGCCGCCGTTGGCCAGTGCGCCAGCGCCGACCGAGAAGTTCTTGCCTTGCACGGCAACGTAAGCGGTAGCGGCGCCAGCAGCGTCCACACCCACCTTCACCAGCTGGTCGGCCAGTCCAACAGCGGTCGTAACGCCGTTGTCGGTGTCGGTGAACTCGACGTCGGCCACGTTCAGAACCACGGCGCCGGTCGTGTCGTCAACCGAAGCAGCGTAGAAGTCGTCACCCGACTTGACCACGAAGTTGGCGGTTGCGGCGCCGTTGGCGTCCTTCACGTTGTGCAGGCTCAGCGAAGAAGCATCAACGCCCAGGGCCGTAGCAGCCGACGAGAGGTCGACGTCCGCCGGCGTGCCGCCGAGGTTGGTCTGCGTGATCGGAGCGCTGACAGGCAGGGCGTTGCTGCTGACAGAGAAGCCAGCCAGGCCGAGCGTCGTCGAGTCGATCTGCTTGAGGTCGATCTTGATCGTTTCGCCGTCGTTGGCACCGACTTGCACGGTCAGCGGCTTGGCGCCGGCCGACAGAACCTTCACGCCGTTGAAATCGGTCTGTGCCGAGACACGGTCGATTTCGCTCATGCGCTGGGTGATTTCGTCCTGGATGGACTTCAGGTCGCTGGCCGAGTTGCTGCCGTTGGCGGCTTGCACTGCCAATTCACGAACGCGCTGCAGGTTGTTGTTCACTTCCTTCAGTGCGCCTTCAGTCGTTTGCGCCAGCGAGATGCCGTCGTTGGCGTTACGCTGGGCTTGCGACAGGCCCTTGATGTTGGCGGTGAAGCGGTTGGCAATGGCCTGGCCCGCTGCGTCGTCCTTGGCACCGTTGATGCGCAGGCCCGAAGACAGGCGCTGGATCGCGGTGTTCAGCGACGATTGCGACGCGTTGAGGTTGTTCTGCGTGAGCAGCGAGAGACTGTTGGTGTTGATGACTTGCGCCATTTTCGACTCCTGATAGACAAAGGTTGTGGACTCCGGCCGTCCGGCCGCAACGCTGGACCCGCTCCCACTGTGAGACTCAAGCCATCGTTGGTTTAGTTATCGGCAGGGGTTCCCAAACATTTAGAGTCCGGCGCAAAAAAGTTGCGCGGCCCACAACCCACAGGGCTCAGGCGGGCAGGTTCATCACTTCCTGGTAAGCGGCAACCAGGCGGTTGCGCACCTGCACGCCGGTCTGGAAAGCCACGTTGGCTTTCTGCAGGTCGACCATCACGTCGTTCAGCGCAATGCCCGGCTTGCCGAGTTCGAAATCTTCAGCCTGGCCGTAGGCCTTGGTCTGCGCCGTGCTGATGTTGTCCAGCGAGCGGCGGAGTTCGGCGGCAAAACCTCCCGGCTCGGCCGCTTCAGCGGCGGGCTGGGCAATGCCCGTCTGTAGCGAGGTGACCCGCATCTGCTGCAAAACGGACTCGATGGCGGAAATCGACATGGAATGCTTCTCTCTGTGTGTGTGAATTCGGGGGTGGACAAGGGAGGCACCGGGGCACCTCCGCGTGTTTTCAGCGTATCAGGGGTAGCCCTTGGGACATGCCCCCAACTGACGGCAAAAACCCCGGTTGTTCGACCAATCGAATCTGGCGCGGCTGCTGAGAATCAACGCCGAACCCAAAGCCCGCTGACGACACAACAGCCCACCGGCATGACTCCAGAACATCGAAGCCTCCAGCCCCTCAGCATGAACCCGCGCCGCCCGGTGCTCCTGGCCGTGACCGGGGTACTCGCATGAGCCGCCGGGCCGCTCCCAAGGCGAATACCGCAGCCCGCAGGGCGGAGGTTTTCCAATGAGTTCGGCGGCGCCCGCGGGCGCCATGCCGTCGCCCGGCTCCGCATTTGCGGACCGCCTGCGCGCCCAGCCCAAACTGCCCCTGATCGTCGGCGCCGCCGCGATCGTTGCCGCTGCAGCCGCGTTCCTGCTCTGGAGCCGCGGGCCCGACTACGGCGTGCTCTATACCAATGTGTCCGACCGCGACGGCGGCGCCATCATTGCTTCGCTGCAACAGATGAACGTGCCGTACAAGTTCGCCGAAGGCGGCGGCGCGATCCTGATCGCGAGCGACAAGGTGCCCGAAACGCGCCTGAAGCTCGCCGCCCAGGGGCTGCCCAAGGGCGGCGGTGTCGGCTTCGAACTGCTGGACAACCAGAAGTTCGGCACCAGCCACTTCGCCGAGCAGGTCAATTACCAGCGCGGGCTCGAAGGCGAGCTTGCGCGCTCCATCGAATCGATCGGCTCGGTCGAATCGGCGCGCATCCACCTGGCGCTGCCCAAGCCGTCGCTCTTCGTGCGCGACCAGAAGAAGCCTTCGGCCTCGGTGGTGCTCACGCTGCACCGCGGCCGCAGCATCGACGAAGGCCAGGTGAGCGCCATCGTGCACATGGTTTCGAGCAGCGTGCCCGAACTGAATGCCAAGAGCGTGACCGTGGTCGACCAGCATGGCAACCTGCTGTCGGCCGCCAACGCCGGCGCGCGCGGGCTGGATGTGAGCCAGCTCAAATATGCACAGGAAATCGAGCAGGGCTACATCCGCCGCATCGAAGCCATCCTGCAGCCCATTCTGGGCGCCACCAACGTGCGGGCGCAGGTTGCGGCAGACATCGACTTCTCCGTGGTCGAGCGCACCGAAGAAAGCTACAAGCCCAACCAGGACCCCCGCAACGCGGCCGTCCGCAGCCAACAGTCGAGCGAATCGACCCAGCAGGGCGCCACGCCGCCGGGCGGCGTACCGGGCGCGCTGTCGAACCAGCCGCCGCAAACGCCCAGCGCGCCGATCACGGCCCCGGGGGCGTCCAATGCCGCGGGCGCTCCGGGTGCCACGGGCGCAGCCGCCGCATCGACAACGGCAACAGCGGCCGGCTCGGCGCCGGGCAGCGCACGCAAGGACGTGACGACCAACTACGAGCTCGACCGCTCGATCCGCCATGTGCAGCAGGGCGCTGGCGGCGTCAAGCGGCTGTCGGTGGCTGTGGTGGTCAACCACCGCAGCGCACCGGACGCGAACGGCAAGCTGGTGCAGCGTGCGCTCACGCCGGCCGAGATCGAGCAGATCCGCAACCTGGCCAAGGAAGCGATGGGCTTCAGCCAGGAGCGCGGCGACTCGCTCAACGTGGTCAACAGCGCCTTCACCCACGACGGCGAAGACGTCAAGACCGGCCCCGAGCTGCCCTTCTGGCGCGACCCGGCCAACCTGGGCCTCGCCAAGACGATCGGACAGTACGTGCTGCTCGCCTTCCTGGCCCTGTTCGTCTGGTTTGCAGTGCTGCGGCCCCTGCTGCGCAAGCACCTTGCGCCGCCGGCGGCTCCGGCAGCCGCCGCGTCAGCCGGCACCGGCACCGGCGCTGCCGCACAGACGGACGGCATGAGCGATGAAGACGAAGCGAACGCATCGCGCGTCAGCGCAAGGGCACGCGAGATCGAACGCCAGAAGGCCGACCTTGCCTACGCACACGAAACCGCCGACCAGGACCCGCGCCTGGTGGCCACGCTGATCAAGCATTGGATGAACACATGAGCGACGCCGGCACACGTAAGAGCGCGATCCTGCTGATGTCCCTCGGCGAGGACCGCGCGGCGGCCACGCTGGCCCACCTGCCCGCCACCGAAGTGCAGGCCCTGGGCGCGGCAATGGCCAAGCTGAGCCAGGTTTCCAAGGACGAGCTGGCCGCGGTGCTGGCCGAGTTCCGCATGGAGACCGAGCAGCTGTCCGCACTGCACCTGGGCTCGGGCAGCTATATACGCGCCGTGCTGCGCAAGGCGCTTGGCGACGACCGCGCAAGCAACCTGCTCGAAGACATTCTCCAGCCCGAGCAGCCGCACGGCGGCATCGAGCGGCTCAACGATCTGGAAGCCGGCGAAGTGGTGGAACTCATCCGCGACGAGCATCCGCAGATCCTTGCGACGCTGCTGATCCACCTGGACCGCAAGAAGGCGTCGGAAGTGCTCGAGAAGCTGCCGGAGCGCCTGCGCCACGACGTCATTCTGCGTGTGGCCACCTTCGGCGGCGTGCAGCCCGCGGCGCTGGCCGAGCTGACCGACGTGCTCACCGAAATGCTGTCGGGCGAAGGCCTCAAGCGCAGCCGCCTGGGCGGCGTGCGCACGGCCGCGGAAATCGTCAACCTGATGAACAGCGCGCAGGAAGAAGGCGCCATTGCCCACGTGCGCGAGCACGACGATGCGCTGGCCCAGCGCATTCTCGAAGAGATGTTCGTGTTCGAGAACCTGCTCGACCTGGAAGACCGTTTCATCCAGCGCCTGCTCAAGGACATCGAATCCGATTCGCTCATCGTCGCGCTCAAGGGCTCGGCGCCCGAGCTGCGAGAGAAGTTCCTCAAGAACATGTCGCAGCGCGCCGCCGAAACGCTGCGCGAAGACATCGAGCTGCGCGGCCCGGTGCGCGTGTCGCAGGTCGAGACCGAACAGAAGGCCATCCTGCAGGTGGTGCGCCGCCTGGCCGATGCCGGCGAAATTGTCATCTCCACGCCCGGAACCGATGACTTCGTCTGAAACCATGTTGCAAATCCCATTCCGCGGCAAGCGCGGCAGCGCAGGGAGTCGATGAAATGACGTTGGCCAATCAATCGTTTGCGTCCCGCGCGCGGCAAAGCACGCCGCCCGCACCCGCGAGGCCCCGCCTTTCGGCCTGGCAACGCTGGGAGATGAGCTCACTCGACCAGGACACGCTCGCAGCGGGCGCCCCTGCTGAACAGGCAGCGGCTCCGCGCGTGGACCCTGCGGCACTCGCTCGCGAAGCCGAGCTCAAGCGCCTGCGGCTGGAGGCACGCGCCACCGGAGAGGCCGAAGGCCGCCGCGACGGCTGGGCCCAGGGCCATGCCGAAGGGCACGCCGCCGGCCTGGCTGCGGGCCTTGCCGGCGCGAGCGCGCATGCGGAGCAGCTGCGCGCGCTTGCCGCGTCATTGCCCGCAGCACTGCGCAGCGCTGAAAGCGAACTGGCCGATGCCGTGATGGCGCTCGCGTTCGACGTGGCGCGCCAGGTGATTCACCGCACGCTGCGCACCGAGCCCGAGTGGGTTCTAGCACTGGTGCAAGACCTGCTGCACGCCGAGCCCGCCCTGCAAGGCGAGCCGCGCCTGCTGCTGCACCCCGAAGACGTGGCGCTGGTAAAGAACAGCCTCGGCAACGAACTGCAGGCCGCCGGCTGGCAAGTGCGCGCCGACGACACCCTGGCCCGCGGCGGCTGCCGCGTGCGCTCCGCGAGCGGAGAAGTGGACGCAAGCCTGCAAACCCGCTGGAAGCGCGTGATCGAAGCCTTCTCGCCCAGCGGCAGCGAAGTGCCTGGGGGTTGAACACGATGTCCGCTACAGCACAAGCAGCAACACCTTCCGCGTCTGCCGCCAATCCGCACCTCAAGTCCTGGCTAGGCACGCTGGCGCAAGCCCGGCACGACGTCGGCCTTTGCTCGACCATTGCCACCTCTGGCCGGCTCACCCGCGCCGTGGGCCTGGTGCTGGAGGCCGTGGGCCTGCAGTTGCCGGTCGGCAGCGACTGCCTGATCGAACTGCCACCGGGCTACCCGCAGCGCCATGCAGAAGCCGAAGTGGTCGGCTTTGCCGGCGACCGCCTGTTTCTCATGCCGCAGAGCGAAGTGGCCGGCCTGCTGCCCGGCGCCCGCGTGTTCGCACGGCCCGGCCCGGCGCAAGCCAGCGCGGGCGGCAGCTCCGGCGATGCACATACCAAGCGGCTGCCAGTGGGCGAAGGCATGCTCGGCCGCGTGGTCGATGCGGCCGGGCGTCCGCTCGACGGACTCGGCCCGCTCGACGTGAGCCGCCGCGTGCCGCTGAGCTCGCCGCCGATGAACCCGCTTGCGCGCGCGCCGATCGATTCGGTGCTCGACGTCGGCGTGCGCGCCATCAACGCCATGCTCACCGTGGGCCGCGGCCAGCGCATGGGCCTGTTTGCAGGCTCCGGCGTTGGCAAGAGCGTGCTGCTGGGCATGATGGCGCGCTACACCAGCGCCGAGGTCATCGTGGTCGGCCTGATCGGCGAACGCGGCCGCGAGGTGAAGGACTTCATCGAGAACACGCTCGGCGAAGAAGGCCTGGCCCGCGCCGTGGTGGTGGCTGCACCTGCCGACAATTCGCCGCTGCTGCGCCTGCAAGGTGCGGCGTATGCCACCTGCCTGGCCGAGTACTTTCGCGACCAGGGCCGCGACGTGCTGCTCATCATGGATTCGCTCACCCGCTATGCCATGGCGCAGCGCGAAATCGCGCTGGCCGTCGGCGAGCCGCCGGCTACCAAGGGTTATCCGCCTTCGGTGTTCGCCAAGCTGCCGGCTCTGGTCGAGCGGGCCGGCAACGGTTCGCGCGATGCCAATGGGCGCGGCGGCTCGATCACGGCCTTCTACACCGTGCTGTCCGAAGGCGACGACCAGCAAGACCCTATTGCCGATTCGGCACGCGCCATTCTGGACGGCCACGTGGTGCTGTCGCGCACGCTGGCCGAGGCCGGCCACTACCCGGCCATCGATATCGAGGCGTCCATCAGCCGCGCGATGACGGCGCTGATCGAGCCTTCGCAGTTCGACACCGTGCGCCGCTTCAAGCAGGCGCTTTCGCGCTACCAGCGCAACCGCGACCTGATCAGCGTTGGCGCGTATGCGGCCGGCCACGACCCGCAGCTCGACCAGGCCATTGCGCTGTACCCGCGCATCGAGGCCTTCCTGCAGCAATCGATGGAAGAACGCTGCGACTACGCCACCTCGATCGCCCGCATGGGCAGCCTGTTCGAACCCGCCTGAGCCCTGACCCTATTGGAGCCGCCATGCCGCACAAACTTCCGCTCGACACGCTCACCGACCTCGCCCGCAACAAGACCGACGATGCCGCGCGGCAGCTCGGCCTGCTGCAGAACGCGCAGGTCAGCGCCGCGCAAAAGCTGGAGCTGCTGCTGCAATACCGCCAGGATTACAGCGACCAGCTGCACGTGCTGATGCAGAACGGGCTGCCCTCGGCGCAGTGGCACAACTACCGCAACTTTCTAGGCACGCTCGACGGCGCCATCCGGCAGCAGCAGGCCATCGTGGCGCAGGCCGCCACGCGGCTGGACATTGGCCGCAACGAATGGCAGCACCACAAGCGCCGCCTCAACTCCTTCGACGCACTGGCTGAACGGATGCGGCGGCAAGAGCTCGTGGTCGGCGCCCGACGCGAGCAACGCGACAGCGACGAACGCGCAGCGCGCAAGTTCTTCGACCGCGCTTCCCAACCGACACCCTGACGTCTTTCTGAAGAACCGCCATGCCCACCTTCATCGCTCCTTCCTTCGCGCCGAACGCAGCCGCCTCTTCGGCCTCTTCGACGGCTTCCGGCCCCCGCGGCCGCAACGCGGACGAAGCCGACGGCCGCAGCTTCAATGCGGTGCTGACCCGCTCGCGCGGCGCCGGCCAGTCGCAGCAGTCTCAGCAGGCGCAGGAAGAAGGTGCCTCTACCGCGCTTGAAGCCAAGGGACGGCACAGATCCTCACGCGCCGGCGACCGCAAGGACGAACTGCCCGCGGAACTGCTGCCTCTCGCATTTTTTACGCCGACCATGCCTGCGTTGGCCTCAACGCCTGCGGCGGCATCGGCGCTTGCGGCCGGCACGACCGCCGCGGCCGCCATGCCCGAAAGCGGCCAGGGCCTGTTGGTGAACGATGCGGCCTCGGCGGCCCTGCCTGCCGACGTTGCCACGGATGCAGCACCCGTCGAAACGGCCGAGGCCAAGGATGTTGAAGGCGAAGGCCCGGCACCCGCGGCGCTGTCGCGCGACGTGCAGGCCCTGGCGTCGGAGACCGCACAACCAAAGAACAAGGGCGGCGCAGAAACCGCCATTGCACTCCCGGCAGCCCCTTCGGCACAACCGGCCACGGCAGGCGTGGCTGCAGGCCCTGCCGGCGCGCCGGTTGCCGGTGCGGTTTCGGCCAGCGATGCGGCCGCCGCTACCGTGGCATCTGTTGCCGGCGGACAGGCAAAGGGCGCGGGCGCTTCCGTAATGGTTGGCCAAGCCCAATCTGCACCGGCGGCCTCCACGGCCGCGGCCGCAGGCGACAAGCTCGACTTTGCTGCGGCTGCATCGGATGCGGCAGAACCGTCCCTGGTGCCGCAGGCAGCGACTTTTGCAATGGCCGCGACAGACCGCGCGAACCAGCCTGCCACTCCCAGCCAGGTGCCCGTCCTTAACGTGGCGCCACCCGTCGGCTCCGAAGAGTGGGCCCCGGCGGTGGGCCACCAGATGCTGCGCATGAACGCGGCGGGCGCGCAGGTTGCCGAACTCAACCTGAACCCCGCCGGCCTCGGCCCGCTGAAGGTCACGCTCTCCATGGGCGACAACCAGGCACAGGCGATGTTCGTATCGGCCCACGAGAGCGTGCGCAAGGCCGTGGAGGCCGCGCTGCCGCAATTGCGCGCAAGCCTTGCCGAACAAGGCATCAGCCTGGGCCAGGCTTCGGTGGGTGCGGAAGCACATCGTTTTGCCGGCCAGGGCGGCGCCTTCGGCCAGCAGCCGCAGCAGCAGGGATCGGCCCGCCAGCCGGAGTACCCGGCCCCCGGCCGCGCCGAGACTGCCGCCCTTGCCGAACCGCTGCACGGCGGCCTGCCGCGCGCCACGCCGCGCACGTCCAGCGCTGGCGTGGACACCTTCGCATAAGAGATGAACGCGGGATCTGAGGCCTTTTTCCGCGCTTGATCAGCCCTTCGTTTGCCGGGCACCTGGCAAAGAATAGTCCCAACCAGACATCGTTTTCGCAGTTCCAAATATGGCTACCAGTCCTTCTGTCGCACTCGCTCCTCCTGCAGCCGAGCCTCGCTCCTCGAAGCTGAAGATCGTGATCCCGGTCGCCGTGCTGGCCTGCGCTATTGCTGGCGGCGGCGGCTACTACTTCATCAGCAATCGCTCGTCCGCCGCATCTGCGGCACCGGCCACGCCGGCGCCCGCACCCGAGAAGCCCATCTTCGTGCCGCTCGAGGCCCTCACCGTGAACGTGCAATCCGAAGGCCGCTCGCGCTTCCTGCATGTGGGCATGGCCCTGAAGGTGCGCGACGAGCAGGCCAAGGCGCACGTCGTCGAATACATGCCGGAGGTGCGCAGCCGCCTCCTGCTGCTGCTGTCGAACCGCCCGCCCGAGTCGCTGGTAACCACCGAGGACAAGGCGCGCCTGGCGGAAGAAATCCGCCTCGAGCTGAGCCGTCCCCTGGGCGCGGGCCTGCCTGCGCAGGAGATCAGCAGCGTTTCCTTCAACACCTTCGTGGTGCAGTAATTTTTTCCGGACCTGCGATTCATGGCCTATGAACAGGTGCTTTCCCAAGACGAGGTCGACGCGCTTCTACAGGGCGTTACCGGCGGCAGCCCCGAGCAGACCGAGGGCGCTGCCCCCCGGTCCGACGGCCTTCCAGTGTACGACCTTGGCGCGCCCGACCGGGTCGTGCGCAGCCGCATGCACACGCTGGAGGTCATCAACGAGCGCTTTGCCCGCCACCTGCGCAGTTCGCTCCTGAACTTCATGCGCCGCAGCCCCGACATTTCCGTCGGGCCGGTTCACATCCAGCAGTACGGCGAGTTTGTGCGGCACCTGCCGGTGCCCGCCAACATCAACATGCTGCACATGAAGCCGCTGCGCGGAACGGCCCTCTTCGTGTTCGATCCGAAGCTGGTGTTCCTGGTGGTCGACAACCTCTTTGGCAGCGACGGGCGCTATCACGTGCGTGTCGAGGGGCGCGACTTCACGCGCACCGAGCAGCGCATCATCAAGCGGCTGCTGAACCTCACGCTGCAGTGCTATGCGGATGCATGGCAGCCGGTGTTCCCGCTGAGCTTCGACTACGTGCGCGCCGAAATGCACGGCAAGCTGGCCAACATCGTCGCGCCCAACGAGGTGGTGATCAACACCACGCTGCAGATCGAGTTCGGCCCCGTGGGCGGCTTTTTGCACGTGTGCATTCCCTATTCGATGATCGAGCCGATCCGCGACCTGCTCTCCAACCCGGTGCAGGACGAGATCGAGGTCGACAAGCGCTGGGTGCGTCAGATGTCGCAGCAGATGCAGAGCGCCGACGTGGAGCTCAGCGCCGAATTCATTACCTTGCCCTCGACCATCGGCGAGGTGCTCAAGCTGCAGGCCGGCGACGTGCTGCCCATTGAACTTCCCGAGTCGATCACCGCACGCGTCGACGGCATTCCGGTAATGGAGTGCGGCTACGGGGTCTCGAACGAACGCTATGCCCTGCGCGTGCTGCAGATGATCTCCCACCAAGACAGCGATCTGAAGAACGAACATGACTGACAACACCCCATCCAACAGCGATGCGGACGACTGGGCCAGCGCGCTGGCCGAGCAGACCGCTGCTTCCGCTCCCGCACCCGCCCCTGCGCCTGCCCCGGCCCCTGCCTTTGCACCCGCACCTGCCGCCGCCCCGGCAGGCAGCCGCGTCTTCCAGCCGCTGCAACCGGCGCCGTCCGCTTCCGGTTCGCCGGTGGACGTGGAGCGCATCCTCGACGTGCCGGTGCAACTCACGGCCGAACTCGGCCGCACCCGCATCACCATCAAGAGCCTGCTGCAACTGTCGCAAGGTTCGGTGGTGGAGCTGGACGGCCTGGCCGGCCAGCCGCTGGACGTGCTGATCAACGGCTACCTGATTGCGCAAGGCGAAGTGGTCGTCGTGAACGAGAAGTACGGCATTCGCCTGACCGACATCGTGACGCCCTCCGAGCGCATGCAGAAGCTCGGCCGGTCATGAGCTTGCTTGCCAGCCGGTTGCGGCGTGTTGCCGTGTCGATTGCGGCTGTGGCAAGCAGCCTGGGCGCGCACGTTGCCCACGCGGCACTGCCCACGGTGCCCTCGCCCGTGGAAGCGGCCCCGGCAGTGGGCGCATCGGGCCTTCTGCAGGCGGGCTTCGGCATGTTCGTGGTGCTGGGCCTCATCTTCCTGTGCGCCTGGGCGGCGCGCCGTTTCGGACTGCAGCGCCTGGGGGGCGGCCAGTTTGTGAAAGTGGTTTCGAGTGCCATGGTCGGCCAGCGCGAACGCGTGGTGGTGGTCGAGGTTGGCGCCACCTGGCTGGTGCTGGGCGTTACATCGAGCCAGGTGAACACGCTGCACTCGATGCCCGCACAGGCGGTGTCCGCAAACCCGGCTCCGGGCGAAGCCACCGCCACGCCAGACCCGCGCTTTGCTGGCGCGGCCGGACTCTTCGCTCAAAAACTGCGCGACTCCCTCGGACTCAGGCAGCGGCCCAACCCATGATTCGTCTTGCTTCCCATCGGCGCTTTCGCAGCGTCGTGCTGACCCTGCTCGCCCTGGTTCTGCCGATGACGGCATGGACGCAGGGCCTGCCCGGGCTCACCAGCTCGCCCGGCCCCGCCGGCAGCCAGACCTGGTCGCTCAGCGTGCAGACGCTGGTGCTGCTTACCTCGATCACGTTCTTGCCGGCACTGTTGCTGAGCATGACGAGCTTCACGCGCATTCTCATTGTGCTGGGCCTGCTGCGCACGGCCATCGGCACGCAGTCTTCGCCGCCCAACCAGATTCTTGTGGGCCTCTCGCTGTTTCTCACCTTCTTCGTGATGTCGCCCGTGTTCGACAAGGTCTACGACGAAGCCTACAAGCCGTTCTCCGAAAACAAGATCACGGCAGAGAAGGCGCTTGAAAAAGGCATTGCGCCCTTCAAGTCTTTCATGCTCAAGCAGACCCGCGAAAACGACCTGGCCCTGTTCGCCCGTCTCGCGAAGGTTCCGGACATGCAGGGGCCCGAAGAAGTGCCGCTGCGCATTCTGCTGCCCTCCTTCGTGATCAGCGAACTGAAAACGGCGTTCCAGATCGGCTTCACCATCTTCATACCGTTTCTCATCATCGACCTGGTGGTCGCCAGCGTGCTGATGTCGATGGGCATGATGATGGTGCCGCCCGCTTCCATTGCATTGCCCTTCAAGCTGATGCTGTTCGTCATGGCCGATGGCTGGCAATTGCTGATCGGCGCATTGGCCCAGAGCTTTTATCTTTAGAGGACCGGAATGACCCCCGAATCCGTCATGTCCCTGGGCAGCCAGGCGATTCACGTCTCGCTGCTGCTTGGCGCGCCGATGCTGCTGGTGGCCCTGGTGGTTGGCCTGATCATCAGCATCTTCCAGGCGGCCACGCAAATCAACGAGGCCACGCTGTCGTTCATTCCCAAGCTGCTGGCCGTGTGCGCGGTGCTGGTAATTGCCGGCCCGTGGATGCTGGCGCAGATGCTCGACTACATCCGCACACTGTTCTCGAGCATTCCGCAACTCGTGGCCTGAGGGCACGCGCGCGATGCCCGCCATTTTCTCCGTCACCTCGGCGGAGCTGACCGCCTGGCTGACGGCTTTTCTCTGGCCGTTCATCCGCATGCTGGCGCTGGTAAGCACCGCGCCGGTGTTCGGCGAGCCCGGCGTTTCGCGGCAGATCAAGGTGGCCATTGCGGCCCTGCTGACCATTGCCATTGCACCGACGCTCGGGCCGATGCCGCCGGTGCCGGTGGTTTCGGCCGGCGGTATCTGGATCATCGTGCAGCAGGTGCTCATCGGCGGGGCCATCGGCTTCACGATGCGCATGGTGTTTGCCGCCGTGCTGGCCGCGGGCGAATACATCGGCCTGCAGATGGGCCTTTCGTTCGCATCGTTTTTCGACCCGATGGCCGGCGGTGCCACGATGGTGATTGCACGGCTGATGCACATGCTGGCCATACTGCTTTTTCTGGCGGTGGACGGCCACTTGCTGATGGTGGCCGGGCTGGCCGAGAGCTTCAGCACGCTGCCGATTGCCGATGCGCCGCTGGCCGCGCAAGGCTGGATGTTTTTGGTGCTGGGCGGCGGGCAGATCTTCATCAATGGCTTCATGCTTGCGCTGCCGCTGGTTACCGCGCTGCTCACGCTCAACCTGGCCATGGGCATTCTTAACCGGGCTTCGCCGCAGTTCAGCATTTTTGCAATCGGCTTTCCGCTCACGCTCCTGGCGGGCATCGGCATGATGCAGCTGCTCTTGCCGCAGTTCGGCGCCTTTCTGGAGCCGCGCTTTGCAGCGGCGCTTTCTTCGGTGCTGCAGCTCACGCAAACCTTGCGGCCCTGAGGGGCGGCCCGGGCCGCCCCGCCTTTCATTACAGGTAGTTGAACAGCGCAATGCTGTGCAACCGTGCAAAGGTCTGCTGCGTTGCCTTGAGCGAGGTTTCGCGCTGCAAGTATTCCGAAATGGCGCTGGCGGGGTCCAGGTCCACCAGTTCCGAAAGATAGCTCTTGTCGATCAGGAAGCGCGAGGCGCCGCCGGTGTTGAGCGCGTCGAGCTCGTTCATGCGCGCACCGATCGACGACGTGACCGTGAGCACGTTGTCGTGCGCATTGGTGATCTTCACATTGAAGGTGCTGAGCGCGTTGAGCAGCTCGGCCTGCGCCGCGTCGCCGCCGCCGGCCAGCGGCTTCTTCAGCGCGGAGATCATGTCTCCAATGGCGGCGAACACGTCGGTACCGGCGTTGCGGGCCGTGGCCACCTGGAAGGTATCGCCATCGGCGGGGGTGCCGCTCATCTTGATCTGCAGGCCACCGAACGAAATGGGTGTGTCGGCCACGTAGGGGCCCGATGCGGCCACCACGGGAGGCGTGTCCTGCGTGGTCACGGTGTAGTTGCCACCCGCAAAGCTGATGACGAAGTCCTTGCCGTAGTTGGCGGCGGTTGCGTCGGTCAGGCCGACGGGGCCGAACACGCCCGAGCCGGTGTTGGCCGCGCCGGCCGAGCTCACGTAGCCCGCCCCGCCCTGCACCGACTGGAACACGCTGCGGCCATCGTCGGTGGTCGACATCTGGCGCGACACGTCGATCTGCATGAGCCGCTGGCCCTGGTCGCCCATGTACTGGATGCCGCCTGCGGCGTCGGCCACGAAAGGCGGGCTGGCGCTCTTGAAGCCGGCAAACAGGAACTGGCCGTTGCCGTCGTCGGCGTTGGCCACGTTCACCAGCTGGTCCAGGTTGCTCTGCAGCGTGGTGGCGAGCGAGGCGCGGTCGGCGTCCGAGAGGGTGCCGTTGCCGGCCTGCACGGCCAGCGTCTTCATGTTCTGCATGATCGAGGTGGCCGACTTCAATGCGGTTTCCTCTTGCGACAGCGAGAGCATCGCGCGGCTGCGGCTGCTGGCGTACTGGGCCGACTCCGCCATCGACTGGTTGACGCCCAGCGCGCGCGCAGCCGCTACCGGATCGTCGGCCGGCGTCAGGAACTTGGTGCCGGCGGCAAGCTGCTGCTGGATTCGAAACAGCTGCTGCTGCTGCGAACCCAGGGCGCTCATGCTCTGGGCGTAGAAGGATTGGGTGCTGATGCGCATCTCGACTCCTGAAATCTGTTCTGTAAAAACGAGGGCCGGATCAGTTGCGGATGCCCAGAATCGCGTCGAACATGCTCGATGCGGTCTGGATCACCTTGGCATTGGCCTGGTACATCTGCTGGTACATCAGCAGGTTGGCGGTTTCCTCGTCCTGGTTCACGCCCGAGATCGAATCGCGGCTGGCGCGAATCTGGCCCGTGACGCTCTCTTGCGTCTGCGACGCCACGCGGATCTCCATGGCGCGGTTGCCCACCTCGCTCACCAGCTTGGCAAAGGCGCCGTTGAAGGTGGAGGTGCCGCCGTCCATGGCGTTCTTGCGCTGCAGCGCGCCCAGCTTCAGCGCGTTGCTGCCGTCCGACACGCCGGCCACGTTCTTGCCGATGGTGAAGGTGTCGCCCTGCGCCGGGGCGCCTGTGAGCTTGACCTCGATGCCGCCGAAGCTGATGGCAGCACCTGCGGTGTACGGCACGGGCGTGCCGGCCGGGTAGTTGGTGGCAGTGCCGTCGGCCAGGGTCACGGTAACCGGGGAGCCCGCCGGAAAACCCGACAGCGTGTTGCCGCCGGCGTCGTATGCGAGCGTGACCGTGGCCGCAAGCGGCGAGGCCAGGTAGCTCTGGTCGACCACCGCTGGGCTCAGAGCGCCCGTGCCCTTGTTGCCGACGGTCTTGCCGGTAACCAGCGGCGATGCGGCGGCCACCTTGGCCGTTTCGCGCACCAGCACGTCCACGTCGCGCGCACCGGTGCGCGTGGGCTGCACCAGGAACGAGTCGCCCGCTTGCGCAGTGCCGCTGGCCACCGAGAGGCTCACGCCGTCGAAGCTGGCCGGGAACGAGGTGTAGTCGCCCATCACCTGCTTGTCGGACAACCGTGTGACTGTGTAGGTCAGCGTTCCGGCCACGTCTTTCACCTGCACCGAGTAGTCGCTGGTCGAAAGCTGCGAGGTGTCGGTCACGCTGGCGCCGAGCACCATGTTGCCGGCATTCTTTGCATGCGAGAACACGCCGGGAACGGCCTCCGAGAAGAAGTTGCCGCCCAGCGCGCCGTTCAGGTCCACGCCAAGCTTGTGCTGGTCGTTGAACTCGCTGGCAAGTGCCATCGCAAGGCGGCCCACGGCGTTCTGCGTAGTGGTGAGCGTTTCGGCGCGGAAGGCCAGAAGCCCGCCCAGCGATCCGCCGGTGAGCACGTTGTCGTTGAGCTCGGAAACCGTGCCCGTCAGGCCGACCAGCGCCATCGACTGGCGCGTGGGATCGGCAGCGGACTGCACCGACTGCATCTTCGCAGCGCGGTCGCCCAGCACCAGCGTCTGGCCGTTGCCGATGAAGACGTTGTACTGGCCGCTGTCCTGTTCCATTACCTTCACATCGACGATCTTGCCGAGGTCGCTCACCAGCTGGTCGCGCTGGTCCATGAGGTCGTTGGGCGGCTGGCCGCCGGCCATGGCGCTGAGCTGGCTGATCTGCTGGTTCAGGCTTGCGATCTGCGTGGCATAGGTGTTGATCTTTGCGGCGCTGCCTTCGATCTGTTCGTTGACCGAGCTGTTCAGGTCGGTGAGGTACTGGTCGGTGGAGCGGAACTTGTTGGCCAGCGACTGCGCGGCGCTGATGAGCTGCTGGCGTGCGGCCGGGTCGGCCGGCGTGTTGGCCACGTCCTGCACGCTGGCAAAGAAGCTCTGCATCAGCGGCGTGAGGCCAGCGGTCTTGTCGGCCAGCAGGGAGTCGATGCGGTTGATCTGCGAACCATAGCTCGCAAGCGCTGCGCCCGCGGCTTCGGCGCCATTGAGCTGGGCCGTGAGGTAGCGGTCGTAGCTGCGCTGCACCGAGGTTACACGCGCACCGTTGCCGATGAAGCCCGCGCCATTCACGGTGCCGCCGAGCGTGGAGACCAGCGCGGTCTGGCGGCTGTAGCCGGTGGTGTACACGTTGGCCGTGTTGTGGGCCGTGGTCATGAGCGCGGTTCGCGCCACGCTCAGGCCGGACAGGCCCGTATAAAACATGGACATGAGGCTTTACCTGTAAAACGTTTCTTTTGTCAGACGGAAGGCGCCGGTGGGAGCGCCTGTTGCTTTGTTTATCGGCAGGATGCGCAAAAGTTGAAGGCCCTTCGCGCTCCGCGTTCAGGCGACGCGCCGGAACACGCTGACCGACTCGACCAGGCTCGAGGCCTGCTCCTGCATCGATTGCGCGGCTGCGGCAGCTTCTTCAACCAGGGCCGCGTTCTGTTGCGTTACCTGGTCCATCTGCGCGATGGCCTGGTTCACCTGCTCGATGCCGGTGCTCTGCTCCTGGCTGGCCGCGGTGATCTCTCCGATGATGTCGGTCACGCGCTTCACGCTGCCTACGATCTCGGCCATGGTCTTGCCGGCCTCGCCCACCAGGGCGCTGCCCTCGTCGACCTTGCCCACCGAGTCGTCGATCAGGCCCTTGATTTCCTTGGCGGCCGCGCCGGAGCGCTGTGCCAAGCCTCTCACCTCGGACGCGACGACCGCGAACCCGCGGCCTTGTTCGCCCGCGCGTGCGGCTTCGACGGCCGCATTGAGGGCGAGGATGTTGGTCTGGAACGCAATGCCGTCGATCACGCCGATGATGTCCACGATCTTCTTGGACGAGGCATTGATCGAGGCCATGGTGTCGACGACCTGGCCGACGACATTGCCGCCCTTCACCGCAACTTCGGAGGCCGAAAGCGCGAGTTGGTTGGCTTGCTTTGCGTTGTCGGCGTTCTGCTTGACGGTGGAGGTAAGCTGCTCGATGGAAGCGGCGGTCTGTTCAAGCGAACTCGCCTGTTGCTCGGTGCGCGAAGACAAGTCCTGGTTGCCTGCGGCGATTTGCGTCGAGGCCGTCATCACGTGCGAAACGTTGGTGTCCACGTCCACCACGATCGCCGAGAAGTTTGCGCTCATCTGGTTCAGCGCGCGCAGCAGGTGGCGCATCTCGTCCCCGGGGCGGACCTGGAACTTCGCAATGCCGCCCGACGCAATGGCCTGTGCCACCCGCACGGCCTGGTCCATTGGCCGGAACACCGTGCAGTCGAGAAAGTAGCCGAAGCCGGCCCAGGCAAGCGCGCAGATTGCAGCGCCGATGGCCCATGCCTGCGGACCGACAAGGCCCAGCCAGCCCGCCACGCCAAGCCCGAGCATCAGGACGGCGGCGGCGGCGGCGGAACCAAACACCCGCATCCGCACCGGAAAGCGGCGCACGCGTGCCAGGATGCTCGTCCAACCGCGCTTGACCACTTCGCCCTGCTCGATGGCGAGGCCCTTGGCCTGGCCTTCGCGGAACCGGCGGTAGATCTGTTCGGCCTGCTCCACCTCGGCACGGTCGGGCTTGCTGCGCACCGACATGTAGCCTTCGATCTGGCCGTTGCGGCGCACCGGCGTCACATTCGCGAGCACCCAATAGAAGTCGCCGTTCTCGCGTCGGTTCTTGACCATGCCGGTCCAGGGCAGGCCGCTCTTCAGCGTCGCCCACATGTCGGCAAAGGCCTCGGGGGGCATGTCCGGATGCCGGATCATGTTGTGCGCCTTGCCGACGAGCTGCTGCACCGTGTAGCCGCTGGCGGCTACGAAGGCCGGGTTGACGTAGGTGATGCGCCCCTTGAGATCGGTGCGCGACACCAGTGCCGCGTTGTCGTCGAGCAGATATTCGTTGCTTGTGACGGGTAGGTTGAGTCTCATGGTGCTGTCTGGATACTGTTTTGTCTTGGGGCTCAGGCGGCAGGCTCCAGCCTGAACACGCTCACAGCGCTCACCAGGCTGGCGGCCTGCTCCTGCATCGATTGCGCCGCGGCAGCGGCTTCTTCGACCAGCGCCGCGTTCTGCTGCGTCACCTGGTCCATCTGCGCGATGGCCTGGTTCACCTGCTCGATGCCGGTGCTCTGCTCCTGGCTCGCAGCCGTGATCTCGCCGATGATGTCCGCGACGCGCTTGACGCCGCTCACGATCTCTTCCATCGTCTTGCCGGCTTCGCCCACGAGGGCGCTGCCCACATCGACCTTGCCCACGGAGTCGTCGATGAGGCCCTTGATTTCCTTGGCGGCCGCGGCCGAGCGCTGCGCAAGGCTGCGCACTTCGGAGGCGACAACGGCAAAGCCCCTGCCCTGCTCGCCTGCCCGGGCGGCTTCGACGGCGGCATTGAGCGCCAGGATGTTGGTCTGGAACGCAATGCCGTCGATCACGCCGATGATGTCGACGATCTTCCTGGACGACGCATTGATCGAGGCCATGGTGTCGACGACCTGGCCGACGACGTTGCCGCCCTTGATTGCGACTTCGGAGGCGGACAGGGCCAGCTGGTTGGCCTGGCGGGCGTTGTCCGCGTTCTGCTTGACGGTAGAGGTGAGCTCTTCCATCGAAGCGGCGGTTTCTTCGAGCGAGCTGGCCTGCTCTTCGGTGCGCGAAGACAGGTCCTGGTTGCCTGCGGCAATCTGGCCCGAGGCGGTGGCAATGGCATCGGTGCCGGTGCGCACGCCGCCGACCACCGTGGCCAGCCCTGCCCGCATCGATTCGACGGCGCGCGTGATCACGCCCATCTCGTCGCGGCGGTCCGAAGTCAGCTGGCGCGAGAGATCGCCCTGGCCGATGGTCTGCACGTGGTCGCTCAGCACGCTGAGGGGCCGCACGATGCGGCGGATGAAGACGATCAGCGTTGCCCCCAGCACCAGGGCGGCCACTGCGATGATGCCGCCGAGCACGGTCATCTCGCGGTAGAGATCGGCCAGGACCTCGGCAGCAGGAATTTCTGCCACCACGAGCCAGCCGGTTGCTTCGCTCTTGCTCACCGACGCGTAGCGCTGCTCGTTCTTCGCAGGCAGGAGCACCGCGGGCGCGTTGTCGAGCCACGCGGCGTCTTCGCTCTTCAGGCGGCCGAGCCAATCGGTGGACTCCGCATCCTTGAGCACCTCGGAGAGCTTCTTGCCGGCCGCGGTCGGATGAAAGACGATGGTTGCCGCCTCAGGCACGGCGCCCGGGTCGACGATGTAGAGCCCGCCGGTGTCGAAGATGCGCGTCTTGCCCACCGCTTCGCCCAACGAGGCCTGCTGCTGCGAGATGTCCAGGCCGATGTAGAGCACCGCGACCACGTTGCCGGCGGCATCGCGCACGGGGTCGTAAACGGTGATGTAGGGCCGTCCGAACAGCATCACGCGGCCGACGAACCTCTTGCCCGAGCGCAGCACCGGATATGCGGCGCTCTTGCGGTCGAGCAGCGTGCCGATTGCACGCTCGCCGTTTTCCTTCTTGACCGACGTGGTGATGCGGCGGAAGTCTTCGCCCTGGGCCACGAAAACCGTGGCGTTGGCGCCGGGGAAGTCGCGCGCAAACGCGTCCACCTCGGCCGTGCTGCCTCCGTTGATGGCCACGCCGAAGCTGCTGACGACACCCTGCGCCGCATCTTCGAGCACGAAGGTGCCCGCAAACTGGCGCCGGAAAACCCCATAGGCGTTTTCGGCGGTCACCTGCATGGTGCGGTCGAAGATGTCCAGCGACCGTGCAATGGCCTCCGCCTTGGCGTTCGCGTACTGCGAGGCACTGTGCTGCTGCTGCGCCGAGCCGATGGCATAGAACACGCCGAGAAGAAGCACGGTGACCACAAGAATGGCCAGCGTGGCCCTGATGGTCAGCGTACGCGCCAACGAAACGAAGGGGTGCTGTGGCTGGGACGAATCCGTGGCTGCGGCGTTCATCAGGGTGTTCTTGCTGCGGTCGATTTTTTAAAACTCGGTCCAGTCGCCTGCGGTGCCGCGGGCGAGGGCCAAGGGAGGGGTAGAGGCAATCGCCTCCTTCTTCTTGCGCAGGTTTGCGAGCGGCCGCTCGGTCGGCTCGGCCGCATGCATGGGTTCGACGCGCGTGGCATGGCCTGCGTGCGCCCCGGCCTCGAGCCTGAAAACGCTCACTGCGTCGACGAGGCTGGCGGCCTGCTCCTGCATCGATTGCGCGGCCGCGGCTGCTTCTTCGACCAGGGCCGCGTTCTGCTGCGTGACCTGATCCATCTGCGCGATGGCCTGGTTCACCTGCTCGATGCCGGTGCTCTGCTCCTGGCTCGCGGCCGTGATTTCGCCAATGATGTCGGTCACGCGCTTCACGCTGCCCACGATCTCGGCCATGGTCTTGCCGGCTTCACCGACCAACGCACTACCCACGTCGACCTTGCCGACGGAGTCGTCGATCAGGCCCTTGATTTCCTTGGCGGCTGCGCCAGAGCGCTGTGCGAGGCTGCGCACTTCCGCGGCGACGACCGCGAAGCCGCGGCCCTGCTCGCCAGCGCGTGCGGCTTCCACCGCAGCATTCAGCGCCAGGATGTTGGTCTGGAACGCAATGCCGTCGATCACGCCGATGATGTCGACGATCTTTTTCGACGAGGCATTGATAGACGCCATGGTGTCGACGACCTGGCCCACCACGTTGCCGCCCTTCACCGCCACTTCAGAGGCCGAAAGCGCCAGTTGGTTGGCTTGCCGCGCGTTGTCAGCGTTCTGCTTGACGGTAGAGGTGAGCTCTTCCATCGAAGCAGCCGTTTCTTCGAGCGAACTGGCTTGCTCTTCGGTGCGCGAAGACAAGTCCTGGTTGCCCGCGGCAATCTGGCCCGAGGCCGTAGCGATGGCGTCGCTCGATGTCTTGATGCGAACGACGACGTCGGTCAACTGGTCTTGCATGCGCTTGATGGAGAACAGCAGGCTGCCACTGCGGGCCGTGCGCGCCTGCACGCGTTCCGTCAGGTCGCCGCTTGCAATGCGGCCGACCACATCGGCTGCATAGGCCGGCTCGCCGCCCAACTGGCCGGCCAGGAGCCGCGCCACTGCCACGCCGAGCCCAAGGCTGATGACCACGCCGGCCAGTGCCAGCAGCAGCATCAGGAGGCGCGACTGCTTGAAAGTGCCGGCGGCGTCTTCCATGCTGCTGCGAGCCTGCTGGTCGTTGTAGGCCACCATGCTCTGCAGCACCTTTTCAAGCGCGCGGGATTCCTTCAGCAGCAACGCGCTTTCTTCGGGCACGTTGCCTTCGAACTGCGAACTGTCCAGCGTCTGCCTCGCGATGAGATCCGCAAAGTCGGCCAGGTGCTTCTTGAGCGGCGGCATCAGCTTCTGGTACTGCTCATGCAGCTCGCGCCCCTCGGTGGTCTCCTCGAGCAGCGGCTTCGCGTCGGCCACGTTCGATTCGAGTGCGGCCACGGCCTCCTTCAGTTCCTTGAAGCCAAGGTTGCGCTCGCCCTTGGTGCCGGCCGACAGCAGGCCCATCTGGGCGCGGCTGGCATCCAGCAGATGGATGTTTGCCGCCTGCACCGACTTGATGGCACGCAGATCGTTGTTGTAGAGGCTCTCGGTCGACGCGTTGATACGACCCATGTGAAAAATACCGAGGCCGCTGACACCCGCGCCCACCGCCGCGACGACGAGAAAGCTGAGCACCAGCTTCACGGCGACGGGAAGCCCTTGGAACCATTTCATGTTTTTCCTCCTGAGAGACGTTGAAAGTCGCTAGAACTCTTGTGCCTTGGAACGCGGTTCAGAACTCGGTCCAATCGCCGGAACCGGCATGGGCTGCGGCAAGCCTCGGAGGAGACTTGGCTTCTGCCCCGGCCCGCGCCGGCGCCTTCAGCGCAGGCATGGCCTTGCGCGATGGCAGCGCCGGTTGCAGCTTGGCGTGCACTTGCGCAAGCGGGCGCAAGGCGGCGTGGCTGTCCAGCTTGAACACGCTCACTGCTTCCACCAGGCTGGCGGCCTGCTCCTGCATCGACTGCGCTGCGGCGGCGGCTTCTTCCACCAGGGCCGCGTTCTGCTGCGTCACCTGGTCCATCTGCGCAATGGCCTGGTTCACCTGCTCGATGCCGGTGCTCTGTTCCTGGCTCGCAGCCGTGATCTCGCCCATGATGTCGGTCACGCGCTTGACGCTGTCCACGATCTCGTCCATCGTGCGGCCCGCTTCGGCCACCTGGCGGCTGCC
>NZ_JAVDUZ010000013.1:0-214059 GCF_031456585.1 Variovorax sp. 3319
GGAAACATCAGCATCTGCTGGTTTCCGCACGGCTGGTTCTGGTTCATTCCGCTGGCCGACGGCACCACCAGCGTGGGCGCGGTCTGCTGGCCCTATTACCTGAAGACGCGCGACAAGCCGCTGAAAGACTTTTTCTACGACACCATCGCGCTTTGCCCGGTGCTGGTCGATCGGCTGAAGAATGCCACGCTGGTGGACGACGCAGTGCACGCCACCGGCAACTTCTCGTATTCGAGCACCCATGCCACGGGCGACCGCTACCTGATGCTGGGCGATGCCTTCACCTTCATCGACCCGATGTTCTCGTCCGGCGTGTACCTGGCCATGCACAGCGCATTCGACGGTGCCGAACTCGTGGCCACGGCGCTGGACAAGCCGGCCGAGTTGGCGCCCGCGCGCAAAGATTTCGAAGCCATGATGCGCAAGGGACCGCGCGAGTATTCGTGGTTCATCTATCGGGTGACCAACCCGACGATCCGCGACATGTTCATGCACCCGGGCAACCCGTTCCGCGTGAAGGAAGGGCTGATGTCGCTGCTGGCAGGCGACATCTATCGCGACACGCCGATCTGGCGGGCGCTCGGCATGTTCAAGTTTCTGTACTACTTCATCTCGATCACCCACATGCGCCGCACGTGGGAGGGATGGAAGCGGCACCGCTTCAACACCCGCGACATGGGCGCGTTGAAGGGCGAGACGATTCTCAAATCGGAGTAGTGAAGGTAGCGGGCCCCGCCAGAGCTGTGGCCTGCGCAGCCCATGCCGTGCGCGAAGCGCGCAGCGTTGCCACAGCATGCGCAACGCCAGGCGCCGGACTTGCGAGCACCTCGATGCCGAGGTCGGCCAGTCGGCGCGCCACGGGGGCCATGGAGGCCTGCGCCAGGACCACGGCGTCGGCTGCCCCAGCGGCGGTGCGAATTGCCTTGGCCAGGGTTTCGATATAGCGCACGGTGTCGCCAGCCTCGAAGTACGGCCAGGCTTCTTCCACCCACAGCACACTCGGCCTCACGCCGGCGCCGGCCTGCGCCGCAGTTGAAAGAATGAGCGCGGTCGTCGGCTCCAGGGTGCTTTCGAGCGCAGCCGCAATCAGCACGCGCGGACCGGCGCGCACGGCCCGCTCGGCCATTGCCCGGTCGATGCGCTGGGCGGTAAAGGCACCTCCCGTCGCGGTTTTTTCGGCAATGCCGCCGATGGTGGAGCAGGTGCATGCAACCACCGCGGCGCCGTCGGATGCGGCCTCGCGCATGGCGTCATGCACGCGCGCGGCGAGCTTGGGGCTATCGATGCCGTTGGCACGGGCTTCCTGCAGCAACTCTTCCCTGACCAGATGACGCACCTCCAGCTCGGGAGCAATCTCGCGGGTGAGTTGCTCGAAGGTCGGCACATGCACCTGCGCGGTGTGGAGAAACGCGATGGCGTCAGTCATCGGGAAACCCTCGTCAAGTGGCTTGGCGGGCGCGTTGCGCCTCGTAGGCTTTCAGGTGGACGTAGGCGATGCGCAGCACCGAAGGTATTGCCGAACGGCCAACGGGCGCACGGCCCAGCAAGTCTCCGACGATGTGGTCGGCCTCGACCGCCGCACCGCGCACGATGTCCTTGTACATGGATGCGGTCATCGGCGAGCCCGGTGCGGTCATGATGGCGCGGCCGCGCTCGATGGCTGCGGGGCGGGGCGCGAAGCCGTTGTGCGCGGCAATGGCACAGCATTCATCGAAGATTGCGAGCGCCACGTCCTGGCCGCCCGCGCTCGCGATGTCGCCGATAGATGCGCGCATGAGGCTGGTGAGGCCGGCGGCCGAAGCGATGAAGACCCATTTCTCCCACATGTCCTGCGAAATGGTCTCGCTTGCGGTGGCGCTGAACTTTGCGCCGTCGAACTGCGCCGCAATGGCGTCGACACGCGCCGAGCGCCCGCCGGCGCGTTCGCCGTAGCTCAGGCCGTGCATGTCGTTGAGGTGCAGCACGCGGCCTTCGTCGTCCAGCGTGGCCGAGATCATGCAAAGGCCGCCCAGCACACGTTCGTCGCCGAAGCGCTCCACCAGGCGCTCGATGTGACCCATGCCGTTGAGCAAGGGGAGAATGACCGTGTTGGGGCCCACCGCCGGTGCGAACGAATCCATGGTCGAGTCGAGATCGTAGGCCTTGCTTCCGACCACGATCACATCGAAAGGGGCCTTGATGTCTTCGGCAAGCACATGCGGCGGCGAGGGCAGTTGCAAGTTGCCGAACGGGCTTTGGACGACCAGCCCTGTTTTCGCGATTTGCGCCGCGCGCCGGGGGCGCAGCAGAAAAGTCACGTCGCGTCCCGCCTCCAGCAGTCGGCCGCCGAAATAACCGCCGAGCGCGCCGGCACCCACCATCAAGAATCTCATCGCGAATTGCTCCTGGATCGAAAGAACCCGGACGATGATGCCCGCGATCGGGCCAGGCTGCTTGCGGTGCCGAAAAGGCGGTCGGAAGGGAAGAGCTTTTCTGGAAAAGGTCTTGGGCGCTTCGCATAATGGTTTTCGCCACCTTTCACATTCCTCTTACTCAACCCAAAGGAGCTTCATTCATGAGCCAGACCCGAATTGCCGTGATCGTCGGCAGCCTTCGCAAGGATTCCTACAACCAGAAGCTCGCCCTTGCGCTGGCGCATCTCGCACCGTCGGACTTCACCTTCGAGCATTTGCGCATTGATGACTTGCCCCTGTACAACCAGGACGACGACGGCAACCAGGCACCTTCGGTGAAACGGCTCAAGACGGAGATCGCCGCGGCCGATGGCTTGTTGTTCGTGACGCCCGAGTACAACCGCTCGTTTCCCGGCCTGCTGAAGAACGCAATCGACCACGCTTCGCGTCCATATGGCCAGAGTGCCTGGGCGGGCAAGCCGGCGGCGGTGGTCGGAATTTCGGTGGGCGCCACCGGCACCGCGCTGGCGCAGCAGCACTTGCGCAACGTGCTGGCGTACCTCGACGTTCCGACGTTGGGCGCACCTGAAATATTCCTGCAGTTCAAGGATGGCCTGTTCGACGACAAGGGCCACATCGGCAATGAAGGAACGAAGAAGTTCCTGCAGGGGTGGATGGACAAGTACGTTGGCTGGATCAAGACGCACTCGGGCGCCTGACGCGCCGGCCAGCCATCGGGCAACCCGGCCTGATCGGGCAGGCGTGAAAAAGCCGCTCCTGGGAGCGGCTTTTTTCTTGGGAGCGAGCGAAGCTCAGGCGGCTTGAGCCACGTCCTTCTGGTTGGCGGCTTCTGCCGTTGCCGTGAGGATGTCTGCACGCGCGGCAGCCAGTGCGGCGGCCTTGGGTGCGTCGCCCATGGCAAGGCCTTCGGCGCGCACGTACCGCACGTCGGTAATGCCGAAGAAGCCGAAGATTGCCTTCAGGTAGCTCTCTTGATGTTCCAGGGCACGGCCGCCTTCGGAGGTCGAGTAGATGCCGCCGCGGCTCGAAGCCACGATCACGGTCTTGCCGCCGGCCAGGCCCACGGGGCCCTTGTCGGTGTACTTGAACGTGCGGCCGATCTGGGCGAGGCGGTCGATCCAGGCCTTGAGCTGGGTCGGGATCGAGAAGTTGTACAGCGGCGCGCCCACAACGATGACGTCCGAGGCGAGGAACTGGCTCACGAGCTTTTCGGAGAGCTCGTTTTCGCGCTGCTGGGCTTCGGTCGGCTGGGCCTGCACGCCCGTCTTGATGCCCAGGGCATCGGCGCTGAAGTGGGGCGGCGTGTTCACCGCGAGGTCGAGGTATTCGACCGTGGTGTCCGGATGCGCGGCTTTCCACGCGGCCACGATCTCGGCTGTGAGGAGGCGGGAGGTCGAGTTGGAACTCAGGATGCTGGAATCGACGTGGAGCAGTTTCATGGTGAATCGCTTTCGTGTGAGGGTCGACGCTCAAAAGTGGCCGACGATGTGAGAATTCTATTTTTGGTGCGAGTCTTCGATAAGTAGGCAAAATTTGCCTACATCGTTCTGTTTGCAGGACAATCGACTCATGCAAGACCTTAACGACATGGTTTTCTTCGCTGAAGTGGCGGAGCGGGGTGGCTTTGCCGCGGCAAGCCGCGCGCTCGGGGTTCCCAAGTCGCGGCTGTCGCGCCGCGTGGCCGATCTCGAGGAGCGGCTGGGCGTGCAACTCATGCAGCGCAGCACCAGGCGGCTTTCGCTCACGCCGGCGGGCGAAATCTACTTGAGGCATTCGGCAGCCATGCGCGACGCAGCACAGGCCGCGGCCGAGGCCGTGGCGCAGGTGCAGACGGAGCCAAGCGGCATGGTGCGGCTGAGCTGCCCCATTTCCATTGCACACAGCGGGTTGGGCCGGTTGCTGCCCCAGTTCATGGAGCGCTACCCGGGTGTGCGTGTCGATCTGCGGGTGATGAACAGGCCGGTCGACCTGATCGAGGAGGGCATCGACATCGCCTTGCGTGTGCGGCCGGCCATCGAGGACAGCACTACGCTGGTGGCCAAGGTGCTGGGAACGAGCCGCGCGGTGCTGGTGATGAGGCCGGACCTGCTGAAGCGCCAGGGCCCGGTGAAAACGCCCGCCGACCTTGCGCGGCTCCAGACCGCGGCCATGTCGGCCAACAGCGAAGGGCGCAGCGAATGGCGGCTCGAAGGCCCCAATGGCGAGACTTATACGCACATTCATACGCCCCGCTACGTGGCAGACGATCTCGCGACGTTGCAACTCGCCGTGCTCGAGGGCGCGGGTGCAACCCTGCTGCCCGGCTACATGTGCCGTGAAGATGTGGAGGCCGGCCGGCTCGCGAGAGTTCTGCCCGAGTGGGGGCCGCCGGCCGTCATTGCGCACATGGTTTTTCCATCCCGGCGAGCGCTGGTGCCGGCGGTGCGGCGGTTGATCGATTTCCTGGCCGAGCACTTGCACGGGAGCGAAACCGGCATGTACTAGCGTCTTGCCAATTCAGCGCCGGGCGTTCGTTATGCGAAAAACGCCATAACCAAACAAGTAGATATTCGTTTGGCATTGAAGCAGGCGTTCGCACAATCCCAGGTCCCATCCAATCCAAGGAGCGACCATGGCGACCCTGCGACTCGGCGACACAGCCCCCAATTTCACCCAGGATTCCAGCGAAGGCCCCCTCGACTTCTATCAGTGGGCCGGCGATTCGTGGGTCGTGTTCTTCTCGCACCCCGCCGATTTCACGCCTGTTTGCACCACGGAGCTCGGCAAGACCGCGGCGCTGTCGGGCGAGTTTGCCAAGCGCGGCGTAAAGCCCATTGCGCTGAGCGTCGACCCGGCCACCAAGCACAAGGAGTGGATCGGCGACATCAACGAGACGCAGAACACCACGGTGAACTTCCCGATCGTGGCCGACCACGATCGCAAGGTGGCCGACCTGTACGACCTGATTCACCCCAACGCATCGGCCACGGCCACGGTGCGCAGCGTGTTCATCATCGATCCGAAGAAGGTGATTCGCGCGACCATCACGTACCCGGCCTCCACGGGCCGCAATTTCGACGAGATCCTGCGCGTGATCGACTCGCTGCAGCTCACCGACAGCCACAAGGTGGCTACCCCCGTGAACTGGAAGGACGGCGACGACGTGGTCATCGTTCCGAGCATCCAGGACCCGGCTGAACTGGCAGAGCGCTTTCCCAAGGGCTTCAAGGCCGTCAAGCCCTACCTGCGCATCACGCCGCAGCCCAACAAGTAAGCAGGCAGGGCAGCGCCGCCATGCAGACTTCGGTGATCATCGTGCCCGGCTGGCGCGACTCCGGGCCCGGCCATTGGCAGAGCCTGTGGGAGCAGCGCATTCCGGGCGCGGCGCGGGTGGTGCAGGACGACTGGGCGTCGCCCAAGCGCGAGGCCTGGGTGGCCGCGCTGGCCAGGCTGGTGCTCGAAAGCCCCGGCCCGGTGGTGATTGCCGCGCACAGCCTGGGCTGCATTGCAACGGCGCACCTGCCGGCCGAGGCTGCCGCGCGCATCCGGGGTGCGCTCCTGGTGGCGCCGGCCGACCCCGAGCGCCGGGCCGTTCTGTCCGACTTTGCGCCCGTGCCGTATGCGGCCCTGCCGTATCGCAGCATCGTGGTGGCAAGCAGCAACGATCCGTATTGCCCGATCCGCCTGGCCGGCGCATATTCCCGCGCCTGGGGCAGTGAGTTTGTCCGCATGCAGAATGCGGGGCATATCAATATCGATTCGGGGCATGGAGACTGGCCGCTCGGCCTGGCCTTGCTCCAGTCGTTGACCGACGAGCCCGCCGCATGGCCGGCGGGCCGTGAATTTTCAGAAAACTTGGCAACCACATGACTTCCAGACTCAAGATCTTCGCCGCCGTGCTCGCGTTGGCGTCCTCCGCATTCGCAGGCAGCAGCGCCTTTGCCCAGGGCACCACGCTGCTGAACGCCTCGTACGATGTGGCGCGCGAGTTCTACAAGGACTACAACGCGGCGTTCGTGGCCCACTACAAGAAGGCCACGGGCAAGGACGTGAAGATCGACCAGTCGCATGGCGGCTCCAGTGCGCAAGCGCGCGCCGTGGCCGACGGCCTCGACGCCGACGTGGTGACCATGAACACCTCGACCGACATCGACTTTCTGGCCAACACGGGCGTGGTCGCCAAGGACTGGAACAAGCAGTTTCCCGAGAACGCATCGCCGACCACGTCGACCATGCTGTTCCTCGTGCGCAACGGCAACCCCAAGGGCATCAAGGACTGGGAAGACCTGGTCAAGCCAGGCGTGCAGGTGGTCATCGTCAACCCCAAGACCGGCGGCAACGGGCGCTATGCCTACCTTGCGGCCTGGGGCTACGTGAAGAAGAAGGGCGGCACCGATGCCCAGGCGGCCGAGTTCGTCGGCAAGCTGTTCAAGAACGTGCCGGTGCTGGCGCGCGGCGGCCGCGACGCGACAACGGCCTTCCTGCAGCGCAACATCGGCGATGCGCTCATCACCTTCGAATCCGAAGTGGTGTCGATCGACCGCGAGTTCGGCACGGGCAAGGTCGACTCGGTCTACCCGTCGATCAGCATCGTGGCCGAGAACCCGGTGGCGCTGGTCGAACGCACGACCAAGAAGAAGGGCACCGGCGAGCTCGCCAAGGCTTATCTCGACTGGCTCTATTCCGAAGAAGCGCAGGAAATTGCGGCCAAGCATGCGCTGCGCCCGCGCTCGCAGGCGGTGCTGAAGAAGCACGCCGCCACGTTCAAGCCGCTGCAGCTGTTCACGGTGCAGGAGCTTTTTGGCAGCCTTGGCGATGCACAGAAGGTGCACTTCAACGACGGCGGCCAGTTCGACAAGCTGTACACACCCGGCGCAAAGTAAATGAGCGGCGCTGTTTCTTCGGCGCTCCCGTCCGCGGGAGCGCCGCTTTCGCATGTGAACCGGGCAGGGGGCTCCAGGCGGGTGCTGCCGGGCTTTCACATCACGCTCGGCTTCTCGATCTTCTATCTATGCCTGATCGTCCTGATCCCGCTGTCGGCGCTGGTCTTCAAGACCTTCACGCTCAGCTGGGAGCAGTTCTGGGTGGCGGTGACCGCACCGCGGGTGATGGCCTCCTACCGGCTCACGTTCGGCGCATCGCTGCTCGCGGCGATGGTAAATGCGGTGTTCGGCCTGCTGGTGGCCTGGGTGCTGGTGCGCTACAAGTTTCCGGGCAAGCGAATCGTCGATGCGTTGGTTGACCTGCCTTTTGCCTTGCCCACGGCAGTGGCCGGCATTTCGCTCACCGCGCTGCTTGCGGGCAATGGCTGGATCGGGCAGTTGCTCGAACCGCATGGCATCAAGCTGGCTTTCACGCCGGCGGGCATTGTCATCGCGCTGATCTTCATCGGCCTGCCGTTCGTGGTGCGCACCGTGCAGCCGGTGCTCGAAGACGCCGAAAAAGAGCTTGAAGAAGCCGCTACGTCGCTCGGCGCCACGCGCCTGCAGACCTTCACCAAGGTAATCTTCCCGTCGATTGCGCCCGCATTGCTCACCGGCTTTGCAATGGCTTTTGCAAGGGCTATCGGCGAATACGGCTCGGTGATTTTCATTGCCGGCAACATGCCGATGATTTCGGAAATCACGCCGCTCATCATCATCGGCAAGCTAGAGCAATACGACTTTGCCGGCGCCACCGCAGTCGCCCTCGTGATGCTGGTGATCTCGTTCATCCTGCTGCTCGTCATCAACGGCTTGCAAGCCTGGCAGCGCCGACGCGCAGGAGCATGAGATGAGCGCACCTTCCAAAGTCATTCGCCGCGCGCAGGCCGGCACCACCGAATCGCCCTGGGTACGCTGGCTGCTGATCGGCATTGCGCTCGCGTTCATGTTCCTGTTTCTGGTGCTGCCGCTGGCGGCGGTGGCAACCGAGGCCTTGCGCAAGGGCGTGGGCGCCTATGTCGAGGCGCTGAAAGAGCCCGACGCCTGGAGCGCGATTCGCCTCACGCTCATTACGGCGGCCATATCGGTGCCGCTGAACCTGGTGTTCGGCGTTGCTGCAGCATGGGCCATTGCCAAGTTCGAATTCCGCGGCAAGGCTTTTCTGACCACCCTGGTCGACCTGCCGTTTGCGGTGTCGCCGGTGGTGGCGGGCCTGATCTACGTGCTGGTGTTCGGTGCGCAGGGCTGGCTGGGCCCATGGCTTGCCGAGCATGACATCAAGATCATCTTCGCTGTACCGGGCATCGTGCTTGCAACGGTGTTCGTGACCTTTCCGTTCATTGCGCGCGAGCTCGTACCGCTGATGCAGGCGCAAGGCACCGACGAAGAGCAGGCCGCCATCGTCCTGGGCGCGACCGGTTGGCAGACCTTCTGGCGCGTGACGCTGCCCAACATCAAGTGGGGTTTGCTGTACGGGGTGATTCTTTGCAACGCGCGCGCCATGGGCGAGTTTGGCGCGGTGTCGGTGGTGTCCGGCCATATTCGGGGGCAGACCAACACGATGCCGCTGCATGTGGAAGTGCTCTACAACGAGTACCAGTCAGTGGCCGCGTTTGCCGTGGCGTCGCTGCTGGCCATCCTTGCGCTGGTTACGCTGGTGATCAAGACGGTCATCGAATGGCGCCACGAGCGCGAGATGAAAGCCATTGCCGAACTGCCGCCGGAACGTCCGCCCGAGCCCACGGTGGCCTGAGAGAGAAAGAACAAGATCATGAGCATCGAAATCCGCAACATCAGCAAGCAGTTCGGCGACTTCCGCGCATTGAACAACGTCAACCTCGACGTCGAATCGGGCGAGCTTGTCGCGCTGCTCGGCCCCTCGGGCTGCGGCAAGACCACGCTGCTGCGCATCATCGCGGGGCTGGAAACGGCCGATACCGGCAGCATTCTCTTTTCGGGCGAAGACACCACCGACGTGCATGTGCGCGAGCGGCAGGTGGGCTTTGTGTTTCAGCACTACGCGCTGTTTCGCCACATGACCGTGTTCGAGAACGTCGCTTTCGGCCTGCGCGTGAAGCCGCGCAAGGAGCGCCCGAGCGACGCGCAGATCAAGCAGAAGGTAACCGACCTGCTCAAGCTGGTGCAGCTCGACTGGCTGGCCGATCGCTACCCGTCGCAGCTCTCGGGTGGCCAGCGACAGCGCATTGCGCTCGCCCGTGCGCTCGCTGTCGAACCCAAGGTGCTGCTGCTCGACGAACCCTTCGGCGCGCTCGACGCCAAGGTGCGCAAAGAGCTGCGCCGCTGGTTGCGCCGCCTGCACGACGAGCTGCATGTCACGTCGATCTTTGTCACGCACGACCAGGAAGAAGCGCTCGAAGTGGCCGACCGCGTGGTGGTCATCAACAAGGGCCGCATCGAGCAGGTCGGTTCGCCGCAAGAAGTGTGGGACCAGCCCGCGAGCCCGTTTGTCTACGGTTTTCTGGGCGATGTGAACCTGTTTCATGGCCGGGCCGACAACGGCGCGGTACAGCTGGACGGCATGCGCCTGGACTCGCCCGAACACAGCGGTGCGCGCGACGCCAAGGCAATGGCCTATGTGCGCCCGCATGACCTCACCGTCGAGCGCTATACCGCCGGTGCGACCGGCATCGTGGCCACACTGTCGCGCGCCATCGTGGTCGGCCCGATCGCGCGTCTGGAACTTGAGCCCACCGAAACGAATCCAGATAATCCGGGCTCCGGAACCATCATCGAAGCGCAAATCCCTGCGCAACAGTTCCGTGAACTGGGCTTGAACGAGGGCGACACAGTGGTTGCCACGCCTCGCAAGGCCCGGGTGTTCGTAGAAGAAGATTGGGTTTCCCCTTGATCGATTGGTACTTCGGCGCGCCGCGCCGTGCGTATGGGCTGATTTGCCTGGCCTGTGTTCTCATGCTGGCCTTCGGGCTTTATCTTCAGCACGTGGTGGGCCTGGAGCCGTGCCCGATGTGCATCGTGCAGCGGTATGCACTGGTGCTGGTGGCGGTCTTCACCGGGCTGGCAGGCATGTTCCGCAGCCGCGGCCTGCAGGTAACCGGCGGCGTCCTGGCGCTGGTGTCGGCTGTCGGCGGTGCCTACACGGCCGCCGCACAGAGCTGGCTGCAGTGGTATCCGCCCGAGGTTGTCTCGTGCGGGCGCGACCTGTACGGAATGATCGAGACCTTTCCGCTCAAGCGCGCGTTGCCGATGATCTTTCGCGGTGGCGGCGATTGCTCGAAGGTCGACTGGACGCTGTTTGGCCTGACGCTGGCGAACTGGGCGTTCGTCGCCTTCTTCGTTCTCGCGGTTTTGCTGCTGGTGCTGATCTTCCGCAAGCGCCCGGCGGCGCGCTGAACGCGCTGAACCCGCCAGTTTAGAGCGGCAGGGTGTCGAAGGCCGCGTAGGCGGTTGCCAGCCAGGACTTCACGCGCTGGCGCTCCAGCAAGCCCAGTGCGTGTGGCCCTTCGCGGTCGTTCACGGCCTTCCAGAAACTGGTGTTCTGCGCATCGATCTTGCGCATGCTCGCCTCGTGCAGGCGAGGCAGCGTGATCACGCGGGCACCGTTTGCCGTGGCCTTGGAGAGGGACTGCGACGCGAGCAGCATGCCAAAGTCGCTGCCGCGGCCGTAGTTCTGAACCACGATGTAGTTGGGGCGGTTGCCGAAGGTGTCGATCAGCGTGCCGAGCAGGTCGGTGGAGTCTTTGCCGTCGTCCAGCACATGCCAGAAGTTGACCGCCACGCCCAGTTCGACAAACACGTCGAAGAGATCCGACTCCTTGATCCAGCGCGAAAGCGGTGCCAGTGTTTGCGCGGCAAGATCGACGATGACGCTTTGCTGCGGATTGGTTTCGAAGCCGTTCACCACGGTGTCCAGGCCTTCGAAGCTGTCGACCACGATGGGCGAAGCAAAGCCTTCATAGAAACGCGTGAACGAACTGTGGGAGCGGTCGGTGTCGAAGCCCGTGAAAGGCCGGCTGTGGTCGATGAAGTACTGCGCCAGCACGCGCGCCGTAACCGACTTGCCGACACCGCCTTTTTCGCCGCCGATGAAATTGATGGAGCTCATGAGTTGCTGCTGCCTCGAATGGGTTGAGGGGTGAAGGTCCGGATCATTCTAGGGGCCGCTTTTCTTTTGTTATTTGCCGCGCTTGGCCATGCCTTGCAGCAAGGGGTGTGCCTGCAAGCGCTGCTGCAGCCGTTTTTTCCACGGCGCGGGCAGCGTCGATGCATCGATCATCGCGGGCCACTGGCCGCGCGCGAGCCGCGCCGTATCTGCAATGACGCGCCGGACCAGCGGTTCATGCAGCCCGGTAGAGAAGCAGAAGGCGCGCACATTGGCGGGCGTGAACAGGGCTGTGCGTTTGGGAGCAGCGCCTCCGCCCGGTGCGGGCAGAAGCGGAAGAGCATGTCCGTCGACGCCCTGGAGCGCGGCATACGCCACGATGTCGTACGCCGGCGCAAGCCGTGGCGCAATGCCGTCCGGATAGATCACGCCGAAGTTCTTCAGGTGTGCGTCGGGGTTGCCGAGCAGGTCGTTCACCGCCAGGCGTCGCACGAGTTCGAGCACGGCTTCTTCGCCCAGCGACGGAAAGGCGCGCATGGCAAGCGCCATGTCGAGGTAGCTGGCGCTGTACTTGTGCATCGGGTCGACCGCGAGCACTTGCGCAAAATCTTCGAAATGAATGCGGCGGGCGCCTTCGCGGTCGAAGCGTGTGACGGCAAGAAAATCCGGCTCGTCGGGCAGCGCATAGCTGTGCTCGGCGGCAATGGCAGAAAGCGGTGCGAGTTCGGCATGGCACACCTCTACACCCGCTGCGCCCGCCAGCTGAAGCGAAAGCATTTCCAGCTGGGGCATGTGCGGGCGGCCGGCCATGGGCAGCTTGGCGATCACGCGCGTGCTTGCGCCAGCGCGCGTTCGCGCCACGTAGCGGCCGCCCTGGCGGCGCAGGCCAAGCTTTGGCTGCACGCCCGACACCGAGATGCCCTGCGGCATGGGCAGTTCGACCACGGACATCTCGAGCGCGTCCTGGTCTTGCGTAATGAGCCGTTGCAACGTGCCGCGGTCCACCGAAACTGGACGTGCGCTCACCGCGCCAGGAAGGTCGCCGCCGCATGCAGCCAGAAGCTCGAAATGATCGTTGTCGCGGCAGCCGCGCAATTGCGCGATATGGCTGCGCAGAACGCCTTCAGGCAAGAGGTTCTGGAAAAACCGCGGAAGCTGGCCGCCCTGTGCATTGAAGAGCGGGTTCTTCACGTCGCTCCACAGGGCCGACTGCGTGGCCGGGTCGCTCGCCACCATCGAGAGCGACAGCACTTCGGCCGGCGGCGCGGCAACCAGTTCGGGCTCGGCCACAAAGCGGCACAGGTCGGCGTACTGGAAGAGCTTGCCGAAGCGGCGCGATCCCAGCGAGATTTCCAGGATCTTGACGTTCATGGCGAGCGGCGCCGCTTGTCGATATAGGGCGGCGGAGAGGGTGCTTGCGCTATGGCATGGCCCACGCGCGTGGCGACGGGGCGATAGCCGGCATCTGTGGGCGCGCTTTCCCCAAAACCCTTGGGCGCAAGCTGCAGTTCGAGGCCGATGGCGTCGACCAGTGCCAGCAGTGACGACAGCTGCGGATTGCCCTTGAGGCTCAGCGCGTTGCGCACCGAGCGCTCTGTGAGGCCGGAGCGTTGTGCGATTTCCGTATTAGAAAGGCCGGCGGCGTCACGCCGAGCCATGAGAGCGTTGATGAGTTCCTGCTTGATCACGGAAAGATATTACCGCAAACCGCAATTTGGGAAATATGTTTCCGGGAGGCAACCCTTGTCTTACCGGGGAATCAGGGTGAAAAAGGGCATGACGACACCCATGATCCAGTTTTGCCCGAAGTCGAGCGCGGCGCGGCGGTATTTTTCGTCGGCCTGGGCGGCCAGCAGGTCGAGCCGGGCCACCACCTTCGACAGCTCACGGTCGGCCACGAGGTTGCGGCCTCGCTCGCTGATTTCGGTGGCCAGCAGCAGGGGCTGCCCGTCCGGGCCGGTCTTGGAGGAGATCAGCCACAGCGATATTTCGAAATTGCGGGCGGCGCGGTAGCTGTTTTCGGCATTGACGCCATCCAGCATGGTCTGGTCCCAAGTGTCGCCATTGGCCTGCTTGAGCATTGAAGCCCAGCCGACCACCAGTGCCGCAACGCGGTCGCCCTGGTAACCCTGCGCACTGGTGTCGAAGGCCAGCCGGATGGCATCGATGCCGGTGGCGCCGCGCAGCTCGGGCAAGGCGGGGCCCGTCAACACCGCGTCCCAGGCGCGTTGGGCGGCGGCTTCGATGCTTGCCGCCGATTTGCGCCATTCGCGGGGATTGCGACGGTACAGCGTGGTTTGCACGCGCCGGATCGACTGAAGGTTGTCCCGCAGCGAAAGGTTGGCAATGCGGTTGGCGCTGGATTGCAACCATTCCTGGTTGGCATAAGGCTCGGCGCGCTCGGTGGAACGGGTGGCGGCGCAACCGCCAAGGCCCACCAGCGCAGCCGCGCCGGCAAGCAGGTAGCCACGGCGGGCAGTGAAGGGTGAAACCAGGGAATCGCTCATGCCCTGACGTTATCATTCACAGCTGGGGCGGCGGCCTGCTTCAAGCGGCGGGCCCGTGCAATTTTCCTTACAAATCAATACCTTGGCGCTATGCCAAGGCAGGCCGACAAGTCGTGCGTCTTAATTCCATCAAGCTTTCGGGCTTCAAGTCGTTCGCCGAACCCACCAACTTCCTGTTGCCAGGCCAACTGGTCGGCGTTGTCGGGCCCAATGGTTGCGGCAAGTCGAACATCATGGATGCGGTGCGCTGGGTGCTGGGCGAGTCGCGCGCGTCGGAACTGCGCGGCGAATCGATGCAGGACGTGATCTTCAACGGCACGACCACCCGCAAGCAGGCCAGCCGTTCGAGCGTGGAACTGGTGTTCGACAACGCCGACCACCGCGCCGGCGGCCAATGGAACCAGTTCGGCGAAATTGCCGTGCGGCGTGTGCTCACGCGCGATGGCACCAGCAGCTACTACATCAACAACCAGCCCGTGCGCCGGCGCGACGTGCAGGACGTGTTCCTGGGCACCGGCCTCGGCCCGCGCGCCTACGCCATCATCGGGCAGGGCACGATCAGCCGGATCATCGAATCCAAGCCCGAGGAACTGCGCCTGTTCCTGGAAGAAGCCGCAGGCGTTTCCAAGTACAAGGAGCGCCGCCGCGAAACCGAGAACCGCCTGGGCGACACGCGTGAGAACCTCACGCGCGTCGAAGACATTCTTCGCGAACTGAACGCGAACCTCGAAAAGCTCGAGAAGCAGGCCGAGGTGGCCGCGCGCTACAACACGCTGCAGGGCGAAGCCACGAAGAAGCAGCACCAGCTGTGGTTCCTGAAGCGCAGCGAAAGCGATGCCGACCAGGCCAAGATCAAGGCCGACTCCGAAAAAGCAATCAACGACCTGGAGTCGCGAACTGCCGATCTGCGCCGCATCGAATCCGAACTCGAAACCGTGCGCCAGGCGCATTACGCAGCGGGCGACCAGGTCAACCAGGCCCAGGGCAAGCTCTACGAAGCCAGCGCGGAAGTGGGCCGCCTTGAAGGCGAGATCCGCTTTGTGGTCGAGGGCCGCCAGCGCGTGGAGCAGCGGCTTGTTCAACTGCGCGAGCAAATGGGCCAATGGGGCCGCCGCCGCGAAGAGGCCGAAGCCGAGATCGAAACGCTGGCGGGCCAGGGTGTCGATGCCGAAGAGCAAGCCGTCATGCTGGCCGCGCAGCTCGAAGAGCACGACGCTCGCATGCCCGAGCTGGAAGAAGCGCAGCAGCGCGCCCAGGACGAGGCCAATTCGCAGCGCGCCGCAGTGGTGCAGATCCAGCAGCAGATCCAGGTGCTGGCCGCCGACCAGCGCAACATCGAAGACCAGAGCCGGCAGCTGACGCAGCGCGGCGAACGCCTGCGCGCCGACCAGAACGCCCTGGCCGCGCCCGACGAAGCCCGCCTGCAATCCATGCAGGAAGAGCACGCTGCCGCTCAGGAAGCCGCAAGCGAAGCCGAAGCCCGCCTGCATGAACTGCAGGAATCGGTGCCGCAGCTCGACGACGACCGCCGGGTGAAGCAGCAGGCCGTCAATACCGAGAGCGCCCGGCATGCCGAACTCTCGGCGCGGCTCGAAGCGCTACGCGCGCTGCAGGAAAAGGTCAAGACCGACGGCAAGCTCGCGCCCTGGCTCGCCAAGCACGGGCTCGAAGGCATGCAAGGCCTGTGGAGCCGCATCCATATTGAGCAGGGCTGGGAAAACGCGCTCGAAGCGGCGCTGCGCGAGCGCCTGGGCGCACTCGAAGTCAGCCGGCTCGACATGGTTCGCGCGTTCGGCAACGATGCGCCGCCCGCCAAGCTGGCGTTCTACAGCCCGCCCGATGCAGGCGTGCCGCAAGGTACGGCTGCGTTGCCCCGGTTGTCGAGCCTGTTGCGCCTGAACGATGCCGGCCTGCAAGCCCTGCTGACCGATTGGCTCCACGGCTGCTACACGGCCCAGAGTTTCGAAGAGGCCCTTGCACAGCGCGGCACGCTGCAGCCAGGCGAAGTCATCTACGTGCAGACCGGCCATGCCGTGTTCTCGCACAGCGTGAACTTCTATGCCCCGGATTCCGAGCAGGCCGGCCTGCTGGCACGCCAGCAGGAAATGGAAAACCTCGAACGCCAGCTGCGTGCGCAAACGCTCATCAGCGAAGAAGCACGCACCGCGCTGGTCCGCGCCGAAGCCGCCTACGCCGATGCCGCACAGCGCCTTGTAACGGCGCGCCGTGAAGCAGCCGAAACGCAATCGCGCGCACACGAACTGCAGGTTGAAACGCTGCGCATGACGCAGCTTGCCGAGCAGACGCGCGCGCGCAGCGAGCAACTGGCAGCCGACCTCGCCGAAGTCGATGCGCAACTTGAAGAACTGCAAGAAAAGCGCATGGCCGCCGAGGGCCGCTTCGAAGAACTCGACATGCAGCTGGCCGACAGCCAGGAGCGCCATGCGCAACTCGACGAGCGCGTGATCGAAGCCGGCCGCGCATTGGCCGCAAGCCGCGAACAGCACCGCAGCCTGGAGCGCCAGGCGCAAGAAGCCACTTTCTCGCAGCGCACGCTCGAAGCCCGCCGCGGCGAGCTGAGCCGGGCCATCGAAACCGCATCGCAGCAGGTGGTTGCACTTACCGACGAAGACGAGCGCGCCAGGACCGAACTTGGCCGCTTGTCCGATGCGGCAGCCCAAGCCGGCCTGCAGGACGCGCTGGCGCTCAAGCTCGAGCGCGAAGCCGCTCTGGGCGCAGCACGCAGCCAATACGACGACCTTACGCTGAAGCTGCGCGCCAGCGACGAACGCCGGCTGCAGCTGGAGCGGGAACTCGATCCGCTGCGCCAGCGCATTACCGAATTCCAGCTCAAGGAACAGGCCGCGCGCCTGGGTGTCGAGCAATACCAGCAACTGCTCGACGATGCGGGTGCCGACCTCGAAGCCGTTGCCCAGTCGATCGAAACCGACAAGGTGCGCCTCACAGGCCTGCAAAGTGAAATCGATCGCCTGAACCGCGAAGTGGTTGCACTAGGTGCGGTCAACCTGGCGGCGCTGGACGAGCTTGCCATTGCCAGCGAGCGCAAGATCTTCCTCGATGCGCAGTCGGCCGACCTGAACGAAGCCATCGGCACGCTCGAAGACGCGATTCGCAAGATCGACGGAGAAACCCGCGAGCTTCTTGGCGGCACCTTCAAGATCGTCAACGAGCACTTCAGCCGAATGTTCCCCGAGCTCTTCGGCGGCGGAAACGCCAGGCTGATGATGACGGGCGACGAAATCCTGGACTCGGGCGTGCAGGTAATGGCGCAGCCGCCGGGCAAGAAGAACCAGACCATCCACTTGCTCTCGGGCGGCGAAAAAGCGCTCACGGCTATCGCCCTGGTTTTTGCCATCTTCCAGCTCAACCCGGCGCCTTTCTGTCTGCTCGACGAGGTGGACGCGCCGCTGGACGACGCGAACACCGAACGCTATGCCAAACTCGTGACCGCCATGAGCCGCGAAACCCAGTTCCTCTTCATCAGCCACAACAAGATCGCCATGGAAATGGCCGAGCAGCTGATCGGCGTGACCATGCAGGAGCAGGGCGTGTCGCGCATCGTTGCGGTCGACATGGAGTCGGCGGTCTCGATGGTCGAAGCTGCTTAAGCCGAGCAGCGCACATGAGCAATCTCACTCTCGCCCTGGCCATCCTCGGCGGCCTCGTTCTCGCGGCCGTCGTGGCCTACAACACCGTCACCTCGCGCCGCAACGCGCCCCGCCAGCCCGACGCAGCCAGCGAAGATTTTTCTGATGCGGAACGCTCGCCGCGGCCCGCGGCCGACGGGGTGGAGCCGACGCTTCACACCGATCCGCACCAGATGCCGCCAGGACAGGAGCGGCACGAGCCCTTGTTCGATCCCGATCTGCCTGCGCCCGGTGCCAACCCGCTGCCTGCCGCTGAGCGGCGCGGCGGGCTCGATCCGCTCATCGACGTGATCGCACCTGTGTCGCTGGACGGACTTGCCTCGGGCGATGCGGCCATCGCGGCAATGCCGTCCACGCGCCGCGCCGGCAGCAAGCCCGTTGCCATCGAGGGGCTGAACGAGCACACCGGCCAATGGGAGCCGCCCGTGGCGGGCCAGCGCTACAGCGCGTTCCAGGTTGGCGTGCAGCTGGCCAATCGCACCGGTGCACTCAACGAAATCGAATACTCCGAGTTCGTGGTGAAGGCGCAGGCCTTTGCCGATGCGGTCAATGGCGCGCTCGAATTTCCCGAGATGCTCGACGAAGTGGCGCGCGCACGCGAGCTCGATCAGTTTGCCAGCGCGCACGACGCGCAACTGGGCTTTGTGCTGCGCGCGCTGCACGCGGCCTGGAGCCCCGGCTATGTGCAGCAGAACGCAGCCCGTTTGGGTTTTGTGGCGGGCATCATTCCCGGCCGCATGGTGCTGCCGACCAGTGAAGTCGGGCTGCCGCCGATCCTCGGACTTTCGTTCGACACCCAGGCCGCGCTGGCCGATGACCCGGCGCAGTCGGCCATCCGCGAGCTCAGCCTCAGCCTGGACGTGCCGCAAGTCGACCGCGCCGAGCAGCCGTTCCGCCGCATGCGCGAAGCCGCCGCCACGCTGGCACGCGAAATGGACGGCGTGGTAACCGACAGCGACGGACAGCTGCTGCGCGAGGAAACCATGGACGTGATCGGTGCCGACCTCGAGCAGCTCTACGACACGCTCGAATCGCGCGACCTGGCCGCCGGTTCGCCTTTGGCGCGACGCCTCTTCAGCTGATCCGACCTCTTCGGGAGACATTCATGACAACGCGCGACGAAGCGGCACGCGAAGCCGCCGCACTGAGCGAACAGCTCCACAAGCACGCCCACCTCTATTACGTGCTCGACGCGCCCGAGCTGCCCGATGCCGAATACGACAAGCTCTTCCAGCGGCTGCAGGCCATCGAGGCTGAGTTCCCTGATCTGAGAACGCCCGATTCCCCCACGCAGCGCGTCGGCGGCAAGGTGCTCGAAGGCTTCGTGAAGGTGCGCCACAAGGTGCCGATGCTTTCTATCCGCACCGAAACCGACATCTCTCCGGGCGGTGCGAGTGCCTTCGATGCGCGCGTGCGCAAGGAGCTCGGCCTGGCCGAAGACGGGCCGCAGGTCGAGTACGTGTGCGAGCTCAAGTTCGACGGCCTTGCCATGAACCTTCGCTACGAGAACGGCGTGCTCGTACAGGCGGCAACGCGCGGCGACGGCGAGGTAGGCGAGGAAGTAACGCAGAACATCCGCACGGTGCGCGATATTCCGCTGCGGCTCAACGGCAAGGCACCGCCCGTGGTGGAGGTGCGCGGCGAGGTCTACATGAAGCGCGCCGACTTCGATGCGCTCAATGAGCGCCAGCGGGAGAAGATTGCGGCCGGGCAAAAGAACGAGAAGGTGTTCGTCAACCCGCGCAATGCGGCAGCCGGTGCGGTGCGCCAGCTCGACCCGGCCATTGCTGCGGCGCGCCCGCTGAGCTTTTTTGCGTATGGCCTCGGCGAGGTTACGCCGGCCAGCGAAGGCGGCCCGGATTGTCCGACCCAATTCGATTGGCTGCAGCAGTTCCACGCCTGGGGATTCCCCGTGGCCAAACAGACTGCGCGTGCCAAGGGTGCCATCGAGCTCATTGCGTTCCACGAGAACATCGGACGCCAGCGCGATGCCTTGCCCTACGACATCGACGGTGTGGTCTACAAGGTCGACAACCTGGAACTGCAACGGCAGCTAGGCTTCGTTTCGCGCGAGCCGCGCTGGGCCGTGGCGCACAAGTATCCCGCGCAAGAACAAATCACCGAGGTGCTCGGCATCGAGGTGCAGGTGGGCCGCACCGGCAAGCTCACGCCGGTGGCCAAGCTCGCGCCGGTGTTCGTCGGCGGCGTGACCGTGACCAACGCTACGCTCCACAACGAGGACGAGGCGCGCCGTAAAGACGTGCGGGTGGGCGACCAGGTCATCGTGCGCCGCGCCGGCGACGTGATTCCCGAAGTGGTCGGTGTGGTGCCCGAGAGCCTGGCCAAGCCGGAAGGCGAGCGCGGCCCGCTGTTCACCATGCCGCGCCAGTGTCCCGTGTGCGGATCGGAAGCGTTGCGCGAAGAAGGCGAGGTCGACTACCGCTGTACGGGCGGCCTGTTCTGCGCAGCCCAGCGCAAGGAAGCCATCCTGCACTTTGCCGCACGCCGCGCGGTCGATATCGACGGGCTTGGCGACAAGCTGGTCGAGCAATTGGTCGATGCCAACCTCATCCGCACCTTGCCCGACCTGTACAGGCTCGGCTTCATCACCTTGGCGGGCCTGGACCGAATGGCCGAAAAGTCGGCCAGGAACCTCGTCGATGCGCTGGAGGCATCAAAGAAAACCACGCTGCCGCGCTTCCTGTTCGGGCTGGGTATCCGGCACGTGGGCGAGAGCACGGCAAAAGACCTGGCCAAGCATTTCGGCAAGCTGGACGCGATCATGGACGCGACCGAAGAGCAACTGCTCGAGGTCAACGACGTGGGGCCTGTGGTGGCGCAAAGCCTGCGCACATTCTTCGACCAGGCGCATAACCGCGAGGTGGTGGAGCAGTTGCGCGCCTGCGGCCTGACCTGGGAAGAGGGCGAACCCGCCGCTCGCGCGCCCAAGCCGTTGGCGGGACTGACCTTCGTGATAACCGGTACCCTTCCTACGCTCAGCAGGGACGAAGCAAAGGACAAACTGGAGGGGGCCGGTGCCAAGGTGGCCGGCTCCGTCAGCAAGAAGACCAACTACCTGGTTGCCGGCGAAGAGGCCGGCAGCAAGCTCGACAAGGCCCGTGAGCTCGGCGTGAACGTGATCGACGAGGCGGGTATGCTGGAGATACTCGCCAACGGCGTGCCGGGTTGAAAGCTGTGGAGGCGAGGTGTGCTTACCGCTGGTTACGCGGCTTCACACCCGAGCAGTCAACAGGGGCTACAAGCTGGCGTTGAAGACAAAAGGCCGACAAGGAGTCCCTTATGCAGAAAATTCGTGTTCTCGGTACCTGTGTCGCCATCGGCGGCTTCGCACTGCTTGGCGGTTGCGTTGCCGTTCCCGGCGATCCTTACTACAACGGGGGCTACTCGCAGCCGTATTACGACAACCCGGTGGTCGTTCAGCCAGCGCCTGTCTACATAGAGGGCGGCGCTTATTACGAAGGCCGCCGTCCCTACTATGGCGGACGCCCCTATTACGGCGATCGTCCGTACTACGGCCGGCCGGGTTATCCGGCGGTGCGTCCGAGCTATCCGGTGGCACCTGCGCGTCCGGGTTGGGGCGGCGGGCGCCCGGGGCCCGGTGTACAGCCAGGCGTAGCGCCCGACCAGACGCCGCGCGGCCGTGCACGGCTTTACACCTCGCCCGACTCGAAGACCCAGACGCCTCCCTGATCCCCTGATCGCGGAGCAGGCACCTGGCCCATCGCAGCGCATGGCTGTCGCGATAATCCCGCCATGGCCATACGCGAAATCCTGAAAATGGGCGACCCCCGGCTGCTGCGCGTTGCACAGCCGGTCGCCGCTTTCGACACCGACGAGCTGCACCTGCTGGTGCGCGACATGTTCGAGACGATGCTTGCGGTTAACGGCGCCGGGCTGGCGGCACCGCAAATCGGCGTTGACCAGCAACTGGTGATCTTTGGCACCGACCTGGTCAATCCCCGCTACCCCGACGCGCCTCCGGTGCCTCGCACCGTGCTGCTGAATCCCGTCATCACGCCGATTGGCGACGAGGAAGAAGAGGGCTGGGAAGGATGCCTTTCGGTGCCGGGCCTGCGCGGCGTGGTGCCGCGCTTTTCGAACATACGCTATACCGGCTTCGACCCTTACGGCGATCCAATCGACCGGACTGCCAGCGGCTTTCATGCACGCGTGGTGCAGCACGAGGTCGATCACCTGCTTGGCAAGCTCTACCCGATGCGGGTGCGCGATTTTTCGCGCTTCGGCTACACCGATGTCCTGTTTCCAGGGCTCGATGCCAACGACGACGATTAAGAGAAAGCGGCCGGTTGATCACCGGCCGCATGCGTTCAGTTGTACCTGCCGCCAAGGCCGAAGCGGCCACCGCCGAAGAGCGCGATGGCAAGTGCCGAGAACAGGAACATGCCCTGCAGTTCCAGCGCCCAGCCGCCCTGGCCATTGAGGGCGCCCAGGTCCTTCTGGTGCACAAGCCAGATCGCCACCACCATGTTGAGGGCAACGATCAGCGCTGCCGGGCGGGTGAACAGCCCCACGATCAGCAGCACCGGTGCCAAGATTTCTCCCACGTAGACCAGGTACGCCATGGCCGCCGGCAGGCCGTGGGACACGAGCATGCCGCCGATGCCGTCGACGCCCTTGCCGACCTTCGCAATGCCGTGCAGCAGGATAAGGATGCCGAGTGCAACGCGCAGAACGAGCTTGCCGGTGTCATCGGATTTGGTCATGAGCAGATTCCTGGTGAGAGTGATTGAAGGGCCATATGTTAGTGAATGTGCCACCGGCAAGAAAAGCAGCGGCTGGCGGCCGAAACGGCATATGCATCCAACCGTCCGTTCTTTGGCAGAGTAGCGCCCGGCCCCGTACACTGCCTTTTGCTTGTTGTTGAGGAGAACACACCAATGAAGAATCGATTCCGTCCCGTGCTGGCCCTTGCCGCGTCCGTTGTTGCGCTGGCAGCCGCAGCGCCAGCTTTTGCCGGCAAGACCCTCGATGCGGTCAAGCAGCGCGGCACCGTCAAATGCGGCGTGACGAACGGCGTGGCCGGCTTTTCGGCGCCCGATACGCAGGGCAACTGGTCGGGCCTGGACGTCGACACCTGCCGCGCCATTGCCGCGGCGGTGCTGGGCGACGCTAAAAAGGTCGACTTTGTCCCGCTCAATTCCCAGCAGCGTTTCTCGGCCCTGCAGGCCGGCGAAATCGACATTCTTGCCCGCAACACCACCTGGACGCTGACGCGCGACGCTTCGCTGGGCTTCAACTTCACCACCATCACGTACTACGACGGCCAGGGCTTCCTGGTGCCGAAGAAGCTCAAGGTGACCAGCGCCAAGCAACTCAAGAACGCGACCATCTGCACGCAATCGGGCACCACCAACGAAAAGAACGTCTCCGACTACTTCCGTGCGCAGAACATCCCGGTCAAGACGGTGGTGTTCGAGAGCTTCGAGGCTTCGTTCAAGGCCTTCTTCTCGGGCCGGTGCCAGGCTTTCACAACCGACGCCTCGGCGCTTGCGGGCCTGCGCAACAAGGAGGCGCCCCACCCCGACGACTACATCATCCTGCCCGAGCTCATCTCCAAGGAGCCGCTCGCACCGCTGGTGCGACGTGGCGACGACGAATGGTTTGCCATTGCCAAGTGGGTGCCCAATGCGCTCATCGAGGCGGAGGAGTTCGGCGTGACGCAGGCCAATGCGGACGATCTCAAGGCCAACAGCAAGGATCCGGCGCAGCAGCGCCTGGTCGGCACAGGCGAAGACCTGGGCAAGCTGCTCGGCCTCGACAAGGAATGGTCGTTCCGCGCGATCAAGGCCGTGGGTAACTACGGCGAGATGTTCGAGCGCAACGTCGGGCCGAAATCGGTGCTCAAGCTGCCGCGCGGCTCGAACAATCTCTGGAACAAGGGCGGCCTGATCTACGCACCACCGGTTCGATGAGCCGGCAAGCCTCGCGCCGCGGCGCCTGGCTGGCGTGGGTTGTCCAGGCGCTGCTGGTGCTGGCCGTGCTGGCCGGCGCCGTTTGGGTAGTGAACCACGCGCTCGACGTGCTGCGCTCGCGCGGGGTGCGGTCGGGGTTCGACTTTCTCACTGAGCCGGCGGGCTTTTCCATCAGCGAAGGCTGGCTCGACTTCGATGCCAGCCAGCCGTTCTGGTGCGCCTTTTTGGCGGGGTTGATCAACACCGTGCGGGCGGCATTGCCTGCTGCTGTTTTCGCGGTTGTGCTCGGCACCTTGATCGGCATCGGCCGGCTCGCGCCGCACGTGTTGCTGCGCGGCATTTGCACTGCGTATGTCGAACTGCTGCGCAATGTGCCGCTGCTGGTGCAATTGCTGATGCTGGCCTTTGCCATGGCCAACCTGCTGCCCGATCCGACCGAGCCGGTGCGCCTGTTGCCCGGGGTGTGGCTCAGCAAGGGTGGCTTGAGCGTGCCCTGGCCCATGTCGGGCGAAGGCGGCTGGTGGCCAACACACTTCGAGTGGCCCGAGAAGGGCGACTTTGGGGTGAGCGGCGGCGCGGCACTGAGCCCGGAATACGTGACCATCGTCGCGGGCCTGTCGTTTTATTCGGCGGCTTTCGTGGCGGAAATCGTGCGCGCCGGCATTCTTTCGGTTTCGCAGGGACAGGTGCTGGCCGGGCAGGCGCTGGGCCTGACATCGGGGCAGCAATTGCGCATCGTGATCCTGCCGCAGGCGCTGCGTGTGATCGTGCCCTCGCTCACCAACCAACTGCTCAGCCTCACCAAGAATTCATCGCTGGCGGTGGCCGTGGGCTATCCGGAACTGGTGTCGGTGGCCAACACCACCATCGGCTCGAACGGGCGGGCGTTCGAGTGCATTGCGATCATCATGGCGGTGTACCTGCTGCTGTCGCTCCTGATCTCCTTCGGCATGAACCGCTACAACGCACGCGTTGCGCTGAGAGGCTGGCAATGAGAAACGTTGCCCAGGGCCCTGTTGCGTGGCGCAGCGAGCTCTGGGGTTCGCCGCTGCGCGCACTGGCCACGGTGCTGCTGCTCGCGCTGCTTGCGTGGGGCGGGTTCCATGCCTTGGAATGGGGCGTGCTGAACGCGGTGTTCCGGCCCGATGCCGAAGCCTGCCGCGCGGTACAGCACGGCGCCTGCTGGGGCGTGGTGGCCGAGAAGTGGCGGCCAATGCTGTTTGGCCGCTTTCCTTATGAGGAGCAATGGCGTCCCGCCATAGCCGTGGTCGTGTTGTCGGCGGTTACCGTGCTCAGCGCCTGGCCGCGCAGCTGGCGCTGGTGGCTGGTGCCGCTCTGGCTCGTTGCGCTGTTGCTCTTTGTGCTGCTGATGCGCGGCGGCGTGGCGGGCCTGGTCCATGTGCCAACCAGCCGCTGGGGCGGCTTGCCGCTCACCATCGGCCTTGCAGTGGTGGGCCTGGCGCTGGCCTTTCCGCTGGCGCTGTTGCTTGCCTTGGGGCGCCGCTCGGGCTGGCCCGTGGTTCGGACGCTGAGCGCTAGCTATATCGAGCTGGTTCGCGGGGTGCCGCTCATTTCGGTGCTCTTCATGGCCTCTTTCCTGCTGCCGCTCTTGTGGCCCGCTGGGTGGCAGCCGGATGTGCTGGTGCGCGTGCTGGCCGGACTCACGCTGTTCGTGGCGGCTTACCTGGCCGAGATCATCCGCGGAGGCCTGCAGGCCGTGCCGCGCGGGCAGACTGAAGTGGCGATGGCGCTCGGCTTCGGACGTTGGCCGGTACAGCGCGACATCGTGCTGCCGCAGGCCCTCCGGCTTGTGGTGCCCGCGCTGACCAACAGCGTGGTCGGCACGCTGAAAGACACTTCGCTGGTCACCGTGGTCGGCTTGTTCGAACTGACCGGCGCGCTGGGCCTGGCGTTGGGCGGCGACCCGACCTGGCGGCCGTTCTACCTCGAGGGCTACCTCTTCATTGCGGCGGTGTACTGGGTGCTGTGCTTCGGCCTGTCGCGCTACAGCGTGTGGCTCGAGCGGCGGTTGGCAGAGGGCACGCGCTGAGGCGGCGTGCCCGCCTTCATCAGCCTGCCGACAGCGCCTTGTCCACCAGCTGCTGCGCCTCCTCGAGGATGCGCGCGAGGTGCTCGGTACCGAGAAAGCTCTCGCCGTAGATCTTGTAGATGTTCTCGGTGCCCGAGGGCCGGGCGGCGAACCAGCCGTTTTCAGTGACCACCTTCACGCCGCCGATGGCCGCTCCATTGCCGGGCGCATGGCTCAAGACGTTCTGGATTTTCTCGCCCGCAAGTTCCGTCGACAGCACCTGCTGCGGCGACAAATTCGAAAGCTTCTTCTTCTGCTCGACGGTGGCCGCTGCATCCACGCGGTTTGACACCGGCTTGCCTAGCGCTTCTGCCAGTTCGGCAAAACGCTCGCCGGGGTCGCGGCCCGTGCGTGCGGCAATCTCCGCCGAGAGCAGGGCAGGGACCATGCCGTCCTTGTCGGTGGTCCATGCCGAGCCGTCGCGCCGCAAGAAGGTGGCGCCCGCGCTTTCTTCACCGCCGAAGCCCAGCGATGAATCCACCAGCCCTTCGACAAACCACTTGAAACCCACCGGCACCTCGTAGAGCTTGCGCCCCAGGTTTGCAGCCACGCGGTCGATCATCTGGCTGCTGACCGCCGTCTTGCCCACGGCCGCATGCGGCGCCCACTGCGGACGGTGCGTGAAGAGGTAGTCGACCATTACCGCCAGGTAGTTGTTCGGCGGCAGCAGCCCCGTACTGCGCGTGACGACGCCATGCCGGTCGTGGTCGGTGTCGCATGCAAAGGCAATGCCGAAGCGGTCCTTGAGGCCAATGAGTTGGTGCATCGCATCGGGCGACGATGGGTCCATGCGAATGCGGCCATCCCAGTCGAGCGACATGAAGCGGAAGGTCGGGTCGACCTCCTGGCTGAGCACCTCGAGCCGGTCGAGCTTGTAGCGCTCGGCAATGGCGGGCCAGTAGCGCACCCCGGCGCCGCCCAGCGGGTCGACGCCCAGATCGATAGGCACGCCGCGTATCGCGTCCATGTCGAGCACCTGCGCCAGGTCTTCCACGTAAGTGTTCAGGTAGTCGTGGCGGTGCGTGGTCGAAGCGCGCAGCGCCTGTGCGAGCGGCAGGCGCTTCACGCCCTTGAGCGCCGCAGCAAGATAGCCGTTGGCTGCAGCCTCCACGGCCGAGGTGATGTCGGTGCCCGCCGGCCCACCATTGGGCGGGTTGTACTTGAAGCCACCGCTTTCGGGCGGGTTGTGCGAAGGCGTGATGACGATTCCATCGGCCAGCCCCGTCGTGCGTCCGCGGTTGTAGACCAGGATGGCGTGCGAAACCGCGGGCGTCGGCGTGTACTCGTCGTCCTTCGACAGCATCAGCTCCACCCCGTTGGCTGCCAGCACTTCCACCGCGCTGTTGAAGGCGGGCGTGGAGAGCGCATGCGTGTCGATGCCCAAAAACAGCGGGCCGTCGATGCCTTTTTGCTTGCGGTAGTCGGCAATCGCCTGGCTCATTGCCAGCACGTGCCACTCGTTGAAAGCGTCGTCGAAGGAGGAGCCGCGGTGGCCCGATGTTCCAAAGGCCACGCGCTGTGCCGGCACCGATGGATCGGGCTGGCCCGTGTAGTAGGCCGATATGAGACGCGGGACGTTGACGAGCAGGTCCAGCGGTGCGGGCTGGCCCGCGAGAGGATGGGTCTTTTGGCTCATGTCGAGTGTTGCCGTTCGAGTTGAATCAAGTCGACAACATCATGCCGCAGGATGCGCCTGCGAACGAAACAAGCGGAAAGCTCCTCAGGAGGCCAGCGCCTCCATCAACTCGGTCTCGATGGCCAGTTGCGTCTTTTGTCCCTGCAGCTCGGGTCCGCTGATCAGGAAGGTGTCTTCCACCCGTTCGCCGAGCGTCGTGACCTTGGCAAGCTGCAGGTTGAGGTGGTGCCGTGCGAGCACGCGCGCCACCGAATACAGCAGGCCCGCACGGTCGCTGGCAGAGATGTTGAGCAGCCAGCGCTGCGCCTTGTCATCGGGCAGCAGGCTGATGCGCGGCTTGATGGGAAAGCTGCGCACACGGCGCGATACCCGACCCACGCTGGGTGCAGGCAGCGGCCCCGCTTCAGTCAGCGTTTGAGCGAGGCCCAGCTCGACCATGCTGATGAGATCGCGGTAGTGGTCGGGAAGGAAAGTAGTTACAACCTGGAAGGTGTCCAGACCGTAGCCGTTGCTGGTGGTGTGTACTTTCGCGTCAAGAATGCTGAACGACGACTGGTCGAAATAGCCGCAGATGCGCGCAAACAGGTCTGGCTGGTCGGGCGTGTACACCACCACCTGCATTCCTTCGCCCACCGGCGACAGGCGGGCCCGAACGATGGGCGGTGCCTTGGGGTCCACGGGCACGTTGGGCGGCGGCACAAAGCGCGAAAGCTGCTTGGCGTGCCAGGCAATCTCGCTGGCGTCGTGGCGCATGAAGTAGCCGACGTCCAGCGTTTCCCACAGTGCTTTGTGAGCCTCGAAACGTTGCGCATGCAGCGCAAGCTGCACCAGCGCCTCGCGCTTGCGCGACTCCACCTCAGCGTCCGGATCGGGCATGCGGCCGCCCAGCGCGCGAAGGGTGTAGCGATAAAGGTCTTCGAGCAGCTTGCCTTTCCAGGCGTTCCACACGCGCGGCGAGGTGCCGCGAATATCGGCAATGGTGAGCAGGTACAGGGCCGTGAGATAGCGCTCGTTGCCCACGCGCCTGGCAAAGGCGCCAATCACTTCGGGGTCGCTCAGGTCCTGCTTTTGCGCCACCTGGCTCATCACCAGGTGTTCGGCGACCAGAAATTCGATGAGCTTTGCGTCTTCGCGCGCAATGCCGTGCTGCTTGCAAAAGCGCTGCACGTCGCGTGCGCCGAGTGTGGAATGGTCGCCACCGCGGCCCTTGGCAATGTCGTGGAACAGCGCGGCCACGTAAAGAATCCAGGGCTTGTCCCAGCCGGCCGCAAGCTGCGAGCAGAACGGGTATTCGTGCGCATGCTCGGCAATGAAAAACCGCCGCACGTTGCGCAGCACCATCAGGATGTGCTGGTCCACCGTGTACACATGGAACAGGTCGTGCTGCATCTGCCCCACGATGCTGCGGAACACGCGCAGGTACCGCCCCAGCACCGAAGTCTGGTTCATGAGCCTGAACGCATGCGTGATGCCGTAGGGCTGCAGCAGGATGCGCATGAAGGTCTCGTGATTGGCCGGGTCGTTGCGGAACTTGCTGTCCATGACGTGGCGCGCGTTGTAGAGCGCGCGCAGCGTGCGTGCCGACAGGCCCTTTACGCCGATGGTCTTCTGGTAGAGCAGGAAGGTCTCCAGAATGGCTCGCGGCTCCCGCTCGTACAGGTCGTCGCTCGCAATCTCGATCAGCCCGGCGCGTTCGTAGAAGCGCTCGTTGATCGGCGTGTGCTGCTCGTCGCTTGGCTGCAGCCGCTCCGAAATGTTGAGCAGCAAAATCTGGTTGAGCTGCGTGACCGCCTTGGCTGCCCAGTAGTAGCGTCGCATGAGCGCTTCGCTCGACTTGCGCTGCGATTCACTCTCATAGCCAAAGCTCGCGGCCACGGCGGTCTGCAGGTCGAACACCAGCCGGTCTTCGCGTCGGTTTGCAATGACATGCAGGCGCGCGCGAATCAGCGAGAGCAACGCTTCGTTGCGTTTGATCTGCTGTGCCTCGAAGGGCGTGGCCAGGCCGTTCTTGGCCAGGTCGTCCCAGCGGCTGCCGTAGCCGGCGGCCTTGGTCATCCAGAGAATGGTCTGCAGGTCGCGCAAGCCGCCCGGCGATTCCTTGCAATTGGGTTCGAGCGCGTAGGGCGTGTTGTCGAACTTCTGGTGGCGGTGCCGCATTTCTTGCGACTTGGCGACAAAAAACGCCTGCGGATCGATGGCGCGGGTAAAGCGGCGGCGGAAGGCGACAAAGAGCTTCTTGTTGCCCGCAATCAGCCGTGCCTCAAGTAGCGACGTTTGAACGGTGACGTCTTTCTCGGCCTCGGCCAGGCACTCTTCGACTGTGCGCACGCTGGAGCCGATTTCAAGCCCCGCGTCCCAGCAATGTCCGATGAAGGCCTCGATGCGTGCCGGGTCGATCTCGCTGACATGGCCCTCGGGTGGCAGCAGCAGCAGCACGTCGACGTCGGAATACGGAAACAGCTCGCCGCGGCCAAAGCCGCCCACAGCAGCCAGGGTGAGCGAATCGCCGAAATCGGCCTCCCGCCAGAGCGCGCACAAGGTCTGGTCGGCCAATGCCGAGAGCTGGCGCAGCACCGTGTGCACGCTGCGCGTGGGCGCACGTGCAAACCGCAAGGTTTCGAAGAGTGCGAGCTTCTTTGCGCGATAGGCTTCGCGCAGCGTTGCCACGTCGATCTTGGCTGGTTCGATCACGGCTTTGTCCGGGGCCGTGCGCCGCTCGCGCGGCTCACGTTTTCGTTGAGGTGACGAAGGAGGGCAGGGGCGGGCTGCCTTCGGACAGCGTGAGCACCTCGTAGCCCGTTTCGGTGACCAGCACCGTGTGCTCCCATTGCGCCGAGAGCGAATGGTCGCGCGTGACGATGGTCCAGCCGTCGTACTGTCCGCCCTTGAAGTCTTCCTTCACCTCGCGCTTGCCGGCGTTGATCATCGGTTCGATGGTGAAGATCATGCCGGGCTTGAGTTCTTCGAGCGTGCCCGGGCGGCCGTAGTGCAGCACCTGGGGTTCTTCATGAAACCGTTGGCCCACGCCGTGGCCGCAGAACTCGCGCACGACCGAGAAACCGTGGCCTTCGGCAAATTTCTGGATTGCGTAGCCGATGTCGCCCAAATGCGCGCCCGGACGCACCTGCAGGATGCCGTGCCACATGGCTTCGAAGGTGATGCTGCACAGCCGCTTGGCTGCAATGGAAGCGTCGCCAATGATGTACATGCGGCTGTTGTCGCCGAACCAGCCGTCCTTCACCACGGTGACGTCGACGTTCATGATGTCGCCCTTTTTCAAGGGCTTGTCATTGGGAATACCGTGGCAGACCACGTGATTGACCGAGGTGCAGAGCGACTTCGGAAAGGGCACGCTGCTCGCGCCCATGTAGCCCACCGTGGCCGAGGTGGTGCCTTGCTTGACCATGTATTCGGCGGCGAGCCGGTCGATTTCGTTCGTGGTGATGCCTGGCTTGATGAACGGCGTGAGGTAGTCCAGCACCTCGGAGGCCAGGCGACAGGCGACGCGCATGGCTGCGATGCCCGCTGCGTCTTTGTAGGTAATGCTCATCCGGGAATTATCCCATTCAGCAAGCTAAAATTCCGGGTTAACGCGGATGACCCCAGTCAGCGGTCTTCCGCCTCGATTCTTTGATTCCCAACGCGGCCCCAAGGCCCCATCGACCGTGACGCAGCCCGCATCCCAAGCCCTTCCTGTCGTAACCATGTTCGAGGGCGGCAGCGCACTCAGCGATTTCCGTGCGCGGCAGCTGCTGCCGAAGCTGCAGGCGATCGAACCGCGCATCGAGGGTATTTCGGCCCGCTTCGTGCACCTGGTGGTCACAGACGCAGCCTTGAGCCCTGCCGAGCGCGATCGCTTTGCCGCGCTGCTGACCTATGGCGAGCCCTTCGAGGCGCCGGCCAAGTCGGGCACATCGGTGGTCGTTACGCCCCGACTCGGCACTGTGTCGCCGTGGGCTTCCAAGGCCACCGACATTGCCCACAACTGCGGCCTTGCGCTGCGCCGGGTGGAGCGCGTTACCCAGTACCACCTGAAGCTCAAAGCCCCGCTGATCGGCAAGGCGCCGGTGCTCGAGGGCGACCTGCTGGCCGCCGCGGCGGGCCCGCTGCACGACCGCATGACCGAATCGGTGCTTGCCACCGTCGAGCAGGCGGCGAGCCTCTTCAGCGAACTGCCGGCCCAGCCCATGGCGCTGGTCGATGTGCAAGGCGGCGGCCGCGCCGCGCTGGTGGCGGCCAATACCAGTTTTGGCCTGGCGCTCGCCGAGGACGAAATCGACTACCTGGTCGACGCCTTCACCCGGCTCGGGCGCAATCCGAGCGACGTCGAACTGATGATGTTCGCGCAGGCCAACAGCGAGCACTGCCGCCACAAGATCTTCAACGCCCAGTTCACCATCGACGGCAAGGCGCAGCCCCAAAGCCTGTTCTCGATGATTCGCCACACCGAAAAGCAGAACCCGCAGCACACGGTGGTCGCCTATGCGGACAACGCCTCGGTCATGGAGGGCTCCACAGTCGAGCGCTTCATTCCGGCGACGGACTCGCAGAGCTATCAAAAAGATAGCGCACTCAGCCATGTGTTGATGAAGGTTGAGACCCACAACCATCCGACAGCCATCTCTCCGTTCCCGGGCGCCTCCACCGGCGCAGGCGGCGAAATTCGCGATGAGGGCGCCACCGGCCGTGGCTCCAGGCCCAAGGCGGGCCTGACCGGCTTCACGGTGTCCAAGCTCTGGCCCGAAGAAGGCCACTACGGCAAGCCCGAGCACATTGCCAGCCCACTGCAGATCATGACCGAGGGCCCGTTGGGTGGTGCCGCGTTCAACAACGAATTCGGCCGGCCCAACCTGGTGGGCTACTTTCGCGAATACGAGCAAACGGTGGCGAGCGACATCGACACCGTGCAGCGCGGCTATCACAAGCCGATCATGATCGCGGGCGGCCTTGGCAGCATCGACGCCTCGCAAACCAAGAAAATCCAGTTTCCGGCCGGCTCGCTGCTCATTCAGCTTGGCGGGCCCGGCATGCGCATCGGCATGGGCGGCAGTGCTGCCAGCTCGATGGCAACCGGTGCCAATGCGGCCGAACTCGACTTCGACTCCGTGCAGCGCGGCAACCCCGAAATCGAACGCCGTGCGCAAGAGGTCATCAACCATTGCTGGCAGCAGGGCGCGGCCAACCCGATTCTCGCGATCCACGACGTGGGCGCGGGCGGCCTGAGCAACGCCTTTCCTGAGCTCACCAACGACGCCGGCCGAGGCGCGCGTTTCGACCTGCGCGCAGTGCCGCTCGAAGAGTCGGGCATGGCGCCAAAGGAAATCTGGTGCAACGAAAGCCAGGAGCGCTATGTGCTGGCCATTGCGCCGGAGTCGCTCGAACAGTTCAAGGCCTTCTGCGAGCGCGAGCGCTGCCCGTTTTCGGTGGTGGGCGTGGCAACGGAAGAGCGCCAACTGTTGGTGGCCGACGAGGGTGCCCAGGTACAGCCGGTGGACATGCCCATGGACGTGCTGCTCGGCAAGCCGCCCAAGATGCACCGCGACGTCAAGACCGTCGCCCGCAGCTTCAAGCCGGTCGACCTTACCGTCGTCGACCTGCAGAAGGCGGCCATCGACGTACTCTCGCACCCGACCGTTGCCTCCAAGCGATTCCTGATCACCATTGGCGACCGCACCGTGGGCGGCCTGAGCCACCGCGACCAGATGGTCGGCCCGTGGCAGGTGCCGGTGGCCGACTGCGCGGTGACGCTGGCCGACTACAAGGGCTTTGCGGGCGAAGCCATGAGCATGGGCGAGCGCACGCCGCTGGCCGCGCTCGATGCACCGGCATCGGGCCGCATGGCGGTGGCAGAAGCCATTACCAACCTGCTGGCCGCGCCCATCGAGCTTTCGCGCGTCAAGCTCTCGGCCAACTGGATGGCTGCTTGCGGCGAGCCGGGCGAAGACGCCGCGCTGTATGAAACAGTCAAGGCCGTGGGCCTGGAACTGTGCCCTGCGCTGGGCGTGTCCATTCCGGTCGGCAAGGATTCACTGTCCATGCGCACGCAGTGGAAAGACGATGGCGAAGCCAAGAAGGTCACGTCCCCCGTTAGCTTGATCGTGACCGCCTTCGCAACGTTGTCCGACGTGCGAGGCACCCTCACGCCGCAGCTCGACGCCGAAGAGGCCGACACCACGCTCGTGCTCGTGGACCTGGGCCAGGGCAAGCACCGCATGGCCGGCAGCATCCTGGCGCAGACGCTCGGCCAGAGCGGCGACACGGTGCCTGACCTCGACGACCCCGCGAAGCTCGTGGCGCTGGTCAATGCAGTCAACGCGTTGCGCGTCGACGGCAAGATCCTGGCCATGCACGACCGCAGCGACGGCGGCCTGTTTGCCACCGCATGCGAAATGGCCTTTGCCGGGCATGTGGGCGTGGCGCTCAATGTCGACATGCTGGTGACCGAAGGCGACGGCATTTCGGACAGCCGCATGGAAACCGGCGATGCCAAGAACTGGGCGCAACAGGTGAGCGCACGGCGCGAAGAACTTACGCTGAAGGCGCTCTTCAACGAAGAACTCGGCATGCTGCTGCAAGTGCGCACGGCCGAGCGCAACGACGTGATGCAGGTGCTGCGCGCCCATGGCCTCAGCGCCCACAGTCACTTCGTCGGCAAGACTCGCCCCGCAAGCTCCACGATGGACGCCGGCAAGGGCAAGGTCGAAGTGTGGCGCGATGCAAAGTCGGTGTTCAGCGCCAGCCTGCATGACCTGCATCAGGTGTGGGACTCGGTCAGCTGGAAGATCGCCCGCGAGCGCGACAACCCCGCCTGCGCCGATGCGGAACACGCCGCTGCCGGCGATCCTTCGGACCCCGGCATGCACATCTTCCTACCTCTCCCGCTGGGAGAGGGCAGCAGCATCAACGCCCCGGCCATCCTTCAAAACAGACCCAAGGTCGCGATCCTGCGCGAGCAGGGCGTCAATTCGCACGTCGAAATGGCCTACGCCTTCACCGAAGCGGGCTTCGAGGCCTTCGACGTTCACATGACCGACCTGCAGACGGGCAGGGCGGACCTGGCCAACTTCAAGGGCGTGGTCGCCTGCGGCGGCTTCAGCTACGGCGACACGCTCGGCGCGGGCATCGGCTGGGCGCGCAGCATCACCTTCAACCCGAAGCTCGCCGAGCAGTTCAAGGCCTTCTTCGGCCGCGAAGACACGTTCGGCCTGGGCGTGTGCAACGGCTGCCAGATGTTCGCCGAACTGGCCGACATCATTCCCGGCGCTGAAGCCTGGCCGCGCTTCACGACCAACCAGAGCGAGCGCTTCGAGGCGCGCCTGTCGATGGTCGAGGTGCTCGAATCGCCCAGCATCTTCTTCTCCGGCATGGCCGGTAGCCGCCTGCCGATTGCGGTGGCGCACGGCGAGGGCTATGCCAACTTCAAGCACCGCGGCGATGCGGCCAAGGCCATTGGGGCCATGCGCTTCGTGGACAACCATGGCAAGCCTACCGAGCAGTACCCGTTCAACCCCAACGGCAGCGCCGGTGGCCTGACCTCCGTCACCACGCCGGACGGCCGCTTTACGGCGGTGATGCCGCACCCCGAACGCGTGTTCCGCAACATCCAGATGAGCTGGACCTCGGGCGACAAGAGCGAGCTCAGCCCCTGGATGCAGATCTGGCGCAACGCGCGCCGTTGGGTGGGTTGAGAAAAAGCGCCCCAAACAAAAAAGCGGCCTGAAGGCCGCTTTTTTTTGGAGGAGAGGACGAGGGCAGCGCCAAGGCTGCCCGACCTTCACTCTTACTCGACCTTGGCCTTCGCGCGCAGTTCTTCCTGGTACTTCTGCAGGCGTTGCTGCTGCAGTTGCTGCGTGATTTGCGGCTGCACTTCTTCCATCTTCGGCAGTTGTGCCTGGCGAATGTCGTCGACGCGGATGATGTGGTAGCCGAACTGCGTCTTGACGGGCGTTGCCGTGGTTTCGCCCTTCTTGAGCTTGATCATCGCTTCGGAGAACTCGGGCACGAAGCTGGACGGGTTGGCCCAATCGAGGTCGCCGCCGTTGGCGCCCGAACCCGGGTCCTTGCTCTGCTTCTTGGCGATGTCTTCGAACTTGGCGCCCTTCTTCAGGTCGGCCATGATCTTCTTGGCCTGGTCTTCCGTCTCGACCAGGATGTGGCGGGCCTTGAATTCCTTGCCGCCATTGGCTGCCACGAACTTGTCGTACTCGGCCTTGACGTCGGCTTCCGACACGGCGTTGGTCTTGCGGTAGTTTTCGAACAGCGCACGGATCAGGATGGCCTGGCGTGCCAGCTCGAGCTGGTTGCGGTAGTCGTCGGTCGCGTCCAGGCCCTGCTTCTGCGCTTCCTGCATGAACACTTCGCGCGCGACGATTTCCTCGCGCAGCTGGCCCTGCATTTCCGGGGTGACCGGCCGGCCGGCTGCGGCCAGTTGCTGCGCCAGCACGTCCATGCGCGCCTTGGGCACGGGCTTGCCGTTGACGATGGCTGCGTTCTGCGCCACTGCCGCCAGGGGAATCGCACCGAGCAGCGCTGCGGCCGCAACGGCCGTCAAGATTTGTTTTTTCATGGAATGAATATCAGGCTGGAGGGGAAATGCGCATATGAAAAAGCGCGTTGAGAAAGCGGAAGGACGAAGAACGAAGAGAAAAACGGACGGAGGGCGGAGCCGCCGCAGCGAAAGCCGCGTGGCATTGACCGGTCATTTGACCGCTCGAACGACTCAAAGCACCTCGATGGCGATGGCGTGCAGACCCTGCGCGATAAAAACTTGGAGGGCATCATACACAAGGCGATGACGCGCCACGCGGGGCTTCCCTTCGAACAGTGGGGAGGCAATGCGAACCCGAAAATGGGTGCCGTAGCCCTCGGCGTTGGCACCTGTATGCCCGGCGTGGGCACTGCTCTCGTCGATCACCTCGAGCGCGGTGGGTTGCAGTTGCTGGCGCAGCACCGCTTCGAGCGCGTCCGCCGTCGGCAGCGGGTGGGTTGCGGCGGTGCTCATGCGGTGGGCTCGTCGCTCTTGAGGTGCGGCGAGATATACAGGCCCTGCGCCACCAGGAAGACGATGGGGAACACGTAGCCCCAGAGCTTGAAGTTGACCCAGGCCTCGGTGGTGAAGTACGCCGCCACGTAGCCGTTGATGAGGGCCATGAAAAGGCAGTAGCCGATCCACGCCACGTTCAGGCGGCCCCAGATGCGGTCTGGCAGCTGGAGCTGCGAGCCGAGCAGCATCTTGAGGAAGTTCTTCTTCAGTACCCAGAGCGCCACGGCCAGCGCAACGGCCATTGCGCCATACAACACCGTGGGCTTCCACTTGATGAAGCGGTCGTCATGCAGCACCAGCGTGAGCGTGCCGAAGAGCAGGATCAGCACCAGCGTGGCTTTTTGCATGGCCTGCAGCTTGCGCTCGGTGGCATAGACGATGCCCATCTGCACCACGGTGGCGCCCATCAGCACGGCCGTGGCGGTGTAGATGTCGCCCAGCTTGTAGGCGCCGAAGAACAGCAGGATCGGAAAGAAGTCGAGGATCAGTTTCATGCGCTGGGCGGTAGCCTGTAGATGGTTTTTTGTACGGGTGCGGTCATGACGAGCAGCTGATTTCGATTGTGGAGGCCCAGTCGGGCGGAAAGCCGGCATACGCGTCGGCACCTGGGTGTTCGTCAAATGGGCTCTCGAGCAGGGTCAGCAAGGTTGCCACACCCGAGAAGTCTTTCTGCGCAGCAGCTTCGATGGCTTGCTGGCCCAGGTGGTTCCGCAGCACGAATTTTGGATTCGATCTGAGCATCAGGTTGGCAGCTTGCTCGCGTTGGCTCTTTGCATGCCGCTCCGAAAAAGATAGCAACCAGGTGTCGAAGCCGGCGCGGTCCAGGAAAAGGTCGCGCACCGGCTCGGCGTTGCCGTCTGCCATGTGCTGCGAAAGGCGGCGCCAGAAGATCGTGTAGTCGACCTTTTCGGCGGCCATGAGCTTCAGCACGCCCTCGATGAGCGCCCGGTCGCCCTCGGCCGAATCGGCGAGCCCGAGCTTGGCACGCATGCGGCCCTCGAACTCGCGTGGGAACACCGTCTTGTAAGACTCCAGCGCCGCCACGGCCACCTCCTGGTCGCCAATGAGCGGCAGCAGCGCCTGCGCCAGGCAGAACAGGTCCCAGTAGGCCACGTTGGGCTGCTGGTTGAACGCGTAGCGTCCACTGGTGTCGCTGTGGTTGCAGATGTGGCGCGGATCGAAGCCATCCAGAAACTGGAACGGGCCGTAGTCGATGGTGAGCCCGAGGATGCTCATGTTGTCCGTGTTCATCACGCCGTGGCAAAAGCCGACGGCCTGCCACTGCGCCAGGAGGGCGGCGGTGCGTTCGCTCACGGCTTCCAGGAAAGCCGCATACGCGTTGCCGCCGAAGCGGTCGGTCGTGCGGCAGGCCGGGTAGTAACGGTCGAGCACGTAGTCGGCCAAGGCGCGCAATTCGGCATCGCGCTGATTGGCCGCAAAGTGCTCGAAGTGGCCAAAGCGAATGAAGCTGGGCGCCACGCGGGTCACGACGGCGGCGGTTTCCGGTTCCTCGCGGTACACGCGGGCGTCGGAGCCTGTGACGCACAAGGCCCGAGTGGTTGGAATGCCAAGGCCGTGCATGGCCTCGCTGCAAAGAAATTCGCGGATGCTGGAGCGCAGCACGGCGCGCCCGTCGCCACCGCGCGAGTAGGGCGTGCGGCCCGCGCCCTTGAGCTGCACCTCGAAGCCGCCCTCGGTTTCGCCCAGCATGATCGCGCGGCCGTCGCCAAGCTGCCCGGCCCACACGCCGAATTGGTGGCCGCTGTACACAGTGGCAAAGGGCTGGGTGCCGGCAATGGGCAGGCTGCCGGTCAGCGCCGCCAGTGTGCTGTCCGATTGCCGCCAATCGGCCGGCAATCCAAGCAAGCCGGCCACCGCATCGCTGTGGCCGACCCAATAGGGATCGGGCAGGGGCGTCGGGCGCAGTTCGGTAAGAAAGGCGGGGCCCAGTGTCCGGAACCCGGGCTTCCAGCGCACCCCCAGGTCGGCGGCGGCCGTGTCTTCAGCAAGAAAGCTCATGCCCCGATTGTCCGGCAGAGCATGAGACCCCTTGCGGCACGGGCCATCGGGGAAGCCGCACCCCGCCGGGCCTGTTCAGTGGGCAAGCGCCGGCGTGTCCCAGATGCGCGCCCGGTACTGCGCAGGCGGCAGGCCGAACCAGCGCTTGCAGGCGCGAAAGAAGTTGCTGCTGTCGACAAAGCCGAGCATCTCCGCCACGTCGGTGAGCGTGTGGCGGTCTTCGGCCAGGTACTGCCGAGCCAGTTCGCGGCGGGTGCGGTCGAGCAGCGACTGGAAAGACACCGATTCTTCTTGCAGCCGCCGCTGCAGCGTGCGCTCGGCCAGCCCAAGGCCTGCCGCCACGTCTTGCCGGCGCGGCTCGCCATGGGGCAGGCGGCGCGCGATTTCGGCGCACACCAGGGTGCTGGTGGTGGTCTGGCCCAACAGGTTCAGCTGCTCGTCCAGCAGGTGCTCCTGCATTTCGCCAAGGGTGGGGTGGTAGGTGGGCAGCGGCATGGCCAGGTCTGCCGTTGACAGTAGCAGGCGGTTGGCCGGCGCGTTGTAGCCGATCGGGCAGCCGAAGGCCTCGCGGTGCAGCCGGTCGTCGGCAGGCGGCGGGTAGACAAATTCAAGTGCCAGCGGCTGCAACTCGCGCCGGGTAAGCCATTGGCACTGCATGAATACGGTGAGCAGCGCGTACTCGACGCGCTGGCGTGGAATGGGCAGGCTGCCGCCGGTGTGCTCCATCACCATCCACGAACCGCGCGCGTCGGGCTGCATCGAGAAGGCGGTTGCATCGGAGATGACGGCCATGTAGCGCGCGAGCCGGTCGAGCGCCTCCCTCAAATCGGCGCTGCACGACATGGCATGCCCCACCGTGCCGAGCTTGCTGTGCGTTGCGGCCAGGTCGCGGTGCAGCCCCAGCGTGGGCTTGCCGGCGCGCGCCACGGCCAGTTGCCACAACACAGAGATCTCGTCGACCGGAATGCGCGCGTTCTGCCGGTGCAGCGAATCGGGATCGAAGCCGGCTTCGCGCAGCAGCGAGACCACGTCCAGGCCTTCGGCCGAAAACATCGAGAGCACGCCCTCGAGCCACGCGGCCGAGCTGGTTCGAAGTTCCGGCTGCTGTGCGCAGCCCGGCCGGCGTTGCGGGCGGCGCTGGGCAGGCGGCATGGAGGCTCCTGAAGTCATTGAATTGGCTCGCTTGCGATAGCGGGGGAAACGCAGCCGGTTCCTAGAATTTTCTGGCGGATCCAGCCCGGCGGAGTATGGCGGGCTGGCACCGATGGAGTCATTCCGATTAACCCGGTGTGGAGACAAGCAATGAACACGGCAGAGACAACGGAAATCCAGTCCCCGACGCTGCAGACGGCACGCAGAACCGTGGCGCAGGCGGTGGCGGTGGCGGTGGCATTAACGGCGTGCATGGCGCTTTCCGCCTGCGGGGGCGGCTCCGGCTCCGGCTTTTCATTCCCCCCGGCTGCGCCCCCGCCGCCCGCCGCAGATGGGCCCATGGTGCGCACGACGACCGCCGGCAAGATCGAAGGCGTGGACGACAGCGCCCGAACGGGCACCTGGTCCTGGAAGGGTGTTCCGTTCGCCAAGCCGCCCGTGGGCGCGTTGCGCTGGCGCGCGCCGGTCGACCCCGAGGCCTGGACCGGCATTCGGCCGGCCGCCAGGTTCGGCAACTCGTGCCTGCAGATCGGTCGGCTTTTCAGCCCCGGCACCAACAACACCTTCGACGCCACCATTGGCACCAACCTGGGCAAGCCCGTCGGCAGCGAAGACTGCCTGTTCGTCAACATCTGGCGTCCGTCGACAGAAGAAAAGAACCTGCCCGTGCTGCTGTTCATCCATGGGGGCAGCAATATCTCGGGCTATACGGCGGACCCGCTCTACGACGGCGCGGCGCTGGCCAAGGCCGCCAACGCGGTGGTCATTACCGCCAGCTACCGCCTGGGCATCCTGGGCTTCATCAACATGCCGCAACTGCGCCCGGGCGGCTCGGCGGGCGACGACTCGGGCAACTTTGCGCTGCTGGACATCATGGCCGCGCTTCGCTTCATCAAGGCCAACGCTGCCAGCTTTGGCGGCGATGCGGGCAACGTCACGCTCTCGGGCGAGTCGGCCGGCGCCACCAACCTGCTGGCGGTAATGACCTCGCCGATGGCCAAAGGCCTGTTCCACAAGGCCTTCGAAATGAGCGGCGGCATCTCGCTTGCGAGCAACCTGCCGCCCGCTACGCTCCCCACGCTGGCCCCGGCATCGGCTTCGCTCGCGCAGGGCCAGGCCATCCTGGAAAGACTGCTCATTGCCGGCGGCACCGCGGCCGATGCCGCCGCTGCCAAGGCCTACATCGCCAGCCGCACACCGGAACAAATCGCGGACTACATGCGGGCGCAGGAGGGCGGAGCGCTGCTCACCAGGGTGGTTGCCGCCGGACTGGGTTCGGTCGCGCCTATTCCCGACGGCACGGTGCTGCCACTCGATCCGATCGGCGCCATTGCGGCCGACCAGTACAACAAGGTGCCCATGCTTGCGGGCAACACGCGCGACGAGGGCAAGCTCTTCGCCTCGCTGCTGGGCACCATCGGTTTTCCGAAGCCGGGCTGGATCGTGACCGACGCGCAGCGCTTTTCGATGATGTTCAATTTCGACCCCGATGCGCCCTCCGTCCTCACCGTGGCAAACATCGTCGATGCGTCCTACCTTCCGGTAGACAAACCGGGTGCCGGCTACAACGCGGCCACCGACGTCATCACGCAAGGGCTTTTCGGCGCCAGCCGCGACAACCTGCTCAACACGATGAAGACGCGCCAGTCGAACATCTGGCACTACCGGCTCGACTGGGCGCAGGAGGCGCCGCCGTGGAATGACGTGTACGGCGCGGCGCACGCGTTCGACCTGCCGTTCGTCTTTGGCAACTTCAACGGTTCGCTCCTCAGCAACGTGATGGGCGGCAAGGCCAACCAGCCAGGCCGCCTCGCGCTTTCCGCCGCCATGATGGCGAGCGTGGGCGCCTTCATGCGCAAGGGCGATCCCAACACGCCCCAACTCGGGGTCGCCTGGGGGACATGGCCCTCGCAGCTGTTGCTCGACGCAACGCCAACGGCCGCCAGAATCACGGCCGCGAGCGCACCTTGATGAGCCGCTTCGTTCCATTCAGCAGTGCGGGTTTGTGTCATTGTGGAAGCGGCCGAAGCTTGCGTGAATCTGTGCTTTGCAAGCTTTCATGAAGTCATTTCCTTTAGGAGTCCGTAGATGCTGGGTTTGATGCAAGACCAACCGCTTTTGATCTCGTCGCTGATCGAGTTTGCCGAGCGCCACAACGGCGACGGTGAAATCGTCTCGCGCCGGGTCGAGGGCGATATCCACCGCACCACGTGGGGCGGCATCGCATCGCGTGCCCGGCAGGTTGCCAACGCGCTGGACGGCGAGCAGTTGCTGTTCAGCGACCGCATTGCCACGCTGGCCTGGAACGGCTACCGCCACCTGGAGCTCTACTACGGCGTGAGCGGCAGCGGCCGCGTGCTGCACACCATCAACCCCCGCCTGCACCCCGACCAGATCGCCTGGATTGCCAACCATGCCGAAGACCAGATCCTGTGCTTCGACCTGAGCTTTCTGCCGCTGGTGCAGGCGGTGCACGCCAAGTGCCCCACCATCCGGAAATGGATTGCACTTTGTGATGCCGACAAGGTTCCTGCCGACAGCGGCGTTCCAAACCTCGTGAGCTACGAGGCCTGGATGGGCTCGCAACCGACCGGGTACGAATGGCCGACCTTCGACGAAAACTCGGCCTCGAGCATGTGCTACACGAGCGGCACCACAGGCAACCCCAAGGCCGCGCTCTACAGCCACCGCTCGACCATGCTGCACGCCTACGCCGCGGCGCTGCCCGACGTGATGCGCCTTTCGGCACAAGACTCGGTGCTGCCGGTGGTGCCCATGTTCCACGTCAACGCCTGGGGTATTCCTTACTCGGCGGCGCTGGTGGGCTGCAAGGTGGTGTTCCCCGGCCCGGCACTCGACGGCAAATCGGTGTTCGAGCTGATCGAATCCGAAGGCGTCACCTTTGCGGCCGGCGTGCCCACCGTGTGGCAGATGATGCTCGGCCACATGCAGGCCAACAGCCTGAAGTTCAGCAAGCTCAACCGCACCGTCATCGGCGGCTCCGCCTGCCCGCCGGCCATGATCACGGCGTTCCAGGAGAAGTACAACGTCGAGGTGCTGCATGCCTGGGGCATGACCGAGATGAGCCCGCTCGGCACGCTGTGCACGCTCAAGAACAAGCACCTGTCGCTGCCGCCCGATGCGCAACTGCAAATCCGCATGAAGCAGGGCCGCGCCATCTTCGGTGTGGACATGAAGATCGTCGACGGCAACGGCAAGGAACTGCCCTGGGATGGCAAGGCCTTTGGCGACCTGCTGGTCAAGGGGCCGTGGATCGTCAAGGAATACTTCAAGGGCGAGGGCGGCGATCCGCTCATTCGCGACGAGCAGGGCCGCGGCTGGTTTCCCACCGGCGACGTTGCCACCATCGACGCCGAGGGCTACCTGCAGATTACCGACCGCAGCAAGGACGTGATCAAGTCCGGCGGCGAGTGGATCAGCTCCATCGAGATCGAGAACATCGCCGTTGCGCATCCGGCCGTGGCCATGGCTGCCTGCATCGGCGTGTACCACCCCAAGTGGGACGAGCGGCCGATCATCGCGGTCGTGAAGAAGCCCAACGCGGAAGTTGCACGCGAAGAACTGCTGAAGTTCTACGAAGGCAAGACTGCCAAGTGGCAAGTGCCAGACGACGTGGTGTTCGTCGATGCCATTCCAATCGGTGCGACCGGAAAGATCCTCAAGACCCGGCTGCGCGAAATGCTGAAGGACTACAAGCTGCCGACCGCCTGACGCATCGTCCGAGCCCCGCCGCACTGTCGCGCACGCGATAGCAAGGCCGCTTCGGCGGCCTTCCTTCCGGGCAATCCCTGTGCGGCGGAGAAAAGGGCGCTTGTACGCTGGCATCCCCCTTCATACCCGCCATTCATCCAGGAGACTCTTCATGCAATTTGCCGTCAAGTCCGTAGCAGCTTGTGCCATGCTGGTGAGCGCCGCCGGCGCGTTTGCGCAGAAGGGCGAAACGGTCAAGATCGCCTGGCTTGATCCTCTGTCGGGGCTGATGGCCGCGGTTGGCACCAACCAGCTCAAGACCACGCAGTTTCTGGCTGAAGAGTTCAACAAGAAGAATGCCTCGGGCGTGAAGTTCGAGATCATTGCAATCGACAACAAGCTCAGCCCGCAAGAGACCACCGCTGCGTTGCGCTCGGCGCAAGACCAGGGTGCGCGTTACATCACCCAGGGCAACGGCTCCGGCCCCGCGCTCGCAATCATCGACGCCGTCGAAAAGAACAACGCGCGCAATCCAGGCAAGGAACTGCTCTACCTGAACTATGCGGCGGTCGACCCCGACCTCACCAACAGCAAGTGCAGCTACTGGCACTTTCGCCTGGATGCCGACACCTCCATGAAGATGGAGGCACTGACCACCTGGATGAAGGACCAGGCCGACATCAAGAAGGTCTACATCCTCGGGCAGAACTACGCGCACGGGGTGCAGGTGTCCAAGTTCGCCAAGGAGAACCTCAAGACCAAGCGCCCCGACATCCAGATCGTGGGCGACGACCTGCACCCGCTTGCCCAGGTACGCGACTTCTCGCCCTACATTGCCAAGATCAAGGCATCGGGCGCCGACACCGTCATTACCGGCAACTGGGGCTCCGACCTGTCGCTGCTCATCAAGGCGGCCAACGACTCGGGCCTGGACGTCAAGTTCCTCACTTACTACGCACCCGGCGCCGGCACGCCCACGGCCATGGGAGCCACGTCGGCCGGCAAGGTCTACACCGTGGCCTATGCCCACTACAACATGGGCGGCGAGATCCAGAAGCTGCTCGCCGGCTACAAGAAGAAGATGAACGACGACCTCACGCAGTCGTCGATCTATCACACGTTCGCGCTGCTCGATGCCGCCTTCGTGCAGACCAAGTCGACCGACCCCGTCAAGGTTGCGGCCGCGCTCGAGGGCATGAAGATCAAGAGCTTCAACGGCGAGGTCGAGATGCGCAAGGCCGACCACCAGCTGCAGCAAGGCCTCTATATCTCGCGCTGGGAGAAAGCCAGCGCCAAGTACCCCTATGACGCCGAGAACACCGGCTACACCAACGTTCCCGTGAAGTACTTCGAGTCGTATGTGGCCAGCACGCCAACGACCTGCCAGATGAAGCGCCCCTGAGCGTCTTTGTAAACGCATTTCCTACTCGTGGGTAGAAGCGCTCTACCCGTGGGTAGCAATTGGAGAAATGCGCTGTCGCCTGCGCGATAGAAACGGGCCTTTGCGGCCACCCCCTCCGGGCATTCCCTGAGGGGAGGGGCAGTGAACGCTTGTACGCTCGTGCAAGGCTTTTTGATTCGGTTTGACCAGGAGATATAGATCGTGAAGTTCGCTCTGAAAATCGCTACCGCAGCCATCCTTGCCGCAAGTGCCACAGGCGCCCTGGCCCAGAAGGGTGAAACCGTCAAAATCGCGTGGCTCGACCCGCTCTCGGGCCTGATGGCCGCGGTGGGCACCAACCAGCTCAAGACCTTCCAGTTCCTGGCCGAAGAATTCAACAAGAAGAATGCGGCCGGCGTGAAGTTCGAAGTCATCGGCATCGACAACAAGCTCAGCCCGCAAGAAACCACCGCCGCACTGCGCTCCGCCATGGACCAGGGCGCCCGCTACGTGGTGCAGGGCAACGGCTCGGGCCCCGCGCTCGCCATCATCGACGCGCTCGAAAAGCACAACGCCCGCAACCCGGGCAAGGAAGTGCTGTACATCAACTATGCGGCGGTCGACCCCGACCTTACCAACAGCAAGTGCAGCTACTGGCACTTCCGCCTCGATGCCGACACCTCCATGAAGATGGAAGCGCTGACCACCTTCATGAAGGACCAGCCGGACATCAAGAAGGTCTACCTCATCAACCAGAACTACTCGCACGGCCAGCAGGTGTCCAAGTTCGCAAAGGACAACCTCAAGGCCAAGCGCCCCGACGTCGAAGTGGTAGGCGACGACCTGCACCCGCTCGCTCAGGTGCGCGACTTCGCGCCGTACATCGCCAAGATCAAGGCTTCGGGCGCCGACACCGTCATTACCGGCAACTGGGGTTCCGACCTGGCGCTGCTCATCAAGTCGGCCAACGACTCGGGCCTGAACGTCAAGTTCTACACCTACTACGCCGTCACCAACGGCACGCCAACCGCCATGGGCGCGGCCTCCGACGGCAAGGTGTACCAGGTGGGCTACAGCCACTACAACGCCCCGGGCCCGGTCCAGCCGCTCATGGGCGAGTTCAAGAAGCGCTTCAACGACGACATGTACACCACCGACATCTACACGGTGTACGCCATGCTGAGCGAAGCCTTCGTGCGCACCAAGTCGACCGAGCCTGTCAAGGTTGCGGCCGCCATGGAAGGCATGAAGTTCAAGAGCTTCAACGGCGACGTCGAAATGCGCAAGGCCGACCACCAGCTGCAGCAGGGCCTCTGGATCACGCGCTGGCAGAAGGCCGACGCCAAGAACCCGTACAGCCCCGAGAACACCGGCTACACGCTGGCACCGGTCAAGTACTACGAGGCGTATGTCTCGAGCACGCCCACGTCGTGCCAGATGAAGCGGCCCGGCAGCGCCTCTTGACCGCTTCGGTCGCCTGACCGGTCGAGGCCCGACTTCAACACTCGGGCCTCTTTCTTTTTCACGCACCCGAAAGACCGATGAACGTCGAATTCTTCGTCATCTCGCTGCTCAACGGCGTGAGCTACGGCTTGCTGCTGTTCATGCTGAGCTCTGGCCTAACGCTGATCTTCAGCATGATGGGCGTGCTCAACTTTGCGCACGCCAGCTTCTACATGCTCGGCGCCTACATTGCCTACACGCTGTCGGGCATCATCGGCTTCTGGCCGGCGCTGTTCATTGCGCCGCTGCTGGTGGGCCTCCTGGGCGCCGCGTTCGAGCGCTACAGCCTGCGCCGGGTCCACAAGTTCGGCCACGTGCCCGAACTGCTCGTGACCTTCGGCCTGTCTTATCTCATCCTTGAAGTGGTGCAGCTTGCCTGGGGCCGCTCCACCGTGCCCTATGGCCTGCCGCCGCAACTGCAGGGGCCGCTTTTCTCGCTGTACGGCACGCAGTTTCCGAAGTCCCGCTCGTTCATCATGCTGGTGGCCGTGCTCATGCTCATCTCGGTGTGGCTGTTGCTCACGCGCACGCGCATCGGCCTGGTCATCCAGGCGGCGCTCAAGCACCCCGACATGGTCGAGGCTCTGGGCCACAACGTGCCGCGCGTGTTCATGCTGGTGTTTGGCGGCGGCGCTGCGCTGGCAGGCCTTGCGGGTGTGGTGGGCGGCAACACCTACGTGACCGAGCCTGCAATGGCGGCCTCGGTAGGCTCCATCATCTTCGTGGTGGTGGTGGTCGGCGGCATGGGGTCGCTGGCGGGAGCGTTTCTGGCGTCGCTGCTCATCGGCATCATCCAGACCTTTGCGGTTGCCATGGACCAGTCGCTGGCCACGGGGCTGCGCGCCATCGGCATGACCGTGACAGACCAGACCTTCGGCTACGAGCTGCTCAAGCTCACGATCTCGCAGGTTGCGCCGATCCTGCCGTACCTGTTCCTGGTGCTGATCCTCATCTTCAGGCCCAAGGGTCTTCTTGGAACCCGGGAGGACTGACGCCATGACCACAGCAACTTCTACACAGTACTACCGCTTCAAGCCCTGGAACATCGGGCGCTACCTGGTCTGGACGCTCTTCGCCATTGTGCTGATCGTCTCGCCGCTCTTGTTCAAGAGCAGCCTGGCGCTCACCATGCTCTCGCAGATGGGCTATCTCATCATCATCTGCCTGAGCTACAACATCCTGCTGGGGCAGGGCGGCATGCTGAGCTTCGGCCATGCGGTGTATGTGGGCCTTGGTTCGTTCCTGGCCATTCATGCAATGAACATGGGTGCAAAGGGCGGCCTGCAGATTCCGCTGGTGCTCATTCCGCTGGTGGGCGGACTGTCCGGCATGTTCTTCGCAGTGATCTTCGGCTTTGTGACCACCAAGAAGTCGGGCACCACCTTCGCGATGATCACCATGGGCATCGGCGAGCTGGTGGCCTCCATGGCGCTCATGTTCCCGAGCTTCTTCGGCGGCGAAGGCGGCATTACCACCGACCGCGTGTACGGGCCGACCTTCTTCGGCTTCAACTTTGGCCCGCAGATCCAGGTGTATTACCTGATCGCCGCGTACTGCTTCGTTTGCACCGCGCTGATGTACGCCTTTACCGGCACGCCGCTCGGCCGCATGCTGAACGCGGTGCGCGACAACCCCGAGCGCGTGGAGTTCATCGGCTACAACACGCAGCGCGTGCGCTACTTCGCGTTCATCATCGCGGGCTTCTTCGCCGGCATTGGCGGCGGGCTTGCCTCGATCAACTTCGAGATCGTGAACGCGGCCGACAGCCTCAACGCCATCCGCTCGGGCGGCTACCTGCTGTTCACCTTCCTTGGCGGCGCGGTGTTCTTCTTCGGGCCGATCATCGGTGCGGTGCTGCTGGTGTTCGCGTCGATCCTGCTGTCCGAGCTGTCGAAGGCCTGGCAGCTGTACTTCGGCCTGGTTTTCGTCTTCATGGTGATGTTCGCGCCCGGCGGCATCGCAAGCCTGGTAATGATGAACCTGCGCGTTGCCAAGTTCGGCAAGTTCGACCGCTTCTGGCTGCTGTACCTTGCACTTGCAGTGGCGCTGGTGCCGGTGGTCATTGGCGCGGCTGCGCTCATCGAAATGATCTACCACATCCAGCTGAACGCAGCGATGGGGCCGACGCTGAACTTCTTCGGCGTGGCGCTCGACACCGCGGGCGTGGGCAGCTGGCTCGGCGCCGTGGCCATCCTGGCCGTGGGCCTGGGTGCGCTCGAGGTGGCGCGACGCCGCTTCGTGCGCGTGTGGGGCCAGGCGCAAGAAGAAATCGAAGCAGAAATCAAACGTCGGGAGGCGGCGTAAATGAGCGCGCAACATGCACTGGAACTGAAAGCGCTGCGCAAGAATTTCGGCAAGACCGAGATCATTCGCGGCGTCGACCTCGCGGTGAATGCCGGCGAGCGCGTGGCCATCATCGGCCCCAATGGGGCGGGCAAGTCGACGCTCTTCAACCTCATCAGCGGGCGCCTCGCGCCCACCAGCGGCGAGGTGCTCTTGAACGGCGAGCGCATCGACGGCAAGAAACCGTATGAGATCAACCGTCTGGGCCTTTCGCGCAGCTTCCAGATCACCAACATCTTCCCCAAGCTGAGCGTGTTCGAAAACCTGCGCTGCGGCGTGCTGTGGAGCCTTGGCTACAAGTACACCTTTCTGCGTTTTCTTTCCAACCTGGACGATGCGAATGCGCGCACCGAACAGCTCATCAAGCAGATCGGCCTGGAGCGCAAGCGCGACGTGCAGGCGGTGAACCTCACCTATGCCGAACAGCGCGCGCTCGAAATTGGCGTAACCATTGCGGGCGGCGCCAACGTCATCTTGCTGGACGAGCCCACGGCGGGCATGAGCAAGACCGAGACCTCGCATTTCATTTCGCTCATCAAGCACGTCACCGTCGGCAAGACGCTGCTGACCGTGGAGCACGACATGGGGGTTGTCTTTGGCCTTGCCGACAAGATTGCGGTGGTGGTGTATGGCGAAGTGATTGCCTTCGATACCCCGGCCGCGGTGCGTGCGAATGCGCGCGTGCAGGAGGCCTACCTGGGCTCTTCGGTAGCCGATGCTCAAGGCCAGGGACACTGACATGCTGAAGCTTCACGACATTCACGCCTACTACGGCAAGAGCCATGTGCTGCATGGTGTTTCCTTCGAGGTTGGCGCCGGCGAGATCGTTGCGCTCCTGGGCCGCAACGGCTCGGGCCGCTCGACCACCGCCAAGGCCATCATGGGCCTGGTGCATGCCGAAGGCACGCTGCGCTGGAAAGACCAGGACATTCTTCGCAAGAAGGCCTACGAAATTGCGCACCTCGGCATTGGCTACGTGCCCGAGAACCGCGACATCTTTCCCAAGCTCACCGTGCACCAGAACCTGCTGCTCGGGCAAAAGGGTTCGGGCAAGGGCAGCCGATGGTCCTTCGACGACATGTACGGCATGTTCCCGCGCCTGAAGGAACGCCAGCACACCGAGGCTGGCGTGCTCTCGGGCGGCGAGCAGCAGATGCTCACGCTGTGCCGCACGCTCATGGGCGACCCCGACCTCATCATCATCGACGAGCCGACCGAAGGCCTCGCGCCGAAGATCGTCGAACTGGTGGGGCAGTACCTGAAGACGCTCAAGGACAAGGGCATTTCGGTACTGCTGATCGAGCAGAAGCTCACTATTGCCATGCAGATCTCCGACCGTGCGCTGGTCATGGGCCACGGCAGCATCGTGTTCGACGGCACACCCGACAGCCTGCGCGCCGACGCCACCACCCGCAAAGAGTGGCTGGAGGTCTGAAGAAGCCCTCCGAGGATCCGGGCCGCGCCCCGGATCCTCTTGTCCCAACAGCGACTGCGTGCCATTGTTGAGCCACGCGAAAAGCCTAGAATCCCCGAAAAAGAACACTCGTGCTTTTTCTTCTTTTTCTTCATACACCAAGGAACGCAGCATGACGGCTGAATACAAAGTGCTCGGCGATGTCGCCGTGATCACACTGACCAACCCGCCGGTCAACGGTCTCGGTTTCTCGACCCGCATCGGCATTACCGATGGCCTGTCGAAGGCCAATGCCGACGACGCCGTCAAGGCCATCGTCATCACCGGCGCCGGCAAGGCGTTCTCTGGCGGCGCAGACATCAAGGAGTTCGGCACGCCCAAGGCACTGCAAGAGCCCAACCTGCTGAGCGTGATCTTGGCGCTCGAAGCTTCGCCCAAGCCCATCGTCGCGGCCATCCATTCGGTGTGCATGGGCGGTGGCCTCGAGCTTGCGCTGGGTTGCCACTACCGCGTGGCGGCTCCGGGCACCAGCATTGCGCTGCCTGAAGTCAAGCTGGGCCTTATTCCGGGTGCCGGCGGCACGCAGCGCCTGCCGCGCGTGCTGGGTGTGGAAACCGCGCTCAACATGATCGTGAGCGGCGAGCCCGTCAAGAGCGAACTGCTCGCCGGCCTGCCGGGCCAGAAACTGTTCGACAGGCTCGCGGCCTCGCCCGAATCGGTCTTCGAAGAAGCAGTGGCTTTTGCGAAGAGCGTGGCCGGCAAGACGGGCGACGCACTGCCGCTGGTGCGCAACCTGCCGTGCAAGCATCCGCAGGGCGATGCGTACTTCCAGTTCGCCAAGAACATGGTCGGCGGCATGTCGAAGAACTACCCCGCGCCGCTGCAATGCGTTGAGGCCGTGCAGGCTGCCACCAAGATGAAGTTCGACGCCGGCATGGCCGAAGAACGCCGCATCTTCACTTCGCTGATGTTCACGCCCGAGTCGCTCGCGCTGCGCCACCTGTTCATGGCCGAGCGCGCCGCCTCCAAGATTCCCGACGTGGCCGACGACACGCCCAAGCGAGAGATCAAGTCGGTCGGTGTGATTGGTGCGGGCACCATGGGCGGCGGCATTTCGATGAACTTCCTGAACGCGGGCATCCCCGTCAAGATTCTCGAGATGAAGCAGGAAGCGCTCGACCGCGGTGTTGCCACCATCAAGAAGAACTACGAGTCGCAGATCAAGAAGGGCAAGCTCAAGCAGGACAAGTACGAGCAGCGCATGGCGCTCCTGAGCACCACGCTGAGCTACGACGACCTGAAGGACGCCGACCTGATCATCGAAGCCGTGTTCGAGGAACTCGGCGTGAAAGAGAAAGTGTTCAAGGAGCTCGACCGCGTTGCCAAGAAGGGCGCCATCCTGGCTTCGAACACCTCCACGCTCGACGTCGACAAGATCGCATCGTTCACCGAGCGTCCGCAGGACGTGGTCGGCATGCACTTCTTCAGCCCTGCCAACGTGATGAAGCTGCTCGAAGTGGTGCGCGGCAAGCAAACGGGCAAGGAGATTCTGGCCACTGTCATGGACATCGGCAAGAAGATCAAGAAGACGGCCGTGGTCTCGGGCGTGTGCGACGGCTTCATCGGCAACCGCATGATCGAGCAGTACTCGCGTCAGGCGGGCTTTTTGCTCGATGAAGGCGCCACGCCGCAGCAGGTCGACAAGGCCATCGAGAAGTTCGGCTTTGCCATGGGTCCGTTCCGCATGGGCGACCTGGCCGGCAACGACATCGGCTGGGCCATTCGCAAGCGCCGTGCAGTGGAGCATCCGAACATGAAGTACAGCCGCACTGCCGACAAGCTGTGCGAACTGGGCCGCTTCGGCCAGAAGACCGGGGCAGGGTGGTACGACTACCAGGCCGGCAAGCGCGATGCGATTCCTTCGGATCTCGTCAACAAGATGATCGAAGACCACCGCAAAGAGCTGGGCATTGCGCCGCGCAAGATTTCCGACGAAGAAATCGTGCAGCGCCTGGTGTATGCGCTGGTCAACGAAGGCGCGCACATCCTGGAAGACGGCATTGCCTCGAAGGCGGGCGACATCGACATGGTGTACCTCACCGGCTACGGCTTTCCGATCTGGCGCGGCGGCCCGATGCACTACGCATCGCAAGTCGGCCTCTACAACGTGGCCGAAACCATGAAGCGCTTTGCCAAGAACCCGCGTGACGACGCCGAGTTCTGGCAGCCCGCGCCGCTCATCCAGAAGCTGGTGGCCGAAGGCAAGTCTTTCAGCTGATACACGGGAACGCCGACCGCCCATGTTGAAACGCATCTTTCTCGGCTTGCTGCTGGTACTTGTTGTGCTGGTGGCGGCCGTGGCGGTCAATACCTGGCGCACACCGTCGCAGCAACTGGCGGTAGCGCCCGCTCCCAAGCTCGAGATCGACGTGCAGGCCGCCGCCAGGCGGCTGGCCGGCGCAATTCCGATCCGCACTGTTTCCAGCCTTGACGATCCGGCCGCCAACCTGGCCGAGTTCGACAAGCTGCACGCCTACCTGGAGCAGCAGTTCCCCAAGGTCCACGCCACCCTCAAGAAGGAAGTGGTGGGCCAGAAGGCGCTGCTCTACACATGGGCCGGCACCGACGCGGCAGCCAGGCCCATCGCGCTCATGGCGCACCAGGACATGGTGCCCATTGCACCCGGCACCGAAAAGGCCTGGTCGGTCGACCCCTTCGCCGGCGAAGTCAAGGACGGTTTCGTCTGGGGCCGCGGCACGCTCGACAACAAGAGCAACCTGTTCGCGCAGATGGAAGCCATCGAGCTGCTGATCGGCAGTGGCTTCAAGCCCAGGCAGACCGTTTATCTTGTGATGGGCGACGACGAAGAGGTGAGCGGCCTGCGCGGTGCGCTGCCCATTGCAGAGCTGCTCAAGTCGCGCAACGTGCGCCTCGATTGGGTGCTCGACGAGGGCCTGCTCATTCTCGACGGCGTGCTGCCCGGCCTTTCGAAGCCGGCCGCACTCATCGGCCTGGCCGAGAAGGGCTACGGCACCTTCTTTCTTTCGCTCGACACCGCGCCCGGCCATTCGTCGATGCCGCCGCAGCGCAGCGCCATCGGCAGCATGAGCGCAGCGCTCGCGCGGCTCGAGGCCAACCCGATGCCCGGCGGCATCAAAGGCGTGGCCGCCCAGATGTTCGGCGCACTCGCGCCCGAGATGAGCGGCGTCAACCGCGTGATGCTTTCGAACCTGTGGCTCACCGAGCCGCTGGTGCGCAGCCAGCTGCAAAAGAGCCCGAGCAGCAATGCCATGCTGCGCACGACCACCGCGCTCACCATCGTTCGCGCCGGCAACAAGGACAACGTGCTGCCCGGCCGTGCCGAGGCGGCGGTCAACTTCCGTATCTTGCCGGGCGACACCATCGACAGCGTTGAGGCGCACCTGCGCAAGGCGCTCGGCAACGACGAGATCAAGATCAAGCGCTATCCCGGCAACTCCGAGCCTTCGCCCGTGTCGCCGACCGACAGCAACGGCTACCGCGCCATCCAGCAGGCGGTGCGCCAGTCGTTTCCTGATGTGGTGGTGGCGCCCGGCCTCATGACCGCCGCCACCGATTCGCGCCACTTCAGCCTGGTGAGCGACGCCGTCTACCGCTTTTCGCCGTTCCGCATGAAGAGCGAAGACCTGGCGCGCTTCCACGGCAACAACGAACGCCTGGCCATCTCCAACTACGGCGAGATGATCGGCTTCTATCACCAGCTCCTGCGCAACACCAACGCTGCGCCGGCGCAATGACGACAACGACCTCTTTTCCCTTCCATCTTCAAAGGACCTCACCATGACCAGCGCCGTCATCGTTTCCACTGCCCGCACGCCGCTCGCCAAGAGCTGGAAGGGTGCCTTCAACATGACGCACGGCGCCACGCTCGGCGGGCACGCGGTGCAGCACGCCATCTCGCGCGCCGGCATCGAAGCCGCCGAAGTCGACGACGTGATCATGGGCTGTGCAACGCCCGAAGGCGCCACCGGCTCCAACATTGCGCGCCAGATCGCGCTGCGCGCCGGCTGCCCCGTCACCACCTCGGGCATGACCATCAACCGCTTCTGCTCGTCGGGCCTGCAGACCATTGCCACCGCCGCCCAGCGCATCATTGCAGGCGAGGGCGAGGTTTACGTGGCCGGCGGCGTCGAGAGCATTTCGTGCGTGCAGAACGAAGCCAACAAGCACATGCTGGCCGACCCATGGCTGGTAAAGCACAAGCCCGAGATCTACTGGAACATGCTGCAAACGGCCGAGCAAGTCGCCAAGCGCTACAACATCGGCCGCGACGCCATGGACGAATACGGCGCCGCCAGCCAGCAGAAGGCCACCGCCGCACTCGAAGCCGGCCGCTTCAAGGACGAGATCGCCCCCATCACCGTGCTCGCCGGCGTGGCCGACCCCGTGATGGGCCTGCGCACCAAGGAAGTCACCGTCGAGAACGACGAAGGCATTCGCCCCGGCACCACCAAGGAAGGCATCAGCGGCATCCGCCCGGCACTGCCCGGCGGCCTCATTTCGGCTGGCAACGCCAGCCAGTTCTCCGACGGCGGCGGCGCCTGCGTGGTGGTCGACGAAAAGTACGCCCAGCAAAAGGGCCTCAAGCCGCTCGGCCGGTTCCTCGGCTTTGCCGTGGCGGGCTGCGAGCCCGACGAAATGGGCATCGGCCCGGTCTTTGCCATTCCGAAGGTGCTCAAGCGCCTGGGCCTCACGGTCAACGACATCGACCTGTGGGAGCTGAACGAAGCCTTTGCAGTGCAGGTGATCTACTGCCGCGACAAGCTGGGCATTCCGGGCGACCGCCTGAACGTGGACGGCGGCGCCATCGCCGTGGGCCACCCCTACGGCGTGAGCGGCCAGCGCCTCACGGGCCACGCGCTCATCGAAGGCAAGCGCCGCGGCGCGAAGAAGGTGCTGGTCACGATGTGCATCGGCGGCGGCATGGGCGCAGCAGGCGTCTTCGAAGTTCTCTGACTCTCCTCCGGCCGGCGGCGCATGGCGCGTCGCCGCCTTTGCCAATCTCCCGTTCTGGGGGCGACACCGGCGGGCCGGCTGAGCTGGTTCCGCGGTGTTCCTGGCACAGAACCCGCGATCCATTCACACCGAGATCCGATCATGAGCCTGCGTCCCACCCTCGACTTCCTGCTCTACGACTGGCTCGACGCGGAATCGCTGAGCCAGCGTGAGCGTTTTTCAGACCATTCGCGCGAAACCTTCGACGCGGTGCTCGACACCTGCGAGCGCATCGCACGCGAAAAGTACGCCCCGGCCAATCGCATCGTAGACACGCAGGAGCCGCATTTCGACGGCGAGAAAGTCGTGTTGCCGCGGGCAACCCACGATGCGCACAAGGCTTTTGTCGAATCCGGAATGATGAGCGCGGCGCAGGACTACGACATCGGCGGCATGCAGCTGCCCTACACGCTGCAGGCTGCAGCCAACAGCTTCTTTGCGATGGCGTCGGTGAGCATCGGCTCCAACATGCTGACGAGCGGCAACGCCAACCTGCTGATGGTGCACGGCACCGAGATGCAGAAAGAGGTGTTTGCCAAGAACGAATTTTCGGGGCGCTGGGCGGGCACCATGTGCCTCTCGGAGCCGCAGGCCGGTTCGTCGCTGAGCGACGTGGCCACGCGCGCCGTGCCCGATGGCGACAACTACCAGAACGATCCGCTCGGGCCACGCTTTCGGCTCACGGGCAACAAGATGTGGATCTCGGCGGGCGACCACGAGTTGACCGAGAACATCGTGCACATCGTGCTTGCCAAGATTCCGGATGCCAACGGCAAACTCGTGCCGGGCACGCGCGGCATCTCGCTGTTCATCGTTCCCAAGCGCATGGTGAACACAAAGGGCGAACTGACGGGCGAGCGCAACGACGTCGCCTTGGCCGGCCTCAACCACAAGCTCGGCTGGCGCGGCACCACCAACACGCTGCTGAACTTCGGCGAGGGCAAGTACCCGGTCGATGGCAAGGCGGGTGCGGTCGGTTACCTGGTCGGCGAGCCCGGCAAGGGCCTGCACTGCATGTTCCACATGATGAACGAGGCGCGTATCGGCGTCGGCACCGCGGCCACCATGCTCGGCATGGCCGGCTATTACGCCTCGCTCGAATATGCGAAGACCCGGCCGCAGGGCCGGCTCGTAAAAAAGGCGGAACAGCCCGGCACCGCAGTCGCAAAAGACTCGGCGAGCCCGCAGGTCCGCATCATCGAGCACGCTGACGTGCGCCGCATGCTGCTCGCACAGAAGGCGTACTGCGAAGGCGCCCTGGCGCTGGAGCTGTATTGCGCCCGCCTGGTCGACGAGCAGAAGACCGGTGGCGCACAGGCCGCCGACGACGCACGCCTGTTGCTCGAAGTGCTCACGCCCATTGCCAAGAGCTGGCCCAGCGAATGGTGCCTCGAGGCCAACTCGCTGGCCATTCAGGTGCATGGCGGCTACGGCTACACGCGCGACTTTCCGGTGGAGCAATACTGGCGCGACAACCGCCTGAACATGATCCACGAGGGCACCCACGGCATCCAGGCGGCCGACCTGCTGGGCCGCAAGGTGCTGATGGAAAAAGGCCGGGGCCTGCAGCTGCTGGCCGGCCGCATCACCGACACCATCAGCCGTGCGGCCGAGGTGCCGGCGCTTGCGGCGCACGCCCGGACATTGAAGGTGGCCCTGCAGCGCATCGGCACCGCAACCGAAGCCGCCTGGTCCACCGGCGACCCAGCCGATGCGCTGGCCAACGCGGTGCCCTACATGCAGGCGTTTGGCCACACCGTGCTGGCCTGGATCTGGCTGGACGTGGCACGGCGGGCACTCGAAATCGACGTGCAAAAGGCGAGGGCGGTAACAGCTGGCAAGATTGGAGCCACGGACTATTTCTTCCACTACGAGCTGCCGAAAATCGGTGCCTGGCTCAACGTGGTCGAAAGCCGCGATCCAACCTGTACAGCACTGCCAGAGGAAGCTTTTTGACAATGGCCAACGCCGCTCCCAACAACAACACCCCCACCCCCGCCAAGCCGCCCAAGCCGCACGCACGGCTCGAGAAGTGGATCTGGATCCTGATCTACGGCGGCCTGTTTGTCGTGATCCTGGGCATTGCCACCGGCCGCACCGAGCCGGCGCTCGGCTGGTCGATGGCCGTGCCCGGCGCGGTGGTCGCGCTCGTGGGCTTCGTGCTCATCTACGTGCGATCGCGGCTGGGCGACAAATAGCCGCCCCCACATCTGAACATCCTGAAAACCGGAGACACCCAATGACCCCTCGCACCACCAAGCAGCTGTTCGACCTTACCGGCAAGACCGCCCTCATTACCGGCGGCTCGCGCGGCCTTGGCCTGCAAATGGCGCATGCGCTGGGCGAGGCGGGCGCGAAGATCATGCTCAGCTCCCGCAAGGCCGAAGACCTGGAGCAAGCCGCGGCCGAGCTGCAATCGGCCGGCATCGACGCGCGCTGGATCGCCGCCGACTGCTCCAAGGAAGAAGACACGCGTCGCCTGGCCGATGAAACGCTGCAGCGCATGGGCGCCATCGACATCCTCGTGAACAACGCGGGTGCCAGCTGGGGCGCCCCGGCCGAGAGCCATCCGGTCGAGGCATGGGACAAGGTGATGAACCTCAACGTGCGCGGCTATTTCATCCTGTCGCAGCACGTGGCCAACGGCTACATGATCCCCAAGAAAACCGGCCGCATCATCAACATTGCATCCATTGCAGGCCTGAACGGCAACCCGCCCGAAATGCAGACGCTGGCCTACAACACCTCGAAGACGGCGGTGATCGGCTTCACGCGCACGCTGGCCGCCGAATGGGGCAAGTACAACATCAACGTGAACGCCATTTGCCCTGGCTTCTTCATGACGAAGATGGCCGCCGGCCTGATCAAGTCGCTCGGTGAGGAAAAGATGGCCTCGCATGCACCGCTCGGCCGGCTGGGCGACGAAGAAGACCTGAAGGGCCTGACGCTGCTGTACGCAAGCGATGCCGGCAAGCACATTACCGGCCAGTGGCTGGCGGTGGACGGCGGTGTCAGCGTGGTGCTCGGTGCGTAAGCTTGGTACGCAATGGCTGAAGATTCCACCGACATCAACATCCGCTCGTACACGAGCCAGATTCCGTTTGCGCGCCACCTGGGCTTCGAGCTCACCAGGTTCGAGGGTGGCGAATCCGAAATCGTCTACACCGCCAAGCCCGAGCACCTGAACACCTTCGACGTGACCCACGGCGGCGCCTGCATGACGCTGCTCGACATCACCATGGCGGCCGCAGCGCGCAGCGTGGCGCCCGAGACGGGCGTGGTCACCATCGAGATGAAGACCAGCTTCATGCAGCCGTCGGTCGGCCCGCTGCATGCGCGCGGCACGCTCATTCATCGCACCGCGACGCTGGCTTTTACCGAGGCCAAGATCTACGACGAGCAGGAGCGCGTGTGCGCCCATGCCACAGGCACCTTCAAGTACGTGAAGCGCCGCCTGCCGACAGGGCCCGCCAGCGCGAATGCGATGCGTCCGCCCTCGACCGACTGAATCGAACCAACGACCGACCGAATTCCCAGGAGCCATACATGCCCACCAACAAACAGATCCACCTCGACAACCGCCCCGATGGCGAAGCCGTTGCCAGCAACTTCAAGCTCGTGACTGCCGAAACGCCCGCGCTGGCCGACAACCAGGTGCTGGTGCGCCACCACTACATGAGCCTGGACCCGTACATGCGCGGCCGCATGAACGACTCCAAGAGCTATGCGCAGCCCCAGCCGCTCGGCCAGGTGATGCAGGGCGGCACCGCCGGTGAGGTGGTGGAAAGCAAACATCCCAAGTTCGCCCCCGGCGACAAGGTGGTGGGCTTTGGCGGCTGGCAGGAATACAGCGTCGTCGACGCATCGCAGCCCGGTGCGCTCAAGAAGGTCGACACCACGCACGTGCCGCTGTCGCATTACCTTGGCGCCGTCGGCATGCCGGGCGTTACTGCCTGGTACGGGCTGGTGAAGATCATTGCGCCCAAGGCCGGCGAGACGATGGTCGTTACCGCCGCCAGTGGTGCGGTGGGCAGCGCGTTCGGCGCGCTGGCCAAGGCGCGCGGCTGCAGGGTGGTCGGCATTGCGGGCGGGCCGGACAAGTGCAAGTACGTGACCGACGAGCTGGGCTTCGACGCCTGCATCGACTACCGCCAGCATCCCGATGTGAAGAGCATGAGCGCCGCTCTCAAGGAAGCCTGCCCGAACGGCATCGACGGCTACTTCGAGAACGTGGGCGGCTATATCTTCGACGCGGTGCTGCTGCGCGCAAATGCCTTCTCGCGCGTTGCGTTGTGCGGAATGATCGCGGGCTACGACGGACAGCCGCTGCCGCTGGCCAACCCGGCGCTCATTCTCATCAACCGCATGAAGATCGAAGGCTTCATCGTGAGCGAGCACATGGAAGTGTGGCCCGAGGCTTTGACCGAACTCGGCACGCTGGTGGCCACCGGCAAGCTAAAGCCGCGGGAATCGGTGGCGCAAGGCATCGCGGCCGCCCCCGAGGCCTTCCTGGGTTTGCTCAAGGGCAAGAATTTCGGCAAGCAACTCGTCAAGCTGGTCTAGGCTGCCGGGGGCCACGCCAGCGGCCCGGCAAGGCCGGCGCCGCGGTTTTTCTGGAACTCGTCCATCGGAGGTTCTGTATGAAGAATGCTGGAACGCACGAGGTGTTCAACCAGCCCGAGCCGCTGGTGGATTACAACCTCTTCGAAACCAACAGGCCCCTGCGCGACGCGTTGCAGTTCAATGCACCGGCGCTTGAACTGGCGCAGCTGCATGAACTGGGTGCGGCTGTCGGCTCGGCAGACATGCAGGCGCATGCGCGCCTTGCCAACGCCCACACGCCCGAGCTGCACACGCATGACCGCTTCGGCCGGCGCACCGATGAGGTGGAGTTCCACCCCAGCTATCACGCCCTGATGAAGGCCGCCGTCGGTGCGGGCCTGCATGGCACGCCCTGGACCGGCACATCGGCTTCGCCGCATGTGCAGCGTGCCGCGGGCTTCATGCTCTTCACCGAGCTGGAGCCGTCGATTCTTTGCCCCATCTCGATGACCTATGCAGCAACGCCCGCGCTGCGGAGCAATGCGTCGGTTTACGCGGATTGGGGCCCCAAGCTCGGCAGCCTCTGGTATGACCCGGCGCTCAAGCCGCTCAAGGACAAGCCCGGCGTAACCATGGGCATGGGCATGACCGAGAAGCAGGGCGGCTCGGACGTGCGCGCCAACACCACAAGTGCCGTGCACGAGGGCAGCGATGCCTGGGGCGAGCGCTACGCGCTCACCGGCCACAAGTGGTTCTTTTCGGCGCCCATGTGCGACGCCTTCCTGGTGCTGGCGCAAGCGCCTGCCGGGCTGAGTTGCTTCTTCCTGCCTCGCGTGTTGCCGGAATGGATGGGCGAAGGCAGCCGCAACGCCATTCGCATCCAGCGCCTGAAGGACAAGCTCGGCAACAAGGCCAATGCGAGCTCGGAGGTCGAGTTTCATGGTGCCAGCGCGTGGCTGGTGGGCGAAGAAGGGCGGGGCATTCCGCAGATCCTCGAGATGGGCACCATGACGCGGCTCGACTGCGCGCTGGGCACCAGCGGCCTTATGCGCCAGGCGCTCAGCCTTGCCATCAACCACACCGTGCAGCGCAACGCCTTCGGCAAGCCGCTGGTCGAACAGCCGCTCATGAAAAACGTGCTGGCAGACCTTGCGCTCGAAAGCGAAGCCGCTACTGCGCTGGCCGTCCGGCTTGCACGCGCCTTCGACCGCCAAGGCGACGAACACGAACGCCTCATGGCGCGCCTGCTCACGCCGGTTGCCAAGTTCTGGATCTGCAAACGCGGCAGCCACTTTGCGCAAGAGGCGATGGAATGCCTGGGCGGCAACGGCTATGTGGAAGAGGGCGGCGAAGGCACCATGGCCCGCATCTATCGCGAGATGCCGCTCAACTCCATCTGGGAAGGCGCCGGCAACATCATGGCGCTCGACCTGCTGCGCGGCCTGCGCAAGGGCGATGCCGTGGCCGCGCTCGCCAACGAGCTGGCGCCTGCGCGCGGCCAGCATGCCGCCCTCGACCGGCTGGCCGATGCACTGCCTGCGCGCATCGAGGCAATGGCCTCCGAAACCGAGGCGCGCCGTCTGGCACAGGACGTAGCACTGGCCGTGCAGGCTGCGTTGCTTGCACAGACCGCGCCACCGGCCGTTGTGGGCGCCTTTTGTGCGTCGCGCCTTGGCGGCGATTGGGGCAATGCCTTCGGTACGCTGGGTACCGGCACCGATTTCGATTCGATCATCCAGCGCGCCAGCCCCCGCTGATCGCAGCCCCCCGAACAATTCAAGAAAAGCGCAAAAGGACCCCGATGGCCGAACTCATTCTCCACCACTACAACACCTCGCCGTTTTCCGAGAAGGTGCGGCTCATCCTCGGCGCCAAGAAGCTGCCGTGGAAGTCCGTTCTCATTCCGGCCGTGATGCCCAAGCCCGAGGTGGGAATACTCACCGGCGGCTACCGCAAGACGCCGTTCCTGCAGATAGGGGCCGACATCTACTGCGACAGCGCGCTCATCGCCGATGTGCTGGAGCATCTGCAGCCCGAGGCCACGCTCTATCCGGAGCCCGAAAAGGGCATGTCGCGCATCCTCTCGCAATGGGCGGACACCACGCTGTTCTGGGCCGCCATGGCCTGGAACATGCAGCCACGCGGCGTGGCCGAGGTGTTTGCCAAGGCTCCGCCCGAAGCCGCCAAGGCCTTCGGCGAAGACCGGGCGAAAATGAGCACGGGCAACATGACGCGCCTGCGCCCCGCCGATGCAACCAGTGCGTACAAGTCTTACCTGCGCCGCCTGTCCGACATGCTCGACGACAAGCCTTACCTGCTGGGCGAAGCGCCGTGCATTGCCGACTTTTCGGCGTACCACCCGCTCTGGTACACGCGCCGCATCGATTCGGTGCGGGGCATTCTCGACCTCACGCCCGCAGTGGTCGACTGGATGGACCGCATGGCAGCCATTGGCCACGGTGCGCCCGAAAGATCGAACCCCGACGAAGCCATTGCCATAGCCAAGGCTGCAACGCCGCACACGCTGCTGACGGACAGCACCTTTCAGGACGACCACGGCATTCCCCTCGGCAGCGCCGTGACGGTCCGCGCCGAGAGCTTCGGCCTTGAAGAAACGCCCGGCACGCTGGTGGCCGCCACGCGCACGCACTACACGCTGGAGCGCAGCCACGAGCGGGTCGGCACGGTGCACGTGCACTTTCCGCGCATCGGCTACGTGCTGAAGCAAGCCGAAGCCTGAAGATTTTTTGCGCGGGAACCTTCGTGACTGCGCCGCGGCGCTTTTCGTATTTCAATTGCGGCACCAACATCAGTCAGAGACAAACTTTCAACGCAAGAAGGACACCGGCAAATGATTCAGGACTTCAAGGGCAAGACGGCCGTACTCACCGGCGCAGGCTCGGGCTTTGGGCTGGAGTGCGCACGCATCGGGGCCGCGCGCGGCATGAACCTGGTGCTGGTCGATGTGCAGCAAGACGCGCTCGACAAGGCCCGCGCCGAGATGGAAGCCGCCGGCGCACAGGTGCTGGCCCGCAAGGTCGACGTGTCGGACGCCGCACAAATGGAGGCGCTGGCCCTTGCCGTGAAAGAACGCTTCGGTGCACCGCACTTCGTGTTCAACAATGCCGGCGTGGGAGCGGGCGGCCTGGTGTGGGAAAACACGGTGGCCGACTGGGAATGGGTGCTGGGCGTCGACTTGTGGGGCGTGATTCACGGCGTGCGCCTGTTCACGCCCATGATGCTCGAAGCCGCAGCCAAAGACCCGGCCTACCGCGGCCACATCACCAACACGGCCAGCATGGCGGGGCTGCTCACGCCGCCCAACATGGGCATCTACAACGCCGCCAAGGCCGCGGTGGTGAGCCTGACCGAAACGCTTTACCAGGACCTGAACCTCGTCACCGACCAGATCGGTGCAAGCCTGCTGTGCCCGTACTTCGTGCCCACGGGCATCACAAGCAGCGAGCGCAACCGCCCGAATGCGCCGAAGGAAACCGAGCTCACCAAGAGCCAGCTGATCGGCCAGGCCATGAGCAACAAGGCGGTGAGCAGCGGCAAGATCACGGCGGCCGAGGTAGCGGCGAAGGTGTTCGAGGCCATCAGCGACAACCAGTTCTACGTGTTCAGCCATCCGAAGGCGTTGGGCAATGTGCGAAACCGCATGGAGAACATCGTTGCGGTCAAGAATCCGGCGGATCCGTTCCTCGAGCGGCCCGAGATCGGGCAGAAACTGCGGGAGCAGTTGCGGGCTGGTTGATCGTTTGCGGCTACAACCGGGGCATGAATCCTTCGACTTCTCCCTCGATCCTTCAACTCCAGGACCTGGGCTTCGCATATCCGGACCAGCCCGCACTCGCGTCCGGTTGGTCCGTAGCCATCGGGGAGGGCGTCACGCTGCTGTATGGCGACACCGGCACCGGAAAGTCCACCTTGCTTCGCATGATGGCCGGCGCGCTGGCTGCGACCGGGCGGCTGACGGTAGTGGGCGCGCGGCTCGACCTCGCACCCGATGCCTATCGCCGGAACGTTTTCTTCTGCGACCCAACGACGGAAGCCTTCGACCAGGTAACCGCCCACGCATGCACGGCAACGCTCAGCGAAGGTGATGCGGATTTCGATGAGGCTTCATGGCACGGCCTCGTCGAAGGCTTCGCGCTGACCCCGCATCTCGAGAAACCGATGTACATGCTCTCGACCGGCTCGAAGCGCAAGGTGTGGCTGGCGGCAGCACTGGCATCGGGACGCCCGCTGGTGCTGCTCGACGAGCCTACGGGCGCGCTCGATGCGCGATCGATTCATCACCTGTGGAATGCGCTGGCCAGGCGCGCCGCGCAGCCCGGCCGCGCCGTCGTCATAGCGAGCAGCGAACGCGTTACCGCGGTGCCGCTTGCGGGCTGCATCGAGCTGCCGCTGCGCTGAAGCTTTCAGGCCGCCGACGCTGACGGAAGCTGCTTCTCCAGCAGCCGCAAGCCGAATGCCATGACCAGGAAGATCACGGCAACCACCACCGAGTTGAGCACCGCACGCCCGAACCCCAGCGCACCGACATCCATGAACGGATACGGATACCAGCTGACAAACGCACCGCGCGCGAAGGTGTAGACGATCCATGCCAGCGGCAGCAGTACCGAAAGACCGATGGTGCCGCCGTCGATGCGCGGCCGCGGGCCGACGAGCAACCAGCCAAGCACCGCGACGACCGGTGTCACCGTGTGCAGCAGAAAGTTGGCCAGTTGCCCGGACGGCGTCAACTCGCGCAGCCCCGTGAGCACGGTGTGGAAGACGATGCCCGTCACGGCAATGCTCAGGACGGCGGTCAGCCGCAGCGGACGGAACAGCCGGCCATCGTGCGCGGGACGAAAAGCGAGCAGAGCGCTCACGCCGCCGATGAGGATGTTCGCGTCGATGGTGAAGTAGCTGAAGAGCCGCACGAAGCGCTCGAGATGCGTCGGGGCGGCTCCCGCGCCACCCGTGATTGCCGCGGAGAGTTCGAGGCCGATGCCCGCCAGCGCGGCGAATGCGACAACGCCGTGAAGAAGGCGCGCCAGTGCGACGTTCATGTTCTTCATCTTGGGTGCCTTTCAGGTATGTGAGGCTGCATCAGGCAGCTGCCGCGGGCTGCGACGCGATCCAGTCCCAGACGCCGCGAATTGCTGGTTCATTTTCGCGTCCCTGCGCCGTCGCGAGAAAGTAGCTTCCGGTGTCCAGCGCCGGCCCGAAGGGTTGCACCAGCGCGCCACTGCGCAGCTCTTCGGCCGCGAGGGTAAGGCTGAGCAGCGCCACGCCATGGCCTGCGAGGGCGGCGAGGATGGCGTGGGTTTCGTCCGAAAACGACAGGCCTGCAGCCTTCATCGACCGGCCGCGAGGTGGCGCAATGCCGGCCTCGCGAAACCAACGCGGCCAGGTTGCGGGCGCAGCGGCTCCCGGCTGCCAGTCAGCGTGAATCAGCTGGTGCTTCGGCAAATCGCTTGCGCGCTTCAGGCCGAGCATCGGGCTGCACAGCGGTGCGTACTGTTCGGCCATCAACTCGCTCACCGTGAGGCCGGGCCAGTTGCCGCTGCCTGACCGCACGGCAATATCGGCGTCGCCGCGCGCGAGGTCGACCAGGTTGTCGCTGGCGTGCAGCCGCAGCTCGATGCCCGGGCATGCCTTGCGAAAGCCGGCCATGCGGGGCAGCACCCAGCGGGCGGCAAAAGCGGTGTTGGTGGTGAGCGTGACGGCCTGCAGTGCGGCTGGCTGTCGCAGCCTTTCGATTCCGGCTTCGAGCGCGTCGAATCCTGCGCGCAAGTCGTCGAAAAGCCTCTGACCCGCGGGTGTCAATGCCAGTTGCCGCGTGAGCCGGCGGAACAGCGGCCGGCCGAGCGTGTCTTCGAGCGCGCGCACCTGGTGGCTGATGGCCGAAGGCGTGACGGAAAGTTCGTGTGCCGCACGCTGGAAGCTCAAATGCGCGGCAGCTGCTTCGAATGCACGCAGCGAGAGCAGGGGTGGCAAGCTGCGCGGCCGCCGAGCAGGTGAGCCAATTTCATTCATCGGTGGAGAAAAGATCGTTCGTCGCAAGCGTGTTGCATCCCTAGATTAATGCCTGTGCAGCCATTTTGATGCACCAGACAGAACAGACCAATTCATCCATCAAAGACCATGAACCTTCTCCATATCGACACCAGCGCCCGCCCCGGACTTTCAGGTATCGACCCTCACGGCTCGCACACGCGCCGGCTGTCCGCGCGCTTTGTCGAGCGTTGGCGCCAGGCCCGCCCGAACGATCGCATCGACTATCTCGACGTAGGCCAGCACCCGCCGGCACACGTCAACGGCCGCTGGATACATGCGGCGTTTACACCGCCCGCCGAACGTGAACCCTGGATGGCCGGCGCACTGGCCGAGAGCGACCGGCTCGTCGACCAGCTGATTGCCGCCGACCTGATCGTGGTGGGCTTGCCGATGTACAACTTCAGCGTGCCCGCGCAGTTCAAGGCCTACATCGACAACATCGTGCGTGTGGGCCGCACATTTGGCTTCGACCGTGCACGCGGCGCCGTGCCGTACTGGCCGATGCTCGCCGATGCGGGCAAGCGCATGGTGCTGCTCGGCGCTCGCGGCGATCACGGCTATGGCCCGGGTGGACGCATCGCGCACCTGAACCATGTCGAAAGCTCGGTGCGCGCCGTGTTCGGCTACATCGGAATTACCGATGTCTACGAAGCAGCGGTGGAGTCCGACGAGTTCGGCGGCGAGGAGCTCGCGCAATCGATTCGCAAGGCCGAGCAGGAAGTCGACCGGCTGGTAGGCTTGCTCAGCGGCACGCTGGCAAATGAGCGCACTGTCGACGCCACACCGGAGTAGGCGGTTCTCTACCACCCGGGTGACGTGCTTCGCAGGACGTCGGCGAAGAGTGCTGTGACGCAACGTCTTGGAGGTGCCGCAGGTGGTGGTGGGCATTTGTCACGGCACTTTGGTTTAGATGTGCGGTGCGACGTCATGTCAGGATTGGCGGGATACATTCGGCCAATACCGGTTTTCATCCGGAAGCCTTGGTGGTGCGGCGATCACGTCCGCTTGTCACGGCGTCTTCTTCCCCCGTTAGATATGGCCAATCGTTCTTACCTCTACAGCCTCAGCAATCGGCCCAGTTCATTTGCGGATCGTCCAGAGACGATTTCGGGCCTGTCCGAATGGGCATACGACGTACCGTTCATGTACCGCGTTCTCATGTCTGGCGATCCGCAGTTGTGTGCTTCGCTGGCGGCGGATGGCCTGGACGATGACGAGCCTGGGCACCACAGCATGCTTCGCGCGATCAGCAGCCGCTTCGATCTTGGCTTCGGGCGCATGCAGCGCTTTGCCGACATCGTACGGGCCTCGCTGGCTGAGCACACGCCGGCGCCCGAGCCGCAAGTTACCGTTGTGGCGCAACCAGTGTCCTTGCTCGGGCGTCTCAGAGGGCTTGTTTTTCCGCAGAGAGAGGCCGCGCCCACTGTATTGAAGGCGACGCCTGCTGCCGCGATGCAACTGCCGGGTTGGCTGGACTGGACGGTCGCCTTCCTCGAAGCCCATCGCGACCGCTACTTGCTCTTGGAGACGGTTGAGCTCGACATCATGTCTTATGGAGAAGAAGCGACGCTGCGGTCCTGCGTGGAGCAGGAGATCGCGCGATGCCTTCATGTGGGTGCCGCCATCGACGCTCTGCCGAACGACATTGCGGAGGCAGGGCGGCAACTAAAAAGGGCGGTCGCACAGAAGTGCGAAGCCCCACTTGATGCCTTTTTCGGGCTTCGGCTGGATGACGATTGCGACAGCACTCGCACTGGCGCCACGGAGCACCCGCTCGGCTTGCAGTGGTCCGACGTGCTGTACTTCAGTCTGTCCAACCGGGCCGAATACGAGGCGCAACAAGGCTAGCCGCCTGCGCGACTCAGTCGGTCGGGCCTCCCATCTAGACCGCGATGGGCGCACGCTCGGCGAACTGCCCGTTCCAGTACGGGTAGTAAGGGTAGGGCGGCGTGACGGCGCTGGCCGCGTCGAGCCGCTTGATCTGGTCGGCGCTGAGCTGCCAGCCGAGTGCGCCGAGGTTCTGCTTGAACTGCTCTTCGTTGCGCGCACCGATCAGCACGCTCGAAACAGTGGGCCGCTGCAGCAGCCAGTTGAGCGCAATCTGCGGTACGGTCTTGCCGGTTTCCTCGGCCACCTGGTCCATCGCATCGACCACGCGGTACAGGCGCTCGTCCTCCACGGGCGGTGCGAAGCCGGCGGTTTCGTGCAGGCGGCTGCCGGCAGGCAGCGGCTGGCCGCGCCGCACCTTGCCCGTGAGGCGGCCCCAGCCCAGCGGGCTCCAGACGATGGCGCCCAGGCCCTGGTCGATGCCGAGCGGCATCAGTTCGAATTCGTAGTCGCGGCCGATCAGCGAGTAATAGGTCTGGTTGGCCACAAAGCGCTGCAGCCCGAGCCGGTCGGAGGCGGCAAGCGATTTCATCAGCTGCCAGCCCGAGAGGTTCGACGCGCCGATGAGCCTCACCTTGCCCGCGCGCACGAGGTCGTCGAGCGTGTCGAGCACCACTTCGACGGGCGTCATTGCATCGAACGCGTGCAGCTGCAGGATGTCGATGTAGTCGGTGTCCAGGCGCTTGAGCGCGGCCTCTGTTGCCGCAATGAGGTGGTGGCGCGAGGCGCCGACGTCGTTCGGCCCGTCGCCCGCGCGCAGCGAGAGCTTGGTCGAGATGATCGCCTTGTCGCGCCGGCCCTTGAGCGCGGCGCCGAGTATCGATTCCGATGCGCCGTTCGAATACACGTCGGCCGTGTCGAACAGCGTTACGCCGGCATCGAGCGCCAGGTCGACGATGCCGCGTGCGCCTTCGACGTCGGTGTTGCCCCAGGCGCTGAAGAGCGGGCCTTGTCCGCCGAAGGTGCCGGCACCGAAGCCGAGTGCCGGAACCTTGAAGCCGGAGCGGCCGAGAAAGCGTTGTTCCATGATGGTGTCCTTGTAGTTGTCGTTGAGTCGTGGTGTTTCAGGCCTGCGCCGAAGAGGCGCAGTCGGCCGGAGCGCCGTTGTTGCTCTCGCGTCGGTCGAGCGAGCGGCTCCAGAGTGCAATCGCCAGGCCCACCAGCGTGAGCAGCGCAGCCACCCAGCCGAGCGAGCGCAGGCCCGGGCCGTGGTCGATGACGGCGCCGCCGGCCCACGCGCCGAGCGCATTTCCCAGGTTGAAGGCCGCGATGTTCAGGCTCGACGCCAGGTTCTGCCCGGAGCCCGAGGCCTTCTCGAGCACGCGCAGTTGCATGGGTGCCACCGTCGCGAAAGAAGCGACGCCGAGCAGGCCGACGAACACCACCGCGGTGAATGGCGTGCCGATGGCGAACTGCATTGCGCCAAGCACGGCGGCGAGCGCCACCAGCGTGCCGATCACAGCGGGCATCGTTGCGCGGTCTGCCAGCTTGCCCCCCAGAATATTGCCCACGGCAAGGCCGCCGCCGAACACCAGCAGGATCGGCGACACCGCCGATTCAGGCAAGCCGGTGACTTGCGTCAGCAATGGCTGGATGTAGGTGAACACCACGAACACGCCGGCAAAGCCGAGCACCGTCATCGCCAAGCCAAGCAGCACTTGCGGCCGGGCAAGCACCGCAAGCTCGTCGCGCAGCGGCGCCGGCTTGGATTCGGCCTTGACGCGGGGCACGAACAGCGCGAGCACGGCAAATGCCAGCACGCCGATCAGGGTGACAGCCCAGAAGGTGGCGCGCCATCCGTACTGCAAGCCCAGCCAGGCACCGGCAGGCACGCCAAGCAGCGTGGCCGCAGTCAGGCCGGTGAACATGACGGCAATGGCGGACGCGCGGCGTTCGGGGGACACCAGGCCCATGGCCACCACGGACCCCACGCCGAAGAACGTGCCGTGCGCAAGCGATGTGATCACGCGGGCGGCCATCAGCAGCTCGTAGTTGGGCGCGAGCGCGCAGGCCAGGTTGCCGAGCGTGAAGATCGCCATCAGCGCCAGCAGCACGGTCTTGCGCGGCAACTTGCGCGTGGCAATCGTGAGCATGGGCGCGCCTACCGCAACGCCCAGCGCATAGCCTGATATCAGCAATCCGGCCGCGGTAATCGAGACATGAAGATCCGCCGAAACCTGCATCAGCAGGCCCATGATGACGAATTCGGTGGTGCCTATTCCGAAGGCACCGGCGGTAAGGGCGAGTAGGGCAATTGGCATGATGGCTCTACTGTGCGGGTTATCCCCATGGATGACTAGAATGCCGCCTGTACATAGACTTGTGAATTGAAGTCACAGTAATGAGGAGCAAGGAGCCGCCATGCCGCGCATCGATGTCAACCGCTCCGGTGAGATGGAAGCCTTTGTGCAGGTGGTCGAATCCGGCGGCTTTTCCGCCGCGGCAAGGCTGCTCGACATGACGCCTTCCGCGGTGAGCAAGCTTGTCGCGCGGCTCGAATTGCGCCTAGGTATTCAGCTGGTGCACCGCTCCACGCGCAAACTGCAGCTGACGCCCGAAGGCCTGCACTTTTATGAGCGCAGCACGCGCGTGCTGGCCGACATGGACGAGGCGGAGCGTTGCGCCGCAGCGGGCGCCGCGCCGCGAGGGCGGGTGAGCATCAATGCAAGCGTGTCTTTCGGGCACCACAAGCTGGTGCCGCTGGTGCCGAAGCTGCTCGAACTGCATCCGCAAATTACGCTGGACATTGCGCTGACCGACCGCATCGTCGACCTGATGGACGAGCGTGCCGACATCGCAATCCGCTGGGGGCAACTGCCGCCTTCCGACCTTGTGGCGCGCCGCCTCGGCGAAACCAGCCAGGCGATCGTGGCTTCACCCGGCTATCTTGCGAAATACGGCACGCCTCATACGCCGCAAGAACTCGAGGCGCACAACAGGCTGGGCTGGAGCTACAGGCGCAATACGCCGGACTGGCCGCTGCGTGTCGATGGGCGAATGATCTCGTTGCCCGTGGCCGGCCCGGTGCGCGCGGGCGATGGCGAAACCTTGCGGCAGCTGGCCATTGCCGGCGCGGGCGTGGCGCGGCTGTCGCTGTATCACACCCAGCACGACATCGACGCTGGCCGGCTGGTGCCGCTGCTGCACGAATTCAACCCCGGCGAAGTGGAGCCGATCCACGCGGTGTACATCGGCAAGGCCGGCACCTTGCCAGCGCGGGTGCGCGCGGTGCTCGACTTTCTGGTGGCGTGCTCGGACGTGGGGGGAGGGCGCTACACAATCAAGCGAACCGAGCCGATGCCCGCAAATTCCGCCGTGACCTGATCGCCGCGGCGGCAGGGCAAGATGCCAACCCACGAGCCGGTGGTAACCACGGTTCCGGCCGGCGCGGTGTGGCCGTGGCGCGTGATGTGGCGCAGCCAGATGGGCAGCAGCCATGCGGGGTCGGCCAGCGGATGGGTGCCTTCGCGCACCACGGTTTCCGAAGCGCCGACTTTGGTTTCGCAGCGCTGCGAAGCCCAGTCGACGGCCGCGTAAGGTTGCCATTGGCCGATCACCAGTGCCCCGTGCACTTGCGAATCGGCAAGGCGAAGCAATGGAGGCGTAGCGGCCAGGTCTTTCCAGCGCGAGTCGACGACTTCTACCGAGACTGCCATGGCGCCTATCAGTGAAGCCGCGTCTTTGTGGTCGAGGTTCGCGGCCATTTCCGGTGTCACGTCCTGTCCAAGCCGCAGGGCGATTTCAGCTTCGATGCCGGGTGCGTGGAACGTCAGGTCGCTGAAGTCCGCAGGGCTGGTGCGCACGCCGTGTGGCGGCAGTGGCGCATGCGTGAGGGTCGCGTTTCTGGAGGCGCCGCCGGATTTCCAGTGAGCCGGAACGGTGGTGTTACCAAACCAGCCTAGCGCCGAGGCGACTGCGTCCTGGACTTCGTAGGCTTGGGCTGCGTCTTGCAGCGCGTCGGTCCAGGGTGAGGCATCGAGGGTGGTGTTGCTGCGGCGGGCTGCAACGAGCGCATCGGTCAGGGCTGTCATTTGTGAGGTCATTTGGAGATTTTGTCAGTTGAGTTTGGGGCGAGTGCAAAGGCCATCGGGTACGCGCCCGAATCTCCTGAATCCCTGAACAACGCAGCAAGTCAAGTATCGACATGCACCTTGCCATCCTTCACCACCTTGGCCCACTTGGCGATCTCGGTGGCAATGAACTGCTTGAACTTGTCCTGCGAGCCGCCGCCGTCCTCCGCGCCATAGGTGTCGAGCTTTTCCTGCACATCGGGCATCGCAAGCACCGTGTTGACGTCGCGATTGATCTTTTCGGCCACGGGCTGCGGTAGCTTGCCCGGGCCTGCGAGGCCGTACCACGTGGTGGCCTCGAAACCCGCGAAGCCTTGCTCCTGCATCGTGGGCACGTTGGGGTGGCCCTTGGCACGTTTGGCCCGGGTCTGCGCCACCGCCAGAACTCGGCCGCTTTTTACGTGCGGCGTGGCTGCGGTCATGGTTTCGAAGCTGTACTGAATCTGGCCGCCCATCAGGTCGGCCAGTAGCGGGCCGCTGCCCTTGTACGGCACATGCAGCGCATCCACCTTGGCCTGCAGCTTGAACATTTCGAGTGCCAGGTGCTGCGCCGAGCCCGCGCCCGCGGAGCCGAAGCTCACCGTGCCGGGAGAGGCCTTGCATGCGGTCACGATGTCGTTGACCGTAAGCGCCTTTTGCGCCGGGCTGGCAATCAGCAGGTTGGGCGTGACACCCACGAGAACGATCGGGACAAAGTCGCGCTCCAAGCTGTAGCGCAGCTTGGGCTGCAGGCTTGGCGCGAGCGCATGGCTGTTGATGTGCGCCATGAGGAGCGTGCTGCCGTCGCTGGGTTGCTGCGCCACATATTCGGCCGCGAGCACGCCCGCCACACCGCCCTTGTTCTCGACGATGACCTGCTGGTTCCACATTGTCGTGAGCTTTTGCGCCACCACGCGTGCGAGCGCATCGGTGCCCCCGCCCGGCGGAAACCCCACCACGATGCGCACCGGCCCGCTGGGCCACTCTTGCGCGAAGAGCCGGGGCACGCCCAGCGTGGCGGCCGCGGCGCCTGCGGCTTGAATCAGCGAACGTCTCTGCATCATCTTTGTCTCCAGTGTGTGGTGGGTCCGATGCGCGCCGGTGTCGTGTGCGACTACGCGGCTTTTTGCAGGCTGGCGGGCGCTGCCGCGTGACTTGCAAAATGGTCCATTGCCGCGTGCACGCCGCTGCCCGCCAGCTTGATGCCCGCGAGCTTCATGCCCATTTCAACGCCGGCAACCATGGCCACCAGCGTCAGGTCATTGCTGTCGCCCAGATGGCCCATTCGGAACATGCGGCCCTTGAGCTTGCCGAGGCCGGTGCCCAGCGAAAGATCGAAGCGCTGGTGAATCAGGCGGCGCAGCGCGTCGGCATCGACGCCTTCGGGCGTGATCACGCCGGTGAGCACTGGCGAGTACACCGCCGGGTCGGCGCATTGAATCGGCAGGCCCCAGGCATCGACCGCCGCGCGCACGCCGGCAGCCCAGCGCTGGTGGCGCGCAAACACGTTGTCCAGCCCTTCGCCGAGCAGCATGTCGAGCGATTCCGAGAGGCCATAGAGCAGGTTGGTATTGGGCGTGTAGGGCCAGTAGCCGTCCTTGTTCATCTCCACGATCTCGTCCCAGGCCCAGAAGGCGCGCGGCAGCTTTGCGCTTTTCGAGGCTTCGAGCGCTCGCGGCGAGAGCGCGTTGAAGCTGATGCCGGGCGGCAGCATCAAACCCTTTTGCGAGCCGCTGATGGTGACGTCCACGCCCCATTCGTCGTGCCGGAAATCTGCGCTCGCGAGGCCCGAGATGCTGTCGACCATCAAGAGCGCGGGGTGGCCCGCCGCATCGATTGCCTTGCGCACCGAGGCAATGTCGGACGTGACGCCGGTGGAGGTTTCGTTGTGCACCACGCACACGGCCTTGATTTTCTTTTCAGTGTCTTTGCGAAGGCGCGCCTCGATGAGGTCGGCCTGCACGCCGCGGCGCCAGCTGGGCGCGGCGGGCAGCTGCTCGTCCTTGCCCGTCCACGCGAGGAACTCGGTCGAGAGGCCGAGCCGCGTGGCCATTTTTTGCCACAGCGATGCGAAGTGCCCTGTTTCGTACATCAGCACGTGGTCGCCAGGGCTCAGCGTGTTGGCGAGCGCCGCCTCCCATGCGCCCGTGCCCGAGGCGGGGTAGATCGCAACCGGATGCCTGGTCTTGAAGATCTGCTTGATGCCGCCGAGCACCTTGAGGCCGAGCGTTCCGAATTCGGGCCCGCGATGGTCGATGGTGGGCAGGCTCATGGCCCGCAGGATGCGGTCGGGCACCGGGCTCGGGCCGGGAATCTGGAGGAAGTGGCGGCCGGTGGGGTGGATGTCGAGTTGCAGCATGGGCTGTCCTTTCGCTTTCAGTTTTGCATTCAAAATTGAATAAAGCATGATGGTTTACCCTTAACCAGACCGATTGCGGCTGTGGTTTTTTGCATTCAAAATGCATTCAAGGGAAACAGCCATGACCGCCGACATCATCGAAATCTCACGCCTCGCACTGCACGACCAGGTGGCTTCGCGCCTGCGCACGATGCTGGTCGAAGGGCACATTGCCCCGGGCGCAAAGCTCAACGAGCGCGAGCTTTGCCTGCAGTTGCGCGTGTCGCGCACGCCGCTGCGCGAGGCGATCAAGCTGCTTGCGGCCGAAGGGCTGGTCGACTTGCTGCCAAACCGCGGCGCCGTGGCGGTAAAGCTCACCGAGGCCGATGTGCTCAACACCTTCGAAGTGCTGGCCATGCTCGAGGGCATGTCGGGCGAGTTGGCGGCCAAGCGGATTACCGATGAAGAACTGGCCGAGGTGCGCGCGCTGCACTACGAAATGATGGCCTGCTTCGCGCGGCGAGATCTCTCGGGCTACTACCGCCTCAACGCGCGCATTCACACCGCCATCAACGAGGCCGCGGGCAACCCGGTGCTGGCCAGCACCTACCGCTCCATCAACGCCCGCGTGCAGTCGCTGCGCTTTCGAACCAACCAGAACGACGCCAAGTGGAAGCACGCCGTCGAAGAGCACGAACAGATGATCGATGCGCTGGCCGCACGCGACGCCGGGGCCATGCGAAAGGTGCTGGTGTCCCACCTCATGCGCAAGCGGGACACGGTGCTGGAGCTGATGCGCGCCGGCGAAATTTATCCCCAGACCCACAAAGCGAGCTGACCCCCACACCATGCGCGTCGATCCCGCAAGCCATATCCAGCCCGCCGGAACCGTTCTTCCGCCCAATGAGACTTGCGACGCGCTCGCACGCCGGCTGCGCGCCGAAACGCAGGGCGAGGTGCTGTTCGACGACGGTTCGCGCGGGCGCTACGCCACCGATGCGTCGATCTACCAGATCACGCCGGTCGGCGCCTTCGTACCGACGAACGAGCAGGACATTGCCACCGCCATCGACATTGCGCGCGACCTGAAGGTGCCCGTGCTCGCGCGTGGCGGCGGCACCAGCCAATGCGGCCAGACCACGGGCGCGGCACTGGTGATCGACAACAGCAAGCATTTCCGCCGCGTGCTCGACGTGAACGTGCAAGAGGGCACCGCCACCGTCGAGCCCGGCCTGGTGCTGGACCACCTGAACGCGCAGCTCAAGCCGCACGGCTTGTGGTACCCGGTCGATGTGTCTACCAGTGCGCAGGCCACGCTGGGCGGCATGGCGGGCAACAACTCTTGCGGGTCGCGCTCCATTGCCTACGGCAACATGGTGCACAACGTGCTGGGCGCGAGCGCATGGCTCTCGAGCGGCGAGCTGGTCGAATTTGGACCGCAGGCCACACTGGGTGCGCGCGCGGCCGGCATTGCGCAGTTCGTGCACGGGCTGGCCGTCGAGCACCGCAAACAGATTCGCGCCAACTGGCCCAAGGTGCTGCGCCGCGTGGCCGGCTACAACCTGGACATCTTCGACAACCAGAGCGAGCGGCCCTATACGGCCGACGGCAGCGTCAACCTTGCACACCTGCTGATTGGTGCCGAAGGCACGCTGGCCTATACGAAGAGCCTGAAGCTCAAGCTTGCCCCGTTGCCGCGCGCCAAGGTGCTGGGCATCGTGAACTTTCCGACCTTCCATGCGGCCATGGATGCGGCGCAGCACATCGTGAAGCTCGGCCCCACGGCGGTGGAACTGGTCGACCGCACGATGATCGAGCTGAGCCTTGCCAACCCGGCCTTCAAGCCCACGGTGGAAACGGCGCTCATCGGCAAGCCGGCGGCCATTCTGCTGGTGGAGTTTGCGGGTGCTGAAAAAACAGGGCTGCTGCCGCGGCTCAAAGAACTGGTCGAGCTCATGGGCGATCTGGGGTTGCCCGGCAGCGTGGTCGAAATGCCCGACGACGCGCGCCAGAAAAACCTGTGGGAAGTGCGCAAGGCCGGCCTCAACATCATGATGAGCCTGAAGGGCGACGGCAAGCCGGTGAGCTTCATCGAAGACTGCGCCGTGCCGCTGGAGCATCTGGCCGAATACACCGACGCGCTGACCGAAGTGTTCGCCAGATACGGGAGCCGCGGCACCTGGTATGCGCATGCGTCGGTAGGCACGTTGCATGTTCGGCCGATTCTGGACATGCGCGCGGACGGCGGCGCCAAGATGCGCGCCATTGCCGAAGAAGCCGCCGCACTGGTGCGCAAGTACAAGGGCGCCTTCAGCGGCGAGCATGGCGACGGCCTGTGCCGCGGCGAATGGATCGAATGGCAGTTCGGCCCGGCCATCAACGAGGCGTTTCGCGCCATCAAGCACAAGCTCGATCCGGCCAACCTTTTCAACCCCGGCAAGATCATCGACACACCGCGCATGGACGACGGCGCGCTGTTCCGTTTTGCGCCGCCCACTGCACCCAAGCCCTACAGGCGCATCGAACTCAAGCCCGTGCTCGACTGGTCGGCCTGGAACGTCAACGCCGACCCGGTAACCGAGCAGACCACCGCACCCGGCACCGGCGGCGACACCACCGGCGGCCTGGCCAAGGCTGCAGAAATGTGCAACAACAACGGCCACTGCAGAAAGTTCGACGCCGGCACCATGTGCCCGAGCTACCGCGTGACGCGCGACGAGCAGCACCTGACGCGCGGCCGTGCCAACACGCTGCGGCTCGCGCTCTCGGGCCAGCTCGGCCCGGACGCCTTCACCAGCGAAGAGATGCACGAGACGATGGACCTGTGCGTCGGCTGCAAGGGCTGCAAGCGCGACTGCCCGACCGGCGTGGACATGGCGAAGATGAAGATCGAGTTTCTCGATCACTACAAAAAGCGCCACGGCCACACGCTGAAGGACAAGATCGTGGCCTACATGCCCGACTACGCCCGCACGGCCAGCCGCATGCCGTGGCTCATGAACCTGCGCAACACCTTGCCCGGCGCGGCCTGGCTGGGTGAAAAACTGCTGGGCTTTTCCGCCCGCCGTTCGCTGCCCGAATGGCGCTCCGACACCTTCTGGCGCGCCAAGGCCGACCTGCACGGCATGTTCGCCAGCCGAGAAGCGGTGCTTTCGGTACAGGCCAACGGCGGCAAGGCCGCGGTGCTTTTCGTCGACACCTTCAACGGCACTTTCGAAAGCGAGAACGCGTTGGCCGCGGCGCGCGTGCTCAAGGCTGCGGGCTACACGTTGCACACGGTCGAGAAAGACGGCGGGCACTACTGCTGCGGCCGCACCTTCCTGGCCAGCGGCATGGTGGCCGAGGCCAAGCGCCGGGCCGAGGCATTGATCGACGCGCTCAGGCCGCTTGCCTTGGCGGGCATTCCCATCGTCGGGCTCGAGCCTTCATGCCTGCTCACGCTGCGCGACGAAACGCTGGTAATGGGCTTCGGCAAGAAGGCCGAAGTGGTCGCCAGGCAGGCGCTGCTGTTCGAAGAGTTCATTGCGCGCGAGTTGAAGGCCGGCCGCTTTGCGCTTGCGCTCACGCCCGCCACGGCACCGATCCTGCTGCACGGCCACTGCCACCAGAAGGCGTTCGGCGCGGTAAGCCCGGTGCTGGAAGTGCTGCGGCTCATTCCCGGCGCCGAGCCCGAGCTGATCGAAAGCTCATGCTGCGGCATGGCAGGCAGCTTTGGCTACGAGGCGCGGCACATCGATGTGTCGATGCAGATGGCCGAGGCCAGCCTGTTGCCGGCCATTCGCGCGAAGCCCGGCGCAACAGTGGTGGCCGACGGCACCAGCTGCCGCCACCAGATCGGCGACGGCGCACAGCGCGAAGCCGTGCACGTGGCCGTGCTGCTGGAGCGGCACCTGGCGCCGCAAGCCACGGTCGGTTGAACGGCCTGTGCGGCTGGCACAAAATGGCGCAATGAACGATGAAGCAGCAGCGACAACACCAGCAGTTGCGGCGGAGCCCGGCTTCGCGCTGTTCGACACCGCCATAGGCACCTGCGCGCTCGCCTGGGGCCCGCGCGGGCTCATCGGCGTACAGCTGCCTGAAGAAAGCGGGGCTGACGCAACCCGCGCACGCATGCAGCGCCGCTTTCCGGATCTTCGCGAGGCGGAACCGCCCGAGAGCGCACAAAAGGCTGTCGCGGCCATTCAGGCCCTGCTGCAAGGCGCGCCCGACGACCTGGCAAACATCGAGCTCGACATGAGCCGCGTGTCGGAGTTCCATCAGCGCATCTACGCAATTGCCCGCCGCATTCCGCCAGGCCAGACGCGCACCTATGGCGAAATTGCGGCTGAACTGGGCGACAAGGGCCTTTCGCGCGCGGTGGGCCAGGCCATGGGCCACAACCCCTTCGCGCCGGTGGTGCCGTGCCATCGCGTGCTGGCCGCCGGCAACAAGCCCGGCGGGTTTTCTGCGGGCGGCGGCGCACTGACAAAGCTGCGCATGCTCGACATCGAGGGCGCGCGGCCGAACGGCATGGCGTCGCTTTTCTAGAAAAATCGGCGAAAGATCAAATCACATTCATGACCCACGCCATCGAAACCACCGAGCAGCTCGCAGCACTTTTCGGCCTGCCCGGCGAAGCCTCGCTCAAGAAAGAAGTGCAGTACCTGCACCCGGCCTACCAGGCGTTGATTGCCGCGTCTCCGTTTGCGGTGCTCGCCACCTGCGGCCCCGGCGGTCTCGACGCTTCGCCGCGTGGAGACGCACCGGGCTTTGTGATGGTGCAAGACGAGAAGACGTTGTTGCTGCCCGAGCGCCGAGGCAACAACCGCATCGACAGCCTTCGCAACATCGTGGGTGACCCGCGCGTGGCATCCTGTCGGCGCGGACCGATGCGGCGTTCGACGGCGCAACCTACGACCGCGAACTGCCGGCACGGCAGCGCGCCACCTTGTACTAGCGGCTAGCTGGCGGCCTGGGGGAAGTTCTTCCGACCGGAACGTGCACGTTCCATGGCTTGTGGGGCAGCGCGACCTGGGCGCAGCTGACCATCACATTGCGTCCCGTCATTCCGTAGCTGCGCGGTGTCCACTGCGTCTTGAGAGGAACCGCGCACCTGGCGACGAGAATTTTCAGATTGGGATCGAGCGCAATCCAATCGCCTTGCCCCGTTGCGTTTTCCCTGGCGACAAAGCGGCGGGCTTCTTCCCGTATCTCGTACAGGCCGTGAATCTCGGCGGTGGAGCGGGCGTCTTCAATGCTCCATGAAGCCAGGCAGGGCGCCGATGCAGCCAGCAACGCGAGAGGCGGGAGCAGGGTAAGAAACCTGCGCCCGCCAGCGGCGCGCTTCCTCATTCCTGCTTCGAACCCGCCTGTTCCGCCCTCATGATCTGGTGCCGCTGCCAGTAGTGGCCGACAACGCCCTTGAAGTTGTCTTTCTGTTTGCCGAGTCCGGCCACCTTCACTTTGGTGGTGCGCGCGCCGAGCATGCCCTTGTCGTGGTGCGTCACGACCAGCACATCGCCGAAGGTGTTGTCCTGGTAGGTCAGGTCCTTGACCTCGTCCCATCCGATGGTCGAGCCGCCGTCGACGCTCTGGTGCAGGCCCTCGTAGCTCACCTGCACGCTTTCATCGTTCTTCAGTGCAAACTCCACCGGCGGAAAGTGGCGCAGCACCACGGCGCGTTCTTCTTCCGTGGCGGGTTCGTAGCGGTAGGCAAGGCTCAATTCGTGGTTCTGCACGAAGCGCTGCTCGTAGTCGCTCCACAGGCGCGCCTCGATGTCGGCGGCAGTTTCGATCTCGTCGGCCCATGAGGCTTGCGGCGCGGTCGAAACGATGGTGCCGTAGTCGCTTTCGGGCACGTGATGCCCCACGTTGCGCATGCGCTCGAGGAGCGGCGGATGGGTGTCGTAGGGATGCGGCACGTCGGCGGTTTTCATCGTCTCGATGAACGCCTCCGAGCCCGCGTACGGCGGCAGGCCGGCGGCCACGAAGCCGGCAATGCCAAGGGCACCGTCATGCTGGCGGTTGTGCTCGAAGAGTTTCTGCTCCACGTCGTTGCGATAGCTGGCGTAGGCCGAAATCTTGATGAGCGATTGCACGATGGCGTTTGGCGCCGTCAGGCCCGCGGAGACGCGGTCGGCCTTGAATTCGCGCTCGCGGCTGTCGCGCGCCAGGGCAAACGAAAAGATCATTCGATACAGGCGCAGCAGAAAGTGCGCAACGATGGTCAGGCCGCCGCTGCGCATTTCCCAGGTGTACTGGTCGAACTGCTGCAGCTTGGGGCCGAGTGCGGCGCTGCTTTTGGTGTCGCCGCCGCCCAGGTGGGCCAGCTCGTGCGCGAGCACCGCGTCGGCTTCGGTCTGGTCGAGCACGCGCAGCAGCGGAATGCTCACGAACAGCGTGCGGCCGTGCAGGGTTTGGCCGCGAACATCGCAGGGCGTCTCGGTCACGAAAAAGTTGGTGTCGATGCCTGCGACGACGTGGTCGGGCGGCGTGGTCTTCACGCGGGTGGCCAGTTCGCGAATGCGGTTCCACAAACGCGGCGCATCGGCTTCGGCAACCACCTCGCCTTCGATCGCGTTGCCGAAGGGCAGCTTCTTGAAGATCGTGTAGATCGCATAGAAAACCGCCACCGCGGCCGCAATGCCCGCAATGGCGATCAGCTTGATGTAGTAGCGCTCCATGAAGTACGCGGTGAGCCAGAACGACAGCCACACCAGCATGGAGCTCTGCAGCACGACCTCGACCGCGCTGGACACGGTCATGAGCCGCCAGCCCGCCACAAAGCTGGCATAGCGAAGGCCGCGGTTGGCAAAGGCGAGGGCGCCCAGCACAAGTGCGGCCGCCAGCAGCGCGGCGCCGAGCGCCAGCGTCCAGATGGCGGCGCGGTCGGCCCAATGGAACTGCCATTGCATCGAATAAGGACTGCACACCTGGTCGTGAAATTTCTTGTCCTCGGGCGCCGTGGCTGTGCATGCCGTGGACAGCGGGTGGCTGCGATAGAACTCGGTGGTCAGCGCCTTGTCGCCGGCCGACAGGCGGGTGTCGGACGCGATGCGCGCTTCGATTGCCTGCAAGAACTCGGCGTCTTGCGAGCGCAGCGCATATTCGGTGAAAACCAGGGTCGCCGCCGGAATGGCGAAGAGCGACACCAGGGTGAGTAAAAACACGCGAAAAAGGTCTTTATGGATCGTGCGCGCGACGGCCATGGGTACTCCCTCCAGGAGACAGTTGTTGTGAATCGTTGTAAATATCCGGGAAGCCGATAGCGTAGCCGCCGTTTGCTTTCTTGCGAATATCGGACAGCGCCCGTGCAAGCGGCGTGAATACCAAGTTCGTACTCTTTGTCCAGAATTAGCAACGGCCCGGCGTCGACCCCACGCCTGCACCGTTCGCCGCGCTTGGCGACAATCGGTTCAATGCGTTCTTCTCCCTTCTTCAAGATGGCCCTGCTGCTGGGCCTGCTCTCCGCCATCGGCCCCTTTGCCATCGACATGTACCTGCCCGCGTTGCCTGCCATCGGGCAAAGCCTGCACGCCGATATCGGCGCGGTGCAAATGAGCCTTACGGCGTTTTTTCTCTCGCTGGGTGCGGGCCAGCTGCTGTATGGGCCGGTCTCCGACATGGTCGGGCGCAAGCCGCCGCTCTATGCCGGGCTGGTGCTTTTCGCGCTGGCGAGCATCGGCTGCGCACTGGCAACCGATATCCAGACGCTGATCGTGCTGCGCTTTGTGCAAGGCCTGGGCGCTGCCGCGGGCATGGCGATTCCGCGCGCGGTGGTGCGCGACCTGCACACCGGCACCGACGCGGCTCGGCTGATGTCGCTGCTGATGCTGGTTTTCAGCGTGTCGCCCATCCTCGCGCCCCTGGCTGGCAGCGCCGTCATTGCGGTGGCGGGCTGGCGCGGCGTGTTCTGGGCCGTGACCATTGCCGCGGCCGCCGGCCTTGCAATGATGGTTGCGCAGCTGCAAGAAACGCGGCCACGGTCAGAGCGTGTTGAAAGCAGCCTGGGCAGCGCCTTGTCGGCCTACTGGCTGCTGCTGCGCGACTGGCACTACCTTGGCCTGGTGTTCATCGGCGGCTTTGCGCTGGCCGGCTTTTTCACGTACCTGGCGAATTCGTCTTTCGTGATGATCGACCACTACGGCCTGTCGCCCACGATGTACAGCGTGGCCTTCGGCGTGAATGCGGCCGCCTTCATCGGTGCCTCGCAGCTCACCGGTTCGCTCGGCGAGCGCTTCGGGCTGGTGGGCCTCGTCAAGTTTGGCGTGGTGGCCTCGTGCACGGCCATGGTCGCCATGTTCATCTACTTTGCGACGGGCGGTGACAGCCTTTGGGTGCTGGTCGTTCTCTACTTCATTGCCTCGGGCTTCATGGGCCTGGTGATTCCGACCACCGGCGTGCTGGCGCTCGAAATGCACGGCGCCATTGCCGGCACGGCCTCGGCGTTGCTCGGCACGCTGCAGATGCTGACCGGCGCGCTGGCCATGGCGGTGGTGGGCCTGTTTACCGACGGGCGCCCGCTGCCCATGGTGACGGGCATGGCCGGCGGCGCACTGATTGCGCTGGTGCTGACCGGGCTTACGCTGGGGCGCGTGCCTTCGCAGCCCACGCGCAACGCACAAGGAGCGCAAGAGGCTTGAACACCACGCGCGCAGGCGCCGAGGCTCGGGCGCCAGAAAGCAACGAGTCCGCGCAGCCCGTCGACGGGCTGGAGCAACCCGCGCGCCGCCGTGCGATGCTGGTCATCATCCTCGGCATCATGGTGGCGGTGCTCGACGGCACCATCGTCAACCTTGCGCTGCCGGGTATCGCACGCGAGCTCCAGGCCAGCCCCTCGCATGCGATATGGGTGGTGAACGCCTACCAGATTGCCACGCTGGTCATGCTGCTGCCGCTGGCGTCGCTCGGCGACCTGGTTGGCTACCGGCGCGTCTACCTGGTGGGCATGGCTGTGTTCACGGTGGCATCTGTCGGCGCCACTTTCGCCGATTCGCTCGGCACCCTGATTGCCGCCCGCACGTTTCAGGGTCTGGGGGCGGCGGGCATCATGAGCGTGAATGCGGCGCTGGTGCGGCTGACCTTTCCCTCGGCATTGCTGGGGCGGGGCATGGCAATCAACTCGATGGTGGTGGCCACGTCTTCGGTGGCCGGGCCCTCGGTGGCGGCGGCCATCCTGTCGGTGGCTTCGTGGCCGTGGCTCTTTGCCATCAATGTGCCGCTCGGGTTGCTCGTCTTCACGCTGGGAATGAAGGCGCTGCCGTTCAACCGCGTGGCGCCGGCAGCAGGGCTGCGCTTTTCGCCCGTGGATGTGGCGCTGAATGTGCTGATGTTCTCGCTGGTGTTCCTGGGGGTGGACCGCCTGGGGGTGCGCGAGGGCGCCGCGGGCGCATCGCACGCGTCCGCCTGGCTCATCCTGCTGGCCGGCCTGGCGGTGGGTTTCTTCTACCTGCGGCGGCAGCGAACGCTGGCGGTGCCGCTTTTTCCTATCGACCTGCTGCGCATTCCGGTGTTCGCGCTTTCAATGGGCACTTCGGTGGCCGCTTTCTGTGCGCAGATGCTGGCCTATATCGGGCTGCCGTTCCTGCTGCTCGATGTGTACGGCCGCAGCCACATCGAGGCCGGTTTGCTCATTACCGCCTGGCCGCTGGCCATTGTGGTGATGGCGCCGCTGGCGGGCCGCTTGATCGGGCGCTACCCCGACGGGCTGCTGGGCGGCATCGGCCTTGCCCTGCTTGCCGCCGGGTTGGCGCTGCTTGCGGCGCTGCCGGCCCATCCGGGCAACGCCGACATTGCCTGGCGCATGGCGCTGTGCGGCCTGGGGTTCGGCCTGTTCCAGTCGCCCAACAACCACACCATCGTGACCTCGCCGCCGGCGCACCGCAGCGGCGCGGCCAGCGGCATGCTGGGTACGGCGCGGCTCACGGGCCAGACGCTGGGAGCGGTGGTGCTGGCGGGCCTATTCAGCTTCTGGAGCCCGCACGGCGGCCACGGGCCGGTGGTAGCCCTGGTGCTGGCGGCCTGCTGCGCCGGCGTGGCGGCGGTTTTCAGCACCCTGCGGCTAAAGACGACGGGACAGCATGGCTGAATAGGGTAGGGTACGGCCCCATGACGGAAGTACCTGAAACCGTGGTTTGCCCGGGCTGCGATGCGGTCTTCAGCCGCGCGCCCCTCGCGCCGCGCGAGGTTTCGCGCTGCGCCCGATGCGGTACCGAGCTTTACCGCCATGCCGGCGACCAGCAGCGCCGCATCCTGCCGCTGACGGTGGCGTCGCTCATCATGTTTGCCATTGCCAACCTGTTTCCGATCGTCGAGATCGAGCTGAAGGGCCTGCGTAGCGAAACCACCCTGGTCGGCGCCGTGCTGGTGCTGAGCACCGAGGGCATGTCGCCGGTGGCGCTGCTGGTGCTGGCGACGACGCTTCTTTTTCCGTTGCTGCAGCTTTGCATATTGGCCTATCTGCTGGTTCCGCTGCAGCGCGAGCACCGGCCGGCGGGTTTTGCCATTCTGGTGCGCGCCATGCAGACGCTGCGGCCCTGGGGAATGGTCGAGGTGTTCTTGCTGGGCGTGCTGGTGGCCATCGTCAAGCTGTCGAGCATGGCCACCGTGGTGGCCGGGCCGGCGCTCTGGGCGTTCATTGCGCTCACTGTCATGCTCACTGCCGTGCTTTCGTTCAATCCCAACGCCTTCTGGGAGATGACGTTCAGGCCGCCCGGTGAACCCGCGGAACCTGAAAGGGACGCGGCATGATCGGCCGTTTTCGCCGCATTCACGCCCATGAGGACAGCCATGGCGACCCCAGCGACTACGGCGACGAAGCACCGGTGGCCACGGCCGCCTCGCTCGGCCTTGTGGCCTGCCCGCATTGCGACGCCGTGTGGCGCGACGCCGCCGAAGGGGAACCCTGCGGCCGCTGCGGCACCCGCCTGTACACGCGCAAGCCCTACAGCCTGAGCCGCACCTGGGCCTTTCTCATTGCGGCCTGCATCATGTACATACCGGCCAACCTGCTGCCGGTGATGATCACGCGCACGCTGTTCGGCGCACAGTACGACACCATCCTGAGCGGCGTCATCTACTTCTGGGTTTCGGGCGCCTACGGGCTCGCGGCCATCATCTTCATTGCGAGCTTTCTGGTGCCGCTGTTCAAGCTCACGGTACTGATCTTGCTCGCGCTGCTGGCCCAGCGTGCAAGCGATTGGCGCAGACCCGAGCGCGCGAGGCTCTATCACATCGTCGAGATCATCGGCCGCTGGTCGATGCTCGACGTGTTCGTGGTGTCGCTGCTCACCGGGCTGGTGCAGATCCAGGGCTTTGCAGTCATCAACGCAGGCGTGGGCATTGCGGCGTTCGGCTCGGTGGTGGTGCTCACCATGCTGGCCTCGCTGAGCTTCGACCCCAGGCTCACGTGGGACAGCAAAGAGCAGCAGCAAGCCGTGCGGCAGCGAAAAGAACCCGCACCCGACAACAGGGAAGAAAAGCCAGCATGAGTGAAGAAGAAGACGTCAAACCGAACGACAACCAGGCCCCGCCCGGCTTGCCGCCGCCGCGCGTGGTGCGGCGGCGCCAATGGCTGCCTTCGCTGATATGGCTGATTCCCATCGTCGCCGCGCTGGTCGGCGTGATGCTCATCGCCAAGATATTGCTGGAGCGCGGCCCCGAGATCGTGCTCACCTTCAACACTGCCGAAGGCCTGGAGGCCGGCAAGACGGCCGTCAAGTACAAAGACGTGCAGATTGGCACCGTGCAAAGCCTGCGGCTTGCGCGAGACCGCTCGCACGTGCGGGTGATCGTGCAGCTGAGCAACGAGGCCAAGGGCTTCACCGCCGAAGATTCCCGCTTCTGGGTGGTACGGCCGCGGCTCGACACGTCCGGTATTTCTGGGTTGGGCACTTTGCTTTCGGGCGCCTACATCGGCGCCGATGCGGGCGTGTCGACGGAAACCGCCAGCGAGTTCAAGGGCCTGGAGGTTCCACCCATCGTCACGCGCGACGCCTCGGGCCAGCAGTTTCTGCTGCGCGCCACCGACATCGGCTCGCTCGACGTAGGCTCGCCTGTGTATTTCAGGCGCATCAAGGTGGGCCAGGTCGCCGCCTATGAGCTCGATGGCGACGGCCGCGGGGTCACGCTGCGCATCTTCGTCAATGCGCCGTACGACAAGTTCGTGGGCGTGAACACGCGCTTCTGGCAGGCGAGCGGCATCGATGCGCAGCTGAGCGCCAGCGGCTTTACCCTGCGCACGCAATCGCTTGCCACCATCTTGCTTGGCGGCATTGCCTTCAAGGCACCGGACGACGCCATGGGCGCGCTGGCCAAGGAGAACACGGCGTTCACGCTTGCAGAAGACGAAACCACGGCCATGAAGGAGCCCGATGGTCCGCCGCAGACGCTGTTGATGTACTTCAACCAGTCGCTGCGCGGCCTCACGCCGGGCGCACCGGTCGACTTCCGCGGCGTGGTGATCGGCGAGGTCAAGTCCATTGGCGTTGAGTTCGATCGCGCCGAGCGGGAGTTCCGCATGCCGGTGCTGGTGCAGGTCTACCCAGACCGCCTGCGCCGCCGTGCCGGCGAAAGCGGCGTGGAGTCGCGTGCCTCGCAGCAGGAGCGCTTGCGCTTCCTGGCCGAGAAGGGGCTGCGCGCGCAGCTGCGCAACGGCAACCTGCTGACCGGTTCGGTGTACGTCGCGCTCGACTTTTTCCCGAAGGCACCGCCGGCGAAGATCGATCTCGAGAAGAACCCGATCGAACTGCCCACCGTGGCCAACAGCCTCGACGAGATCCAGTCGCAGGTACAGGAGATTGCAAGCAAGCTCAACAAGGTACCTTACGAGCAGATTGCGGCCGACCTGCGCACCACGCTCGCCACGCTGAACAAGACGCTCGCCAGCACCGAGCAGGCCGTGACGCGCATCAACACCGACGTAACGCCCGAGCTTGCCGCCGCCATGAAGGACGTGCGCAAGACGGTCAACAACGCCGAGCGCACGCTGGCCGACGATTCACCGCTGCAGCAGGACATGCGCCAGACACTGCGCGAACTGACCCGGGCTGCCGGTTCGGTGCGCGTGCTGACCGACTACCTCGAACGCCATCCCGAGTCGCTGCTGCGCGGCAAACCGGACGACAAGAAATGAAGAAAAGACAACCGTTCCTTTTCGGTGCCTTGGCCGCAGCGCTGCTGGTGCTCGCGGGTTGCGCGAGCAAGCCCGACAACTACTACACGCTGGCCAGCACGGTGCCGGCCGCAGAAGCCGCACCTTCGACCATCGGCACCGCATCGCCGGTCTACATTGAACTGGCGCCGCTGGCGGTACCCGAGCGGCTTGCACGGCCGCAGATGGTGGTGGGGCGCGCCAACGGCAGCGTGCAGGTCGACGTGCTCGAGCAGCACCGCTGGGCGGCATCGTTCGAGAATGAGCTGCGCGATGCACTGGCCAGCGGCATTGCCGCCCGGCTCGGCGCGCTCGACGTGACCAAGGGCGGACGGCAAACGTCGCAACCCGTGTGGCGCATTGCGGTGCAGGTGCGCCAGTTCGACGCCGTCGATGGCGGGCGCGTTGACGCAGGCTTCAGCTGGACGCTGCGGCGCTCCGACGAAACTCGCACCATGGTGTGCCAGCTGAACGTGGGAGAGGGCGTGGCAAGCGGCATCGATGCGGTGGCCGAGGGCGCGCAACGCATCACGGCGGCAGCGGCGGCTGCCATTGCGCGCAGCGTGGGCGCGGCAAGGGCGAACCCTGCCGCAACGGTCTGCCCGGCCTGAAAACTCCATAGCCAGGAGCAAACGCCATGGCGCAAATCGGCAAGGACCCCTGCGACAACACGTTGATCCTGCATGGCACCAAGCCGCAAGATGGCGTCTGCCCCGATGCTTCCAAACCGTGGGTGCTGGCCGCAGCAATCGTGGGCTCCAGCATGGCCTTCATCGACGGCACCGTGGTCAACGTGGCGTTGCCGGCCATTCAGGCCGACCTGCGGGCAACCGCATTCCAGGCGCAATGGGTGGTCGAGTCTTATGCCTTGCTGCTTGCGGCGCTGTTGCTGGTGGGCGGTGCGCTCGGCGACCATTTCGGGCGGCGCCGCATCTTTGCCATCGGTGTCGGCATCTTCGCGGTGGCATCGGTCGCTTGCGGGCTGGCGGCCAATGTGCAGCAACTGATTGCCGCGCGCGCAGTGCAGGGCATTGGCGGTGCCTTGCTGGTGCCTGGCAGCCTGGCACTCATCAGCGCGGCGTTTCCTGAAAAAGAACGCGGCAAGGCCATCGGCGTGTGGTCGGGCTTCAGCGGCATTACCGCGGCTGCGGGGCCGGTGCTCGGCGGCTTTCTGGTCGACCAATTCTCGTGGGCCTGGGCCTTTTTCATCAACGTGCCGATGGCACTGCTGGTGCTTTGGATCGTGTGGCGGCACGTGCCCGAAAGCCGTGGGTCTTCCGCAAGCGGCGGGCTCGACTTCTTGGGTGCGCTGCTCGCAACCGCCGGGCTCGGCGGCATCGTCTACGCATTCATCGAGGCACCTACGCAGCACTGGAACTCGCCGGCGGTGCTGGTCGCCCTGGTCATTGGTGTTGCGGCAAGTGCGGGCTTCATTGCCGTGGAGCGCAGGGCGCAAACGCCCATGCTGCCTCTCGCGCTGCTGCGCATCGGCAACTTCAGCGGGGCCAACCTGCTTACCTTGCTGCTGTATGCCGCGCTCGGCGGTGGGCTGTATTTCTTTCCGCTCAACCTCATTCAGGTGCAGGGCTACTCGGCCACGGTGGCGGGCGCGGCGCTGCTGCCGTTCATCTTCATCATGTTCGCGCTTTCGGGCTGGGCCGGGCAGTTGGTCGACCGCTTCGGGCCGCGGCTTCCGCTGGTCATCGGCCCCTCGATTGCCGCCGTCGGCTTTGCGCTGTTCGCAGTGCCCGGCGTCGGAGCGAGCTATTGGAGCGGCTTTCTTCCGGCAGTGGTGGTGCTGGGCTTCGGCATGACGGTGACGGTGGCGCCGCTCACCACCACGGTAATGAACGCGGTCGGCCCGGAGCAGGCTGGCGTGGCTTCGGGCGTCAACAACGCCGTGTCGCGAGCAGCCGCGGTGCTGGCCATTGCAGTGTTCGGTCTTGTCATGGCCTGGGCTTTCGATAGCGCCCTCGCCGAGAACCTGCGCGGCATGAAGGCCTCGGCGGAAGTGTCGGCATTTCTGGTGGGCGAGCGTGACAAGCTGGCCGGCGCCGCGTTGCCGCCGGGCGTGGATGCGGCAACCGCCTCGGCATTGAAGAGGGCCGTGGCCGAATCCTTCGTGGCGGGCTTTCGGTGGGTAATGCTGCTGAGCGCCGGGCTGGCGGTGCTCAGCGCGCTGAGTGCGTGGCTGATGATTGGCGGCGGCGGGGCTGCGCCGGTCGTCCAGGAAGCCACCGGCGCTCGGCCGAAGTGAAGACTTCTCGCTGACAGGCGCTGCACGGGTTGACAAAATCCTTGCCTCTCCGCAATACTGAACCTACAGGTTCATTATTAACATTCAGGAGATTCCCATGCAGACAATCGTTCCCTGCCTCTGGTTCGACCGCAACGGCGAAGACGCGCTGAAGTTCTACACCAGCATCTTTCCCAATTCGCGCCTCACCCAAAAACAGTTCTGGGGCGACGAGAACCCCAGCCTAAAGGGCTCGCTGCTCACCGCGATGTTCGAACTCGACGGGCAGGAGTTCATGGTGCTGAACGGCGGGCCGCAATACAAGTTCACGCCGGCCATCTCGATGCTGGTGCGTTGCGAAACGCAGGCCGAGGTGGACAACTACTGGGACAAGCTGCTCGAGGGCGGCGGCCAGCCGGTGCAATGCGGCTGGCTCACCGACCGCTACGGCGTGTCGTGGCAGGTGGCGCCCACGCCCATCCTGCGCATGTTCCAGGACAAGGACCCGGCCAAGGCCGCCCGCGCAATGCAGGCGATGATGAAGATGATCAAGCTCGACATCGCCACCGTGCAGAAGGCGTTCGACGGCGAGTGATTCGCCGCCCCGTGCCGCGCCATGCGGCTACACCAGCCGCTTGATCGCCTTCTTGCGCCACACCAGCCGGTAGTAGGCCGTCTGCAGCAAGAGCATCGCGCCAAAGGTCACGGGGTAGGCATACCAGATGCCGTTGAGCCCGATGCGGTGGCTCATGAACCAGGCCACGGGCACCTCGATACCGATGAGGCAGAGGATCGAGATAGCCGTGGGCACCAGCACCGAGCCGCTGGCGCGCATGATCCCCGAAATGGCTGCGGCCATGCCGAATATCACCAGGCTCCACAGCATGATGTGCAGCAAGGTCTGCGCAATTTCGATCACCGGCGCGCTGGTAATGAAAAAGCCCATGAGATGGCGCGAGAACAGGTAGCCCAGCAGCACCAGCCCGCCCGTGAGCGCAAGGTTCATCAGCAGTGCCGTCTTGGCAATGGCGCCGAGCCGGTCTGCACGGCCGGCGCCGATTGCCTGCGCCCCCAGGATCGAAGCCGTAATGGCAATCGAGATGGCCGGAAACTGCACATAGGCCACCACCTGGTTCACCGCGCCATACGCCGCGGTGGCGCCGGAGCCATAGCCGTTCACCAGCGAGAGCAGGGCAATTTCGGCAAGCGCCACCACGATCATCTGCACGCCCGTGGGCACGCCGACCTTGAGCACCGCCTTCAATAGCTTGGGGTCGATGCGCAAGTGGCGGATCAACTCTGCGTCCGGTGCCAGCGGACTGTTGCGGCTGCGCAGCCGCCAGCCCAGCCACAGGGTGGCGACCACGAAGGCCACCACCGTGGCCCAGGCGCCGCTTGCAACGCCGAGTTGCGGCAAGCCGCCCCAGCCGCGAATGAGCGCCGGCGTGACGACAAGGCCCGTCACCGTCGAAATGATCAGCGTGAGCAGCGGGGTGACCGTGTCGCCCACACCGCGCAGCATGGCGGTGGACAGCAGAAAGACGAACAAGCCCGGCATCGCGATCAGCATGATGCGGGCATAGCTCGTCGAGTCGGCCAGCACGTCTGGCGGCGTGCCGAGCAGTGCCAGGAGCGGCGTGGTGAAGGCGCCGCCGAACACCGCCACGGCAAGCCCGAGCAGGATGCCGACCGCCAGGGTAGTGCCGGCCACGGCCTTGGCCTTTGCAACGTCGCGCGCGCCCCAGGCCTGGCCGATGAGCACCGAGGCGCCGGCCCCCAGGCCGATGACGAACGCGATGAAGAAGAACATCACCGGAAAAAAGCTCGACACCGCTGCCAGGGCGCTCACCCCGATCATCTGGCCGATGTAGATGTTGTTGATGGTGCCCGACAGCGACTGCAGGATGTTGCTGAGCAGCATCGGCGCTAGAAAGAACAGGAAGGTCTTCCACAGCGCGCGCGGCGCGCCGACGGCAGCCACGGGGGTGCCGCGCAGGCCGCTCTTGTCCTCGGGTGCTTCGTTGGTGGTGGTGGTGGTGGTGGTGGTGGGCGTGGTGCTCATGCGGCGCTCCATGCGGTGGCTGCGAGCTTCTGCAGATGCACCTTGACGTCTTCGGGCCATGGCGCGGTCAGCTCATTGAAGCGTTCGCGTTCACCCGCGAACAGCGCACGCGTGGCTTCCTCGAAGCCGGCCAGGTCGCCCGCAATGGCCGTCATGAAGCGGTAGGCGGCCTCGCGTGCGGCGCGCACGGTGTCGCGGTCGGCGTGCACTCGGCGCGCGTCGTCGATGAGGCGCCGCAACGCGACCGAGGCGCCACCCGGTTGGCGGCCGAGCCAGTCCCAGTGGCGCGGGAGCAGGGTGACTTCGCGTGCCACCACGCCGAGCTTGGGGCGCCCGACGGTGCGCGGTGCTTCGTCGTGGGCTTCGGGTTCGGCGGATGCGGCTTCTTCGCGCATGTCGAGGTCGAGTTGTGCGCCGGTCGAATCGTCGAAAAGCAGCACCGGCGCGGCATCAGGAAGCTGGCGCAGTTGCGCGATGACTTCGCTTCTGGTGCCGCCCGCAACACGCCGGAAACCGGAAAAGGCGGTAATGGTGGTGCTGGCCATGGCTGTTGGAGTTGTTTCGGCTGGCATGGAGGTGTTCATGCTTTCTATTTTATCCGGGTAAAACAATCAAAGGCAATATACCCGGGTAAAAATATCAGAACGCTTGGCCGCGCAGGCGGCGCCAGAAGCGATGCACACGCCGGTTGAAGGCGCGCACCACGCGCCAGGGGCGGCTCTCGCGTACAAGCGCCAGCACGTGGTCCTTCCACGCTTTCCAGCGCGGGTACCAGCGGGCAAACAGCGGAATGCGCATGAGCGCCCCTTCGACCAGCTGAAAAATACGCGCCACGATGGCGGTGCCTGCCAGCTTGGCGATGACCAGCAAGCTGACGGCGGTTGCCGAGTGGCCGTGGCCGAACAGGTAAAGCGCCAGCACCTTTACCGGCAACAGCAGCAGCACCGGCAAAAAGAAAGCCAGTAGCGCCCCCCATGGAGGCAGGTTGCGCAGCCAGTCTTCCGCGCGGGCCCAAAGCGGCAGGCGCGCCAGCCGGGCGGCCAGGGCAGCCAGCGGCACCCAGCCCCATTCTTCGAACAGCAGCACCGGCACCAGCAGCACAGCCATCAGTGTGCGCAGGAGCTTTCGCAGCGCCGATGCGGAGCGAGGGCCGGCCGGCGGGGGAGCGGATGGGGGAGGGGTTTGCACCGAGCGGATTGTGCGGTCTGCCGGCAGCGTCCATCGAATGGCCGCCTTCCGCCCTATGGCAAACTTCAGCGCTTTATTCGCCAAGCACCGTCGGCACCGCCGGCCGTGCGTGACAGGGACGTCATTCAGAAATGCAGAAAATCATTCGCCAGCTTGCCGCCGAGATCAAGGTAGGCGAGCACCAGGTGAAGGCGGCCATCGAACTGCTCGATGGCGGCGCCACGGTTCCATTCATTGCCCGTTACCGCAAGGAGGTCACGGACGGCCTCGACGACATTCAGCTGCGCGAGCTCGAAGCACGCCTGGCCTACCTGCGCGAGCTCGAAGACCGCCGCGCCGCAGTCATCAAGAGCATCGACGAGCAGGGCAAGCTCACGCCCAAACTGCGCGCCGCCATCGAATTTGCGCCGACCAAGCAGGAGCTCGAAGACCTGTACCTGCCGTTCAAGCAGAAGCGCCGCACCAAGGGCCAGATTGCGCGCGAATTCGGCATCGAGCCGCTCGCCGACAAGCTGCTGGCCGACCCGATGCTAGACCCCGCGGTGGAGGCCAAGGCCTTCCTGCAGCCCGCCACCACGCTCGACGACGGCAAGCCGGGGCCTGATTTCTCGACCGTGCCGGCCGTGCTCGACGGCGTGCGCGACATTCTTTCGGAACGCTGGGCCGAAGATGCGGCCCTGGTGCAGAGCCTGCGCGAATGGCTGTGGGCCGAAGGCCTGCTCAAGTCGACGCTCATGGCGGGCAAGGACGAGAACAACGCCGATGTCGCCAAGTTTCGCGACTACTTCGACTACGACGAGCCCATTGGCCGCGTGCCTTCGCACCGCGCGCTGGCCGTGTTTCGCGGCCGCGCGCTGGACATTCTCGACGCCAAGCTGGTGCTGCCGGTGGAGCCCGAGCCGGGCAAGCCCAGCATTGCCGAAGGCAGGATCGCGCTGCATCTGGGCTGGAGCCATGCAGGCCGCCCGGCCGACGACCTCATTCGCAAGTGCGTGGCCTGGACCTGGCGCGTGAAGCTCGCGCTTTCGACCGAGCGCGACCTGTTCACCCGCCTGCGTGAAGACGCCGAGAAGGTTGCCATCAAGGTGTTTGCCGACAACCTGCGCGACCTGCTCCTGGCCGCCCCGGCCGGTCCGCGCGTGGTCATGGGCCTGGACCCGGGCATTCGCACCGGTGTGAAGGTGGCCGTGGTCGATGCCACCGGCAAGCTGGTCGAAACCGCCACCGTGTTTCCGCACGAGCCGCGCAAAGACTGGGAAGGATCGCTGCATACGCTCGGCAAACTCTGCGCCAAGCACGGCGTCAACCTGATCGCCATCGGCAACGGCACCGCGAGCCGCGAGACGGACAAGCTCGCTGCCGACCTCATCAAGCTGCTCGCCAAGATGGCCGCCCAGGCCGGCGCGCCCGAGATGAAGGTCGACAAGGTGGTGGTGAGCGAGGCCGGCGCTTCGGTGTATTCGGCCAGCGAATTCGCCTCGCAGGAAATGCCCGATGTCGACGTGAGCCTGCGCGGCGCGGCCAGCATTGCGCGCCGTTTGCAAGACCCGTTGGCCGAGCTCGTGAAGATCGACCCCAAGAGCATCGGCGTGGGCCAGTACCAGCACGACGTGAACCAGAGCGAACTGGCCCGCACGCTGCAGGCCGTGGTGGAAGACTGCGTGAACTCGGTGGGCGTGGACCTCAACACCGCAAGCGTGCCGCTGCTCAGCCGCGTCTCGGGCCTATCGGCCAGCGTGGCCAAGGCGGTGGTGCGCTGGCGCGAATCGAATGGTGCGTTCTCCACCCGCAAGCAGCTGCTCGACGTGACCGGCTTCGGTCCCAAGGCCTTCGAGCAGAGCGCGGGCTTCTTGCGGATTCGCGACGGTGCCGACCCGCTCGACATTACCGGCGTGCACCCCGAAACCTATCCGGTGGTGGAACAGATCATCGTGAAGACCGGCAAGCCGATCTCCGAGCTGATGGGCCGCGCCGAGATGCTCAAGACGCTCAAGCCCGAGCTGTTCGCCAACGATAAATTCGGCGTCATCACGGTGAAGGACATCCTCGGCGAACTCGAAAAGCCGGGCCGCGACCCGCGCCCCGACTTCAAGGTGGCCCGCTTCAACGACGGCGTGGACGACATTGCCGACCTGAAGGAAGGCATGATCCTCGAAGGCACCGTGAGCAACGTGGCGCAGTTCGGCGCCTTCATCGACCTGGGCGTGCACCAGGACGGCCTGGTGCATGTGAGCCAGCTGAGCCACAAGTTCGTCAACGACGCGCGCGAAGTGGTGAAGACCGGCGACATCGTCAAGGTAAAGGTGATGGAAGTGGACGTGGCGCGCAAGCGCATCGGCCTCTCGATGAAGCTCGACGCCGCTCCGGCCCGCCGCGATGGCCCACGCGACAACCGCTTCGAAGGCGCCGGGCGTGGCCAGCAGCAGGGTTCGCGCCGCGACAGTGCGCCGCAACCCGCGGGCCAGATGGCCAGCGCGTTTGCCAAGCTGCAGGGGCTGCGCAAGTAAACCGTGCCGCACGGTTCTTGCTGATGCAGCCGGCATGACGATGAAAGCACTGCGCATCTACGCCGGCCCCGCGGCCCGCAAGCACATCGAGGCGAACGGCCTGCGCCCGCAAGACGTGCGCACCATTCCCGGTGCGGCGGGCGGCCCCAAGGGGCTGATCCTCGGGCCGCTCGACCGCTTCATTTTCGGGCGCTGGCTCGCGCAGTCGAGCCAGCCGGTGCATTTGGTGGGCGCTTCGATCGGCGCCTGGCGGCTTTCAACGGCCTGCCTGTCCGATCCGCAAAAAGCCTTCGAGCGCTTCGAGCACGACTACGTGCGCCAGCAGTTCGATGTGCCCCCGGGTCAGAAGCGCCTCAGCCCCGACCAGCTGAGCGCACGCTTTGCCGAAAGCCTTCACGACTTTTATGGCGGACGCATCGGCGAGGTGCTGGGCCACTCGCGCTACAAGCTCCATGTGGTTACTTCGCGCGGCCGCCACATTCTTGGGCGCGAGGGCAGGGCGCGCACGCCATTTGGCTACCTGGGCGCCTTTGCCACCAACAGCCTGCACCGCAAGAGCCTGGGCGCATGGCTGGAGCGCTGCGTGTTTTCCACGCCCGGTGCGGCGCTGCCTTTCGGCACCAAGGACTTTCGCACGCGCCAGCATGCGCTGAGCGAAGAAAACTTCAACATGGTGCTGCAGGCATCGTGCTCGATTCCGTTTCTTCTTGCGGCGGTGCACGACATTCCGGGTGCGCCGCGCGGCGCGTATTGGGACGGCGGCATTACCGACTACCACCTGCACCTTGATTACCAACCCGCCGACGAAGGCATCGTGCTGTACCCGCATTTCCAGCGCTCCGTGGTGCCGGGCTGGCTCGACAAGGGCCTGCGCTGGCGGCACAAGTCCACCGGCTTTCTCGACCGCATGGTGGTGCTCGCGCCCGACGCCGACTGGGTGCGTTCGCTCCCCAACGGCAAGCTGCCCGATCGAAAAGACTTCATTCGTTTTGCGAACGACCCACAGGCCCGCATCGGCGCCTGGAGCAAGGCCACGCGCGAGGCGCAGCGGCTTTCGGATGAGTTCGAGGCTTGGCTTTCAAGCGGTCGCACGCAAGAACTCCTGCCGCTCTGAATGAAACCGCATCGCCGGGGCAAACCCTGAGCTTGCGGGCGCGCAGCGGCTTCGAGAATGGCCGGCTCACTCTTTTCAGAGAAAGCCGACCCACATGCAGCAGGCCCCAATTTCGCGCCGCCGATTCACCCTTGCCGCCACCGCGGCCGCAACCATTCCGTGGCCCGCGCTCGCGCAAAGCGCCTGGCCCAGCAAGCCGATCCGCATCATCGTGCCGTACACGCCGGGCGGCTTTACCGACCAGATGGCGCGGCTGGTGCAGGTGGGCCTGCAGGCGCGGCTCGGCCAACCCGTGCTCGTGGACAACAAGCCCGGTGCCAACAGCCTGATCGGCGTCGATGCCATCGCCAAGGCCGCACCTGATGGAACGACCTTCGGGGTGGTCATTGCGGCCTACGCGGCCAACACCACGCTGTACCCCAAGCTGCCGTATGACCCGAAGAAGGACTTGAGCGGTGTTTCATTGATGGGCGTGTCGCCGCTGCTGGCGGCGGTCAACGTCGATGCGCCGTTCAAGTCTGCGCGCGAACTCATCGACTACGCGCGCGCCAATCCGGGCAAGGTGAGCTTCGGTTCGTCGGGCAACGGCTCGGCCGCGCACCTGACGACCGAGCTGTGGAAGTCGCTCACGCAGACCTACATGATCCACATACCCTACCGCGGCGCGGTGCCGGCGCTCACGGACCTGATGGGCGGCCAGATCCAGCTGTTCTTCGATGCGCCCACGGGCCTCATCAACCAGGCCAAGGCCGGCAAGGTGCGGCTGATTGGCGTAGCGGGCGACAAACGCCTGGCCGCCGCGCCCGATGTGCCGACCTTCATCGAGCAGGGCTTTGCGGGCTTCACCGGCAGCACCTGGGCCGGCATGCTGGCGCCCGCGGGCACGCCGCGCGACATCGTCAAGCGCATGTCGGAAGAGGTGGCGCGCGTCATCAAGAGCGACGAGACGCGCGCCAGGCTCGACGCCATGGGCACCATTCCGGCGGGCAGCACTCCGGAAGAATTCGACGCCTTCATTACCGCCGAAACCACCAAGTGGGCCAAGGTGATTCGCACCGCCGGGGTGAAGGCGGAATAGCGAACAGGCCGAAAAAAGAAAGCCTCAGGCCGCGAGCACCAGCACCTTGAACTGGCTCGGCACGATGCGCATGCCGACGATGTTGCAGCGGTTCTGCACCGACAGGCTGGTCATGCGCGTGCAGGGCGTGCCCTTGAGCAGCACGGTGAATGCGCCGGTAATGTGGCGCGAAGGCCCCATCACCGTTTGCGACACCACGCCCATCAGCACGCCCGCGTTGTCGCCATTGGTAATGGGCGTGACAGTGGCCATGTTGTGCGCCGGCGTGCCGCCATAGAGGATGTTCCAGGCGTTGGGAATGGCTGTCGGCCCGAGCGCGATGTTGGGGTAGGGGATGGGGAGCGCCGGCGGCGTCTTGCAGACGTCCGGAAAGGCCAGGTCCACGCCCATCATCTGTGCATTGGCAAACATGTCGATGTTCCTTCTTGGTTGATCAACCCATGTGGATCTGTTCGGCGTCCACCTTGACGAGTTCCTTGCTGCTTACCAGGGTGTTCTTGGCATGCAGGCGCAGGGTGTTCCTGGCCTCGTAGTCGATGTGCCCCGCACGCACCTGTTCCACTTCCTCGGTGAGCCGGAAGCTGGACCGCGTGAGCACGCTGAGCCGGTCGAGCACGGCCTCGCAGGTGCGGCCGACGAAACGTGCGACCAGCGTGGTCATGCGCACCTCGGCGCCGCGGTAGTCCATTTCGTTCACCTCGACCTGGGCCTTCCTCGCCTCCAGGGTCAGCTCGGACGAACGAAGGTCGAGCTGCGTATCTGCATGCAGTGCGATGCCTCCCTGCCGTGCATGCAGTGTGAGATTGCCGTTCACCACCAGCTGCGAACGGCCAGGATCGGCCTGCGTGATGACGGCAATCAGGTAGACCTGCTCGCGCTGCGGGCCGGCTACAAGCACCGTGTCGCCAATGTCCGGCTGCAGCAGGCAGCTTGCCGCGCGCGTGCAATGCCAGCGCTCTCCACCTGGCTGCACCTCTACCAGGTAGCCGTCGTCGGGCAGTGCCTGTGTAACCCGGCCAAGGGCGCTGCCGGCCCACCCGGCTGCTGCTCCACCGGGCAGGGGTTTGTGGAGCAAGGCTCGCATGTCGTGCGCGCCGGCGTCTGCAGGCGCGGCATTGGCTGTGCTGCCGAGGTTTTCGCGGACGGCGTCGTGGCTCATGGGGCGATGTCTCCAGCAACGGAAGGCGAAGGGGGCAGCGGCCGGCCAAAGTTGTCGCGGCTGGCACGCTGCGGAGGGCTCTGGCGCGCCGCCGAAAAGCGCTCGGCCTCGAACAGCGCCGGATCGCTGTCGAGCACGCCGATGCGGTCGCTCCAGCGGGTGCCGCCCTGCAGGGCGCGATGGACTTGCGTGCGCTGGAACGACGCGCCTCGCATGTCGGCGTCGCAGAGGTCGGCGTACGAGAAGTCCGCATACACCAGATGGCTCCGCGCGAAAGAAGTGCGCCGGCATTCAGCGCGGTGGAACACGCATTGCGCGAGCCGGGCACCGGAGAAGTCGGCGTCGTCCAGCCGCGCGCCTATCCAAAGGCTCTGGTCGAAATGCCCGCCGCGGCCGTCGGCGCGGCGAAGGTCGGCCTCCGGAAAGAGGCACTGCGGCGCCTGCACCGAGGTGAGCACTGCGCGCTCCAGCTTCGCCCCCTTGAAGTTGCACTGGCTCAGCCGCGCACGATCGAAGTTGCAGCCGCGCAGGTCGGCATCGATGAACTGGCACAGGTGGAAGGACTGCGCCGAGAAGTCCTGCTCCGAAAGATCGGCCTCGCTGAAGATGACGTTGTGAAAGCTCGCGCCCGTGAACCGTGCACCGCGCAGCGCCGCCCTGTAGTACACGGTGGTGTTGAGCGAGACCTCGTCGAAGCGTGTGTCGGCAAGGCTGGATTCACCGAACACCGCCTTCGTGAGGTCTGCGCGCATGAAGCTCGCGGCGTCGAGCATGCTTTGGTGAAAGGCCGTCAGGTCTGCCGTGGCATTCGCTAAATCTGCCGCTCGCAAGTCGCACTCGCTGAAGGCGGATCGGGTCATTGCGGCGCCACGCAGGCTCGCGCCCGGCAAGGCGCACTTGTAGAAAGCTGCGCGCTGCAGGTCGGCGCCGTTCAGGGCCGCGCCGTCGAACCGGCAGGTGTCGAAGGCCGACTCTCCGAGCTGCGAGCCGCAAAGGCTGGCTCCCGAGAAGTCGCACTCGCGCAGCACACCTCCGCGAAGATCGAGCCCGTCGAAGTTCATACCCTTGAAGTCCTGCCCCTGGATGTGTTCGCCGGTGCGGAGTTTCTGTGCAGCGGTTTCCGGCGTCATTGCACCGGGTCCGCCGCGCGGCGCGGAAGCGTCTTGACCTGTTCAAGGTACGCACCGTGCGTTTCGGTGACCGTATCCATCGTGGTCTGCGATACGTCGGCGCGGAACAGGTTGGCTTCGCGCAGATCCGTCCCCATGAAGCGGGACTTCTGCAGATGCGCGTTCATGAGATTGGCGCCGCGCAGCGACGCGTTGGTGAAGTCGGCGCGAATGAAGAGGCTGTCGGGCGCGTCCATTGCGCTCAGGTCGGCGCCCACCAGCATGCAGGACGAGAGATCGCAGGTGTCGAGCGTTGCGCGCACAAAGCGCGCGCCTTCCAACGGCATTTCGCGCAGGCTGCAGTGCACCAGCGTGGCACCCTCGAAGTCGGCGGTGCGCAAGCTGCTGCTCCCCACGAAGCAAGTGGTGCGCAAAGTGGCGCCGCGAAACACCACGCCGGTGTCGCCGCCGGTATGCGCCCAGGCACAGGCTTCGAACGAGGCGTGCGAAAAATCGAGGCGTTCGACCTGGCAGGAGATCAGCCCGAACTTGTGCAGCCGCGCATTGCGAAAGCTGCAGTCGACAAGACGGCTGCCTTCGAGCAAGGTGACGTAGTCGAAGTGGGCACCGTCGAACCGGCACGCCTCGAAGTGCATGCCGAAGAGGTTCAGGTGCTGGAGGTGCGCACCGCTGAAGTCGCAGTGGTCGAAACGGGTTTTCTCGATGGTGGCTTCGTGCAGCTGCGCGTTCACGCAGGAGGTGTGCTCGCAACGCGCGAGGCTCAGGTTGGCACGGTGCAGAACGCATCCCGCGAGCGAAGCCCGGGTGAGGTTGGCGCGCACGAGCACGGCCTCGATCGCGTTGGCGCCGTCGAGCCGCGCACCCGTGAGATTTGCGCTTTCGAGCAGCGTGCGGCGCAGCGTGGCGCCCCGCAGGTCGAAGCCCGACAGCTCGGCGCCTGTCAGGTCCATGCCCGAGAGGTCTCGCGTGGTGTCCATGATCTCGCGTACCCGGGCTCGCACTTCCTGGGCCCGGTCGCCGTCAAGCGCATCGGCAGCGGCCTGGTGCTGCGCGCCGAGCCTGTACATGTCGATCAGGCCGCGCCGGCCGTTCTCGGCGGCCCGCTCGAGATCGCGCTGCTGCTCCGGCGGCATCTGCGGGCTGCGTGTGGCGGGCGCGATTCCAAGCATGCCCTGGATCACAGCCTTGGCGTCGAAGGCCGGCGGGCCCTTGACCTGGGTATTCCGCGTGTCGGCAGCCATCCTGCCGGTGTCGAAGCCAACCTTGCGCGATTCGGCGGCGTTGGCTTTCGCGAGCTGTTCGATGTCGCGCTGGCCTTGCTCGAGCTTGGCCATCTGCTCGCGTTCATAGGCCTTGGCGCGCACCATGAATTCCGGCAATTCGCTCAGCGCCGGCATCTTGGTGAAGGGCTCTGGCGCCGTGCGCTCCTTGAAGTGGCGGGCCTTGTGGCCGGCCGCCATGCCTTTTTGCGACAAGTCTTCGCGCAGCAGGCGGGCGCGTTCGCGCATGTTGCGCAGGAGCGGAGATTCGTCTTCGTCCTCGACCTGGTCGACCCAGGGGCCGATGGTTTCGGCGGGCAGCAGTTCGTCGTCGCGAAAGGTATGGAGCACGCCGGTTTCGGGATTGCAGCGGCGCTGGAGAATTTCGAAGTAGTGGGCCAACGGGCGCGGCGGCTCCGCCGCCGGCTCGATGGCGGGCATGACATGCGTCACGTCGGCGGCGTCGTCTTCGGCAATGGCTGTTTCGCCATGAAAGATCAACGCAATCTGCTCGCGGTGCGGAAAGAACCATGCGGTGGTGAGCCGCAGATCGACCTCTTCGAAGCGCTCGGGGTCTGCGCTGCCCGTTGCCGCATTCGCCGCTCTGCGCGCAATGAAGCCGCGCGCCCGCCAGTCGGGCAAGACGCCGCGGAGAACCGGCTGCTCGGGGTGCATGTTCCAGATCTCGTAGGGTGTGCCGCCCGGAATGCGATCGGCTTCCGCCCAGCGCTGCTCGGGCGCGGCGGCATTGAAGAGCCGCCAGTCCATGTCCTCGGCAAAGCCTGGAAACAGGTTCTCGCGCCAGTGTGTGCCGTAATCGCTGCCGATGAGCCGCATGCGGGCCGGCCAGCTCACATCGACCGGGCCGAGGCAGGCCGGCTCCACCACGCGCGATGGCCGGTCGATGCGTCGATCCGGGCGCTCCACGTTGGGCAGCCGCTGCACATGCATGCCATTGACGAGCTCGGGCTGGTGCCCGATGCCGAGCGGGTTGTCGGGAAAGGCCGGGCCTCCGTAGGCGCGCGTCCAGTCCAGCCGCATCGATTCGAAGGGTTGCGGCGCGCTCGCGCGGCCGTCGATCCAGTAACGGTCGCCAAACACCACGAGTTGCCGCGACAGGGCACCTACCCGCACCGCGACCGCGCAGGCCGTCTTGTCGGCCTGGTGGTGGGTGTAGGCATGACCGGTGGCCAGGAACTCGGCACGCATCTTGGGCATGCCCAGGTCGATGGCTCCGGTCGGGCCCAACTCATCGGAAACCGTTTTCCAGAACTCCGTTTCGGGCAACAGCACCGGCTTTTCGCTCATCGAGACCATGCCCATTACCGTGAGTGCAAGGCGCTGGTGGCCGGTGCGAAGAAAAGGGCGCGTGATGACGCTCAGCCGCAGGGGTTTGACTGTTTTCACGAAGTGGGCGCGGTCACGCCGAAGCGCGCGGAATTTCGAGCGGTGTGCGCGAGCGGTCGATGGCGAGAATCGAGGCGTCGTTCGGGTCGCGCAGCAAATGCACCGGCTTGCCCGGCACCGCAAACTGCGGGATCAGCCCTTCGTCGATCAGCGTGCGAACAACGGCGGGGCGGTTACCCGCGGTGGCGTCAGCGTCGACAACACGCAGCGCCAACTCGACCGCATACACAGTCTGGCCCTGGGAGCCGCCGCGCGACAGTTCATTTTCGGACCGCTTGAGCGACTCGACCACCGCCTCTGCCGGAATGCCGGTCTGCTCGAGGCGCGCCCATGTCTTTGCCTCGGCCGAGTAGATGCGGTTCTCGCGTGTGGCCACGATCGCCACCGAGGCTGCCACCACCAGCACCGAGCCCATCAGTATTGCGAAGACGATCCACAGAAGGATTTCCATCGTTGTTGCAGTGTGCTCCGTCCGTCTCAGACCACCAGGGTCAGCACCTTGAACTTCGCGGCCAGCCCGCCGGTGGCAATCAGCATGCCTTTGTTCGCAATGGCCAGGCCCTTGGCACTGACTTCGAGCGGCTTGTTCTTGAGCGAGAAAATGGCAACGTCGAGCTTGACGGTGGCAAGCTGCGCATTGAGCGCTGCGTAGTACTGCAGGCGCGCGCCCCACACATCCAGCGACATGCCCACAAGGCTGAGCCGAAACCCCACACCGCCCGCTCGGTAGAGCCGCCAGTCGCCGCTCGAAGCGTAGTTGTTGTTGTAGACCGTGGAGTTGTTGGTGTAGTTGTTGGTGGTGTTGTTGTAGGTGGTCGACGTCGTGTTGTAGACGTTGGTGTTGATGACGTGCTGCGTCGTGTTGTGGATGTGGTTCGTGGTGTTGAAGATCACGTCGGGCGAGGTGTGCACCGTGGGCCCCGTGACCACCGTGGTCGACGGCCCATTCACCTTCACGTTGTTGCCGGTGTTGATGGTGTCGTCGCGCCCACCGCTCACAAAGCGGATCTCCTGCCCATCGATGGTGCCGTGGAACCCGCCGGTGATTGCCAGGTTCACGCCCCCGCTGATGGTGTCGTTCAGCCCGCCGCTGAGCGTGCGCTTCTTGCCGCCCGAGATGGTCTGGGTAACGCCGCCGGCCACGGATTCGGTAAAGCCGCCCGTCACGTCGCGGGTGTCGCCGCCGGTAATGGTTTCTTTGGCACCCGCGGTAATGTCGCGCGTTTCGCCACTCTTGTAGGTGGCCGATTCGTGGCCCTTGATGAGCGTGGTGCGCGTGCCGTCGGTGGTGTGCGTTTCGTCGGCTTCCACCTCGACGTCGAGGTTGCGCTCGGCGTGCAGCAGGATCTGCTCGGCGCCGGTGCGGTCTTCAAAGCGAAGCATGTTGGCCTGGTTGGCCGCGCCGCCGCTGCTAGAGCGCGTGAGAATCCCGCTGGCAGTGGCGTTGGCCGGCAGCTCCCACGGGGGCATCTGGTCGTTGTTGTAGACCCGGCCGGTGATGATGGGGCGGTCGGGCTCGCCGCCGATGAAATCGACGATCACTTCCTGGCCCACGCGCGGCATGTGCATGGTGCCGTAGTTGGCGCCGGCCCAGTTGCTCGACACACGCACCCAGCACGAGCTGTTTTCGTCCGCCTGGCCGTAGCGATCCCAGCGGAATTGCAGTTTCACGCGGCCGAAGCGATCGGTCCAGATTTCTTCGGGGCCGACCACCGTCGCGGTTTGCGGGCCGTTGGTGCGAGGCTTGGGCGTCTTGCGCGCGGGCCGGTAGGGCACGTTCGATGGCAGCACCGTAAAGTCGAACTGGCAAACCGATTCCATGCCGCTGCCGGTGGAGTATTCGGGCTCCTGCAAGTCGTAGCGGGTTTCGGTGACCAGGTATTCGCGGTTGTCCGGCTCGCGCGGGCAATGCGTCATTTCGAACAGGTAGCCGGGCGCCATGCCGATCACGTTGGTGTGGCCCGCGGCAAGCTCGTGTGCGCACTGCAACTCCTGCAGGCGAATCTTCGCGTAGGTGTCGCCTTGCTGGTGCTCGCTGTAGCCGCCGAGCCATTCATACACTTCGTAGGTCGAATGGTCGTGGCCCTTGGGATCTTGCCGCACGCTTTGCAGCGAGGCGCGCGACTTCTTGAAGTCGAAATCGTCGAGCATCACGCGGCCGGAGGTAATCTGCTCGGCTACGCGCCATTGGTCGATGCAGGGCTCCATCGCGTGCAGCACGCGATCGCGCGGACGATACGGAATGGTGGCGTAGCCCGCAAGTTTGCGGTAGCCGCCGGTGTCGTCGGCCAGCACCAGAAGGTGCGAGTTGTTGGCGTGCTCGAAGTGGTAGGCAATGCCTTCGTGCTCCATGAGGCGGCTCACAAAAGCAAAATCGCTCTCCTGGTATTGAACGCAGTATTCCCAAGGGCGGTAATTGCCCGTCAGGCGCTTTTCAAACTCGAAGCCATACTTGCCCAGCACTTCGTCGAGCACCTCGGGCACGCTCTTGTTCTGGAAAATGCGGCAGTCGGTGGTCCTCGTAAGGTACCAAAGCCAGGGCTGCACCAAGGCGCGGTACACATAGTGGCGGCCGGTTTCGTTGGCGCGGCCCACCAGCTCGAAACGCACCACGGTACCGTTGAGAAAGCGCAGCGCTCCGCCGTCTGTCAGCTCGATGGTGAGAGAAGTACCAAGCAGCTTCTTCAGGTCAAGATTGAAGCTCGGGCTGACCATGTCGACCTCGAACTCGAACAACTGCGACAGCGCTTCCCGCCCGCGCATGGCGCGAAACTTGAGCTGCTCGGCGCTGAGTACGGTGTGGACCTGGACGGTACGCGTCATTCGGAATTTCCCTCGCCCTTGGGGCTTCTTCGGATGCAAAGCCTTTGGAGGGGAGTCTAGAAATTCCTTGTGTCATATGGATGACGCGGCTGTTCGGAGGCGCTGCTGTTCAGGGCTGTTGTTGCAAACAGCTCCTACATCGAGGCCTCAAGCATCGCCCTGTAGTCGTCGCGCGTAGCCAATCGCGGATTCGTCTTGTGGCAATGGTCTGCCATGGCGCCATCGATGATCTTTTCGAAAAGGTCGGGCGTTACGCCCACTTCGGCCAGTCCCTTGGGCATACCCAACCGTGCATTCATGTCACGGATGGCCTCGGCCAGATCGCCTGCGGAGTCGAGATGCATGGCCTGCGCCATGCGCTGCAATCTCTGTTCTTTCTGCACCGACTCAGCCCCCGCATTGAAGTGGATCACCGCCGGCAAGAAGAGAGCGTTGAGCGTGCCGTGGTGCAGGCGCGGATCGACTCCGCCCAGGCTGTGGCTCAGCGAATGCACGCAGCCCAGGCCCTTCTGGAAAGCCATGGCGCCTTGCATCGACGCGCTCATGAGGTTCAGGCGCGCCTCGCGGTCGCTGCCGTCTTTGGTGGCGCGCTCGATATGCAGCCACGCGCGCTCCAGGCCATCGAGCCCGATGCCGTCGGCCGGCGGGTTGAAGGCCGCCGACATGAAGGTTTCCATGCAGTGCGCAATGGCATCCATGCCCGTGGCGGCCGTAAGGCGGGGCGGCAGGCCGAGCGTGAGTTCGGGGTCGCAGATGGCCGCCTTGGGCATGAGGAACCAGCTGTGAAAGCCGAGCTTGCGGTGGTCGTCCACGATGACGATGGCGCCGCGCGCCACCTCGCTGCCGGTGCCACTGGTGGTGGGCACCGCAATGATCGGCACCACGCGCTCGGTGATCTTGGGCGAGCCGCCTTCGATGGTGGCGTAGGTCTTGAGCGGGCCTTCGTGCGTGGCTGCAATGGCCACGCCCTTGGCGCAATCGATGGCGGAGCCGCCGCCCACTGCAATGAGCCCGTCGCATCGCGCGCTGCGATACAGCTCGACGGCCGCGCGAACGGCAGCTTCGGTCGGGTTCGAAGGCGTCTGGTCGAACACCGCCACCTCGAGATCGGCCACAGCGTCGAGCGCTTTTTGCAGCACGCCGGCGGCGCGCACGCCCGCATCGGTCACGATCAGCGGACGGGTGATGCCTATGCGCGCGCACTCGCTGGACAGCAGCTTGATGGCGCCGAACTCGAACTGGATCTGGGTGAGGTATTGGATGAGGGCCATGGGCGTTGATGCTTGGGGCGGTACGATTGCCGACCATTCGAATCTAACAAGAGCAAACAGTCTTGCACATGAACAAAACCCTTGCCGCTGTCGCGTCGGGCACATTGCTGACGGCCAAGATGGCGGGCGTGGTCGAGCGCATGGCCCGTGCGGGCCACCCGAGCCTCGACCAGCTTTCGCCCGAAGAGGCCAAGGCTTCCTACGAGAAGGGTGCCGGCGTGCTCGAGGTGCCCAAGCCCGAGCTTGCGCGCATCGAGGACTTCAGCATTACTGCGCGCGACGGCTTCGAGATTCCGGCGCGGCTGTATGCACCGTCGCCGGCAAAGCTGCCGGTGCTGGTGTACTTTCATGGCGGCGGCTTCACCGTCGGCAACATCCGCACGCACGACACGCTGTGCCGCGTGCTCAGCCTGAAAAGCGGCTGCGCGGTGGTGTCGGTTGATTACCGCCTGGCCCCCGCACACAAGTTTCCGACCGCTTCCGACGACGCCTGGGACGCCTTCGCTTTTGTTGCGAAAGAAGGCGCGCGCCTCGGGCTCGACGCCAGCCGCCTTGCGGTGGGCGGCGACAGCGCCGGCGGCACGCTGGCCGCGGTGTGCGCCATTCTTGCGCGCGACGCGGGGCTGCCGCTCGCGCTGCAAATGCTGATCTACCCTGGCACCACGGGGCACCAGGACACCGCCTCGCACCAGCTGTATGCCAACGGGCCGCTCCTGACCAAGGCGCTGATCGACTATTTCTTCGGCCAGTACGTTCGCACGCCGGCCGACCGTGACGACTGGCGCTTTGCGCCGCTGCTGACGGACGATGTCGAGGGCGTGGCGCCTGCCTGGATAGGGCTTGCCGAATGCGATCCGGTGGTGGACGAAGGCATTGCCTATGCCGACAAGCTGCGTGCGGCCGGCGTGGCGGTCGACCTTGAAATCTATCGCGGCGTGATCCACGAGTTCTTGAAAATGGGCCGCGCCATTCCCGAAGCGCTGCAGGCGCAAAACGACGCAGCGCGCGCACTCGAAGAAGCATTGAAGCCATGACCGAATCCGTAGTACCCCAGAGAAAAGACTTCCGTTTCTTTCACCGCCTGCGCGTTCGCTGGGCAGAAGTCGACATGCAGAAGATCGTGTTCAACGCGCACTACCTGATGTACTTCGACACCGCCATTGCCGACTACTGGCGCGCGCTTGCGCTGCCTTACGAAGAGGCCATGCATGCGCTGGGCGGCGACCTGTATGTGCGCAGGGCCACGGTGGACTTTCAGGCTTCCGCGCGCATGGACGACGTGATCGACGTGGGCATGAAGTGCGCGCGCATCGGCAACTCGTCCATGGTTTTCCAGGGCGCGCTGTTCCGGCAAGACCAGTACCTGGTGGGCTGCGAGCTGGTCTATGTGTTTGCAGATCCGGCCACGCAGACTTCCAGGCCGGTGCCGGCCGCACTGCGCGAAATTTTGACCGGCTTCGAGGCCGGCGAGCCGATGCGCACGGTGGAAACCGGCAATTGGAAAACCCTCGGCGAAGGTGCAGGCGCCTTGCGCCGCGCCGTCTTCATCGAGGAACAGAACATTCCCAAGGAACTGGAATGGGACGAGCACGACGCCGTGGTGCTGCACGCGGTGGCGCGCAACCGGCTCGGCCAGGTCATTGCGACCGGCCGTTTGCTCGATGCAGTCGATGGCACGGCAATGCTGGGCCGCATGGCCGTGCACCGCGCCTTGCGCAGCGGCGGGCACGGCGCGGCAGTAATGGCGGCGCTCGAGGCGGCAGCCAGGGCGCGGGGCGATCGCGAGATCGGCCTGCACGCCCAGCGCAGTGCGGAGCGCTTTTATGCGCGCCTGGGCTACACGGTGCACGGCGAGCCCTTCGAGGAAGCGGGCATCCCGCACATCGAGATGCGGCGCGCGCTCAATCAATAGCGGGCCGGCGGATCGGGCACATAGCCCATCTCCGAACCCGGAAACGCCGACGGGCCTTCGGGTCGCGGCCAGCGCGGCTGAGGCGGCACGGGAATCACGCCGGCGGCAATGAGGTTTTCGCGGCTGTCGTAGCGGATGCGGACCACCTCGTCGGGCGTGGACTGCGCGCGCTCGAAGGTGGTGTGCCCCACGTGCGAGGTCTCCCGCCGGCCATGGCCGGTGCCCAGGCTCGGTGACGGCCGGGCGAGCCCGCCCTTGGCCGACGCGGCGGATTCGGCGCCCAGGGCGCTGTCGGCGGAGCTGGACTGCGCCGCAGGTGCGGCCGGCGCGGCCTCCGCAACCGCGGACGGCGCCTCGCTGCGGCGCTCCATCTTGCGGTTGCCGCTATAGCCGTCGCGTTGCGGCAGCACGATGGGCGGCGCAGGCGGCACGGGCATCTGCTCGCGAAACAGCGCAACGCCGATCACCCCCACGTCTGCGGGCCGGCCGGTGCGGCTCGCGTACGAGTTGCCGATGGATGTGAACTCGAAGGCCGCAATCTGCGAATCGCTCTTGCGCCAGCCGGTGATGTCGCTGCGCTCGCCGCCTGAAAAGACATAGCCGTTCTGCAGCACGCCCGCGGTTTCGCCGGTGACGATGTTCACGCCATCCACCGACATTACGGCCATGACGCGCTCGCCCATGGCATTGCGCGCACGTATTGCGTAGCGCGAGCCTGGCCGGCCGGCCACCCAGTATTCGCCGCGATAGCGGTAAATGGGCAACTCGCGGCCGGTGGCCCGATCGACCACGCTCACCTGCATGAGCGAGCCGAGGCGGTCGTATGTCAAGGGCGGCGAAGGCGGCCGTATCGGACTTTCGGCGCAAGCCGAGAGGGCGGCCAACGCGAGGGCGGTCGAGAAGATGAGTCTGCGCTTCATGGGGGTCTTCCTTGCCAGGAGTGGATCGGTAGGGCTTCTACGGGGCAGCACGTGAGGCAGGGTTAAACGCGCGCAAAAAAAAGCGCTGCCTCTTTCGGGGCAGCGCCGGGGGTGCGTTTTCAGGAACGCCGTGAAGCGGCAGCGCCTAGATGTCTTCGAGCAGCGGATACGGCAGCGGCTCGACCTTGAGGGCAGGGCCGTCGGCGCCGCCAGCGTGGAGGCCGCCGGTTTCAAGTGCCGAGATCTGCATGGAGATCAGCGCAGCCCAGCCGCCGCCCGGGGCCGGCGCAGCCTGGGCGACCGTGCCCACGGGTTGGTCGGCGTCGCTGGCCGCGAACACTTCCTGGCCCACGCTCACCGGCGCATCGGCTTGCACAAGGTAGGTGCGGCGCTTGAGGGTGCCGCGAAACTGGCTGCGAGCCACGATCTCCTGGCCCGGGTAGCAGCCCTTCTTGAAATTGACGCCGCCCACCGACTCATAGTTGATCATCTGTGGCACGAACGCTTCGACCACGGGGGTGGTCACAGTGACGATGCCGCTTCGAACCTCGCTCCACTGCCAGAGCTCCGGGTCGAGAGACGGCCCGGCGGGCGCGGGGTTGCCGGCCGGTGCAATCCACAGTGCGCGCGGCACGCCATCGGCCGGGTAGAGCGAAACCGCGCTGATGTCCGCGCCGATGGCGGTGCGCTGGCCGGGCAGGGCGGCGGCATCCAGGCCGTTGCCCGTCAACGCCGTGCCGGCAAGGCCGTAGAGCGCAAATTGATCGCTGGCGTCGGTGAGCTTGGCCTTGGCACGCAGCACATACATCGACAGGCGCTTGAGCGTGGCGGCCAGGATGTCCTTGCTGCAGACCAGCAACACCAGATCGGGTTGCGGCCGTATGCCGATGAAGCTGGCGATCACGCGGCCCTTGGCGGTGCAAAGGGCTGCCAGGCGGGCCTCGGCGGCGCCGAGCAGAGAAAAGTCCTGCGTGAGCTGGCCATGCAAAAAGCCGGCGGCATCCGGTCCTTCGGCGCGAATCACGCCGAGGTGCGAAAGGGCGGTAACACCATTGAGAACGACAGTAGTCATCGCTGAATTATCATGGTCGAAGCCGTTCCGTCCGGTCTGCAGGGAAACTTGCCGTTGTTCCCGCAGGGCCACCGACTTTTTGCGCCGAATCCTCGATTCGTTTTTCTTCTCTCCGTCATTCCATCGGACCCGTGCGCCGCTTCTTTCTTACGCTCTTTCTGCTCGCCGCCCTGGCTGCGCTCGGCCTTGGCGCCGCCGGACTGTGGTGGGTGCACCAGCCGCTAAAGCTGCCCGCGCCCAGCCTGGATCTTTCGGTGGAGCCCGGCACCACGCCGCGCGGCGTTGCGCAGGCGGTGGCCGATGCCGGCGCCAACGTGGAGCCGCAACTGCTGTACCTGTGGTTCCGCCTTTCGGGGCAAGACCGCCAGATTCGCGCCGGCAGCTATGAGCTGGAGCGCGGAATCACGCCCAAGATGCTGCTCAATGTGCTGGTGCGCGGCGAAGAGGCAACCCGCAGCCTGGTGCTGGTCGAAGGCTGGAACATTCGCCAGGTGCGTGCCGCCCTTGCCAAGGCCGAGCAGCTCAAGCCTGAAACCGTGGGCCTGCCTGACGACGCACTGATGGCCAAGCTCGGCAGGCCCGGCGTGCACCCCGAGGGGCGCTTTTTTCCGGACACGTACACCTATTCGAAGGGCTCCACCGACATTGCGCTGCTGCAGCGCGCCATGCGGGCCATGGACAAGAAGCTCGAAGCTGCCTGGGCCGCCCGGGCGGCCGACTTGCCGATCAAAACGGCCGATGAGGCGCTTATTCTGGCCAGCATTGTCGAAAAGGAGACAGGCAAGGCCAAGGACCGTTCCGAGATTGCAGCGGTGTTCGTCAACCGCCTGCGCACCGGCATGCCGCTGCAAACCGACCCGACCGTGATCTACGGCCTGGGCACCACCTTCGACGGCAACCTGCGCAAGAAAGACCTGCAGGCCGATACGCCCTGGAACACCTACACCCGCGGCGGCCTGCCGCCCACGCCCATCGCCATGCCGGGCAAGGCGGCGCTGCTGGCGGCAGTGCAGCCGGCGCAAAGCAAGTCGCTGTACTTTGTTTCGCGCGGCGACGGCACCAGCCAGTTCAGCACCTCGCTCGACGAGCACAACCGCGCGGTCAACCGCTACCAGCGCGGGGGCGGCGAACCCAAACCTAAGATCGCGCAATGAGTGAAGGCCTGTTTCTGACGCTCGAAGGCATCGACGGTGCCGGCAAGTCCAGTCATCTCGACGCAATGGAAGCGCTCCTGAAAGCGCAGGGCCGCACAGTCGTGCGCACGCGCGAACCCGGCGGCACGCCGTTGGCGGAAACCCTGCGCGGGCTCATCCTCGAACAGCCGATGGACCCGCTGACCGAATCGCTCCTGGTTTTCGCGGCGCGACGGGACCACGTCATGCAAGTCATAGCGCCCGCATTGGCCCGCGGCGACGTGGTGCTGTGCGACCGTTTCACCGATGCCACTTTTGCTTACCAGGGCTCAGGCCGCGGCTTCGATGAGCAGGTGCTGTCCACCCTGGAGCACTGGGTGCAAGGGGGCAGGGGAGCGGCAGGGCTGCTGCAGCCCCACATCACGCTGTGGTTCGACCTGGCACCCGAAATTGCCGCCCAGCGCCTGGCTGGAGCGCGCTTGCCCGACAAGTTCGAAGCCCAGCCGGTCGAGTTCTTCCGGCGTGTGGCGGCCGGCTACGCGGCCCGCGCGGCCGCCGATGCGCAGCGCTTCGTCCGAATCGACGCCAGCCAGACACGCGACCAGGTCTGGCAACAGGTCGAGGCCGCGCTCGTCGCGCGTGGCGCGCTGGCACCCGCGAGCGGAGCTGCATTGTGAGCACGCCGGCACTTTCGCCCTGGCTTCAGCGCCCGCTCGCAGAGCTCTTGCGCCAGCGTGGCCATGCCTGGCTGCTGCAGGGGCCGTCGGGCCTGGGTCAATACGAACTCGCGCTGGCGCTTGCCGCCGCATGGCTTTGCGAGCAGCCCAGGACAGAAGAGGGCGGCACCGCGTGTGGCCAGTGCCCGAGCTGCCACGCCATCGAGGTTCGAACCCATGCCGACCTGTGCGTGCTGATGCCCGAAGTCGCCATGCAAGAACTCGGCTGGCCGCTCGATGAAAAAGCCCAGGCCGACATCGACGACAAGAAGCGCAAGCCCAGCCGCGAGATCCGCGTCGAAGCCATGCGCGATGCGGTCGGCTTTGCCCAGCGCACGAGCGCCCGCGGCCGGGGCAAGGTGGTGCTGGTGTACCCGGCCGAACGCATGAACACCATCACCGCCAACGCGCTGCTCAAGACGCTCGAAGAACCCGTCGGCGACGTGCGCTTTGTGCTGGCGAGCGAGGCCGCCTGGCAATTGCTGCCGACCATTCGCAGCCGTTGCCTCGGCTATACGCTGCCGTGGCCTGCAACCGCCGAGGCCGAAGCCTGGGTGGGTTTGCACGACGTACCCGCAGCCGACGCCACCGCCTTGCTGCGTGCGGCGGGCGGCCGGCCCAGCGACGCATTGCGGCTGGCCCGCTCCGGCCAATCGCCCAAGGCCTGGTCGCTGCTGCCCAAGGCAGTGTTGCGCGGTGACGTCGCCGCGTTGGCGGACCAGGCGCCCTCGCAAGCGATCAGTGCGCTGCAAAAGCTTTGCCACGACCTGATGGCCGTTGGCAGCGGCGCTGAACCGCGGTTTTTCGAGGCAGCCGACCTGCCGGCGGCAGTGCCTTCGCACCTGGCGCTGGCCCGCTGGTCGAAGTCGCTTGCCAGTGCGGCAAGAACCGCCGAACACCCTTTTAATGCCGGCCTGATGCTGGAAGCGCTTGTGAGCGAGGCGCGAACCACCCTAAACTCTGCTACTCGCCGACCATGAACCAACCAGCCGCCCCCGCCGCCGCCGCTACGCCTCAACGGCCAAGCGTGATCCAGCTCGCCATCAAGGAAAAGGGCGCGCTCTATGCCGCCTACATTCCGCTGTTTGCCGAAGGCGGCATCTTCATTCCAACCTCACGTGAATACCGGCTGGGCGACGACGTCTATGTGCTGCTGACGCTGCCCGAAGACCCGCAGCGTTATCCGGTAGCTGGCAAGGTCGCATGGATCACGCCTCAGCGCGCTGCCGGCAACCGGGCGCCGGGCGTCGGCATCCGTTTCCCGTCCGACGAAAAGTCGCGCCAGCTCAAGGCGCGCATCGAGGCGGCGCTCGGTGGCTCGATGGCTTCCGATCGTCCCACACAGACCATTTAGCCCACAGAGCTAGGCTCGCCCCCAAGGCTGCGGCGCTCCGTGCCGCTTCGCCAACTCCCTACGGGAGGAAACGCCAGAGGCCCGGCATGGCCGGCTCCTCGGTGTTCCTGGCATCCGCCAGACAATCACCGCCATGTTTACCGATTCCCACTGCCACCTCACATTTCCCGAGTTCGCGGACCAGATGCCGCAAATACGCGCCGCCATGGCCGAGGCGCAGGTCGACCGGGCCCTGTGCATCTGTACCAAGCTCGAGGAGTTCGATGACGTGCAGGCGCTGGCCGCCCGCTACGACAACTTCTGGGCCAGCGTGGGCGTGCATCCCGACAACGAGGACATCGCCGAACCGACCCTCGACGACCTGGTGCGCCGTGCCGCCTTGCCCAGGGTGGTGGCCATCGGCGAGACCGGCCTCGATTACTACCAGATGGAAGAGCGGAAGGGCGGGCGCAGCATTTCCGACATGGCATGGCAGCGCGACCGTTTTCGCGTGCACATTCGCGCAGCCCAGCAAACCCGCATGCCGCTGGTCATTCACACCCGCGAAGCATCTGCCGATACGCTGGCCATCCTGAAGGAGGAGGGCGAAGACGGCTCCGGCAAGGCCGCGGGGGGCGTATTCCACTGCTTTACCGAAACCGCCGAAGTCGCCCGCGCGGCGCTCGACCTGGGCTTCTACATCTCTTTTTCAGGCATCCTGACGTTCAAGAAAGCGCAAGACCTGCGCGACGTAGCGGCCTTTGTGCCGCTCGACCGGATGCTGATTGAAACCGACAGCCCGTATCTGGCACCCGTGCCGTACCGTGGCAAGACCAACAATCCGTCATACGTGCCGTATGTCGCAAAGCAGATCGCCGAACTGCGCAAGATGCCCGTCGAAGCAGTCGCTGAGGCCACCAGCGAGAACTTCGAAACGCTGTTCAAGGGAGTAAAAACCAAATGAAGAAATACATTAAAAAGTTCTTGTATCTTGCTGTCATTGCAGCAACTTTTTCTGCGCACGCGGGTTCGTTCGAAGACTTCTTCCGGGCCGTGCGCGGAGACAACGCCAGCGGTGTGCGCACCTTGCTGCAGCGCGGCTTCGACCCCAACACGCGCGATGAACACGGCCAGACCGGCCTGATCATCGCGTTGCGCGAACCGTCGCCCAAGGTGGTCCAGGTGCTGATCGAGTCGCCGCAAACCGATGTCGACATTGCCAATGCCAAGGACGAAACCCCGCTGATGCTGGCCGCCATCAAGGGCCAGCAAGACGTGGTTGCCCAATTGCTCAAGCGCGACGCCGCCGTCAACAAGACCGGCTGGACGCCGCTTCACTACGCCGCCAGCAGCGGCCAGTTGAGCATCATGAAAGTCCTGCTCGACAAATTTGCATTCATCGATGCGCAATCGCCCAACGGCACCACGCCGCTCATGATGGCGGCAATGTACGGCTCGACCGAAGCCGTGAAGCTGCTGCTGGCCGAGGGCGCCGACACGGCGATGAAGAACCAGCTCGGCATGACGGCGGTCGACTTCGCAACCAAGGCCAATCGGCCGGAAGCCGCGCAACTCATTGCTGCGGCTGCGGCCGGTGCAAAGGCGGCCCCCCAGGCGATTCCCAAAGACGGCAAGTGGTGAGTTCCGCAGCCCGGCTGTCTGCGGGCTGCGCACCTGGAACAACGCTGCTTTTCCTCGACGCACACGCCTGAAAAAGGCGCCCAGAAACACGTCCGGCAAAACACCAAAAGAGGCGTTCTCGCAGTCATGCGAGACTCTGCAGAGAAGGAGAAGCAGAGATGAATACGTTTCTATTCATGGTCTTTTTGTTGGCCATCGGGCTGCTGGTGTTCGTAGCGCTCGCAAGAAAAAAGGCTGCGCAAAGCAGCAGCGGCTTTGTAGACAAGCCCAAGGCACGACCGCCGCTTACGGCGCGCGAACAGGCCATGTACAACCGCCTGGTGCAAACGCTGCCAGACCTTGTGGTGCTGCCGCAGGTCAGCTTCGGCGCGTTGCTCACGGCCCGCACACGGGCTGCACGAAGCTCGTTCAGCCGAAAGATCGCAGACTTTGTCGTGTGCGACCGTTCATTCAAGGTGGTGGCCGTGGTTGCGCTTGGCGACAAGAACAGCAAGGGCAAGTCGCAGCGCGACCAGGACCGGGATGCGCTGCTCGTAGAGGCCGGGTACCGCGTGCTGCGATATCCGCGCGTGCCGGATGTGCACCGTGTAGAGGCCGATTTCGATCCGACGATGGCTTCTGTGAGTCCGATGGGGTCCTGAGCCGCTGGATTCGAGGGCTGGACCTGGATCGATCGGCCCTCGTATGAACAACACAATGTGCATTATGTTAAATCGCATAAGCCACGGTTATCCAGGCGGCCGAGCAGCCCGCCCCTAAATCCCGCGGGACAATCTTTTCCCGCAGTCGAGGCAATGGCCTCAATGCGCATGGGCTTGGGGCGCTGCAGCCGGCCGATCTGGAATAGTCATTGAAACGGTCTCGCTGGTCAGGATCTTGTGGGTCGGATCGGCGACCTCGATCAGCATCTTGTGCACGCCGGGTGCGAGCCCGACGACGATGATCGGGTCCGAGCTGGTGTGCGCCCAGGTGCCCGGCCGGTCATCGACCGTGATGTGAAGGTGGCCTACACGCGGCGACACGCTTCGAGCGCCCTCGCCGAAGACCGGGATCACGCGCACATTCTCGGTTCGGTACTGGATGATCACGACCCCGCGCGCCAGTGCCTCTGGCAACGGCGTGTACACGACCAGCTTGGGTTGCGATTCCGCCGCGATCGGCAAGATCGGCGCCGGCCGCCCGACCTCCACCGCGGCTTCGCCCGCCGCGTGGACGGAAGTCAAAACGAGCGAGGCAAGCGCGGCGGCGGCAACGAGGGACAGTTTTTTCATGAAGGTCGCTCGTGTTTGCCTATTTCGCCGGCACGAAGCCTGGCTTGTTTTTTTCAACGATGTAGGTGGCGAGCTCCGACGCGTTGCCGTCGCCTACGTTCCTGGCCGAGTGAATCGCGCCGTCCGGAATGAACAAGGCGTCGCCCTTCCTTAGCGTTACCGGTGGCTTGCCGTCGATCTGGTATTCGATCGTGCCTTCGAGGACATAGGCGACTTCCACGCCCGGATGCGAGTGCCTGGGCGCCAGCACCCCCGGCGCGAAGTCGACGCGTACCTGCGCGAACTCGCGTCCTGCGATGCCGAGATCGTGCTGCAGGATGTCGGTGCGTCCCAGTCCGGAGGGCTGGGCATAGGCCAGCGGTCCCATTCCGCCCAAAGTGGCGACGAGCAGCGCTGCGGCCATGAGTCGAGTTGTTTTCATCGGATGCTCAATGCTTGGTAGGAAGGCCGTGCATCAGGCGCCGCTGCGCACGGTGATGCGAGCGAAGCCGGTGGCTGAGCGGGATGGGACGCTGGTGGAAGCACCATCGCCATAGAGATTGCCAGCGTGGGCGGCAGCGACCGCCTCGGCGCGGATCGACGCGCGATCGGCCAGGCTTGCGACTGCAACTGGCACCCCGGCCGACGCGCCTTCGGCATATGGGTCGGCGCTCCGGGCGACGTCTGTTGCCTGCGCATGCACATCGGCACGACTCGCGGTGGAACTGAACTGCAGCACGCCCTGATATTCCTCGGCACTGGCGCCGGCGGAAACAAGCGAAGCGAGCGAGATGGCGGCGATGGCGGTCAGAAGCTTTCGGGTGTTCATCATGGATTCCTTCAACAACGGATTGAGCGGTACATCGGCTGAACCGGTATCACCCGGGTCTTGTCCGATGAATCGATTGAATCGATTGCTTGTATCTCCGATGTGTCGAGCCGCAGGAGTTTTGGACGCTCATGTATCGGAATCGCCATGCGACACATTGGCATACAAGAATCGTGAACTCGACCCGCCCAGCCCCTGAGCCAACGTCGGTCAACCCTGCGCGTCCCGCCGCAAACCCACAGGCATGACTCTCACTTGAGTTTGGTGCGTATCAAGCACCACTGTGCGTCCGTCTACGAGGCTACCGGCGCGCTCCCTCCCTACCTACGATCAACGGCAGACGGCCTTGTGCCGTGACCGCGCCCGACAACTCTTGGAAGTTGAACGGCAACCTGCTGCCAGCCCCCTGGCTGATTCGACCCGCGCAATCGGGTCGCCCCCTTTTGGAGATTCCGCCATGTTCCTCACAGATGAAATCGTGCAACCCACGAGCGAAAAGCCCAACGATCTGGTGCCCTCCCGCTACGCGCTACGCATCGGCGATATCGACGCAATGGTGGTCAGCGACGGCCCGATGCCGCTGCCAACGTCCACCATGGCCACCAACGCCGATCCGGCGGACCTGGCGAGTTGGCTGGACCAGATGTTCATGCCGCCCGACAAGTACGACTGGCCGCTGAACGTGATGGTGGCCCGCAGCGGCAACCAGACCATCCTCATCGACGCCGGCCTGGGTGGCCAGTTTCCGGGCTTCCCGCGCGCCGGGCAGTTCCCACAACGTCTGGCTGCTGCGGGTATCGAGCTCGAGTCCGTCACCGACGTGATCATTACCCACATGCACATGGACCACGTGGGCGGGCTTCTCGTTCCCGGGATCAAGGAACGCCTGCGTCCGGACGTGCGCATCCACGTGGCAAAGGCCGAAGTCGACTTCTGGACCTCGCCCGACTTCTCCCGGACAGTGATGCCGAAGCCGGTGCCGGACGTGCTCCGCTCCACCGCCAAGAGCTTCTACAACGAATACCGCGACCGGCTGCAGACTTTCGAGGAGCGACGCGAGGTAGCGCCGGGTGTGGTGGTCCGTCTCACCGGCGGCCACACACCTGGGCATAGCGTGGTCGACCTGGTGTCAGGCGGCGACCGCCTGATGTTCGCCGGCGACGCCATGTTCCCGGTCGCATTCGACCACCCCGACTGGCAAAACGGTTTCGAGCACGACCCGGAGAAAGCGACCGACGTGCGCATCGGACTCTTCCGCGAACTGGCGCAGACCCGCGGATTGCTGGTGGCTGCCCACCTGCCCTTCCCCTCCATCGGCCGTGTAGCCATCGACGGCGACATCTTTCGCTGGGTTCCGATCATCTGGGACTACTGAAACGAGCCGGCGGCGCACGAACTTTCTTTTCCCTCGCGGTCTTCGCGAACGGGTACCTCAGCCGCACTGGGGCCGGAGCACAACATGACCCACCGTCTCAACTACATCAAGCAATCGCCCGAACTCTTCAAGAAGCTGATCGAGTTCAGCACGCTCGTCGACAGCGGCACCATCGAGCAAACGATTCGGGACCTCGTCGCGATCCGTGCGTCGCAGCTCAATGGCTGCGCCTTCTGTCTCGACATGCACATCAAGGAGGCCAAGATCCATGGCGAGCGCGAGTTGCGCATTCACCATCTGGCTGCCTGGCGTGAATCGACACTGTTCGTGCCGCGCGAACGTGCCGCCCTGGCCTGGACCGAAGTGCTGACCAAGCTGCCCGAGCACGGCGTACCCGACGACATCTACGAGCGCGTGCGCACGCAGCTGACGGAAAAAGAGCTTTCGGACCTGACCTTCAGTGTCATGGCCATCAACGCGTGGAACCGCGTGAACGTCGCGTTCCAGACCGTGCCCGGATCGTCGGACAAGGCCTTCGGCCTGGACAAGGCGAACCTCTCCTGAGCCCCGAAGCAGCAAGCGCCACCGCCTCTGGCGGTGCCTGCGCCTGCTGTGTTCATCGGTTCGCTCAAAACTTCAGGAGTAGTTGATGGCAAAAAGAATCTTCTTTGCAGCACTGCTGGTCAGTCTCGCGGCCTCGGTCTCGATCTATGCGATCCAGCCGGCCGGTGCCGTCGCCATTCCCCAGGCAACGAGCGACGCCTCGGTTGCAGCCCCCTTCCCTTCGCTCGACCTCGCCTATCCGACGCCTCAAGAGCCGCTGGACCGCACGCCGATCACGCCGACCGAAACAGTAGGCGCCGCGAAGTACGAGCCCTTCTGATCGATGCGCTGAAACGCACGCGTTCTCTGCACAAACCTTTTCGCACGATTCCTGCCCCCTTCGAAGAAAGATCCCCATGTCCGTCAACGACCGAGAGCCGCCCGCGCGGCGCCTCTTCCTGCGCCAGATCGGTGGCGCGTCCGGTGCCGCAGCGCTCGCGGCGCCCGCACTGCTGGGTGGCCTGGCCAGCCCGCTTGCTTCGGCGCAGGACGCCGCATCCCGCGCCGCCGATAAGGCCCACTCTTCGGGTTACTTGTCGCTAGGCCCGCAAGAAGCCGCATGCGTCGAGGCTCTCGTCAACGTGATGTGCCCGGCCGATGCCATGACACCGAACGGTGTCGATTGCGGCTTGCACCTGTACCTCGATCGTCAGCTGGCCGGCGCCTGGGGGCGTGGCGACCAGCTCTATCGGCAGGGCCCCTGGCGCCCTGGCAAACCGCAACACGGCTACCAGTCGCCCCTCACGCCGGAGCAGCACTTCAAGGCCGGGCTCGCAGTGCTGCGCCGCGAGGCTCAACAGCGCACCGGCAAACCCATCGAGCAACTCGAGGCCGGTCCGCTCGACGCGCTGCTGCAGGAGGTCGCTGCCGGCCGGATCGACGACGAGCGCTATGCGCTCGGCGCGTGGTTCAACGATTTTTTCTATCCGCTGTTCGTGCAGGCCTGCTTTGCCGATCCGATGTACGGCGGCAATCGCGACAAGACCTTCTGGCGCGCCATAGGGTTCCCCGGCCTGCCCGCCTTTCACGGGCGCAACGTGGTTCAGTACCGCGGCCTGCCCTTCCCCGGCGCGGCCAAGCCGCAGTCGATCGAGGACTTCAGCTGAAAGCCCGACACCCATGACTCTCAAACTTCCCAAACGCTCTGTCGTCTTCGTTGGCGGCGGCCTTACCGCCGGCTTGGCTGCGCGACAGATGATGAGCTCCGGCATCGACGTGCTGGTGCTCGAACGCGGTGGCGATCTCGCCGGTAGCGCGGCCGCCACATTGCCCAACCAACGCGACGAATTGCGTTGGGGCGTGCGCAACAGCCTGGTGCAGAACTGGGCCAACGAAACGTACACGCTGCGCCATGCCGCCAACGAAAACGCGCTGCCCGTACGCCGGATGGAAGCCTTCCTTCCCGGCGAAGGCATGGGCGGCGCGGCCAATCACTGGAACGGCCAGACCTGGCGCTGGGCCGAGTACGACCCGGCTCTGCGCACACGCCTCGAGTCGCGCTACGGCAAGGCCGCCATCCCCCGCGAATTGACGGTGCAGGACTGGGGCATCAGCTACGCAGAAATGGAGCCGTACCACGACCTGTTCGAGCAGCTCTTCGGCATCGCGGGGCAGGCCGGCAATGTCGGCGGACAACTGATCGAAGGCGGCAATCCCTTCGAAGCGCCCCGAAAGCGCGGATTTCCACAGCCGCCGCTCGAAATTCTCGAATCGGGGCGGATCTTCAAGGCCGCCGCGCAAAGCCTCGGATACAAACCGTTCCCACTGCCCGCGGCCAACTCTCCGCGCGCCTACACCAACCCCGATGGTGCAAGCCTCGCGCCCTGCCAGTACTGTGGCCACTGCGAGCGCTTCATTTGCGAGGCCAATGCCAAGGCCAGTCCGGCGGTGCTGCTGTATCCCCAACTGCTGAAGCAGCGAAACTTCGAAATCCGTCTTCACTCGCAGGTGACCGGCCTCGTCTATGACAAGCGCGCGCGGCGCGTAACGGCTGTGCAGTTCATCGACCTGCAGACCGCGCAAACATACGAGCAACCGGCCGATGTCGTCGTGCTGTCCGGTTTCACCATGACCAACACCAAGCTGTTGCTCACGAGCGGCATCGGCCGCCCCTACGACCCGAAGACGGGCAAAGGCGTGGTCGGCAAGAACTTCTGCTACCAGGTGATGTCGTCGGTGCCGGTGTTTTTCAAAGACCGCTGGATCAACCCCTTCATGGCGTCCGGCGCCTCTCAGATGGTGGTGGACGAATTCAACGGCGACAACTTCGACCACGCAGGGCTAGGCTTTTTCGGCGGCGGCTACATCTACTCGAACGTGACGAACGGTCGCCCCATCAATGCCCGACTCCATCCGGCCGGAACGCCCCGCTGGGGATCCGCGTGGAAACAGGCCAACGCCGACTGGTATGCGCACGCCTTCAACGTCGCCGTGCATGGCAGCAACTATCCGCACAGCCAGAACTACCTCGACCTCGACCCGACGTACCGCGATGCCTACGGCTCGCCGCTGGTGCGCATGACGTTCAATTTTCATGAGAACGACCATCGGATGAGCGAGTACGTCACGAACAAGGCCGCCGGTATCGCGCGCGCCATGGGTGCCTCGACAGTCGGCGCACCGCAACCCCGGCGCGGCGACTTCGACGCGCGGCAGTACCAGACGACGCACACCACGGGCGGCACCGTCATGGGCGCCGACCCGTCGACGAGCGTGGTGTCGCCCCACCTGCAGCACTGGGATGCGCAGAACCTCTTCGTCGTCGGTGCATCCGTGTACGCGCACAACGCGGGCTACAACCCGACCGGTCCGCTCGCGGCATTGGCACTGCGCCTTGGCGACGACCTGGTGCGTTATGCCAAGCAACCGCGCATGCTTTGAGGAGCCTGACATGCGAACACTCCTTCTCTCCGCCTCCGCCGCGGCTTTCGTGAGCCTGGCACACGGCCAGGCGGCCGTGCAGCCACCCAAGACATGGACGACCTGCGCGGCATGCCACGCGGCGCAAGGCGCAGCCTCCATCGGGCCGCCGCTCGCCGGCGTCGTGGGCCGAAAGGCCGGCTCATCGCCGGGGTTTGGCTACAGCCGAGCCATGAAGAATGCACAGATCACCTGGGACGACAAATCCCTGGCCGCCTTCCTGAGCGATCCGCAGCAAGCCGTGCCGGGCAACAGGATGCCTTTTGCGGGCGTTACCGATCCCGGTGAAGTCGCGGAACTCGTCAAGTACCTGAAGACGTTGCGATAGCAAGCCACCTTCATTCACTGGTGGCTCCGGGCTGCATGCCCCTATGAGTTAGGGATTTCAGGGACTGGAGCCCGACGTTCGCGCGATGCCGCGCTACGATCTCGAACAAGAACTTGAGTCTCAGCGCATGGAAACCGCCCATCCGATCCACCTTCCCGGTCAACAGCCTTGCGTGGCCCGCACCCAGCTCGCGGCCACGTGAGACGGCCGGTAGACAGGCTCATCATGCAAGCGCAGTCCGAGGAATCACCTGCCCCAGCGTCGGCGGAAGTCCGGTGGTACTTCGGCGATTTCGTTGCCTGGGAGGCGCAGCGCCGGTTCGAGCGGTTCGGCGAAACCGTGCGGCTGGGGCCGCGCTCTTTCGATCTGCTGCTGCAACTGGTCAAGCGGGCCGGTGAATTCGTGAGCAAGAACGACCTGCTCGCAGCGGTTTGGGCTGGCGTCGTGGTTGAAGAGGCCAGCGTGCGCGTCCACATGTCGACGCTTCGCAAGGCACTGGGTGAGCCGGGCGAGAGCGACGAATGCAAGGAGTGGATCTCCAACGTTCCGTTGCGCGGCTACCGCTTCAACGGACGTGTCCGCCGCGAGTCGACCGGCATCCCTGCCAGGCCCTTGACACTGACACCGCTGCCGGACGCCGGCTTCACCCCGTTGCCTGTTCGGATGACAGAACTCGTCGGTCGCACCGCCGATGTAGCCAGCGTTCTCGAATCGCTCGAAAGCCACCGGCTGGTCACGATCGTAGGCACCGGTGGCATGGGCAAGACCCGTCTCGCGATCCACGCCGCCGAGAGCCATCATCAGGCGCACGGCACGGAAATCGCCTTTGTCGATCTGTCTTCGCTGATCTCCCAGGCTCACGTGCTCGGCACCCTGGCACGCGCCGTGGGGGTGCCGGCCGACATGCCCGACACGGTAGGGGCCATCACGCAACGCCTGATGGGGCGCGCCATGCTCTTGTTGATCGACAACTGCGAGCACGTGATCGATTCCCTGGCGCCACCGATCACCGGCTTGCTTTCAGTGCTGCCCGACCTGCGCATTCTGGCAACCAGCCGCGAGGCGCTGCGCGTGGCCGGCGAGTTTGTCTTCCGGTTGCCGGCGCTTGCCATCCCGCAGGCGGAGCAGCTCTCGCTCACGCAGGCGTTGCACTGGCCATCCGTGGAGTTGCTCGTCGAGCGGGCCAAGGCGGCAGGTGCGGGTGCGTTCGACGAATCGCATGGCGCCCTGCTGGCCCAGATCACCAGGCAGGTCGACGGCATCCCCTTGGCGATCGAACTGGTGGCCGCGCGCCTGGGCGTGCAGCCGGTCGTCGATCTGGCGCGCAGGCTGGACGACCACATGCGCCTCTACGCCTTCAGCCGCGCCGCGCTCGCACGGCACCGAACACTGGCCGCGGCGCTCGATTGGAGCATCGCGCTGCTGAGCGATACGGAGCTGCGGCTCTTTCGCTGGTTGTCGGTGTTTCGGGGGCGCTTCGATGTGGAATCCGCCTTGGGCGTGAGCGCGGGCAACATGGACAACGACGTAGCATTCGACGCGCTGATCTCGCTGGTCAACAAGTCGCTCGTCTTCTTCGACAGCAACGACGCTGTCGCGCCCTACCGGCTGCTGGACACAACGCGAAGCTATGCCGCTGCGCTTCTCGCACAAAGCGATGAACGCCTGGCATTGCTGCGGCGCCACGCAGTGCTCATGTGCGATCTCATGAAGGCAGCGGCAGCGGAACTCTCCGACCTGACCGAGCAGGCCTGGGCCGACCGTTACGCGCACCGCCTGGACGACGTGCGCTTTGCACTCGAAGTCTGCCTGACGCAACAGCCCGACGCGAAGATGGCCGCCTCGCTGCTGACGGCCTCGGCACCATTGTGGTTTCACCTGGCCCAGGTCGTCGAATACCGCGACCGGGTCTCCGCGGCGCTGGCGCTGGTCGACCGGCAACCCACGCGCGACACGGAAACGGCGACCTGGCTGAACACAGCGCTGGTCAGCGCCCTGCTCCACACCGGCAGGTCCACGCCCGAGTTGGGCGCCGCCGCGGACCAGGCCCTGGCAGGTGCGCTTGCCGTCAAGATTCCCGTGCTGGAACTGCAAGCCCGATGGGGGCGGTGCACGCACGACATGTTCCGGGGCGAGTATTCGGCGGCCTTGGATCAGGCGCAAACGCTGATGGCGGCCGCGCAATCCTGGTCCGACCCTGCCGCGCTCAATCTCGCTCACCGCGTGATGGCAATGGCCAATCACTTTTGCGGCCACTTCGATGTGGCGAGGGCGCACAGCGAAGCTTCAGTGCGCGTAGGCGGCGGCCTCGGCCATGCCCGGGCCAACATGGTGGGCGTCAACGCGATCGTCGCGGCCAAGGCCATGCTGAGCCGAACCCTCTGGGTGCAAGGTGAAACGGCCAGGGCACTGGAAGAGGCCAGCGATGCCGTGGGCCGAGCGCAAGCGGCCGGAAAATCGGTCTCGCTGTGCTCCGCGCTGTATGGCGCCTGCCCGGTCGCGCTGTGGGCCGGCGAGCTCGAGCTTGCCGCCCGATGGATCCACTTGATGACCGACGAAGCACAGCGCAAGGGACTCGTGGGCTGGCTCCGCTATGCGGAGTGGTTCTCCCAGGGCCTGCAATTGAGCATCGCGCCGGACCGGGACCGTTACGTCCGTGAAGTCGCGGGCCAGCTCTCGACCTATGACGCACCCCACAGGGAGATGCTCGCAACCTTTTGCACCGACTGGGTAGATGACGAGATGATCGAGCGGGTCTCGCGCGGAGACAGTCCGTGGGTCGCAGCCGAGGTCTGGCGCGCCGCCGGCTGGCGCGCAGAGCAAAACGCTGCAGCCGACGAGGCAGACGCCTTCTACCTCCGGGCAATCGAGATCGCCAGGCAGCAGGGGGCCGTTGCCTGGGAAAAGCGCGCAGTGCAGTCACTGGCACTGGGCCGCCACGCGGGCGCGCAGCCGGTTCATCGCTGAATCGCGTTGGCGCGCAATCCTTCCAGCGCACCCGCTGCACGCAGTTCCCAGGCAGTTGCGCCTTGCGAGCGCGCAAGGGCACGGGCCTGCATATAAAGCGTCTCGGCTTCCGCGTCGTCGCCCCGCAGCTCCTTGCGCCTCCCGGAAGCACGGCAAACCTCGGCGGCACTCCACTGCCCTTCGCCTCGCATCGCGCGGGCGAGCAGATCATCGTCCACCCACCGGTCGCAGAACGTGGCCATCATTTCCCTGCGTGGCTCATCCATGGCCAGGATCTTTGCCGAGAGGGCATCGATGTGCGCGCCGACGTCGTCCACCTCGCCTAGCTTCATGGCGTAGTCGTAGCAAACGGCCCATTCGTGCCAGTAGGCAAAGCCCTTGGACCGCGTCTGCTGCAGCATCGTGTCGACCCAGGCGCGGGCTGTCCTCCGTTCCCCGGCCCAGATGGCCATGGGACAGATCCAGAAAAGGGCAACGCAAAGGGACAACGCGTGCCCCAGCGCCTCGGCCTCCTCCATGCACTGGATGGCGGTGGCCATTGCAAGACGGCTCTCGCCCTGTATCCACAGCGTCCTGGCAAGAATGGCCATTGCGGTGGTTCGCGCGTCGGGCTGAAACGCGTTGGCATGATTGCGTCGCGTGGCCTCATCCACGTCCGCCGCCGCTTCGGCGTGCGCCCTGGCCTCGGTGAAAGCGCCGCAGAAGTGGCTGGCGAGCGCCAGCATCCGGTGCGACAGGTTGCGCGTTACGGCGCTGGTCGAGTGGCTCGCAAATTCGCTCAGGATCTCGGCATGCCGCAACGCCGACGTGTACGCGCCGCGCGTGATGTTCAGCGCGCAAAGGCCCCATCGAGCCTGGAATTCGAGCGTCTTCACCTTGAATTCCAGTGCGCAGGCCAATGCCCGCTCGCACGCCACTGTCATCTCCGGCACCGTGCCGCCCGTGTGCCACAACGCGTTGTAGAGAGCGATCTCCAGCCGTCCGGCCGTCAGGCGGTCGGGTACCTTCAGCGCGTCGATATGGTCCAGCGCCGCGCGAACGCGATCCCGGTATTCGCTGACTTCAGACAAGCGGAACCACAGCGGCGCCGATGCGACAGTGAGCGCGCCCGCGATGGTCATGTCCTCGTGGTGGTCGATACTGGCATCCAATGCCGCGCGAACGTCGTCCAGGTAGCCACGGTAGCGGTGCGTCCAGGCCTCGGCATCGAGCAAGGCCTGGTCCGCGGTGGCAATGCCCATGAGGTCCAGCATGAAAAGGGCATGGCTCTTCGAAACCGCGTCTCTCTCGCCTGCCTGCACGAGCAGGGCATGCGCATAGCTGCGGGTGGTATCGAGCAGGCGGTATGGCGATTCCGCGGCCCGAGCGGTGTCGTACACGACGAGCGACTTCCTGGCCAGATTGAGCAATGCGTCGGAGGCCACGTCCGGGTCCAGCGCGCTGGCTGCCACGCTGAGTGCCGCCTCGATGCCGAAGTAAGCGCGAAACACCGACAGCCTGCGAAACAGCAGCAACTCGGCGTCGTCCAGCAGCCCGATGCTCCAGTCCAGCGTCGCAGCCAGCGTGCGGTGTCTCGGCAACGCAACCCGCTCGGCGGTGGAATGGAGGCGCATGTGATCGTCCAGCCTGAAGGCCAGCTCGATCGCGGGTTGTGTCTCCAGGCGCGCCGCGACCAGCTCGATCGCAAGCGGGATCCCGTCCACCTGCTGGCAGATCCTGGTGAGTGGGCCGCTGCTCGCGTCGTCGAATGCGCTGGCGCCTGCGGCCTGGGCTCTCTCGACGAGCAGTTGCACCGCCGGCGAGCGCAACGCGTACGCCAGGGAGCCGGGCTGGGCCTGCTGAACCGCCAGGGGCGCCAGGCGAAAGACATGCTCGCCGCCCACGCGCAGCACCTCGCGGCTGGTTGCAAGGACCTGCAGGCTGGGCAACGCAGCAAGCAATCTGCCCAGGAGCGGCGAAAGCCTCTCGATCACATGCTCGCAGTTGTCGACGAGCAGCAGCATCGCCTGGCCCTCGAGGCGCTGGACGATGGCTTCTTCGAAGTCCGTTACGCCGCTTCGCACGCCGACGGCGCGCGCCATCGTCGTCAGCACGTGGTCTTGCGAGGTCAGGGGCGCGAGATCGATGAAGCAGACTTGTTGTGCGTGCGGCCGTGCGCAGTATCGCGCCGCGACGCAGATGGCCACGCTGGTCTTTCCCACGCCGCCAGGCCCCGCGACCGTGACCAGCCGGCTCTCCGCAAGCATGCCGAGCAGGCGCTCGACTTCCACCTCGCGCCCCACGAGACTGGAGAAGCGGGCGGGCAAGCCGGCGGGAGCATCCCGCCGCGACGCAGGCGCCGCTTGCGCCGCGACAGCGACTGACACGGATTCGCAGTGCACCCGCCCCAGAAAGCGATAGCCTCGCAGCGGTATGTTGGCGATCCATTCCAGGCATCCGTCCTGCGCTCGGGGCGGACCCAGGGCCTTGCGCAGAATCGACATATGGACCCGGACGCCCGCCTCCTCGACCGCCGTGTCCGGCCAGACCGCGGCGAGCAGTTCGTCCTTGCTGATCACTTCGCCAGCGCGGCCCACGAGCGCGACCAGCAGGCCGAGCGCACGCGAGCCGAGCCGTATCGGCTGCCCGTCGCGCTCCAGCCTGGGCCCGGCCTCCCACAGCGCGAACGCGCCGAAGCGCCACCGGCGAATCTCAGACACGGACGAGCCCTCGCTGCTTCGCCGTGACGGCTATTTGCGCCCTGGAGCCGACATGCAGCTTCTCGCATATGCTGGAGACGTGTGCCTTGACGGTGCTGGCGGAAATGTCCAGCTTGCGCGCGATTCCCTTGTTGCGATCGCCTTTCACCAGGAAGCGCAGCACGTCTTCCTCCCGGGGGGTAAAGCCTGCACGCTGCGTTCCGTGCCTGAAAAGCGCCTTGGCGCGCTTGCAGAGATAGAGAGAGCCTCCTTGCGCCACGTAGCGGATGGCGTCCATCAGTTCGGCCGGATTCGCGTCCTGGCACACATAGCCGCGCGCCCCACTGGAGATCGCCTGCATAAGTTCCCCCTCCTTGGCCCGCTTGGTTAGAACGATCACGCGCGGCACATGAAAGCCGCGTGCACCGCCCGGCTGGTCCAAAGCCGACGCCGAAGCGAGCAGGCTCAGCGCGCAGGCGTGGTCAGCCACCACCACATCCACGATGGCCTCATCGGGCCCGTCCTCAGGCTGCACGTGGAAGCCCGCTTCCCGGCCGATGAGCGAGACGAGACCGGCCATGGCGAGCCGATCGCCATGGCACACACGCACATGCAGATCGAGGGAACCGGTCATGGCGATGCTTCCTGAAGCAGGCCGCGGCGAAACGCTTCGCCGATCGCGGCAACCCGCGTCGGCTTCCGGAGCTTGCGCAGAATCGCTTTCACATGGGCCTTGACAGTGCCTTCGCCGATGTCGAGGCGCCGCCCGATGTCCTTGTTGGCCAAGCCCTCCGCCATGAGCTGGAGCACTTCGAATTCACGAGCGGTTGGCGCGGTAGACGAGAGGTTGTCCAGCAACTGGTCGGCCACCGGACAAGACAGGTACCTGCGGCCGTCTGCAACGCAACGCACCGCATCCGCAAGCTCCTCGGCCGAGCAATCGTGCAGAAGGTAGCCGCGCACGCCCGCGTCCACGGCACGCCGTATCTGCCACCCGGTGCTCCGGTCCGTGACCACGAGGAAATATCTCGATGCGCAGCCGCCCTGGCCGGGCGGGACATTCGTTGCCTTGTGAATGCCCGTTGCGTAGTCTGTGACGAGTACGTCGACGGTTTCGTCGCCGGCATCGATGTCTGCGTCGGTAAAACCGGATTGAACGACGAAGTCGGCGCGGGAGCGCAGCAGCGATGCGATGCCGGCGGCCACGTACGGGTCGCGGTGTGCGACCGCCACATGAATCTGCCTGGCCTGGGTCGGCGCGGTCATGGGCTCAAGTCCTTCTGGAAGTCATGGGTGAAAGTCTGCTCAATTGGCAAAACCGTTGCCAGTTAAGCTGTGTCAAGCCTTGTTAAGGGGCGGGGTGCGCCAGGTACTGCGCCATGGCTCCCTCGAGAGCGGGTGCCGCCGGCGTCATCGCGCCCCTGCCCCCCCCGACCGCGCCGCAGAGCACAACAATGGCGTTCCTGGGCACTGGCTGCTGAGACTCCGAAGCGGCAATCACTGCGCCGGCCCCCACTGAGGCCGTCACGGTCACGGCGCAGGCAACGTTCTTGATCCACTCCAGCCAGACGTGGCGTGGAGGCAGCGAGATCTTCATGGGGTGCGAGGCGTCGGACGCGAGAGGCGTCAAACTTCAGGGCTTTGCCGCCGCGACCGCGTCGGCGGCCTCCACGATCATCCGGGCCACCAATTTCGGCCGCGAGATCATGACCACGTGCGAGGCGCCCTTTACCGCGACCGTCTTCATCGACTTCGCACGCTCGGCCATGAATGCCAGCGCGGCAGGCGGGATGTTCTTGTCGCGGTCGCCGTAGATGAACCACGAAGGAACGTTCTTCCACGCGGCGGCAGGCGCCGGCTCGCCCAATGCGGCCTCAGTGATGGGGCGCTGCGACACGGCCATCAGGTGGGCAAGCGCCGGTGCAACATCTTCGGCAAATTGCTTGGCGAACTTGTCCTGCTGGATGTAAAGATCCTTGGCGCCGTCCGGAAGAAGCACCGGTGCGGCCAGCGTAGGGCCGAGCGTGCTGCCTGGAAACTTGCCCGACAGATCGGCCGCCGATTCGCCCACTTCAGGGGCGAACGCCGCAACGAAGACCAGCGCCTGGACGTTGGGCTTTCCAGCCGCCGCGGCGGAAATTACCGAGCCACCGTACGAATGCCCGACCAGCACGACCGGCCCCGGAATCGAATTCACGATGGCGGCCACATAGTCGGCGTCGGACTTCACGCCGCGCAGCGGATTGGCGGCCGCGACAACGGGAAAGCTGCGCGCACGAAGGTCGCGCGCCACGTCGTTCCAGCTGGCCGACTCGGCGAATGCGCCGTGAACGAGCACCACGGTAGGCTTTGCCGGCGGCTCACCCGAAGTGGCCGCGCTTGCAGGCGCCGAAAGGTGCAGCGCCACGATGCCGAGGGCGGTGAATGCGCGTACGCGACGATGGAGATTTTTCATGCTGATTTCCTTTGATGAATAAATGGTTTGACTTGAATATTTCGCATCCCATGCGGGATGCATCGCGCAAGGTTGCTCGCGCACCCCTGCGTCAACGTGCTGCCAAGCGGTGCTTTGCCTTCGGCGCAGATGTCCTGCAAGCGCGGCGTCGCACCGGTGGCCACAGCGGCAAAACGCAGCTCCGCGTTCGCGGCTTCACCGCCTGCAATCGCACCTGCCGCCGCAATCGCCAGCAGCGAGACGGTCATGTATCCCGCGCTCCACACGCGGTCCATCGCACCCCGCGGCGCGGCATCGGCGGCCGCTTGCAAGGCCTGCTCGCGTGCCTTGAGCGTGCGGCGTGGTGCGCCTGATTGCGCGGGGGAATGAATGCGCTGCGTCATGGTGAATCCTCCAGGGCGCCATGGCCCCGCCACAGGACGGCTGGGCTCCGGTTCGCGAACATCGCGGCACGGTTCAAATGCTAGGTTTCGCATCTCGGTTGCGGTAGCCATGCAGGAGGTACTGCCGTGTTGCCTGCCCGGCATCAATGCCGGCGCGCCCTCAGGCGCGTCGATGAAGAGGAAGCCACACGTTGAACTCGGCGCCGCGACCCGGTCCGGCGGAGGTCGCCTTTACGAAACCGCCGTGGGCAACCGCAAGACCGTGAACGAGCGCAAGGCCGATGCCCAGACCGCCGCGCGAACCGCCCTCCCCGGTGCCGGCCTGGCTGAACAACCCGAAAACATGCGGCAGAAATTCGTGCGCAATGCCGCAGCCGCTGTCCGCCACCGCAAGCCGGGCGAAGCCGTCCTCCGAGGAAAGGCGCACCTGAACCTCCGCGCCGGCGGGCGAGAACTTGATCGCGTTGTCCAGCAGGTTGCCGACGACCTGCTCAAGCCGCACCCGGTCGGCATGGCAGATCAACGGATCGGCCGCCTGCATCTGCGCACAGATGCGCCCCGAAGGCCAGCGCGCAGCGAACGCGGCGACAAGGCCTAGCGCGAGCGCGCCGAAGTCGATCTCTGCGCGGTGCAGCGCCAGCTTGCCGGTTCGTACGCGCGAGAAATCGAGCAGGTCGTCTATAAGCCGCTTCTGGCTCTCGATGGCGCGCTGCATCGCCTCGGCTATGCCTTGCAGTTGCAAGGGCGCTGCGGATGCGGGCAACCCCTGGAGCAGGCTGATGTTCATCTGAATGATGTTCAGCGGCTGCCTGAGTTCGTGCGAGATGACGGCCAGCGCCCGGTCTCGGGTCGCGCAGCGCAAGTTCGTTGCAGCGCGAAAGTCGCGCGGGGTCTGAAGGGCGGCTTGCGCGACCCCGGTGTGATAAAGCTCCACGAGGAATCTGTGCTTCTTGATGCGGCCACCCCGGATTCATCGCGACAGGGGGGCCGGTGATGAACGAAGTTGTTCTTTGGCTCTCGCGACGCAACCGATCGTAGGCAGCTGCATTCCCCGCCAGAAGTCCGCTGCGGCGGCGCACCGTGTTGCCGGCCAAACACCAATCGCCGAGGGCCGCCTGCGAAGCATCGTTCGCAATCTCCGGACTCTTCGTTCACACGAGCCGGGTTCCTGAATGGGCCCGCATCGCGTCCAATAGCCCGACATCGACAGCAGTGGCCGCCGCGCATGCAAGGCGCAGATCGCGATCCCTGTCACAAAACCCCAGCCCTGGCCGTCTTGCATCTCAAAGGGGCGAGTTCCCCCCGAACGGCGGGCATTTCTTTTTCCGCATCGTGCAACCCGATTGGTTGCGGCCTTCATTTTTTTACTGGACCGTCAAGTGGGTGACATGTACGACATCGCGGCTCGCTTTGCGCCACCGCATGCGCATGTCGGCGTCTCACAGGGATCGGGTGAGGTCCGCTGGCGATTCGGCGCATTCATCCTTTGGGAGGCCCAGCGCCGGCTCGAACGGCTCGGGCAGAGCGTGCGCCTGGGCTCCCGCTCGTTCGAGCTGCTGTTGCACCTGCTCAGGCGCGTGGGCGAAGTCGTCGGCAAGGACGAGCTGCTCGCCACGGTCTGGGCCGGCGTGGTGGTCGAGGAGTCCAGTGTCCGGGTCCACATCTCAGCGCTGCGCAAGGCCCTGGGCGAGCCGCAAGACGGGGACAACTGCAAGGAATGGATTTCGAACATCCCCCTGCGCGGCTACCGGTTCAATGGAACGGTTTTCCGCGAGCAGGTCGACATGCCGAGCGAAGACCGGCCTCTCGCGATGGCCCTGCCTGCGCCCTCTTTCGCCAGGCTGCCGGAGCGCCTGACCCGGCTCGTCGGCCGCGATGCCGATATGGAGCGCGTGATGGCGGCCCTCGCCACGCGCCGGCTGGTCACCATCGTCGGCACCGGCGGCATCGGGAAAACGCGTGCAGCCATCCGCGCGGCCGAATGCCATGCAGAACGCACGGCCATGCAGCTGGCCTTTGTCGACCTTTCGCCTCTGGTCTCGCAGGCCCATGTGGCGAGCACGGTCGCGCGGTCGCTCGGCGCACCGGCGGACACTGCCGACACGACGCGGGCCATCCTCCAGCGGCTGGCGGACCGCGATGTACTCCTGCTGATCGACAACTGCGAGCACATGCTGAACGCGCTGGCGCTGCTCGTCACCGATCTGCTCGCCGCCCTGCCCGGTTTGCGCATCCTGGCAACCAGCCGGGAGCCTATTCGAATCGAGGGCGAACACGTCGAGCGGTTGTCGCCGCTCCCGGTGCCCCGCGCGGATTGCGCCGACTTGGCCGAAGCCATGGCGTCGCCCGCGGTCGAACTCCTGGTCGAGCGTGCAAAGGCCGTGGGTGCTCGCGCGTTCGAAGACTCCGACGGCCCCTTGCTCGCAGCGATCACCCGGCAGGTGGACGGCATCCCGCTGGCCATCGAACTGGTGGCCGCACGCCTGGGTGTGCAGCCGATCGGTGATCTTGCGTTCCGGCTGAATGACCACATGCGGCTTTACTCCACAGGCAGCCGTGCCGTTCTGCCTCGGCACAGCACGCTCGCGGCAGCGCTGGACTGGAGCATCGCGCTGCTGGACGAGGCGGAACTGCGGCTCTTTCGCCGGCTCTCGGTCTTTCGCGGACGTTTCGATGTCGAGTCGGCGCTGAGCGTCACCCAGGCGGACATGGACCCCGAAGCGGCGTTCGACGCATTGATCTCGCTCGCGAACAAGTCGCTCGTGTCGTTCGACAACAGCGATGCCATCGCGCCCTACCGGCTGCTCGAAACGACGCGAAGCTACGCCGCCGCGCGCTTGGCACAAACCGATGAAGGCCCGGTGCTGCGGAAACGCCATGCGCATTTCATGCGCGAGGTGATGAGCACCGCGGCATCGGATTCAGGCGAACTCACCGTGCAGGCATGGAACGCGCGCTACGCGCACCGGTTGGACGACGTGCGCAGCGCGCTGGACGCCTGCCTGGCCCAGCAGGACGACTGGGAAACCGGCGCGGCGCTCACCATCGCCTCGGCGCCCTTGTGGTTTCACGTCTCGCAGGTCGAGGAGTACCGAGACCGGGTCATCGCCGTGCTCGCCTGTCTCGCGCAACCGCCGGGCACAGGTACAGATACAGAGACAGAGGCGTGGCTGCAAATCGCACTGGGCAACGCGCTGTGGCACACCCGGGGACCGGTACCCGAAATGGGCGCCGCCTACGACCGGGCGCTTGCTGTTGCCATTTCGGCCGGGTCGGTCGTGCTGGAGCTTCAGGCCCGCTGGGGCATATGCGTTCTGCATGCAATTCGCGGCGAATACGCGGCCGCGCTGCACCACTCGCAAGTGCTGTTCGAGTTTGCGCAATCGACGGCGGACCCCGCCGCGCTCAACCTGGCCTATCGAATGACCGCCCTGGCGAGCCACTTCTGCGGCGATTTTGCCGCGGCGAGTGCTGGCGCCCAAGCGGCAATACTTGTCGGCGGCAGCGTGCGCCAGACGCCCGTCAACTTGTTCCAGGTCGATGCCGGCGTCGCGTCGAACGCCTTGCTGGCCCGAACGCTGTGGCTCCAGGGCGACGCGGCGAAGGCGATGGCAACCGCCACCCGTGCGGTGGCTCTTGCCGAGGCAGGGGGCAATGCGTTGTCGCTGTGCTTCGCACTCTTCGGCGCATGCCCCGTCGCCCTATGGTCTGGCGAGCTCGAACTGGCACGCAAATGGGTTCGCATGCTGCTGGACGAGGCGCAGCGCCGAGGTCTGGTGTATTGGCATCAGTGGGCGCACTGCTACGCGCTCGGGATGCAGGCGCGCACCGCGGACGACCCGGAGCGCCATATCCGCGAGGTCGCAAAGCGGCTCGACGATTTCGACGCGCCACGCAAGGAAATGCTCGCGACCTTCTGCGCCGACTGGGTCGATGACGAGACGATCGCGCGGGCCGGCGCCGGACACGGCCAATGGAGCGCGGCGGAGACCTGGCGCGCTGCGGGCTGGCGTTGCGAGCAGCGCGGCCTCTACGATGAAGCCGAGGCGTTCTACAGGCGGGCCATCGGCACCGCCAGGCAGCAAGGCGCGCTGGGCTGGGAGTTTCGTGCGGCGGTCAGCACTGCCAGCCTGTGGGCCCGCCTGGGCAAGGCGAAGGACGCCGTCGAACTGCTGGACGATATCTGCGGCCGCGCGACCCCTCGCGGCGAGCATCCCGGCTTTGCGCAAGCCCGCGCGCTACGCAACGAACTCTCCCGGACCTGAAGGATTCGGCGCTGCATCACGCGCACCGTGCAGCGCCGGGGCGGGTCATAACAAACCTTGACAGGGCTTAACTGGCCTCGGCATGGCTTTGCGCGCAGAGTGGCCGCTTCGCTTTCATGGGGGATTTAGGACGCCTGATCCCTCGAACCGAGAAGCCGACTCATGACAACCTCCGCCCTTCCTTCGCCCTCTTCCACCCCCCTTGCGCCACGCGCGGACCCGCTGGCCTCCAGCTTTGCCACCAGTTATGCGGGGGTGGTCGCCTTCATTGCCGTCGTTGCGGAAGGCAGCTTCGCCCGGGCCGCCGATCGCCTGGGCATTGGCCGCTCCGCCGTGAGCCGCAGCGTCCAGAAGCTGGAAGACCAGCTGAACGTCCGGCTTTTCCTGCGCACTACGCGGAGCACCACGCTCACACGCGAAGGCGACCTCTTCTATGCCAACTGCCATACCGGGGTCGACCGGATCGTCCAGGCCGTGGAAGAAATGCGCGACCTGCGCCAGGGCCCACCGCGCGGGCATCTGCGCATCAGTGCGGCCGTCGGATTCGGCCGCCGGGTCGTCGCGCCCCTGCTCGGGGAATTTCGCGCCACTTACCCGGACGTCACCATCGACCTGCTGCTGAACGACAAGCCGACCGATTTCACCTCGGACCGTGTGGACATCGCGTTCCGCAATGGCCGCATGGAAGACGCGCAGATCATCGCCAAGCAGATCATCCCCATGCAGCTGCTGCTGTGCGCCTCCCCCGCCTACCAGGAAGCCCACGGGCTGCCCGCCACGGTGGAAGCGCTGGCCCGGCATGAGTGCATCAACTTCCGCTTTTCATCCGGCCGCATCTTCGAGTGGGAGTTCAAGGTCGCAGGTCAGCCACGCAAGCTCGTGCCACAGGCCAAGCTCACCTACAACGACGCGGACCTGGTACTGCAGGCCGTGCTCGACGGCCATGGCATCGCCCAGTTGCCGGGCTACATGGTCTGCGAGTCCCTGAGAACAGGTGCGCTGGTCCCATGCCTGACCCAGTACGCACCCGACGACAGCGGGCACTACATCTGCTACCTGAGCCGGCAGCACCTGCCATCGCGCATGCGGGTGTTCATCGACTTCATGACGCTGAAAATCCGGGCCGCCGACCTGGACTGCCTCTCCAATCTCGGCTCGAAGCTGCAGGCCGGCACCGGCATTGGTGCCGGCGCGACAACAGCGTGAGTCCTTGCGCGGGCCTACCCCCACGCCCTGGCCGAACCTAGCATCTCAACCGTTCCACGGCCTCTTTTGCAGCACTCGCGCGCCGTGGCCCGCCGCCTTAATTCAACCGCAAAAACCATGAACACCACACAGAACCCTTCGCGCCGACACCTGATTGCGACCGGCGCCGCCGTTGCCACCGGAATCCTCGCGTTCGGCATGCAAGAAGCTGCCGGCGCAGCAACCCGCAACCGTTCGACGGCATCGCGGAGCCCCTCCCTGACAAGCAGCACCGTCACCACCCCGGACGGCACGCAGATCTACTACAAGGACTGGGGCGACGGCCCCGTGGTCACCTTCTCCCACGGCTGGCCGCTCAACGCCGACGCATGGGACGGACAGATGCTCTTCCTGGCGCGCAACGGCTTTCGCGTCATTGCGCACGACCGGCGCGGACATGGCCGCTCGAGCCAGTCTTCGTCGGGCAACGACATGAACGGCTACGCCGATGACCTCGCGGTTCTCTTCGAGGCGCTCGACCTGAAGAAGGCCACGATGGTCGGCCACTCCACCGGCGGCGGCGAGGTGGCGCGCTACATCGGACGCCACGGCAGCAAGCGGGTGGCCAAGGCTGTGCTCATAGGCGCGGTGCCGCCGGTCATGCTGAAGTCCGCAGCAAATCCTGACGGCTTGCCGATCGAGGTATTCGACGGCCTTCGCGCCGGGGTTGCCGGCGACCGTTCGCAGTTCTACAAGGAGTTCGCCGTCCCGTTCTTCGGCGCCAACCGACCGGGCGCGAAAGTCTCGCAGGGCATCCTGGACCAGTTCTGGCTCTGGAGCATGCAATGCGGCCAGAAGAACTCCTACGAGTGCATCAAGGCCTTCTCGGAAACCGATTTCACCGAAGACCTGAAGAAAATCGATGTGCCCACGTTGATCATGCACGGCGAGGACGACCAGATCGTTCCCATCCACGATTCGGCGAAAAAATCCGTGCAGCTCGTCAAGGGCGCCAAGGCAATCTACTACCCCGGCGCACCGCACGGGCTCACCGCCACGATGCAAGACAAGATCAATGCGGACCTGCTCGCATTCCTGAAAAGCTGAACCGCCGACAGGACCGACCGACCGCGACCTTGCACCATGCTGAATCTATTGCTGCAAACCACAATCGAAGGAGACCCGGACGACTGGAACATTTCGCGCTTCAGTCAGCTCGGTTCGTTTCTCTCGCAGCTGCAGGACGACGAGGGTCGGCCTGCCTTCCGCGTCACGGCGCGCAACCGCGCGCCGCGCTCGAACCCCGACCCCGTGCTGTCGACGCTGGACGAATCGCACTTCGACCAGCTCTGGCTCTTTGCCGTGGACACCGGCGATGGCCTCACACCGGAGGATTGCGCCAGCATCAGCCGGTTCCGGCATCGCGGCGGCGGCCTCATGGTCACGCGCGACCACATGGACCTGGGCAGCTCGATCTGCAACCTGAGCGGCATCGGCGCCGCGCACAACTTCCACAGCCGCAACTGCGAGCCCGATGCAGGGCGCCAGTGCGTGGACAACCCGTTCTCGGGTCACATCTCGTGGCCCAACTACCACTCGGGCGCCAACGGCGACTACCAGCGCATCCGCTCGGTCGGCAGCATCCACCCGGTGATGCGCGACAGGCGCTCGGCAACCGGCGTCATCCAGTACCTGCCCGCGCATCCGCATGAAGGCACGGTCAGCGTACCCCCCGGAGATTCGAACTGCCGCGTCGTCATGGAAGGACAGAGCTCGATCTCCGGCAGGCGCTACAACATCGCGGTTGCGTTCGAGCGCTCCGAACAGGGCGGCAGGGCCATTGCGCAGTCGACCTTTCATCACTTCGCGGACTACAACTGGGATCCCTCGGCGGGCTGCCCCTCGTTCGTGACCGAGCCAGCCGGGGACGGAATCGTCCGATTTTCGGAGGCACTTCGCTCGACCAAACAGTATGTTCGCAACATTGCCTTCTGGCTCAACGCCTGAGCAGGCCCTCAAAGGAAAATCAATGCACGACCCACTGCAAATCACGACCTCCGACGGAACCTTTCCCGCATACGTGGCCCGTCCGCACAAGCTCCCCGCGCCGGCCGTCGTCGTCGTGCATGAAGTCTTCGGCGTCAACGCCGACATGCGCCAGTCGTGCGATGAACTCGCTGCGCAGGGCTACCTGGCCGTTTGTCCCGACCTGTTCTGGCGGATCGCCCCCGGCCTCGAACTCTCCGACCGGACCGAGGCGGAACGCGCGCGCGCTTTGACGCTGTACAACGCCTTCGACATCGATGCGGGTGTGAACGATATTGCCGCCGCCGTGCACGCCGCCCGCGGCATGCCGGGTGCCACGGGCAGGGTCGGCGTCGTCGGCTATTGCCTCGGTGGCCTGCTGGCCTTCCTCACCGCCGCTCGTACAGGCGCCGACGCGGTGGTTGCCTACTACCCAGGCAACGCGGACAAGTACGCCGAGGAAGCGAGCCGCATTGCAAGCCCGGTCATCGTTCATCTCGCGGAAAAAGACGAATACATCCCGCTCGAAGCGCAGCGGACAATTTCGTCCGCCCTGGCGAACCATCCGCAGGTGCAGGCCTACAGCTATCCCGGTTGCGGCCACGCCTTTGCACGCCACGGCGGCATGAGCTACGACGCCAAAGCAGCCGTGCTGGCCAACGGCAGGACCGACGACTTCCTGGCACGACATCTGCAAGGCGGTTAACAAGGCGGTTAAGGAACCGGCGAGCCGTCGACAGCAACTGCTTTCTACGGAGAAAATCGGCGGACGGTCCGGGACGGCATCGCTGCGTCTGCGAGTCTGCAGAGACGGAGCCGGCGTTCCGGTCCCGCGGGCATCACTTGATGGAGTCAACCATGCTGCGTCTCTATGACAGTCGTCTATCGGGCAACTCATGGAAGATCCGCATCCTCCTGAGCCAGTTGGGATTGGCCTACGAACGCATCACGCTGGACCTGCAGAAAGGCGAGACCCGCGAAGCTGCATTTCTCCAGATCAGCCGATTCGCGCGCGTGCCGGTTCTCGTGCTTGAAGACGGTCGCCCGATTGTCGAGTCTGGCGCAATCCTGCTGCACTTGACTCAGGGCACGCCCTACCTGCCCGACGACCCGTACCTCCGGGCCGAAGTCATGGGCTGGCTTTTCTTCGAGCAGGCCGATCTCCAGAAAGCCATCGCCATCCCGCGCGTGCTGCACCTGCGCGGCCTTGCACAGGCAAAGAAGCAAGACATCGAACGGCTCCATGCCGAGGGGTACCCGAGCCTCGACAAGCTGGAGCAATGGCTGCTCTCGCGCACATGGCTGGTAGGCGAGCACTACACCATCGCCGATCTCGCAGTCTCTGCCTATGTTGCGTTGGCCGCGCAAGGCGGCTACGACATGGCGCGCTTCGCCGGTATCCGCAATTGGCTGGCGCGCGTGCAAGGGCAGCGCGGCTGGGTGCGCCTGATTCCTGAAGACGGCCCCGCGGCCGAGGCCTGACCCGAACCTGCATCGAGCTTGGAGTGTGACGACCGTGGCAGCGGCCGTGGCGTGGCCGTGGCCGCGGCGCCCGCGCTCGTTATGCATCGATCGTTCGAAATTTCGGGATCGTGCGTACAAGCTCCGACTCCTTCTCAACCCCCGGTGGGCTCCCTACGATTTGCCTGCGTTCATCCTCAACCGGATCGGACGCAAACCCGCTCATTGATTGTTGGTTGGTGTGCCTGCCGTGCAGGCAGATGAGGAATGTGATGACCAGTCGTGCCTCCCTGATCGAAATGACCGCCGCCGCGCGCTCCTCCATTGCGGACCCTGCCCGCATCGCCATCGTGGGCGGACGGGAGGAACCCAGGTTCGAACTCTTCCATGCGGCGAGCTCGCTGTGCTCGCAAAAGGTGCGCACGGTGCTGCACGAGAAAGCGTTTTCGTATCGCTCCAACGAGATGCTGATCCTGAGCACCATGGGGAGCGAAGGGTTGATTCCGGCCGAACATTACAGCCCCGCGTACATCCGCCTGCGCCTGATCGCCGCGCGCGAGTTGAACCGGGAATTCGTCAGCGGCTACAGCGGACGGACCTCGGTCGAGACGGAAGGCTTCGACCCTTGCGTCGTGCCACTGCTGGTCGACCACGAAGTCGGCCGCGTGATTGCCGACTCCAAGCGCATCTGCCTCTACCTCGATGGCCTGTCGCGCGAGCCGGTCCAGCTTGTTCCCGATGCGCCCGATGCGCGCGCCGAGGTGATGCGCCAGGTCGACATCGTCGACAGGATCCCCAATGGCGCCCTGCTCTACGGCTTTCATCCGGATGCAGACCTGCGGCCCGAAGCGCTCAAGGCAGCGATGCAGACCGTCTATGACTACAAGGTCATGGCGCTCGAGCGCCTGGTGGCCGACAACGCGGGGGAGCCCGAGCTGGTGGCAGCCTGCCGCGCCAAGATCGTGAAGGAAAGCCGCGGCAAGAACGTGTGCCGCGATGCGGATTTCCAGCGTGCTGCGCGCCAGAAGACCGGGAAACTGCTGAACGAGCTGGAGCGCGACCTGGCCGCGGGTTCGTTCGCCTGCACGAACGGACACGCCTTCTCGCTCGCGGATGCGCTCTGGGGCGTGAACCTCGTGCGCCTGAACTATCTCGGGCTGGCGTCGATGTGGGACGCGCTGCCCCGCGTCTCACGCTATTTCGACGTGCTGGCGAGGCGTCCTTCCTTGTGCAAGGAAGCCATCCAGGCGTCGCTCGATTCGATGCCGCACTCCCGCTACATGGACGCCGTGGCGAACTGCCCTTGAACGCCGTGCACCATCCAGCCAACGCGGTTCCTCGCGCACCCGGTCTTCGCCTCGCGCGCGAAGCCCTTGCCGAGGGGCGCATCACGGCCTCCGGCCTGATCGGGCAGGCGCTCGACGCGGCAGAAGCCGGCAAGCGAGAGTTGCACGCGTTTTCCACCATCGATCGGAATGGTGCGCTCAGCGCCGCGGCGGAAAGCGAAAGGCGCTATGCGCAGGGCCGGCAACGCCCACTGGAGGGGCTGGCCATCGGCGTCAAGGACCTGATCGACACCCGAGGCATCGAGACCAGCTACGGTTCGGCCGCCTACCTGGGGCATCTTCCGGCCGTCGATGCCGACATCGTGAGTGCATTGATCGAGCAAGGCGCCATTCCTGTCGGCAAGACGGCCACGCACGAATTCGCGTGGGGCGTGACCACGGGCAGCGCCACCTTCGGCGACGCGCTGAACCCGCTGGACCGCACGCGCATTCCCGGCGGCTCCAGCGGCGGGGCCGCCGCGGCCATAGCCTGCGGCGCCGTGGCGGCCGGCCTCGGCACAGACACGGGCGGATCGGTGCGGATACCGGCCGCGCTGTGCGGAGTCGTCGGATTCAAGCCGACCTTCGGCGCATTGCCCACGCGCGGCATCTTTCCGCTGGCGCCGACGCTGGACCATCCCGGCTTTCTTGGCGCAACGGTGGATGACGTTGCGATGCTCGCGGGCGCCTTTCGCATCGAGGTGCCGCAAGGCAGTGCGCTTCCGCGCGCGCGCCTGGGCGTCATCCGCGAGATTGCGCCCGTACCGTTGGACGCGGACGTCGCAGCCGCGTTCGACGCCGCCGTCGCCGCACTCGCAGCAGCCTTTGCCTGCACGGCGCTCGATGAGCCAGGGCTGTTCAATGGCGTCTTCGAGGCCTTTGCGCACATCGTCCTCACCGAAGGCGGCGTCGAGCACTTCCGGCGCAACGACGCCGATCACATCGCGGCCCACTACGGCAAAGAGACCATCGAGAGGCTGGAGCGCGCCAAGACAATCACATTGGGCGACTATGCACGCGCACAGCAATCGCGGCGCGACTTCACTGCGCGGCTGCATCGCGCGATCTCGGCTGTCGACTATCTCGTGCTGCCGACCTGCCCCTGTACCGCGCCGCGGCTGGGCCAGCCATCGATCGACATCGGCCATTGGTCGGGCACGGTGCGCGAGGCGCTGATGACCTACACGGCGCCTTTCAACGTCGCGGGATTCCCCGCCATCTCGATTCCCCTCGCCGTCCGCGACGGCGGGTTGCCCGTCGGGTTGCAGATCGTGGCGAAGCCGGGCTGCGACGGCGCACTGCTGCAGGTCGCACAGCAGATTGAAAACCTGCTGCACGCCGTCGCATAGACATTCCCCACCACCAGGAGCACACCATGAGCGACACCCCAACCCTCGGCACCATCGAACGTCCTCCGAGCGGGCAGACACCCTACAGCGCGTGGATCCAGACCGACACGCTGCACTCGCTGCAGCGTACCGTCAGCGACCATCCGGGCGAGCACGCCTGGATCGTTCACGTGCAGGTCTCGGAGCTTTACTGGATGCTCATCATCAAGGAGATCCAGACAGCCCAGGCATTCCTGCGCGCCGACAACCTGCCGCAGGCCTGGCGAACGCTGCAGCGAGTCGTTGCGCACCATGCGCCACTGGATGCCATCTGGCGTTCGATCGACTGGATGACGCCGAACGACCTGCTCGCGATACTTTCGCGTGCCGTCGCCACGCACGGCAAGGACACGGCGCTACAGGGGTGGACCTATCGGCACATGGTCTACCTGCTCGGCATCAAGCAGGCCGAACACTTGCAGCACTTCGAGCCGCAGCCCCATCGCCGGGAACAGCTCGGCAACGCGCTTGCCGAACCCAGCCTCTATGACGACGTGCTTGCCTTTCTCCGGCGCAGGGGGATGAACGTGCCGGCGGAGTTGCTCGCGCGCGATCTGAGCGCTCCCTACAACCCCAGCAAGGAAGTCGAGCAGGTCTGGCGCCAGATCTACGCCGACCCCGACGCGAGCATCGAACTTCAGCAGCTCGGCGAGACCCTGGCGGACATTGCCCAGGGCTTCTGCAACTGGAAATTCCGGCACCTGATGGCTACGCGGCGGACCTTCGGCGCGCGGCCCGCTTACTTCGGCACCGAGGGCGTCGCCTGGCTCGCACCGACGATGGAAGAGATTCCGTTTCCCGAACTCTGGTCGGCGCGCACCTTCATCGGAAACCCGCCACCCGTGTGCCCGCACATGGGCAGGCAGGCGGCCTCGCGAGATCCAGCCAACTAGAAAACCAAGCATAGAGAGACAACCTTGTCAGCCAACCTACTGATGGAGATTCTGGAAATGAATGCAACACCGGCCATCGACGATCTCATCCGCGAGCGGCGCAGCAAGCGCGGCTTTCTGGAGCGGCCTGTTCCGCTCGACACGGTGAAAGACATCTTGTCGACCGCGAGCCATGCCCCCAGTTCGAGCAACACACAGCCTTGGCGCTGCTACGTCGTGACCGGCGAAGCGCGCGACCGCGTCACCAAGGCAGCAGTTGCGGAGTTCCGAGCCAACCACGCGACGTTGGCACCGGAATACCCGTTCTTTCCCCAGCCGCTGCATGACCCTTACGCGAGCCGCTTCAACACCTTTCGCGGCCAGCTCGGCGATGCCCAGGGCGTGCATCGCAGCGACAAGACCGGGCGCCTGCGCGACGTGGAGCGGCAGTTCCTGTTCTTCGATGCGCCGGTCGGAATCATCTTCACGATGGACCGCCGCCTCGAATGGGCCAGCTTTCTCTGCTATGGCTGCTTTCTCCAGAACATCATGCTGGCCGCCAAGGCCCGAGGCCTGGACACCTGCCCCCAGCAGATCTGGTCGCTGCAACACCATGTGCTGCGCGCTGAGCTGGGCATTCCGCAAGACGAGATGGTGATTGCCGGCATGTCGATGGGCTGGGCCAACAACGGCTTGCCCGAGAACTGCATGACCCTGCAGAAAACGCCGGTCGAGCAATTCGCCTCTTTCACCCACTAGTCACCACCCAACGCATTCACACAAGGGCACTCACATGTCGATCATTAAGGGCTTTCATCACCTGACTGCTTGCGTCAGCGGCGCACAGGAAGACGTGGATTTCTACGTCAAGCTGCTCGGACAGAGCCTGGTCAAGAAAACGGTGCTGCTGGACGGCGAGGAGCCGGTCTACCACCTCTACTACGGCAACGCACAAGGCGACGCCGGCACGCTGGTCACCTCGTTCCCCTTCAGGCAGAAGGGCGTCAAGGGACGCCGCGGCTCCGGCCAGATCAAGGTCATCAACTACTCGGTGCCGGCGGGTTCGCTGGATTTCTGGCGCGAACGCTTCAGCGCCCGCGGCGTGGCCTTCGACGATGCCATCGTCGAGCGCTTCGGAGAGCAGCGCCAGCGCTTCCAGCACCCTTGCGGCATCGAGTTCGACCTGGTGGCCTCGGCCAACGACACGCGTGCGCCTTGCACCGCGTACGACATTCCGGCGCAGTTCGCGATTCGCGGCGTTCACAGCATCACATTGTCTTTGCGCGAGGTCGACGAATCGATCATCTTCATGAAAGAGGCGCTGGACTTTCACTACGCCGGCCAAGCCGGCCCTCACCACCGCTTCGAGACCGCCGACGGCAAGCCCGGAACCATCGTCGAATTCGTCCACGAGCCGGACCGCCTGCAGGGATCGTCGATCTACGGCGAAGGCACGATCCACCACGTCGCCTTCGCAGTGGACAACGTCGAGCAGCAAATGCAGATCAAGGAGAAGCTGATGTCGATGGGCCATATCGACACCTCCGAATCGGTCAACCGCAACTACTTTCGCTCGATGTATTTCAAGATGCCGGGCGGCGTGATGTTCGAGGCTGCGACCACAGACATCGGCTTTGCCATCGACGAAAAGCCCGGCCACTTCGGCGCCGAGTTCCAGTTGCCGCCGTGGCTTCGTGATCGCAAGGACGAACTCCTTGCTCGGCTGGAACCTATTGCCGTCTGAGAGCGCGCAAGGCATCCACTTTTTTTTCCTTATTTCCCAACACAGGTAACCCATGTCCAAACCCAAGGTCCTCATTGCTTTTTATTCCCGCAACAGCTCCACCGAGCTCCTGGCCAAGGCCGTCGCGCAAGGCGCCATGGCCGAAGGCGCAGAAGTCCGGCTCCGCCGCGCGCGGGAATTCGTCGCACCCGAAGTCATGCGCCAGGTGCCCGAGTGGTCCGAGCGGGCCAGCGAAATGAACGCCAAGTACGAGGCCCCCACCGAGGCGGACGCCGAATGGGCAGACGCGATCGTCTTCGGCACGCCGACCCGCTTCGGTTCCGTTTCCGCCGAACTCAAGGCCTACATCGATTCGCTCGGCGGCCTCTGGTTCCAGGGCAAGCTGAACGGCAAGGCCGGCTCGGTTTTCGGCTCGACCTCTTCCAGGCATGGCGGCAACGAGGCGACGCTGCTGTCGCTCTACGGCCCAATGGCTCACCTGGGCCTGATCATCGTGCCGCTGGGCTATGCCGATCCGGCGATGTTCGCGGCAGGTACGCCCTATGGCGCGACCCACGTCTCCAACCGGGACTCGGTAATGCCCGGTGCTGAAGACCTCGCCGTCGCAACCTACCAGGGCCGTCGCGTCGCCTCGGTGGCTCGGTCGCTGCGGGCGGCGCAGCCGGTGGCGGAAGCCGCCTGAGACAGGGATAGCGGGCGGGCAATTGCAGCGCTATCCTCGGCGACAGCGCTGTCGCTGCCGCGCGGCCTCCCTGCTCTCTCTCTCTCACCAGGATTGCGATGCTGGACCTGAAGGATGTCTTCTATTTCGTCCAAGTCGTCGACCGCGGAGGCTTCACGGCCGCCGGGTCGGCCCTTCGCCTGCCGAAGTCGACGCTGAGCCACCGCGTCCAGGAGCTCGAGGGCTACCTGGGCGTGCGCCTCCTCAATCGAACGTCCCGCCAGTTCGGAATGACCGACATCGGCAAGGAGTTCTACCAGTACGCGGTCGCAATGCTGCACAGCTCCGATGTGGCCGAAGAAGCAGTGCGCCAGCGCCTGGCCGAACCCAGCGGGGTGATCCGGTTGACCACGGCGGTCGAGATCGCACAGTTCGCTCTTCGCGAAATTCTTCCCGTTTTCATGAACCGGTATCCGAAGGTGCGCATCGTGGAGATCGCGACCGACCGGTATGTGGACATCGTGGGCGAAGGCTTCGATCTTGCGATACGCGGGCACACGGCGTCGCTGCAGAACTCCACCCTGGTGCAGCGCGCCCTTGCCAACGTTCCCTGGTACCTGTTTGCCAGTCCCCGCTACCTCGCGCAAGTGGGGGTGCCTGAAAGCCCATCGGACCTCGCGCAGCACGCCACCGTCGCGATGGTGCGCAGCGGGCAGCAGCAGTGGCAGCTGAAGGGGCCGAACGACGAGGAATTCGTTGTGCCCATCGACCCGCGCTTTCAAAGCAACAACATGGTCGCACTGAAAGAGGCGGCCTGCGCCAGCCTGGGCATCGCTGCGCTCCCGGGCTACATCTGCAGGTCTGAGCTGAGGGACGGGTCCCTGCAGCAACTGCTGCCCGACTGGTCGGCGGCGGATGCCCGCATCTCGGCGCTGATCCCGTTTCGCACCGGACTCCTTCCCGCGGTGCGTTCGCTGGTCGACTTCCTCGCCGTGGAAATGCCGGTGGTCACCGCCTTCGACCATCCTCGCAGCTTCGAGTGAAGCGGCCGGGCGGCAAAGCCCTGTCGTCCACGAACATGAACGCTGCGTCTGGCAAAGAGCGGCTTGTGAGCTGCAGGTGAAGGACCTATCTTTTCGGCCCTGACTTCCACGAGGCCGATCGAGATGAATCATTTGAATTGCTTGCCGCAAGACGGTATTTTTTGGGGCCAGCACATCTTGCAAGCCGCCGTGGCACGGCTCGGCGAGCACGGTATCCATCGGCCGATGGTGTTCACCGTCGAACCGCTGACAAAGCTCTACGAAGATTGCGTGCGGCCCAACCTGAAGCAGGCGGTGGGCAGCTTCATGGAATTGCCGGCGCACGTGCCGGACGTGGCGGTGCAAGCCGGCCTCGACGCCTGTCTTGGCGCCGGTGCCGAATCGATTGTGGCGTTGGGCGGCGGCTCGGTGCTCGATGCGGCCAAGGCCGTGTCGCATCTGCATCATGAAAAAACCGGACGCTACCTGCCCATTGCGGCCCTGCCGACAACGCTGTCGGGCTCCGAGTTCTCTCACTACTTCGGCATCACCGAAACGGACGGTCCGGAAAAATTCAAGCGCAGCTACGCGGTGCGTGAAACAGTGCCAAAGGTCGTCGTGATCGACCCGGTGCTGGTATCCGACACGCCGCGCGCGCTGCTGCTGTCATCTGCCATCAAGGGCATGGACCACGCCGTGGAAGGCATGCGCAGGGTGACGAAGGAGCACCCCCACGCGATCATGGCGGCGAGCGGACTGGAGCGGTTCTTGAAAGTCCTGAAGAAGTGGCCGCAGGCCATGCCGACGCGTGAAGCGCTGGGCAAGGGGCTGGTGGCACCCGACGACCTGCTGGAGCTGCAGCTGGCGGCCTGGCAATGCTACTTCTCGCCGGCATCGGTCATCTACGGCCTGAGCCACCGCATCGGGCATATCCTGGGTGGCACGTTCGGCCTGCCGCACAGCGCGACCTCCTGCATCACGCTGGCACCCGTGATTCGAGCCTGCGCGGACTTCTACGGCGACAAGCTTGGAATCTTCATCGCGGGAAGCTCCGGCGCCTCGGGCGGAGGGGATGCCGCCGCACGGTTGGCCGACAGCATCTCGCAGGTGGTGAGCTCGCTCGGCCTGCCTGACCGCATCGGCGCCTTCGATCTCGACCGGGCCAAGCTTCCTGAGGTGGCCCGGCTGCTGAAGAAGAACTACCCCAATGAAGTAGCCGACCTGGGCAACAACGCAAGCGTCAAGCTCGACGCGCTGCTCGAGAGCCTCTGGTAGGCCTCGTCAACCGCCCGTCCGAGGACGCATTGGTGCCTCGCAGACAACGCCGTGGTCCCTCGCGAATACCTACCGCCGAGGGCCGCTCATTCCTAGGATCGGTGAAGTCCAACACACCCTTCAAGGAGTCCCCCATGCGTCTGCGCATCGTCATCACCGCCCTCGCCTGCTGCCTCGGTGCTTCACTCAACGCCGCGGCGGCGGATGTGAAGTCCATTTCCCGCCTTGCCGCAGGTCCCGGGAACATTCTGTTTATCGCCGACTGGAAAGCCGCCCGCGTCCACGCAATCTCGCTACCGGCGGCACAGCAGCAGCCGGCAGGCACGGCGTTCAACGTCCTCGACCTGGAAAGCCTGCTGTCCGCCCAAGTCGGCGGTGCCAAGGTCACTGTCGAGGACATGGTCGTGCGGCCTGGCACCGCACAGGTGTACGTGGCTGTGAGTTACGGCACCGCGAAGACGCCGGCGCTCATCATGGTCACCAGCGACAAGAAGGCGCGCCGTGTCGATCTGAAGGCGGCGGCCTCGACATCGGTCGCGCTGCGCGACGCGCCCACCTCGGACTACAGCTTCTGGAAGGAAACGCCCGAGCGCAGCTTCACCGTCACGGACATGAAGTGGCGAGAAGGCGAACTCTTCGTGGCCGGCCTCTCCAACCAAGACTTCGCCTCGACGCTGCGCCGGGTGAAGTACCCCTTCGACGCGAAGCAGTCGATCACCTCGGTGGAGATCTACCACGCGGGCCACAACCTGATCGAGACACGCGCCCCTGTGCGTGCGATGAGCTTCGCGAGTTGGGGCGGCAAGACCTACCTCGTGGCTGCCTACACCTGCACTCCCCTCGTGACGATTCCGCTGGACGACCTGAGGGACGGCGCCCATATTCGCGGCAAGACCGTCGCCGAGCTCGGCTACGGCAACACGCCGGCGGACATGATCTCCTACTCGCGCACGGCGCAGGGCAAGACCGAAGACTTCCTGCTGCTGGCCAATTTCGATCGCGTGTCCAACGTCATTCCCGTGTCGCAACTGGAGGCCGCGGGTGCCAGGCCCGGCATGGACAAGCAGGTGCCCTTCGGAGAGCTGGCGGGTGTCGAGGTCATGCAGGCGCCGCTGGCCGGCACGCTGCGGCTGGACAACCTGGATGAAAAATCGTTCGTGGTCGTGCGGCGCCGGCTTGAGAAGGACGCGCTGCAACTCGTGTCCATCGGCAAGGAACTGAGCTTCCGGCTGACCGACCACGTCTCGGAATACGCCTTCGCGGAGTACAGCTTCAAGGGCGACAACTTCCAGCTGCAGAACATCAAGCCCCGGCAGGACATGCTGCTGAAGGACGAGGGCTTTCCCGACCTGATCAAGGCATCGGAGTAAGCCGTGCGTCTTCGCCGACTGTGCGGCGCCGTGGCGCTTGCCGTGACGCTGGGTGCGTCGCATGCCGCACCACCCGCGCGATCACCCGAGGCTGCGCAAATGGTGCGCGTCCAGCCTTCCGCCGGCCAGGTGCCGGCCAACCTGCTGCGCCTGTCGATCGAGTTCGCAACGCGGATCGAAGGCCCGGTGCTGCCGAGCCTGGAGCTGGTGCGCCCGGACGGAAAGCCGCTGGCGCAACCGTTTCTCGAGCAGGAGCTCTGGTCGCCCAACGGCCGGATCCTGACCGTCCTGATGCATCCAGGCCGCGTCAAGACCGGCCTGAACGCCCGTGAGGTGCTGGGGCCGATTCTTGTCGACGGAGACGATGTGACCTTGACGCTTGACGGCCGTCCCATCCAGCACTGGCGCGTCGGGCCCGCGGACACGAGCGGTCCGGCGGTGTCCGGATGGCGCTTGTCGTCAGTGCACGCCGGCTCAAGGCAACCGCTCGTCGTGACGCTTGGCGAGCCCATCGATGGCCGGGAAGCCGACTACATCGCGATCGCCGACCCGCATGGCCGGCGCGTGAGTGGTGAAGCCCTGCTGAAAGACGGCGAGCGCACCTGGACGTTCACGCCGCACGCTCGATGGAACGCAGGCAAGTATCGGCTCATCGCGCGCGGCACCCTCGAGGATCCGGCTGGCAATCGCCTTGGCGGGCGCTTCGAAACACCGGCAGATGCGCCAGCGGCTGCGCCTGCCGATGCCGCGCTTGCATTCACCGTGGGCTCTACACAGCCATTGGCCCATGCGCATCGCCCTTGAACCCACCGCTCGCTGCATCCGTAAATCAATGTCCGATCAAATTTTTCGATTCAATCTCCGGCTACCGCAACTCCGTCGCAGGCGACATGGTGCGGCGATGGTTCTTCTCTGCATCAGCGCCTGCATTTCACAGGTGGCCCGCGCCGATGCGCCTTCGCACCACCCGTCTTCCCTCTTCGCCCAATCTGGCTCGGCGCAGGGTACCCGCACGCTCACGACGGGCCTGACCTGGGACCTGCCCTATCGATGGCAACTGGGCCCTGGCGAGCTGAGCAGCTATCTGGAGGCCTCCTACGCTTACTGGCAGATTCAGTCGGCAGACCGGGCGGGGCTTTCGCATCTGTCGCAACTCGCGTTGATCCCCGTGTTGCGTTATCGCCCCGCGGATGGCGCTTCGCCGTGGTTCTTCGAAGCCGGCCTGGGGGTGACCGCCACCTCGTCGGTCTACAAGACCCGGCAGAAGAGCTTCTCGACGAGCTTCAACTTCGGCACCCATCTGGCTGTGGGTCGGAGCTTCGGCGAGCAGCGCCGGCACGAGATCGCGCTGCGCCTCGAACACTTCTCGAACGCGGGCATCAAGCATCCGAACCCAGGCGAGAACTTCGTCCAGCTTCGATACGCCCGCAGGTTCTAGCGCCCGTGTGCGAGGTCGCGCCGCAGCTGGCCCATGGCCTTCCCGAGCATGGCGACGAATCCGCTTCATTTCCGACCCCCATGCATTCCTCACCACCGCCAGAATCTTCACCTCGCCCGGCGCTTCTCATCGCTGGCATCCTGCTCATCGCGGCCAGCCTCAGAGCACCTATCACGATGCTCGGCCCGCTGCTCGAGCCGGTGCGCGAGAGCTTCGCGCTCAGTGCCTCGCAGGCGGGCCTGCTGACAACGCTGCCACTTCTTGCGTTCGCCTTCGTGTCTCCGCTGGCGGCGCTCATTGCACGGCGATTCGGCCTGGAGCGCGTGCTCTTTGCATCGCTGGCTCTGCTCGTCGCCGGCATCGCCGTGCGCTCGGGTGGCACGGTCCTGGCGCTTTATGCGGGCACTTGCGTGATCGGCGGTGCGATCGCCATCGCCAACGTCCTGTTGCCGAGCTTGCTCAAAAGGGATTTCCCCCACCATGTGGCGAAGCTCACGGCCGGCTACGCACTCGCGATGATCTCGGCTGCGGGCATCGCGTCCGCCGTGGCCGTGCCGCTGGACCATGTCCTTGGCGCCGGATGGCCGGCTTCGCTGGGTGCGGTCGCCGTGCTGCCGCTTGTCGCCGCGTTGCTGTGGCTGCCGCAACTTCGGTTTCGAACCGTCTCGGCGCCGGGCCTCGTCACGGGTAGGCACGGACCTTCGGTGTGGAAGGCCCCGCTGGCCTGGCAAGTGGCCGGATACCTGGGCCTCACCTGCTTCATCTACTTTGCGGCGATTGCGTGGCTGCCTTCGATTCTCCAGGAGGCCGGCTTTTCGAGCGCACGTGCCGGGACGCTGCATGGCTGGATGCAACTGGCCGGGGCCGTGCCCGCGCTGCTGCTGATGCCGCTCCTGCACCGCATGCCCGATCAGCGCTGGATTGCCTTTGCCTCGCCCGCGCTGAGTGCGTGTGGCCTGGTCGGCCTGCTGGTCCTGCCCGCATGGACGCCGCTGTGGCTCTTCGCGTTCGGCATGGGGATGGGCTCGGCATTGATCCTGAGCCTGGCGTTCGTCGGGCTGCGCGCCGGCAATCCGCAGATCGCCGCGTCGCTGTCCGGCATGTCGCAATGCATCGGCTACCTGCTGGCAGCGGTCGGCCCCACGCTGGTGGGCTACCTCCACGAGGCCGCCGGCAACTGGACGATGCCGCTGACGGCCTGCCTGGCGCTCTGCCTGGCGATGTGCGCGCTTGGACTTTCGGTGGGACGCGCCATGCACATCGGCAAGTGAATGGCCCCAGCCGCCATCACGATTGGTGCGCCGGTGACAACACAGTGCACCCCGGCACGGGGCTACCGCCGTGGCGCACGCGTGCCTAGCATCGAATCGTTCGCAAACCTCTACTGCCCAACGCGAAGCTCGCTCTCGCACCAGAAGCGAACGGCTCGCCTCAACCCAACGGATACCTATGAAGCTTTATCACATGCCCGGCGCGTGCTCCCTCGCCGACCTGATCGTTCTCCAGTGGATCGGCGCAGACCACGAACCGGTGCGAATGAGCCTGGAAAGCATCAAGTCGCCCGACTACCTTGCCATCAACGCGGGCGGTACGGTGCCGCTGCTGGCTGACGGCGACCTGTCGCTTACCGAGAACGTCGCCATCCTCGGCTACCTGGCCGACCTGTACCCCGAGGCGCGCCTGCTGGGCGACGGATCGCCACGCGCCCGCGCCGAGGTCATGCGCTGGCTTGGCTTTCTCAACTCGGATGTGCACAAAGCGTTCAAACCGATCTTCACGCCGCAGCGCTTCCTGAAAGACGCGGCGATGGCCCCCGTCCTTGCGGACAACGCGCGCGGCCATGTGCGCGAGTACCTCGCGCGGCTGGACGATCAACTCGATGGACGGGACTGGCTGACCGGCGAGCGCTCCATCGCGGACCCGTACCTCTTCGTGCTCTCGCGCTGGTCGGCAGCCAAGAAGGTCGACATGCAAGGCCTGGACAACCTCGCCCGATTCGTTCGGATGATGGACGGCGACGCCGGCGTGCAAGCGGCGCTGCGTGCCGAGAGCGGCATGCCGCAGTAATGCCGGGGCACGCCATGAGACTGTCGTTGACATCCTCTCTCCAAGCCCTCGAGCCCGCCTGCGCCACGTCGAGTGCACTGGCTCGCTGGTACGCCGAGCAGCCTGCCGTTCGGCGGCTGTGGGCCATTCAAGCGACGGAGGGGCCCGCGTTGCGCGTCATCGTGATGCTTGAACCCTCGCTGGACGGCGATGAGATCAGTCCCGCCTGGATGGCGCACGGCAACCGATGGGCGCGCGACCTGCGCGAGCGGCTGGCCGGTGCCGTGCAACTTGAACGCATCGATGGCCCCCTGCCCGAGGAGTTCGAGATCGACGGCGAAGGCACCGTGCTCTCCGCGCTGTGCTGGCGCGACTCGACCGCGCCCCAAGCGTGAGCGCAGCAGCGATTCGCTTCCCTCAACTCCGTTGACCATCACATGAGCAAAGCTCCCGTTCAGGCGCCCGGCGCACTGAGCCCCGCTACGACCACTCGCCAGAGCAAGGTCGCTGGCGTCGAGACCGTCATCCTGCCGCCGACGCGCGACCTCGGAGACGGCTTCAAGGTTCGAAGGGCCTTGCCCTCTGCCCATCGGCAGATGGTCGGGCCGTTCATCTTCTTCGACCATATGGGGCCCGCGACCTTCACGGCGGGCCAGGCTTTCGACGTGAGGCCGCATCCGCACATCGGCCTGGCCACGGTCACCTACCTGATCGCTGGCGAGATCATGCATCGCGACGGCCTGGGCAACGTGCAGGCGATCCGTCCCGGCGAGGTCAACTGGATGACCGCGGGTTCGGGCATCGTGCACTCCGAGCGAACGCCCGAGGCCGAGCGCCGGGCAGGCGCGTCGCTGTTCGGCATCCAGGCCTGGGTGGCACTGCCGAAGGCGCATGAAGAGGCCGAACCGGGCTTCTTCCATCACGCCGCAGCAGCCATTCCCAAGACCGAATCGGACGGCGCTGCATTCACGCTGATTGCGGGGCGAAGCGACGGATTGGTCTCGCCAGTGCGCACGTACTCGGACATGGTCTACGCCGACATCATGCTCAAAAACGCCGCACGCTATCAGGTGAAGCCGGAGCACGTCGAACGTGCGGTCTACGTGGTGTCGGGGGCGTTCGAGGTCGTTGGACAGGCGGGCCGCTTCGAAGCAGGCGAACTCGTGGTCTTCAAGCCCGGGGCGGAACTCGTGCTGCGCGGGGCCGGAGCGACCCGCCTCATGCTGATCGGTGGCGAACCGCTTGCCGAGCCACGGCATATCTATTGGAACTTCGTCTCTTCTTCCGCAGAGCGCATTGCGCAGGCCAATGACGACTGGCGTGCGCAGCGTTTTGCGGGCGTTCCCGGCGACAGCGAGTTCATTCCCCTGCCTGCGGACGCGCCTTCCTCGCGCCCAGCTTCCGCATAAAGAAAAGTCCTGACCATGGCCCAAGGCACCGCCCGCATCGGACGCGACCACTATCACACGCACATTGACCTCGCCAGCGGCCACACGCTCGTCTCGGACGAGCCCTCCTTCCTCGGCGGCGAGGGCGCAGGGGCCACGCCCTACGAACTGGTGATTGCCGGCCTTGGGGCATGCACCGCCATCACGCTCCGCATGTATGCGGACCTCAAAAGCTGGCCTCTCGAATCTGTGCAGGTCGACCTTCATCTTGCGCGCGTAGACAACGCCATGGTTATCGAAAGGTCGCTGCGCATCTTCGGCCTGGACGACGCGCAGAAGGCGCGCCTGGCCGACGTCGCCGAGCGAACCCCGGTGACCCTGACGCTGAAGGCGGGCATCCCGATTCGTACGCGTCTGCTCTAGACACAGGAACACGCCCCGTGCCCACTCGCTCCTTCGAGTTTCTCAACCAGAACGGACTCCGCCTGTCAGGCAGTCTCGAAATGCCGGAAGGCATCCAGCGGGGTTGGGCGCTCTTTGCGCACTGCTTCACCTGCGGCAAGAACAACCTCGCGGCCGTGCACATCGCGCGGGAGTTGGCCAGCGCAGGCATCGGCGTGCTTCGATTCGACTTCACGGGGCTGGGCGACAGCGAGGGCAGCTTTGCCGACGCGAGCTTCTCGCTGAACGTGCAGGATCTGGTGTCTGCCGCCGGCGCCATGGAGACTGCCGGAATGCCGCCTCGCTTGCTCGTGGGTCACAGTCTCGGTGGCTCCGCCATGCTGGCTGCAGCGGGCCGAATTGCCAGCGCACATGCCGTTGCGACCATTGCCGCGCCCTTCGACGTGGCGCAGGTGCTGCGTCTGCTGGATCCCACGGGCCTTGCGCGGCTCGACACAGAGGGACAGGCGATGGTCCAGGTGGTCGGACGGCCAATGTTGGTCGGCAAGGCCTTCGTGGACGATTTGCGCAAACACGATTCGGGGGCGCGCATCGCAGCTCTGCGCCGGCCGCTGTTGCTGCTTCATGCACCGCAAGACCGCACAGTCGACATCGAGAACGCCACACGCATCTTTCTGGCAGCCAGGCATCCCAAGAGCTTTGTCTCGCTCGATGACGCGGACCACCTGCTGTCGAAGCGCGAAGACGCCGAACAGGTCGCACACCTCATCGCGACTTGGGCAGCCCGCTACATGCCCGAGCCACCCGCTGGGCACCCTGTCGCAGCCGATGCAGAAGCGGAAGAAACGGGCCTCGGAAAGTTCCAGCTCGCGCTGCGCTCGGGCGGCTCGCGCTGGCTCGCGGACGAACCCGCGACTGCGGGCGGACTCGGATCGGGCCCCACGCCCTACAACCTGTTGTCGTCCGCGCTCGCCGCCTGCACCACCATGACGCTGCGCCACTATGCCGACAGCAAGGGCTGGCCGGTCACACGCATCCGCACCGCGGTGAACCACCGGAAGGACAAGGCGGCGTCTCCACCCGATGTCTTCAGTCGACGGGTGTCGATAGACGGAGCCATTACGCAGGTGCAACGCGCACAGTTGCTGGAAATCGCGCAGCGATGCCCCGTTCACCGCACCCTCGAAGGGGGCGCGCGCTTCGATCCCGTGGAAGACGAACCACCGGCATGAGTCCGCAAGACGGCCCGCGTGAGTATGCGCTCCGCGATTGGTGCCTTGCAGACAACACCGTGATCCGTATCGCAGGCCTACCACGCCGCACCGCCCACTCCTACGATTCATCCATCGAACCAATGAAGGCAAAGACCATGATCAAGATTGCAGGAAATATCGGGCTGGTGCTGTTGTTCGCCGCAGGCGCAGCGATGACGCAGCACGCTGCCGCGCACGGCACCCCACAAGACGCCAAGGTAACGCCGCTGATGACCCAGGAGATGAAGGACATCCCCGGCAAGGAAGTGCTGATGATCACGGTGGACTATCCGCCGGGCGCAGTCGATCCCGTGCATCGCCACGACGCCCACAGCTACGTATACGTGGTCGAAGGCTCGATCGTGATGGGCGTGAAAGGCGGCAAGGAAGTAACGCTCAAAGCCGGCGACACCTTCTATGAAGGCCCCGATGACATTCACACCGTCGGGCGCAACGCGAGCAAGACCAAGCCCGCGAAGTTCGTGGTAACGCTGGTGAAGAACAAGGGTGCCGAGTTCTTCATTCCAGTGAAGTAACCCAACGGTTGCATTCCACCCGCCGCAACGAAGATGACGGGTGTCAGATCGCCGAGGCGGCTGTAATGAGGCGTGCACTTTCCACCCGTTCGTGCACGGGACAGACTCACGTCGGCGCGGTGTCCCCGCGTAAATCGGACCAGCAACACGGCGACGCGGCGGGTGGAAGGCATTCATTGCTTCCTGCAACAGGAAGCCGGCACAAGCACACAGGACCCCTGCCATGAAACTCTTCTACATGCCCGGTGCCAGCGCATTGGCCGACCACATCGTGCTCGAGTGGTCCGGCCAGCCGTACGAAGCGGTCCGCATGGACCGCCGCAGCATCAAGACGCCGGAGTACCTGGAACTCAATCCAACTGGCGTGGTGCCGCTGCTGGTGCACGGCGACTTCACGCTGACCGAGAACGTGGCCATCCTCGGCTACCTGGCAGATCTGCACCCGCACCTTCAGCTGGCGGGTGATGGCTCGCCGCGCTCGCGGGCAGAGGTGATGCGCTGGCTCGGCTTCCTGAACTCCGATGTGCACAAGGCGTTCAGGCCGATTTTCTTTCCCGAGCGCTATCTGCCTGACGGCGGCCTGGCGGTGCAGCTTGCTGCCATTGCACGCAGCCACGTGCGCGAGTACCTGGCGCGGCTGGATGCCCAGCTCGAAGGGCGCGAATGGCTCACGGGGCAGCGTTCCATCGCCGATGCCTACCTCTTCGTGATGCTGCGCTGGGCCATCGGAACGAAGGTCGGCCTGCACGGCTTCGAGCAACTCACGGCCTTCGTTCGCCGCATGCATGCCGACGACGGCGTGCATGCAGCGCTCGTGATGGAGGAAGGCCTGGCGCCGCGTACCGAACGTGCGCACAGCGTCTCCGATCAGTTGATGCGCCTGAACGAACGGATCCGCGACAACCTGGCCACCACGCTGAACGCCGAAGTGGTCGGGACGGTGGAGTACAGCGAAGGCGACGGCGCCGAGCTCGAAGTGCGCCGGGGCCTTGTGGAGATCGAGGTCTCCCGGATGGATACGGTCTTCAGCTGGCAAGACGAAAACTATCGCGCACAGGCGGCCATTCCGTTCCAGAACTTCTCGCGCTATGTCAGCAACGGCGCGATCCGGATCGATCTGTAGGCCGCGCTGCCCATGACCGCTGCCCGCGCCCAAGCCGCACCGCCCTCCCCCGGGCCTCGCGAGTCGATGGACTACGACGTCGTCATCGTGGGCGGCGGCCCCGCCGGAATGGCGGCGGCCATCCGGCTCAAGCAGATCGATGCGAACCTCTCGGTCGCGGTGCTCGAAAAAGGCAGCGAGCCCGGCGCGCATACGCTCTCAGGGGCCGTGATGGACCCTCGCGCCATCGACGAGCTGCTGCCCGACTGGCGCACGCTGGGTGCGCCCTTGAGCCAGCCCGTCACTCGAGATGAGTTCCTGTTTCTCGGCAAGCAGCGTGCGATGCGAACGCCGGGCTTTCTGGTACCGCAGTGCTTTCGCAACGAAGGCAACTACGTCGTGCGCCTCGGCCTGCTCGTCAAGTGGCTGGCCGCGCACGCAGAGGGTCTTGGCGCCGAGATCTTCGCGGGCTTTGCCGCAACCGAGATCCTCTACGGCCCGCAAGGGCACGTCTCGGGCGTGGCCACCGGCAGCATGGGGGTGGACCGCAACGGCGAGCCGACGGCTGCGTTCCAGCCCGCTGTCGAGCTTCGCGGCAAGTACACGGTCTTTGCCGAGGGCGCGCGCGGGCAGCTTGGGCGGCAACTGATCGCGAGGTTCGGGCTCGATGCAGGGCGGGATGCACCCAGCTATGCCATCGGCCTCAAGGAACTGTGGGAAGTCGATCCCTCGCGGGCCGAACCGGGCCTGGTCGTGCACACCGCGGGCTGGCCCATGGACCGCGACACGTTCGGCGGCGGCTTTCTTTACCACCTCGACGGCGATCAGGTGGCACTGGGCTTTGTCATAGGGCTCGACTACCGCAACCCCTGGCTGAGTCCGTTCGAAGAGTTCCAGCGCTGGAAAACGCATCCCGCGATTCGCAGGCATCTCGATGGCGGCAAGCGCATCGGCTACGGTGCACGGGCCATCAACAACGGCTTGCCGCAGAGCCTGCCGCGCACCGTGTTCCCGGGCGGGGCCCTCGTCGGTTGCGATGCGGGCTACCTGAACGCCGCGCGCATCAAGGGCAGCCATGCGGCCATCAAGACCGGCATGCTGGCCGCGGAAGCCGCCTGCGCGGCGCTGCACGCGGGGCGTTCGGGCGACGAACTCACAGACTATCCACGCGCCGTCGAGGCCAGCTGGCTGCACACGGAGCTGCACCAGTCCCGCAATTTCAAATTATGGTTCAAGAAGGGTTCGCTCGCCGGCACGCTGATGACCGGCGTCGAGCAGTGGCTGATGCCCAAGCTGGGCATCGCCGCGCCGCCCTGGACACTGCACAACGCCCGGCCGGACCATGCGAGCCTGCGGCCCGCCGACCAATGCGAGCCTATCGCCTATCCGAAGCCGGACGACGTGCACAGCTTCGACCGCCTGAGCTCGGTCTACCTGAGCAACACGCATCACGCGGAGGACCAGCCGGTGCACCTGACGTTGCGCGATGCGGCGGTGCCGGTCGAAGTCAACCTGCGCTTGTACGCCGGCCCCGAAAGCCGCTACTGCCCCGCCGGCGTCTACGAATTCCTCCGGAACGACAAGGACGAAGCCAGGCTGCACATCAATGCGCAGAACTGCATTCATTGCAAGACCTGCGACATCAAGGATCCGACCCAGAACATCGTGTGGATCGCGCCCGAAGGCGGCGACGGGCCCACGTATGAAGCCATGTAGATCGACCTGTTCGCCGCTGGCGAACGCCAAGGAGCCAATGCCATGAAGATTTCCGTCCCCTCTCTTTCACCGTCACCGTCCCACGCACAGGTGCGCGCATGACCGCCGGCTGCCCCCACCTGGGCCAGGTCCACCAGGTCACGCCGAACACCAATGGCTGCGAGGAATGCCTGCGCTCCGGCGGCCGCTGGGTTCACCTGCGCATGTGCCTCACCTGTGGGCACGTCGGATGTTGCGACTCGTCGCAGGGAAAGCATGCAACCAGCCACTTCCACGAGACCGGCCATCCGATCGTGCAGTCTGCGGAGCCGGGTGAATCCTGGCGATGGTGCTATGTCGACAAGACGCTCGTTTGAGACCCGGGTTCGACGCAGCAGCGCGCACCGGACGATCGCCCTCCTACTTTTCGAAGCCCTGCCATGAGCCCGCAACTTTCCCCTTTTGACCACAACGACGCCGCCGATGCGGTGTTCGACGCCACAGGCATCGCTGCCCGGGCCAAGCGCGTGGGCGACCTCGCGCCGGACGCGACATTGCCGGACGGTGCCGGCCAGCCGGTTCGTCTGTCGGACGTGTGGCGCAAGGGACCGCTCGTGCTGGTTTTCTACCGTGGTGGCTGGTGCGGCTATTGCAGCCTCCAGTTGCGAGCCTGGCACCAGCGTGCGGATGACCTGGCACAGCTCGGCGCCACGCTCCTTGCGATTTCGCCTCAGACGCCAGACCACTCGATGCGCACGGCCGAGGACAACCAGTTCACTTTCACCGTGCTCAGCGATTCCAACCTCGAAGCAGCCAACGGCTTTGAACTGGCCTTCACGCTTCCCCCCGAGCTCGTGAGCTTCTACGGTTCGGTAGGCACCGACATTCCGGTCCTGAATGGCAACGGCCTGTGGGTGTTGCCGGTTCCGGCCACCTATGTTGTCGACGAGGAAGGCCGCATCCGTTTCGCCCACATCGAGGAAGACATCCGAAAGCGCGCGGAGCCGGCCGATGTGCTGCGCGTGATCGAAGGCATGGTCCGTGGCCGTGCGCTTGCGGGGCACGGCGGCAGCTGACGCCTGCAGTGGCCCTGGCGTCCCGATTCGATTGGTGCGCGTTGGGCAACACCGTGAAGCCTTGTGCATGGCTACCGCCCTCGACTCCCCAAATCTACGCTACGTCCTGTCTACGCGATCTTCGCAAACGGACGACTCAGCCGATTCTGAGTCCAGGCATCCGCCACCCATTCCAGGAGTTAGTCATGACCCAGCGCGTCAACTATGTCGAGCAATCGCCCGAACTCTTCAAGAAGTTCGTCGAGTTCCTCAACGCCATCAAGGAAGGCGCGATCGAAGAGTCGATCCGTAACCTGGTTTCAATCCGCACGGCGCAGCTCAATGGCTGCACCTTCTGCCTGGACATGCACATCAAGCAGGCCAAGATCCAGGGTGAGCGCGAGCTGCGCCTGTACCACCTGGCTGCATGGCGGGAGTCGACGCTGTTCATCCCGCGCGAGCGCGCGGCGCTGGCCTGGACCGAAGTGCTGACCAAGCTGCCCGAGCAAGGCGTGCCCGACGACATCTACGAGCGCGTGCGCACGCAGCTGTCGGAAAAGGAAATCTCCGACCTCACCTTCCTCGTCATGTCGACCAACGCATGGAGCCGACTGAACATTGCGTTCAAGAGCGTGCCCGGCAGCTCCGACAAGGTCTTCGGGCTCGACAAGGCGAAGCTCGCCTGACCCACGCTGCACAAATCGCCCTCCGTCATCCACCCGGCCCCCTGCGGGCTACAAGGAAATCATCATGAAGATCGTTGTCATCGGCGGCTCGGGCCTCATCGGCTCGAAGGTCGTCAGCAAGCTGCGCGACGCCGGCCACGAGGTCGTTGCCGCATCGCCCGCCTCGGGCGTCAATACCATCACCGGCGAAGGCCTGGCCGAAGCCCTCCAGGGTACGCAGGTGGTGCTGGACGTGGCCAACTCGCCCTCGTTCGAGGACAAGGCCGTGCTCGAGTTCTTCGAGACCTCGGGACGCAACCTGCTGGCCGCGGAAGCTGCGGCCGGCGTGAAGCACCACGTGGCGCTGTCCGTGGTCGGCACCGACCGCCTTTCCGAAAGCGGCTACTTCCGCGGCAAGATCGCGCAGGAAAAGCTGATCCGCGAATCGAAGATTCCGTACACCATCGTTCACTCGACGCAGTTCTTCGAGTTCCTCGGCGGCATTGCGCAATCGGGCACCGACGGCGACACGGTGCACCTTTCGCCGGCGTTCGTGCAGCCGATCGCATCGGACGATGTCGCGGCCGCCGTGGCCGACTACACCGTAGGCAGCCCGGTGAACGGCGTGGTCGAAATTGCAGGGCCCGAGCGCGTTCGCCTCTCCGATCTCGTGCAGCGTTTTCTCGCCAAGACCAACGATCCGCGCAAGGTGGTGCAGGACGTGCACGCACGCTATTTCGGCGCGGAGCTGAAGGACGACACGCTGGTGCCGGGCGCCAACCCACGCATCGGTGCTCTCAACTTCGAGGCCTGGTTCGCACTGCCCAAACCGGCGCGCTGACACGAAGGCCGTCCTCGGCTGCATCCCGATGCGGCCGAGGGCCTTCCCGACCCAAGACATCTCTTTCGATCCTGGTGATTCCATGCCCGACACCTCCCCGCTTTCCACACTCGCCTCGTCGAACCTGGCCGACGTCAGCCGCGGGCGCTACGTCATCGATCCTGTGCATTCGCATGTGCTGTTCAGCGTGTCGCACTTCGGCATCTCGACCTATTACGGCGAGTTCACCATGCCCGGCGGCACCCTCGATATTCCACTGTCGGCAAGCGACAGCCCCACGCGACTCGCGGCGTCTGTACCGGTCGCCAACGTCAAGACGACGAGCCGGGTGCTGGACGACGAACTCAGGAGCGGCGGCTGGCTGGATGGCGAGCGGTTTCCGCTGATCGCCTTCGACTTCGCCGCGCCTCTTTCCCTTGCCGAGAATTCATTCCTGGTGACCGGCACCCTCGCCTTGCATGGCGTGACGCGCGATGTCACGTTCGAGGTGGATTTTGTCGGCGCCGGCATGAACCCTGCCAAGCAGGTCTACACGATCGGCTTCGACATCAAGGGCCGCATCCGCCGCAGCGAGTATGGAGTTACCGCCGCGCTCCCGATGATCGGCGACGAACTCAATCTCATCATCAGCGCCGCCTTCGAACTCGAAGCTTCAGCCGCCTGAGCGAACCGTTCCACCACTATTTGAACGGAAGCCTGGAATGCCCACGCAGAAAGATACCGTCACCGCCTCCGCGACCGGGGCCGAAACCGCGCAGCCAGTCCCGCTGCAACCGCCATCCGTCGCGCTGCTCGACAAGTACAAGGGGCAGGATTTCGAACCGATCTATTCGACGGTCGTCACGGTGAGCGGCGGCCAGGCAGAACACGGTCGAGCCTCGGGAGTGGCGCGCTCCGACGACGGCAACCTGAACGTGCAGCTGCGGCTTCCCGCTGCCATGGGCGGTGGCGGCGGCGGCACCAATCCGGAGCAACTGTTTGCAGCAGCCTATGCCGCGTGCTTCCATGGGGCGTTGAACCTGCTGGCGGCGAAAAAGAAGATTCCGGTTCACGACGCCGACGTTCAGATGTCCGTTGCTTTCGGGCGTGACCCCGTGGACGGGCTCTTCATGCTCACGGCCGATGTCCGGGTTCATTTGCCCGATGTCGAGAAAAGTGTGGCCGAAGAACTGGTGCGAAGCGCGGAAAGATTCTGCCCCTACGCCAAGATGGCACGCAACGGCATCACCAGTGTCGTGGCACTGGCGGGCTAGAAATCCACACATCGGCGCCGCATTCGTCGGCGCGCCTTTTCCTGCGTTGAGAGAGCCTTTCATGAGCGATTCATCCCACATCCCGCGCAAGACGCCGCTGACCACCTCCTTCGGCGCCCCTGTGGCCGACAACCAGAACAGCCTCACGGCCGGCCCGCGCGGCCCGCTCCTGATGCAGGACGTGTGGCTGATCGAGAAGCTCGCCAACCTGAACCGCGAGGTCATACCCGAGCGCCGCATGCATGCCAAGGGGTCCGGCGCTTTCGGCAGCTTCACGGTCACGCACGACATCACCCGCTTCACGCGCGCCAAGCTCTTTTCCGCCGTGGGCAAGAAGACCGAGATGTTCGCCCGCTTCACCACGGTGGCCGGCGAGCGCGGCGCGGCCGATGCAGAACGCGATATCCGCGGCTTCGCGCTCAAGTTCTACACGGAAGAAGGCAATTGGGACCTGGTGGGCAACAACACGCCGGTCTTCTTCGTGCGCGATCCACGCAAGTTCCCGGACCTCAACAAGGCGGTCAAGCGCGACCCCCGCACCAATCTGCGCAGCGCCACAAACAACTGGGACTTCTGGACGCTGCTGCCCGAAGCGCTGCACCAGGTCACCATTGTGATGAGCGACCGCGGCATTCCGGCCAGCTACCGCCACATGCACGGCTTCGGCTCGCACACCTACAGCTTCGTCAATGCGCAGGACGAGCGTTTCTGGGTCAAGTTCCACTTCAGGACGCAGCAGGGCATCAGCAACCTCACGGATGCCGAAGCCGCGGCCATTGTGGGCAGCGACCGCGAAAGCCACCAGCGCGACTTGTTCGAAGCGATCGAGCGCGGCGATTTCCCCAGATGGACGCTTTACGTGCAGGTGATGCCCGAGGCCGATGCAGAGAAGGTGCCTTACCACCCGTTCGACCTGACCAAGGTCTGGCCCAAGAAGGACTACCCGTTGATCGAAGTGGGCTTGATGGAGCTCAACCGCAACCCCGAGAACTTCTTTGCCGACGTGGAACAGAGTGCGTTCGCACCCAACAACCTGGTGCCTGGCATCGGCGTGTCGCCCGACAGGATGCTGCAGGCGCGCATGTTCGCGTATTCGGATGCGCAGCGCTACCGCCTGGGGGTGAACCACCACCAGATTCCGGTGAACGCCGCGCGCTGCCCGGTGCACAGCAACCACCGCGACGGCGCGATGCGCGTAGATGGCAACTACGGCAGCACGCCGCACTACGAGCCCAACAGCTTCGGCCAATGGCAGGAGCAGCCCGGCTACCGTGAGCCGCCGCTCAGGCTGCGCGGTGATGCGGACTTCTGGAACTTCCGCGAAGACGACGCGGACTACTACAAGCAGCCCGGCGACCTGTTCCGGCTGATGACGCCCGCGCAGCAGCAGGTGCTCTTCGACAACACCGCGCGTGCAATGGGCGATGCGCCGGAGTTCATCAAGCGCCGCCACATTGGCAACTGCGCCAAAGCCGACGCGGCGTACGGGGCTGGCGTGGCGAAGGCCCTGGGCCTTTAAGACGCGCCTGCCTCAGGACAGCCGTTCGAGTTCCGCCGCCAGGAACTCGATAAAAAGCCGCGCGCGCGCCGGCGCCTGGCGCCCGAAGGCATGCAGGGCCGAGACGGTCACGAGCGGCAACGGCTGCGAAGGCAGCACGGGCACCAGCCGGCCGGCTTCGATATCGTCTTGTACGAACAGGCGCAGGATCTGCACGATGCCCAGGTCAGCCAGCGCCGCGATGCGTAGCGCAACACTGTTGTCCGTATCGAATACGCCAGCGGGGTTCAACACAGCACCATCGGCAAAGCGGATGGGAAACGCCTTGCCACCGAGCATGTAGCGCACGTGCGCGTGGCCTTGCAGGGCATCGATCGAATCGGGCGTGCCGCGGCGCGCCAGATACCCGGGCGACGCCACCAGCACGAGCGGCAGGTCGGCCAGGCGCCGCGCGGTGAGGTCGGAGTCGGCCACCTCCCCCGCCCGAATGGCAATGTCGTAGCCCTCGCGGATCAGGTCGACGTGGCGGTCGGCAAGGCTCATCTCGAGCTTCAGCTCGGGATGTCGGGGTAGAAACTTGCCGACCACAGGCGACAGGAGGATGCGCCCCAGATCGCCTGGCGCCGTAATGCGCAGCACGCCCTGCGCAACGCCAGCAGGCTGCATCACGTCGCTGGCCTCGTCGAGTGCGCGCAGCAGCGGCGCTATGCGCTCGTAGTACGCGGCACCCTCCTGCGTGAGCGACAGCACCCGCGTGGAGCGCTGGAAGAGCCGCACACCAAAGCGTTGCTCCAGCCGCGCAACGCTCTTGGAGACCGCCGACGGTGATGTCCCCAGCGTTCGCGCGGCCGCACTGAACGAGCCGGCTTCCACGGCGTTGGCAAAGGCCACCAACCCGGGTGCGTGATCGAGAACATTCATTGAAGACTCCGCGGCACAAGTGTTTCCTTTTTTGCCCACTACCGAAGTGCACGTGGGCGATCTAGATTGAAGACTTCTCTCTCTCTCTCGTTTAAAAAAGGAAAAGCAACATGCAAAAACTCTCAGGCAAAGTGGCCGTGATCACCGGCGGCAACAGCGGCATTGGCCTGGCCTGCGCACAGGCTTTCGCCGCGGAAGGTGCCCGCGTCGTCATCGTGGGGCGCCGACAGGACGCCGTGGATACTGCGTTGGCAAGCATCGGCCCGGACGCAATGGGCTTCGTCGGCGACGTGGCCGACCTGGCAATGCACGACTGCCTGCTCGCTGCGGTGAAGGCGCGGTTCGGCGCCATCGACATTTATGTAGCGAATGCGGGAACGGCGATTCTCGAGCCGTCTTCTGCCGTCAGCGTGGACAACTACGACCTGCAGTTCGCCACCAACACGCGCGCGGTGTTCTTTGGCGTGACGAAGGCACTGGCGTTCATGCGCGATGGCGGCTCGATCATCCTCACGAGTTCGATCGCCGGCAGCAAAGTAATGGACAACCACGCGGTCTACGCCGGCAGCAAGGCCGCCATCGAGGCGTTCGCACGCAACTGGGCACTCGAGCTGAATGACCGCCGCATCCGGGTGAACGTGCTGAGCCCCGGCCCGGTCGACACGCCAATCCTCGCGAAGCTGGGCATCACGGAATCCGCACGGCCTGATTTCGACAGGAGCATGGCTGCAGCGATTCCGCTGGGCCGCCTGGGCCAGCCCGGCGACCTGGCGCAAGCGGCGCTGTTCCTGGCGAGCGACGACAGCGTGTTCGTCACAGGCGTCAACCTGAAGGTCGATGGTGGCATGTCGCTGACCTGAAAGGCGCGGCGCATCGACTTTTGTGTTCTCTGGTTGTCAGGCCTGAGCCACCGTGCGCGGAGGGAGAAACCCCTTCGCGTTGGCCAGATCTGGCCACGGAAGCACGGTTTCCCCGGAAACCAGCCACTTGCCGTCCGTTCGCCGAAGTCGCAGCTCGTAAAGCGCCGGGTCGGCGTTCTGGCTCATGCGCCGAAAGAGGATTGCGGTGGCTTCATCACCCTGCTCCTCGATGTGCAGGATGCGCTTTTCCGTCGACAGCGGCTTCTCGCCTGCATCACGGCGGCTTCTGAACTCGGCCATCATTTCCGCCTTTGAGAAGCGCGTAATCTCGCCCTGCGGCGTAAGTACCAGAAAGCCGAGGTCCTCGGTGTAAAGCGCCTCCATTTCATCCATCCGATAGTGGCTCCCGGTTTCGGCGAGCAGGTTGATGAAGGCGGTGATTTCAGAGATGCTGGACGTAGGCATGAAAAGCTCCTGGGCTGAGATGCGACAAAAGCTTCATCGTAGGTAGAGCGCCCCCACTTCGGTAGGTCCGCACGAGGACGCGCGCTGGTTCCGTTACAGCATCAATTGCCGTCTGATCAAGCGGTACCGTGGGCCTCTGGCCATGCCCGCCGGCGCCATCTCTTCAGCGGCATGTCCACCAGGTGCAAACAGATCGCTGCCATCGTGAACGAGAACGCAAAAGTCCCGCTCAGGGTGATCCACAGTGGCTGCGTGTCACGAAGCAGCAGCACCAATGGAAAATGCCAGAGATAGATGCCATAGGAGAGTCTGCCGATGTAGACCATGGGGGGCGACGCAAGGAATGTTGCTCTTCCGTGCTCCGCGGCATAGCAGATCAGCACGAATGCCGACAGCTCCGCCAGTGTGATGCTAAGCGTGACCGCCTCGGTCTGGTTGCTGGTCGGCAGAGACGGCAAGGCCATGAGGACCAGCAGCGCCATGCAAGCGGCCGCGAGCGCATGCTTGGACACCCTGACATGAACCAGCGCCGCAATCGCCCCCAGCAAAATACCGCTCATCCGCGTGTCGAACCTGAAATACGCCTGCGGCCACGTCCAGTGCATGGCCACGAAATACCGCCAGGTAGTCACCGCAAGAAATGCCGACACCAGCCAGCGGACTGGATGCCGCGTTCGCAGAAATAGCGGCAGCAAGATAGGCCACAGCAGGTAGAACTTTTCTTCCACGCCCAGTGACCATGTGTGGCCGATGGTGTACGCCAGCTTCCAGAAAGCCAGCGCATAGTCGTAAACGTAGAGGGCGGCGAGAACGGCGGACAGCCAGCGGTCGTCCGCCGGCCAGAGGATGGGAGCCAGCCCCACATAGACCGCGACCATGAGCAGCAGCGTCGGATACAACCGCAGAGCCCGCCGCGCGTAGAAGCGGCCGATCCCGATGCCGCCATGACGGTGCTCCGCCGCCAGCAGCGAAGTGATGAGATAGCCTGAAAGAACGAAGAAGACGTCCAGCCCGATGAAGCCGCCTTGCGCACCGGGGAGTTCGCAATGGAACAGGACAACGGCAAGGATGGACAGCGCACGAACACCGTCGAGCGCCGGGTTGTAGGGCATGGACATGCGTCCCGCTCAGCGGATGGCCAGCGGATCCGGCCGGCACGGCTGCAGGATCGTCTCGCCGCACGCCGGGTAGCTTGCCGGCCCCTCGACGTTCTTCAGCACGCCGAGCCGCACCACGGAGTCGTACCTGGCGTTGTGAAGCACATGGATGCGCTGCTTCTGCGTGAAGGTGTCGAACACCAGGCCGCCGGTTTGGGCGGGCGTATCGATCCAGATACGCAGTCGCGAACCGCGGCGAAAGTAGTGCCCCATCTTGTGGATCTCGACGCGGGCCAGGACCGGCCTGCCCGGCAGCAGCGGCATGGGCAACTCCGGCCGTTCGAGCCGGATGGGCAACAACGGTGTCGAGCGCACGGTGTCCAGGGCACGGTTCGACAAGCGCAGCCAGCCACGCTGAACGTAGGTCTCCTGCCCGTCCGGCCGGAGTTCGGTCACAGTGACTTGAAGGTCTGCGTCGCCGGCGCTGGCGGCAACCCAGAGATCGGCGCTGCCAGGGCCATAGACCATCATGTCTTCACCGAGCGGCGGCGATGTGTAGGCAACGCCCGTGGTCTTCCAATCGCCAGGCAACGGGCCCCAGAAGCTCTTTCCCGCAATGTCGTTGACAGCCACGCCGGCGCCGGGATAGTCGAACCCATCGGCGGCTCCGGAGCCCGGTGCATCGGCGAGCGCCTGGCCCTCGCCCAGGTGGAACGCCTTGACATCCAGGTCGTCGCTACGGATCGGCCCTCGCTGCACCACCCAACGGGGCCTGGGGGAAACGCGCCGCTCCAGCGTGTTGCCACTTGCGCTTGCTTCGGCGGCTTCCATCCATACGGTGGTGTGCGGAGTGTCACGCTCGAAGCCGTTGTTCTCGCCCTTGACGAAGCGGTCGAGAAAACGCACGGCCATCGCCTGGAATTCCGCGGCCAGGTACATATCGTGGCGGCCGTTGGTCTGCACCGACCACAGTTTGGCTGGGTCGAGGCTTGACTGGTAGTAGCCGCTGCGCGGTGTGATGGCCTGATCCTGGAACGCTTCGAGCGACAGCACCGGGACCTGCACGCGGTCCGCATGCGGCGCCAGGTCGAAGCTCTTCATGTGATCGTCCCGCAGGGGATGCGAAAGAAGCAGGTGCATCACGGAGTTCGTGTCTTCGGCCGCGAGGTTCTTCGGAATCTGCTCCAGGCAAGCAGAATCGCCCTCTTCCTTGGCAGTCTGGGCAACCACCTTGTCCCAGTAGGCACGCATCGAGCCGCGCAGGGGCGTGATGAAGCCAGGCGCCGGCACGCCACCCGGCATCAAGGCATCGCGGAAGTCCGTCAGCACCATGCCGGGCACGATGGCCCGAAGATGCGGCGGTCGGTGCTGCGCCGTCGCCAACTGGGATGAGCCACCGTATGACCAGTTGACCATGCCGACATTGGCGTCGGACCACGCTTGGGACGCGGCAAATTCGACGACTTCGGCGCCGTGCCTTCCAAGTTGCGGCCGCGTGAACTCGAGCGGGCCCGTTGAGCATCCGCTACCCGCGGCGTTGACGCCCATCACCGCATAGCCAGCCTCGACCAGCCGCTTGTCGAGCTCGATCGACATCGATGTCTTGTACTGGAGGTAGGGCGTTCCCCCAATCGAGCCGGCGTCGTAGCCGTTGATGCTCAAGACGACCGGAAACCTGCCCGATGCCTTCGGCAAGAGCACGCTGTAGCGCAGCCTGACGCCGTCGGATGTCGTGAAATAGCCGGTGAGGCGCTTGGCCCAAAACGGTGCGGCCGGTCCCTGCGCGGGGAAATCGAAAGGCCGCGACGCCGGAAGGCCCGTGTCGGGATCCAGCGGAACATCCTGCCCATGCGCCGCGAGCGACGCGGCGAACACCGTGATGAACGTGATGACGGCGGCGAAGAACTTCTTCATGGTTCTTGTATTCGGGTGCTTGCTGGATCGGCAACGGTATCACGCCATCGAACCGATTGATGTCTGTTGGTCAACACCGCGCAGCCTCGCGCGCGGCTAGTAGCCCGCCCCGCTCAAACCTACGATCGAAGCGGCTATCAAGTTCCTCACACAAACATAGAAAGATCAGATGACGGATCCAGCAGTCCCGAACCGAACGAACGATCGCACGGACTTCATGAGGCGCGGACTGCTGCGCGGCGCCGTGGCGGGTGCGGGCATCGCCGGACTGAACCTGGCGCTGGGTGGCGGGCTGGCAATTGCGAAGGGCATCGGATCACCCGCCCTCGCCCTGGCGCGCTTGAAGAATGTCGACGCCGGTGTCTTGAACATCGCCTACTACGAAGCAGGGCCGGCGGATGGCCCCGCAGTGGTGCTGCTGCACGGATTCCCCTACGACATCGAAGCGTACGCAGAAGTCGCTCCCATCCTGGCGGCCGCGGGTTGCCGGGTGATCGTCCCCTATTTGCGCGGCTTCGGCCCCACGCGGTTCCTGGATGCCGGCACGCTGCGTTCGGGCGAATTTGCGGCGTTCGGTGCGGATCTATTGGCGCTGCTCGACGCATTGGCCTTGCCGCGCGCTGTGCTGGCGGGATACGACTGGGGTGGCAAGGCGGCAAGTGCTGTCGCGGCCCTCTGGCCCGAGCGCTGTGCGGGATTGGTGTCGGGCAACGGCTATGCGTTCGCGGAACCGTTGGCGGCATTGATTCCAGCAAAGCCTGAAAGCGAAATTTCGCTCTGGTGGCAGTTTTACTTCCAGACCGAGAGAGGACGCGCCGGCTACGCAAAGTACCGCCGCGAGTTCAACCGCCTTTTCTGGAAGCAATGGTCACCGACCTGGCGCTTCGACGACGCGACCTTTGCCCGCACCGCCGCATCGTTCGACAACCCCGACCATGTCGACGTCTCGATACATTCGTTCCGCCATCGATTTGGTGCGGTCAAAGGAGACCCGGCCTATGCCGAGATCGATCGCAAGCTTGCGTTGCTGCCAGCGATACAAGTGCGGACGGTGACACTGGACGGCGGCGACGATGGCGCCCATGGCCCGACCGACGGTTCGAGCCAGGCGGCGAAGTTCACGGGGCCACGCACGCACCGTGTGATACCGGGGGCAGGACACAACCTGCCGCAAGAAGCGCCGCGCGCCTTTGCGGACGCGGTGCTCGAGCTCGTACGCGCGGACCGCCGCACACCTTGAGCTCGCGACACGACCGGTGGAGCACGCAAAGGCGCGGTCCATATCGCTTTGCCACGCTGCCTCACCTCGGAAGGCCAGCATCAGGGCCGCGCCATTGCCGGCAAGCCGTCGACAACTACCCAGCCGACGCGACCACAGCGCCGCAGATGCCGTGGCGCGCCATGGCATCGGCGACAAAGCCCGTTGCCTTCATCTCTTCGACGAAGTTCCTGAGGAAGGCCGCGGCTTCGCTGCCCCTGCTGCGCGGCAGTCCCATCGCTTGCTGGATCACCATGAACCGTCCCGGCAACAATCGCAGGCCCGGTAGCCTCTGCGCGTCGGCCTCCAATTGCTGGCGCACGCCCGCGGCCACATCGACCTTCTGTGCAATGAACTCGTCGACGACCGTCGGCGAGGTGTTCGCACGCACGATCACGGCCCGCTTCAGTTCACGAGTCAGGAACAGGTCGTAGGCACTCCCCTTGCCGACCATCACTCGCAGCCCCCCGGTATCGACTTCGTCGTTGGATTTCAGCGGTGATTCTTCTCGCACCAGGTAGCTTCCTTCGATCAGGATGTACGGCGCCGAGAACAGCAGGCCTTCGCCGCGCACCGGATCGATCGCGAAAAAGCCTACGTCAGCCTCATTCGCAGTGACGGCCGCGACGGACTGGCCGGCGGCGTCGAACACGATGGGCTGCAGGGCGACGTCGAGTCGCGTGGCAAGTTCGCTCGCCAGGTCGACCGAGACACCGGTCGCACGATTGTTTGCGGCGTCCCAGTTGGCGAGGATCGGGTTGCCGAGATTGATCGATGCGCGGAGCACGCCAGTGGGTGCAAGTGCCGAGCGGATGGCGTTGTCGACGGCCATGGTCATGCCTTCGCCGCGTGCTTTTCAAGCAGATCACGCACGGCGGGGTCCAGGGCCAGGCCGTCGCGGCGATGCCGTGCGAGGTTGTCCAGTTCGATCTCGCCGGGCACCAGCACCGGACGAGCCGCATCGGCGGGTGGACTGTCATGAAGAATCTCCGCGAAGTCATTCATCCTCGCTGCGAGCCACGTGTCGGAGCCGAGGCGCTGCGTGTCGACGAGAATGAAAAAGTGCCCGAGGTTTTGCGGCTCGTCGGGCGCATCGACCCACGATTTCACATGCGTGAGGTAGGCCGCGCCCGAGAGCAGCCCCGCAAACAGATCCACCAGCAAGGCCAGCCCGTAGCCCTTGTGCCCGCCGATGGGCAACAGAAAGCCGTCGAGCGCCGCAGCCGGATCGGTGGTGGTACGGCCGGCCTTGTCCGTGGCCCACGTGTCGGGGATGGCCTCGCCGCGCTTGAGGGCGTTGCGGATCTTCGCGCGCGCGGCCACGCTGATGGCCATGTCCAGCATGAACGGACGGCCGCCCGGGTTGGGCACCCCGAAGCCGATCGGGCTGTTGCCCAGGCGCGCATCGCTGCCGCCCCAGGGCGCAATCGTCGTGGTGGCGTTGCTGCCGATGATGCTGGCGAACCCCGCCTCTGCCGCAATGAGCGAGTACGGTGAAACCGGGCCGAAGTGGTTGCTGCCGCGCGCCAAAGCGATCGCGATGCCGGTCTCCTTCGCAATGGCGATCGCTGCCTGGAGCGCGCGCATGCCCACCAGCGGGCCCACGCCGTTGTCGCCGTCCACGCGCACCATGGCCGGTGCCACCTGCTCGACCGCGATCCGCGGCCTGGCCTTGATGCCGTTCACGGCCAGGCGCTCGCCATACGACTCGATGCGGCTCAGGCCATGGGTGGAGAGCCCGAAGAGATCGGCCGTGACGAGGATGCGGGCGACGTCATGCGCATCCTTCTCTTCAAGGCCCAGCCCGGTGAAGGCCCGGGTGCCCAACGCCATCAGTTCGGACTCACTGTGGATGGTTTTTTCTGCTGCGGTGGTGTTCATGCTTTGTCGCGTTGGATGAGTTCTGAAAGAAGAAAAAGAGAGACAGAAGGGCGTCACTCGGCCTTGAGCCCGGCCTTGCGCACTACCGTGCCCCGGCGTTCGCGTTCGGTCTTGATGAACTTGGCAAATTCCGGAGGTGCCATGGGCGAGGCGCTGCTGCCCTCTTCCTCGAGCCGTGCGCGAACCGCGGGAACGTTCAGCGCCTTGACGGCCGCGTCATGCAGGCGCGTGATGATTTCGGGCGGCGTCTTGGCCGGGGCGAGGATGCCGAACCATTGCGAGCTGTCGAAACCGGGATAGCCGAGCTCGGCCACGGTGGGCACGTTGGGCAATGCAGAGAGCCGCTGCGGGGAGCCGCTGGCGACGATCCTGATTTTTCCGGCCTTCGCCTGGGCCACGAAACCCGGCGGACCCGCGGAGGCCGCATCCGTGTTGCCGGCCAGCAGGTCGTTCAGCTGTGCACCGGTGCCCTTGTAGGGAACGTGCGTGACGTCGATGTCGGCCGCGACCTTCAGCATTTCGAAGGCCAGGTGCCCTGCGCTGCCATTGCCTGCGGAACCATAGTTCAGCTTGCCCGGCTGTGCCTTTGCCAGCGCCACGAACTCAGCGAGGTTCTGTGCCGGCACCTTCGCGCCGATCGCAAAGACCATCGGCACCTTGGCCAACAGAACCACCGGAGAAAAGTCCTCGTCGCGATAAGGCAGCTTTGCGAACATTGCCGGATTGACCGCCAGCGTTCCGACGTGGCCGAGCACCACGTTGTAGCCATCTGGCGCCGCACGTGCGACCTCCTGCATGGCGATGATTCCCGATGCGCCGGCCTTGTTGTCCACGACCACCGCCTGCCCGAGAGTCTTGCCCATCTCGTTGCCCAGCAGCCGCGCGATTACGTCGGAGCTCCCGCCGGGGCCGTAGGGCACCACGAGGCGAATGGGCTTGTCGGGCCACGCTGCATGCGCCAGCGGCATCGCCGATGCCATCACAGCGGCGGAAACGAGGCCAGCCATGCGGTGGATAGCGCCTCGAAGCCTGCGTTGATGATGGCGGCCGGCGCGGAGCGAAATGTTCATCCAGATGTCTCCTTCTTGTTCATGCAGCCTTCGGTGCTGCTGCAAATGGAGACTGAATGATCGTGAGGAGCGAAGCCGGTGTAAATTGCAAATATTCGCTCTACTCTTGCATCAAACGCATGAATTTCGATCTCGCGGATCTTCGGGCCTTCTTGTCGGTGGCCGACTTCGCCAGCTTTCGCGTGGCCTCCGACAACTTGCACCTGTCGCAGTCGGCGCTGTCCCGCCGCATCGACAAGCTCGAAGGAGCCCTGGGGGTAAAGCTCTTCAGCCGCACCACGCGCAAGGTCGAGCTCACGACCGTAGGCCGTGCCTTCGTGCCCAGGGCCCGCAACGTGATGCGCGAACTTGAAGACGCGCTGGTGGGCATCAAGGACACCACCGAGCGCATCTCGGGCCAGGTCACGATCGCCTGCGTACCGTCAGCCGTCGGCTACTTTTTGCCGGAAGCCATCAAGCGCTTTCACGCCGCTTACCCCAAGGTGCGCATCCGGCTGATCGACGAATCGTCCGCGGAAATCCTGGTGGCGGTGGCCCGGGGCGATGCCGACTTCGGCTTGACCTACATCGGGGCGCAGGAGTCCGACATCGACTTCCAGCCTCTGCTCGAAGAACGCTTTGTCGTCGCATGTCCTGTCGGGCACCCGCTCGCCAGGCACAAGCGCGTGACCTGGGCCGAGTTGTCGCGGCACGAGTACGTGACGATCGCGCAAGGCAGCGGCAACCGCTTTCTCATCGACCAGGCGCTCAGCCGCGTGGAGAACAAGCCGCAGTGGATGTGCGAGGTGCGCCACGTACCCGCGCTCGTGAGCCTGGTCGAGGCGGGGCTGGGCCTTGGCGTGGTGCCGCGTCTCGCGATGCCACCCAAGGGACATTCGGGCTTGATCAGCATTCCGCTCGAAGACCCCGTGGTCACCCGCGTGATCGGCCTGATCCAGCGGCGCGGCCGCGAGCTGATGCCGGCGGCACGGCTGTTCTACGACATGCTCTTGCACGCGCGCGAAGACAAACCGCCGCGCGCCCCGTCTTCACGCAAGAAGCTTGGGCGGCGGCTTGCCGCCAACTCGCCGGAGGCATGAGCTTTTTTGGGTGTTCCTCGGGCGCCCTTAAAATGGCGCCCGCTGTCTCTGCTTGATCAGGCAAACGCCACTTCGCGGCGCGCCTCGTTCAACCTGAATACACCCACCAGTTGGGACAGGCTGCCCGCCTGGTCTTGCAGCGAAGCAGCTGCGGCTGCGGCTTCTTCCACCAGTGCGGCGTTCTGCTGGGTGACCTGGTCCATCTGCGTGATGGCCTGGTTGATCTGCTCGATACCGGACGTTTGCTCCTGGCTGGCGGCGGCGATCTCGCCCATGATGTCGGTCACCCGGCGCACGCTCGCGACGATTTCATCCATCGTCTGGCCTGCTTCAGCCACCTTCTGGCTGCCAGCTTCGACCTTGCCGACGGAGTCGTCGATCAGGCCCTTGACTTCCTTGGCCGCTGCGGCCGAGCGCTGCGCAAGGTTGCGCACCTCTGCCGCTACCACCGCAAAGCCCCTGCCCTGCTCGCCGGCGCGTGCCGCTTCCACTGCGGCGTTCAGCGCCAGGATATTGGTCTGGAACGCGATGCCGTCGATCACCGCGATGATGTCCACGATCTTGCGCGAGGACGAGTTGATCGATCCCATGGTGTCGACCACCTCGCTCACCACGCTGCCGCCGCGCACGGCCACTTCGGACGCCGAGGCCGCGAGCTGGTTGGCCTGACGGGCGTTGTCGGCGTTTTGCTTCACGGTAGAAGTCAACTCTTCCATGGAGGCGGCGGTTTGCTGGAGTGAGCTTGCCTGCTGCTCGGTGCGCGACGACAAGTCCTGGTTGCCGGAGGCAATCTGGCCGGAAGCCGTGGCAATCGTATCGGTGCCCTGGCGCACCTCTCCGACCACCTTCGAAAGGTTGTCGTTCATCGACTTCAGGGCCGTCAGCAACTGGCCGACCTCGTCGCGCGTGCTGGCAACAATCTGCGTTGTCAGGTCACCCGCCGCCACGCGCTCTGCCAATCCGAGCGCATCGCGCATCGGCCGCACAATTCCCACGGTAAGCCGCCACGCGCACAACGCACCCGCCAGCAATGCAACGGCGGAAAGGCAGATCACGACCCAGCGGCCGCTCTGATGGATCTGCTGGATCTCGCGGGCTTTCGCGTCGATCTGCACCCGCTGGTTTTCTGCAATTTGCTGCACGGCCTTGCCGTAGACCTGGAGCGCGGCCTGGTATTCGGTATCGGCCAGCTTGCCGGCGCCTTCGCTGTCGCCGGCCGCCTTCAGCTTGTTGATCGTCGCCAGGTGGGCCAGCACCTTCTTGCGGGCCTCGACCACCTCTTCGAACGACTTCTTCTCTTCCGGCGTGGTAAGCAGCTTGCCCATCTCCTCCTGGACCGGGTTGATCGACGCCACCCCCTCTGTCAGGTTCTTCTTGAAATAGGCCTCGTTGGCACTGTCGGTGGCCTTGGCCATGCCAAAGGAGTGAACGATGCTCGGGCCGAGCAGATTGGCCCACCGGTTTGCAACGCGTTCCTTCACGAGTGCTTCGTCGACCATCACGCTGGCCGAATGAGCCACCGCATTCAGCCGGACCAGGGCGACGCCGGAAACCAGCATCATCAGCAACAAGATGGCAGCAAAGCCTCCGCTGAGGCGGAGGCCGATTTTCATATCTCGCAAGTGCATGGAACTCTTCTTTCAGAAGTGAGTGGCTTGTCCAGTCGGGTGTGGGGCCATGGGCGCTGGGGTCGCAGGGCTGCCACATCTGGTTATCGGCAACTAAGCCAAAAGTTGAAGGCCTCGGCGAAAAATGTCGACCTCGACGGGTGACCACCCGCGCCTCGGTTGGACCAGATGTAGGTCGAAGGCTCGTCCAGATTGCACCATTGGCTGACGCCCGTTCCGGCCTGCGAGGGCAAGCCTGTGGGCATCCATACAGGAGACATCGAGGAGACATCGACATGGGAGAGTCCCGCGCAGCACAGCAGCCCGGTGATCTGCCGGATCCCTGGGCTCAGGTCGCCGCAATCCTCGATGCGGTCGGGCAGGCGGTCATCGTCAAGGACGAGGCCTCGCGGTTTGTGCATCTCAACCGGCGGGCCTGCGATCTTCTCAACGTGTCGCTCGATCGCGCCCGCGGCAAGACAGACCGCGATTTCTTGCCGCGCGTGGAAGCCGATCGGATCAGGGCGGTCGACCTCCAGATTCTCGCGAGCGGCGAAAGCCGCAGCTTCGAAGAAGAAATCACCATGGAGGACGGCTCAACAAGGACCTTGGTCACGCTCAAGCAGGCGGTCGGTTCAACAGGTTCGGCCGGCAAGCTGCTTGTGGCCGTGATTTCCGACGTGACCGAACTGCGTACGGCCGAGCGGGTGCTGCTGGCCAGCGAAGCGCACTACCGCTCGTTCGTCGAACTGCACCCGCAGATCACCTGGACCGCCGACGCGACCGGCGCAATCACCGAGGTTGGGCCGGGCTGGCCGGCGCTCACCGGCAATTCGGTCGAAAAGACGCTGGGCTCGGGCTGGGAATGCGCCCTGCACCCCGACGACCTCGAGCAAGTCAAAACGCAGTGGATCGACTCGGTGGTCCGCGGCGTTCCCTTCGATGCCGAATACAGGGTGCTGAGCGCGGCAGACGGAAGATACCGATGGTTCAGGGCTCGGGCCGCCCCCCGCCGCGACGAAAACCATGCCATCGTGCGTTGGTACGGGTTGCTCGAGGATGTTCATCAGCGACGAATCGCAATCGAGGCGCTGCGCGAGAGCGAGTCTCAGTTCCGCCTCATCGCCGACAGCGTGCCCGTGATGATGTGGCTCACGGACCAGCACGGCGATGCGACCTACCACAGCCGGCTGTGGCTCGAGGTAACGGGCCAGACCGAAACCGAGTCGCTGGGCTCGGGCTGGGCCCGCGCCATTCATCCCGAAGACCGCGACCCGGTGCTGGAGCTGTTCAGGGCGGCAAACGCAGAGCGGGTTCCGGTTCAGCTTGAATACAGGCTGCGCCGGGCCGATGGCAGCTGGGCCTGGGTGATCGACACAGGCGCGCCCCGGCTCGCGCCGGATGGCGGGCTCCTCGGCTATGCCGGCTCGATTCTCGACGTGACCGAGCGGCGCGTGGCCGAATCTGCACTGCGCGAGAGCGAAGCCTCGATCCGGAGCATTTTCGACAGCAGTCCCGATTGCATCAGCATGCTCGACCTGTCGGGCAATACGCTGCTGATGAACAAGGCCGCGCGGCGGATGATCGGTGTCGATGTCTCGGAACTCGCAAACCGCGAGGCGCTCGAGGCAATCTTTCCAGAAGGCCGGCTTCGAAAACTGAGCGCCATGTTCGACGTGGTGCGTGCCGGCGGCACGTCGAGGCTCGAGGTCGATGCCATCGACGCCCAAGGCGTGCACCGGTGGCTCGACGTCATCGGTGCACCCGTGCTGGACGCAACGGGCGTGCCGATCCGGATGGTAAGCATGTGGCGCGACATTACCGAGGCCAAGGCGGCGCGCAACGATGCCGTGGTGGCGCAGCAGCAGGCAGAACGAGCGGCGACGCGGCTATCTGCGGTTCTCGAGAACACCATGGACTGCGTGCTGGTTGTCGACCATGCATGGCGCATCACGTACATGAACGAGAACGCCCGCAGGTTTTTGAAGCTCGGCGAAGAGGCCATGAACGCCAGGCTGTGGGATCTTTTCCCCGCCCAGGTCGAAAGCCTGTTTGGCGACTACTTCCGGCAGGCGATTGCGGGCAACAAGGCCGTGTCGTTCGAGGAATTCGTGCCGGCGACTCATGTGTGGCTCGAGGTGCATGCCTCGCCCACGGAGGACGGCCTGTCGATCTTCTTTCGCGATACCACTGCGCGCCGCACGGCGGAGCAGGAGCGCTTCCAGGCCCAGAGCCAGGTCTCCCACATGGCCCGGCACGACGTTCTCACCGGCCTGCCCAACCGCCTGGCCTTCCACGAGGTGCTGCAAAAGCACCTGAACGATCCGCGCCGGAATGGGACTTTGGTGGGCGTGCTGACGCTGGACCTCGACGGCTTCAAGGCCGTCAACGACGCCTACGGTCATCCGGTGGGCGACATCCTGCTGCAGAAGGTCGCGCAGCGCCTGCGGCTCGGGCTTGCCGGTGAAGAGCACACGCTTGCGCGGCTCGGCGCGGACGAGTTCGCGATCGGCTGCGCCGGGCTGCCGCATTCTGACGCGGCAATGGAGATCGCCCGCCGCCTGGTGGCCCTGCTGCTCGCGCCCTTCGACCTGGAGGGAAACAAGGTGAGCATTGGCGCCAGCGTCGGCGTTGCCATGGCGCCGGACGACGGGGGCACTGTCGACGAGATCAAGCGCGCGTCCGCAGTGGCGCTCCACCGCGCAAAAGCCGCCGGCGGAAGAAGCCTCCAGAGGTACGCCAAGAGCATGGACGCCCACCTGCAGACGCGCCAGGCGTTGAAGCTCTCGATGCGCGAGGCACTCGCCCACGGACAGTTCGAGGTTCATTTCCAGGCCCTCGTGAATCTCGCCTCCAATCGCTGCACCACCTTCGAGGCGCTGGTGCGTTGGCGCCACCCGGAGCGGGGAATGATCTCGCCAGCCGACTTCATTCCAATCGCCGAGGAGACCGGGCTGATCGTGGAACTTGGCGAATGGGTCCTTGGCGAGGCCTGTCGCGAGGCCGCCACCTGGCCCGACGGAATCGGTGTGGCGGTGAATCTTTCACCAGTCCAGTTTGGCGCCGACAACCTCGTCGAGGTCATCAAGAACGCGCTCGATGTTTCGGCGCTCTCCCCTTCGCGCCTGCAGCTCGAAATCACCGAATCGGTCTTGCTTGGCAACGACGACAGGAATCTCCGCACCCTGCAACAGATCCGGCAACTGGGTGTGAAGATCGCAATGGACGACTTCGGGACCGGGTACTCGTCGCTGGGTTATCTGCGCAGCTTTCCGTTCGACAAGATCAAGGTGGACCGCAGCTTCATCGCCGACCTGCCCGACAGCAAGTCGCTCGCAATCATCCGGGCTGTGGCCGGCATTGGCACGAGCCTTGGCATTGCCACCACTGTGGAGGGCGTCGAAACCGAGGCGCAACTGCAGATCATCCGCCAGGAAGGCTTCGACGAGGCCCAGGGTTATCTGTTCGCGCGGCCGGTGCCCGCCTCGCAGGTGCCCGGTCTCATTGCCTCGCGCATGAACTGACGCCGCGTCCGCCGGCCGAAGGACGTACCGGCGCCGCATGCCCCCTCTGGAAACTACGGATTTGAAAAAGCGAGTAACTAATAGTACGATTAATGGGAAATTTTCACATTTAGATTTGTCGATGAATGATCTGACCCATTCCCAGTGCGCTTCCGACCTGGGTGAAAAGGTCGCTGCCCTCAATGCAGTCGTCACGCGCCTCTCCGAAAACGCCGAGTGGCTTCGCGAAGAAACGAAGCGGCTTGGAACCGAGCCCGCGCGAATCCGCCCAGGCACTCAACTCCCGCTCTGGCTTTTGCTGCAAATGCAGCACGAAGAGTTTCCGGTTCGCGTCCCCGCGCCTGGCGCTAAAGCTGGAGGACTGCGGGTCATTTGACCGCGCCGTCCGCCGTCCGGCCCGCCATCAAAGAGCGCGGCCCTGCCTGAAACGTCGATTCGGTAGCCTGTTTTGCAAATTGCCGTCCTAGATTCATCCCTTCGATCCAGAGAGCTCGCGAGGCGGGCAATCTGCAGGCTGGGCCATGTGCCTGTGGTTTTCAGCCACGTGAACGAGCTTCGGGAGCGCGCTGGCGACGCGGCAAACTTCGGCTTGCTGCTGCTTGCCTGTCCGCACGATCCCGCGGCCTTCCAGCCGCTCATCGGCCAGGTCCGCGGCATCCTGGGGCAGCAGGTGCCGCTGGTCCTCGGCGCCTGCAAGCGCCAGTTCCGGACGATCTCGGCTTTATACGGCGACGACTTTTCAGTCGTGGCGCACGCGCCATCGTCATTCGAAGGCACCTACCGCTTGCTGGAAGCCGCGCTGGTGCGCCGGCAAATGCCCATTCCCCCGCGGGTGATCGAATGGGGGGGCTATCGTTTCATGCTGGACCAGGACGAGGCGGAGTTTGCCGGCACGCCCATCAAGCTGAGGCCCCGCGAGTTCGACCTGGCGGTCGCCTTCTTTCGCAACGTCGACCAACTCCTGACGCGGGAATGGCTCTTTGCGAATGTGTGGGGCGGAAAGGTCGAGAACAGCGTTCTCTCACGCACGCTGGACGTCTGCGTATCGACCTTGCGCAGAAAGCTCGGGTTGCGCTTCCGGCTCCAGGCCATCTGGGGCCAGGGCTACCGACTGAGCGCCATGCCCTCGTACCTGGATGACCAGGGCCCGCCCGGTTTTTTCGACCGTGCAGGCAGCGAGAGCGGCAATGATCGTCGCAACAGCATGCATGAAGCTGCGCAAGGTGTGTGGGCCTCGTAAATAGCGAATCCGGCTGACACGGGCCGCAGAGCCGCAATGATCCACTCGCTAGACCGTCCATCAAGGGCCCGCCAACGTATTCTTCATTCCACCAGAGACCATCCGTGAGTCCAGAAGCCGCACCGCCTTTCCGATCAGACGCAAGGGCGGGCGCTATCGCGGACCTGGACTCGCAGATCGCCTTTCTGGACAGCCTTGCGAGGACGACGCAGCCACTGAGCGACCCTGCGGAAGTCATGCAGATCACGGCGCGGTTGCTGGGAACGCACATGGGGGTCAACCGGTGCGCTTATGCCGAAGTCGATCCCGACGAGGACCACTTCACTCTCACCGGGGATTTCAGCCGCGGCGTCGATTCCATCGTCGGGCGCTACACGTTCTCCCAGTTCGGGCTGGATTGCCTTCAGCTCATGCGGGCCAACCTCCCCTACGTGGTCCACGACATCGACACGGACCCGCGAGCGGCAGGCATGGATCTGAGTGCCTACCGCCTCACCGCCATCCAGGCCGTGATCTGCGTTCCACTGCACAAGGACGGCCGCTTCGTGGCAGCCATGGCGGTGCACCAGCGCACGCCAAGACAATGGAGCAAGCAAGAGATCGAACTGGTCCAGCTGGTTTGCAGCCGATGCTGGGAAAGCCTGCAGCGCACCCGTGCCCAGCACGCGATGCAGCTGACCAACGAGCGCTTGAACATTGCGCTGGCCGCCGCGGAGATGGGCGACTGGAGTTGGAGCGCCGCCACGGATGTGGTTTCGTTGTCGCCGCGCGCGGCAGCACTTTTCGGTGTTCCGGTGGCCCCCATCACCTGGCATGAACTGGCTCGACTCATTCATGAGGATGACAGGGAACGCACGCTAGACGCGGTCCGGGCAAGCGTTCGCACCGGCATGACCTACCGCGAAGAGTATCGGCTGGCCGGCAGCCATCCGCCGCGGTGGCTCTCGGTTTGGGGAACGCCGCAAACCGACGATGCCGGCGCTGTCGCAAGCATCTTCGGTGTGCTGCAAGAGTCGACGGTCAGAAAGCAGATGGAACAGGATCTGCGCGAGGCCGACCAGAAAAAGGACGAGTTTCTGGCGGTGCTCGCGCATGAACTGCGCAACCCGCTAGCCCCCATAGGCCTTGCCGCGCAAATGCTCAAGCAGTCGCCCGACCCGGCTACGCAGAACACTGCGGAAATGATTCGCACGCAAGTCTTCCAGATCTCCAGGCTGTTGGACGACCTGCTCGACACCAGCCGCATCAAGACCGGCCGCATGACGGTCAAGAAGGAGCTTGTCCATGCGCGCACTGCAATAGAGCTGGCGTTGCAAAACACCGGCTCCGAGATACGCAGACGAAATCACACGGTGACGTTGAAGGTCGAAGACAACCTGGCACTCCAGGCCGACCCGGTTCGCCTTGCACAGATCATCACCAACCTTCTGACGAACGCCGCCAAATACACCCAGGCGGGTGGCCGCATCGAGGTTTGTGCGTCTAGCGCGGGCGAGTTCTGCGAGTTTGTGGTCGGCGACAACGGCATGGGGTTGACGCCGCAGTCGCTCGAACGCATCTTCGAGATGTTCTCGCAGGAGGGCGCCGTGCTGCATCGCCCCGAGGGCGGTCTTGGCATTGGTCTCGCCCTGTCACGCGCCATATGCGCCGCACACGGCGGCACCATCGTTGCCGAAAGCGCAGGCCTCGGAAAAGGCAGCCGCTTCGTCGTACGGCTTCCCGTCGGCAGCGTTCCGCCGAATCCGGAACTGGAGAAGCCGCTTCCGGTGCTCACGACAAGCGGGCGTCGCGCCGCGAGCATCGTGATTGCCGACGACAACCTGAGCGCCGTAACCCTCCTGGCGGAATTGCTCCGCATGGAAGGCCATCAGGTGCATGTTGCAACGGACGGCGCCCAGGCACTGGACATCGCAGAGGCGGTGCGGCCCTCCGTGCTGATTCTGGACATCGGCATGCCCAAGCTCACGGGCTATGAGGTTGCCGAGGCAGTGCGGCGCACCCCCTGGGGCCGGCAAGCCTTTCTGCTCGCCGCCACGGGTTGGGGCCAGGAATCGGACAAGGCACGTGCACGCGCCGCGGGTTTCGACGCGCACCTGATCAAGCCTTTCGACCCCTTGGAGCTTCTGGGCGTGCTCGAACAAAGAGTGGACGCGGCGTAGGCATTGGTGCACGTCCACCGGACCGGAAAGTCGCCCGCAACAGGACGGCGGGCCGCTCCCTAACCGGGCGAGCCTTGGTTCAACGACCTCAGCTCGACCCCCATGTCGCGCCAGTGCTCCGGATGGCAGGTAAACAGCAGCACCTGGTGCCGCTGGGCCGCATCGAACAGCGCCCGCTTCATCTGCGCCAGCCGGGGCGCATCGCTGTGCACCAGCGCATCGTCGAGGATCAGCAACGTCGGGCGGCCCGCTTCCTGCAGCAGGTCGGCATAGGCGAAGCGGCTGATGAGCCGCAGTTGCTCTCGCGCCCCGAAGCTCAGCTCTTGCAGCGGGCCACTCTCGACGGCGCCACTGGTGCCAAGGCGCGTGAGCGTGGCGGGCGCGAGCCCGGCGTCCATGTGCAGGGTCGCTCCCGGCATCAGCAACGGCAGGTAGTGCTGCATGCGCGCCTGCAACGGCGCTTGCAGCCGCGTCAGCGTGGCCTGGCGTTTCTCTTCGAGCTTGCGGCAAAGCAGCGCGAGTGCGTCGGCACGGCGTTGCAGCTCGGCCTGACGGCGCTGCGCCTGCGCCAGCTGGCCCGCCATTGCTTCGCGCTGTTCTTCCAGGCCCTGTGCCCCGGCCAGCTGCAGCGTGTTCTCAAGAACCAGCAACTGATCGCGTCGCAGCTGATGGCTGCGCGTGAGCTGCTCGATGCTGCGCTGCAGCCTGTCGATGTCCTGCAGCACGATGTCCGGCCGCGCGGCCTGCACGTCGGCACTCGTCTGCTCAATGCGGGCGGTCAGTGCCTCGGCCTCGGCGCCCACTGCCAGCCATTGCTTGCTGGCCTGCGCATGGCGCTGCTGCCGGCCTGGGTCCGCTAGCGCAGCCTGCGCAGAGGCGAGTTCGCGCTGTGCTGAAGCACTCGCTTCCTGTGCCGCCGATTGGCGGCGCTGTGCTTCGGCAAGCTTCTTCTGCGCGGCCTGCTCGGCCACTGCCACGGCCTGCTGCGCAGCTTCGGCTTCCTCGATCGACAGGGCGGGTTCTGCCGCTTGCGAGGGGAGGCGTTCGAGCGCCGCCTGCGCGGTGGCAACGCGCGACTGGGCCTGCACGAGTTCGGCGCGAAGCGTGTCGAGCCCGCGCGGGGCGACGATGCCGAGCGCCTGCTGCGCGAGCTTGATCTGCGCATCGAGATCGGCCGAAATGCCAAGCCGCGACCTGGCCTCCGCGATGTCGGCAACGCCATGGGCCCGCAGCGCCGCGCGCAGCGCATCGCGGGCGTCGCCGTGCGCGCGCGCAAGTGCCACCAGGTCGTCGCCGCCCGGCGTGATGACCAACCGCCCGCCTCCGGGCAGGTGCAGCGTGGCGGGTGCGTCGATGAGCCGTTCGCCCTGCCCGCGCAAATCGTGGGTTTCGCTGCGGGCTTGCAGTTCGAGCGCTTGGCCTTCAGGCAGCACAAACTGCAGCCGGGTGGCCACGGCCTGGCGGCGCAGATCGGCGTCGCGCTCGGCACGCTCGAGCTTGTGCAACTGCTCGACGTCTGCCGCGCGAATCTTCGGCGCCGCGGCGGCCGTCGCTTGCAATGCCGCCAGGCGTGCCTGGGCTTCATCCGCACGGGCGATGCTTTCGGTGCTTCGGGCTGCATCGGCTTGCGCCTGTTGCAGCAACTGCTGGAGATTGCGGCGCTGGGCTTCCTGGCTTGCAACGCGCCAGGCGTCGCGCGCGCTGTCGACACGGCGCTGTGCTTCTGCCGCGAACTGGCGCGCATGGTCCACCGCGGTGTTGCTGTCTTGCAGCTGCCCGGCCGTTTGCTCGCAGGCATGCCCGCGTGCCTGAACCTCGGCCTGCTGCTGCGCCAACCCGGCCAGTTCCTTCGCGAGCAGGTCGCGGGTTTCGTGCAGCTGCTGCAGGCGCGCACGGTCGCTGCGCAATTGCTCCTGGCTCGCCTGCAGTGCGTCGTTGCGGCGCTGCGTGGCGAGCAATTCTTCGCGCAGCACCTCCCAGGGGCGGGCGATTTCGTCGGCCCGGTGCTGCAGGCGCATGTCCGCGAGCTGGTCGACCTGCTGGCGGTAGGTGGCGACCTGCGCGTCGATTGCTCCAAGCGCGGCTTCCAGTTCGGCCACTTGCGCGATGGCTTCGGCGTAGGCGGCGCGCGGCTTGCCGGTCGAGGTCAGAATTTCGTCGCGCTGGGCCCGCAGGCTGTCGAGTATTGCGTCGCCGCCGCTCGCGGCCAACGCCGCAGCCGAATCGCCTGCAGGGTCGCGAAGCGCGTCGTGCAGATGATCGCGCGCATGGCTCACGTCCAGCTCTTGCCCGCGCCCCTGCTCTACCCACAGCAGGCCCGGAATGCCCCAGTTCTCCGGTTTGCTTGCGCCCTTTCCGGCGAACGAAAACCCGAACAGCTGCGCCAGGTGGTCTTCGGCGTCGGTGCCGTCGAAGGAGCGCGTGCCGACGGCCAGGGTGCAACGCTTCTTGCCGAGAAAGCTCTTCACCAGCCGATGGCTCTGGCCGTCGATCAGAAAGTCGAGTTCGACCAGCGGCGCAGCGCCACTGCCCTCGCCCCAAGGCCGCAGGTCTTCCACGGCCGTGGAACGGTGGCGCTCGAAAAAGGCTGCGCGAATGGCGCGCACCAGCGTGCTCTTGCCCGCCTCGTTGGGCGCGGCCACGATGTTGAGCCCGGGCTCGAAGCCGCCGAGCTCCAGCGGTGAGCGAAAGCGCCGCATCTGCTCGACGCGCAAGCGTGTGATCTGCAGCTTCATGGCCGGGCGCCCTCCTCTTTCGGCGCCACAGCCGGTGCACGCTGCGCAAGCTCGGCTGCAAGCAGGGCCATTGCGTCCTGCGCCACACGCGCCTCGTTCGAGTCGCTGCTGGCCTGCGCGTCGCGCAGTTCCTGCACCACCTCGCCCAGGTAGCCGTCGGCCTGCAGCCCGGCGATGTCTTCGTCCGTAGGCACCAGCCGCAGCGCCGCGAGATCGGCCTGCAGATGGCGCGCCCGCGCCTCCGCACGGCCGATAGCCTCTTGCAAGCGCTGCAGGCCCGCAACGTCGACCTTGCCATGCACGCGCAGTTCCGCCACGTCGTGCGCGTCAAGCGGCTCCAGTTGCGCGATCAGGGCATCGGCATCGCTGCCCACCTGCAGCGTTGCGGCAATGGACCGCCACCGGAAGCGGCCGACCGCCAGCTGCGTGACCTGCGGCTCTGCGCCCGGTGTGGCAATGTCGACCAGGAGTGCCTGACCCGACCCGTTGTCCTTGAAACGATCCGGCTCCGGCGTGCCCGCGTACCACGTGCGTGCGTCGATGCGCTTGCAGCCGTGCCAGTCGCCAAGCGCCAGGTAGTCGAGCCGCGCACTCGCTGCCCGATCGGGCGCAATCGGGTTGGCCGAGTCGATGTCTTCGGCCAGCACGCCCTGCACGCTGCCGTGCGCCAGACCGATGCGCAACATGCCTGAGGGCGTTTCGGCCGCGTCGAACCACGCCGTGAGATCGGTGTAGGTGTGGCGCTGGGCAAGCGGCGCGGGCAGCACCGCAAAGCCCTGCTCCTCGAACACCCGCACCTCGGGAACCAGCAACGCATGGACGTTGGGTGGCACCACGCCCAGGCGCTGCGCGCGCGTCCAAACGCTTTCCGCCAGGGCGGCGTCGTGGTTGCCCGGGATCATGAGCCAGGGGCCCACATAGCCCGACAGCGCATTGAACAGGCGGCGCAGCGTGCGCTCCGACACGGTCTGCATGTCGAAGACATCGCCGGCGACGAGCACGGCATCCACACCATGTTCGGTGGCCAGCGCCGCAAGCCGCTCGACCGCGGTGATGCGGGCTTCCGCCAGGATTGGCGCATGCTCGGCATCGAAGGTAGCGAACTGGCGGCCGATCTGCCAGTCGGCCGTGTGAAGAAAGCGTGTCATGGGAGCGTATGCGTGGATCGGGTCGCGGAAAGGAGTGATTACAGCAGGCCCGCGAGACCGCCCTGAGGGCTTCAGGTGTGGATAAGTGCTCGATGTTCTCCTTTTCAGGCGGGGTGTGTGGATTTGCCGCCGTGCTGTTGGTTCCTGCCGCGGCGTCCAGCCGGCAGGTCACCTGCCTGCGTGGGCGAAAGATAGGACACCGGATCGACGGGGACTTACGCTGCCCCGCCCTGCGCGGCAGGTTTCAAATCATGCTTCCCCAGTGAATAGCACAGAGCGTAGATGTCGTGTGTCATGGCCGCAAGGGCGCCTGCAGCCTGGAGACGCTGCGGCGATAGCTCGTTGGCCAGCGCGTGCTGCAGGGCCGCCGTCTCATAGGAAGACAGCAAGACAATCCAGTCGGCGGCGGCATCCCCGCCGCGGATTTTTTGCTCTTGCGTCATGGCTGCCTCGGGCGTTCGGGTTTGCAGGAGGTGCGCCCCGACGATGCCTCTGCTTTCTGCCTGGCGCGCCAGCAGCTTTTCCAGCCAGGCAAGCAAGGGCCCTTCCTGCCCGTTGGCAGGTGAAAGCCGAATCGTCAGCACAGCGTGGCCGAGTCCGGCGCCGAAACTGCTGAGCAGCTTGCACTGGCTGCGAACCATGTGCAGGTGGTGCGGCATCATCTTTGCCGACCAGCTCGACGGGTTGTTCAGGCTCTGCAGATATCCCGGAGAGGTCAGGGTTTCATACGATGCCAGCTCATACATCACAAAAAACCCGGTTCCGCCGTCAATGTTCGACCAGCGTGAGCCGCGCAAAAAACCTCCGATGCCCATGCGTTCCGGAAAGTGCTCGCGGGAGTGCCACTCCTGGAACTCCTCGCGTTGCGCCGGCAGGATGTCCCACCACATGGCGACTGCAGCATTGCCTAAAAGTGCCATGTCGAACCTCAGTAGAACCAGCTTGCCGGAACTGTCACCAGCTTGGGGAAAACCACCATCAGGAACATCACCGCAAACTCCGCGATCATGAATGGAACGACTCCCCTGGTGACATCGTCCATGCTGATCTTGCCGACACCCGCCACCACATTGAGCACCGTGCCCACCGGCGGCGTCACCAGCCCGATCGAGTTGTTGATGATGAACAGCACCCCGAAGTAGACCGGGTCGATGCCTGCGGCCTTCACGACGGGCATCAACACAGGCGTCAGGATCAGGATGGTGGGCGTCATGTCCATCGCCGTGCCGACGGCCATGACCAGCACCATGATGGCGGCCATCAGCAAGATCGGGCTGTCCATGAAAGGCTTGAGCAGGTCCACCACCATTCGCGGCAGGTTGGCGACGGTGATCAGCCAGGCGCTGACCATGGCCGCGGCAATCAGGAACATCACGACGGCGCTGGTCTTGGCCGAGGCGGCGAACACCTGGTACAGCTGCGGGAGCTTGAGTTCGCGGTAGACCACGGTCGAAACGAACAGGGCGTAGACGGCAGCCACCACGGCCGCCTCGGTGGGCGTGAACACGCCCATGCGCAGGCCGACGAGGATGATGACCGGCAGGACCAGCGCCCAGGTGGCGTCGCGGAACGCCTTCATGATCTCTGTAGCCGACTTGCGCGGCGGCGGCACGATGTCCTCGCGCCGCACCAGCCAGGCCCAGGTGACCCAGAGCGCGCCGCCAATCAGCAGGCCCGGCACAATGGCCGCAAGGAAGAGCTTGGAGATAGACACGTTGGCCGCCACACCGAAGATCACCAGCCCGATGCTGGGCGGAATCACCGGGCCGATCACGCCCACGGATGCGATCAGGCCGCCAGCGCGCACCTTGTTGTGCCCTGCCTTGACCATCATCGGAAGCAGCAGCGCCGTGAGCGCGGCCGCGTCCGCCACGGCCGAGCCCGAGAGTGCCGACAGCAGGCAACCCGCCATGATGGTCACGTAGCCAAGGCCGCCTTTGATGTGGCCGACCAGCGCCAGCGCCAGGTCGACGATGCGCCGCGACAGGCCGCCGACGTTCATGATCTCGCCGGCCAGCATGAAAAAAGGTACGGCCAGCAACGGGAAGCTGTCGGCGCCGCCGACCAGGTTCTGCGCCAGGATCTGCGCGTCGAACAGTTGCAGGTGCCACATCAGCGCAACACCGCTGGCCAGCAACGCAAACGCGATAGGAATGCCCAAGGCCATGGCGGCAAGCAGCGAGCCGATAAAAATGAAGATGGTCATGGCCGCGCTCCCACGGTTTGGTCCGGCTGGCGCGCATCGTCCAGCACCTGCTTGAGCTGCACGGCCTCTTCCGACTCCTGCACCATGACCAGTTCATCGTCTGACAGCTGGCCGGTGATGACCTTCCATAAATCCAGCAGCAGCAGGCCGCACGCAAGCACGCCGAACACGAGACTCGAGAGGTAGACGATCGACATGGACCAGCCGGTTGTCGGCGCTGTGACGTCCAGGTTGATCTTGACCTGCTCCCAGCTGCCCATGGCCAGCAGCACCACGATGAAGATCATCAGCGCGTGGCCGACGATGAGGCAGATCTTCTTGCCGATGACCGGCAGCCGCCCCACCACCATGTCGATGCCGAGGTGACCGTGCTCACGCAGTGCGACCAGCGCTCCGAGAAAGGTGCCCCAGATGAACAGCCAGCGTGACAGCTCTTCCGACACCGTGATGCCCGAGTTGAAGCCGTAGCGCAACACGACGTTGCCGAACACCAGCACGACCATGACGGCCAGGCCGAGAGCAATGAGGAACTCGATGCCTTTGCAGGCCTTGTCGACGAACTTGCCCATGTCAGCTTTTCGTGACAGGAGGCTGCGCTTCCCGCGCAATGTCGGTCACGACCCGAAGGCCCTGCAGGTACGAGCGCGGGCCGAAACCCTGGATCGTGCCCTTCACCGCAGGCGAGATGATCGAATGGTGGCGCCAGGGCTCGCGTGTCGCGAGGTTCGACATGTGCACCTCGACGACCGGGAACGGCATGGCCTTGATGGCGTCATGCAGCGGCACGCCATGCTGGGTCAACCCGGCGGGGTTGACCAGCGCGCCCTGCGCCGTGTCGATGTGCTGGTGCAGGAAATCGATCAGCGCGCCTTCGTGGTTCGACTGGATGGTAGCTAGCGCCACGCCCAATTCCCCGGCCAGTTTTGCCAGCATGTCGTCGATCTGGGCGAGCGTCGTGGTGCCGTAGATGTGTGGTTCGCGGCGGCCGAACAAGTTCAGGTTCGGCCCGTGGAGGACAAGTATTTTCATGGGATTCAGAACTTCGACACCCGTTCCAGTTCGGACTTGAAGAGGGTCACGATGGCCGGGTCGTAGGCTGCGGAGAACTTGTCGTAGACGGGCTGCACTTCGGCACGCATCTTGGCCAGCTCGGCGGGCGGAACGTCGTTGTAGAGCATGCCCTTGGCCGTGAGTTCGCCCAGTGCCTTGGCCGAGGCCTCGCGACTGACCACGCGTTGCCAGTTTTGGGCTTCGATAGCTGCGTCCTGCAGGATCTTGTGCTCCGTCGCCGAGAGCTTGTCCCAGAAGCGCTTGCTGATCTGGATCGGATTGGTGGCGTAAACGTGGTTGGTGCCGCTCACATACTTCTGCACTTCATAGAACTTGCTCGAGGCAATCACCGCGAAGGGGTTTTCCTCGCCATCCACAGCCTTGCTTTCAAGCGCGCCGTACAGCTCGGCAAAGGGCATCGGCACCGGATTGGCCTTGAAGGTCTTGAAGGTTTCCAGGAACACCGGGTTCGGAATCACGCGCAGCTTCAGCCCTTCCAGGTCGGCGCCTTTCATGATGGGGCGCTTGCTGTTGGTCACGTTGCGAAAGCCCAGGTCGAAGAAGCCCAGCACGATCACGCCCTTGTCAGGCAGTCGGGCGGCAAGCATCTTGCCCAGGGGGCCGTCGACCAGCGCGTCGGCCTGTTTGGCATTCGCGAAGAGAAACGGAAAGTCGAGCAGCCCGAATTCCTTGACGATGCCGTTCAGCGACGTGGTCGAGGCGACCAGCATTTCCTGCACGCCGCCTTGCAGTGCGGATTGCTGCTGCAACTCGTTGCCAAGCTGGGAGGCCGCGAATTCCTGCACCTTGATCTTGCCGCCGCTCTTGGCGGCGACGATCTCGGCGAACTTGCGCACACCCAAGCTGGTCGGGTGGTCGGGGTTGTTCAGATGGCCGAACTTGATGGTGCGTTCCTGGATGTCCTGGGCCATGGCCGCGGTCGAGAGGCCCAACAAGGCGGCTGCGGCCAGGGCGAGCGTGCGGCGGGTAAAGCGGATGGAGGGCATCGAGGTCATGGAAGGTCCTTTTGTCTCGGATTTGAATATTGGAAGGTGAGCGAACGGGTAGCGCCACTGCACGCGCACCATGGAGGCAGGCTGGATCATCAATCAAATTGGAAAGTCTTTCCAATATGGAAAACCATTATCATTTTCTGCCTGACCTGGCCGCACAGCGTGGCCAAATGGCTCCCTGCCCTTGCCTTGAAAAACGTCATTTCTCCATGAGCATCCTTCTCGAACGAAGCTTCAAAACGCTGGAGCAGCTGGCCGCGCACCCCGAGGGGCAAACCGTCTCCATGATCGCCGCCACCCTCGACATGCCGCTCAGCGCCACCCACCGGCTGCTGGCCGATCTGTGCCGCTGCGGCTATGTGCGGCAGGTGCGTGAGCAGGGCGAATACGTTTTGACCATCAAGCTCGTATCGCTGGGCCTGGGCTTTTTAAGCGCCTCGGGGGTGGTCGATGTGGCCCAGCCGCTGCTCGACAGCCTGGCCGAAGAAGCGGGCGAGCTGGTGCGCCTGGCCGTGGTCGACGGTGACGATCTCACCTTTGTCGCCAAGGCTCAGGGCGCACGCCGGGGTCTGCGTTATGACCCCGACATGGGCTTGTCGGTGCGACTCTCGTGCAGCTCCGCCGGCCACGCATGGCTGTCGACCATGAGCGACGAAGAAGCCATGCGCCTCGTTGCCAGGCAGGGCTTCGGTTTGCCAAAAGACTTCGGCCCCAAGGCTCCCACCACCGTCAAGGCGCTGCTGGCCTATGTGCAGGCAGCACGCAAGCGGGGCTTCAGCATGATCAGTGAAGTGTTTGCACCGCAGATGACGGCAATGGCCGCACCGGTGATGTCACCCACGGGGGCGATAGGCGTGGTCACCATCGCCGGCCCGCTGGTGCGCCTGACCGAGGCACGCATGGAGGAGTTGTCGGAAGCCTTGCTCGACACTGCCGAAAGAATTCGCGCGGCGAGCGGTGCGTCGGCCATGTTCAAGAAGCGGGCGTGAAAAGCTCTACGCCCTACGGGGCGCGAGCTTCATTCCTCCGCCAGCACCCCGTGCACAACACCCGTGCCGACGTTCTTCCTTTGAGTCTTGATAAAAAAGGCGGCAACCTGCCAAACAGTAAACACCGCAATCATTGCCATGAGCGTGCCGCTGATCGGCCGGTTGACGAAGACGTTGAAGCTTCCGCGGCTCAGGAGCATCGCCCTGCGGAAGTTTTCTTCCAGCATCGGGCCCAGGATGAAGCCGAGCATGAGTGGCGCGGCATCCAGTTCGAGCCGCATGAACATGTACCCCATGAAGCCGAAGGCTGAGGTGATGAAGACGTCTTCGAGGTTGTTGTTGACGCTGTAGGTGCCAATGCAGCAGAAGAACAGGATTGACGGAAACAGCACGCTGTAGGGAATCTTGAACACCGAAAGCCAGTAGCGCACCAGCGGCACGTTCAGCACCAGCAAGAACACGTTGCCGATCCACATGCTGGCCACCAGACCCCAGAACAGTTCGGGGTGCGCGCCGATCATGTTGGGCCCCGGTTGGATGCCCTTGATGATGAAGGCCGCAAGCATCAGCGCCATGACCGCATTCTCGGGAATGCCGATGCTCATCAGCGGAATGAAGCTGGTGCGCGCTGCCGCTTCGTCTGCCGCGGCCTGGCCGGCCACGCCCTCGATGCAGCCGGAGCCGATCTCGTGCTTGTACTTGCTCACCTTCTTGTCGAGCGCATAGGCCGCAAACTGCGCGATGGTCGGGCCGCCGCCGGGCAAGATGCCCAGCAACGAGCCAACCACGCTGCCGCGCAGCGCACTGGGAATGATCCGCTTGAACTCCGCCCAGGTGGGAATCAGGTTGATCTTGCCGTTGAAGGGTGACCGCTCTTCGCGCGAGTCGAGGTTCTTGGTGATCTCGGCAATGCCGAAGCAGCCCAGCGCAATGCTCACAATGCCGACGCCGTCCGTCAAGAATGGCATGTCGAGCGTGAAGCGCGCCATGCCGCTGTTCACGTCGGTGCCAATCGTTCCCAGCAGTACGCCAATCATGCACATGGCAAGGCCGTTCAACAGGCTGCCGGTGGTAACGAAGCTCACGCAAACAAAGCCGACCAGCATCATCGCAACATAGTCCGCAGGGCCGAACAGAAAGGCGACCTCGCCGAGCATGGGCGCGAAGAACGACAGCACCAGGATGGCCACGGTGCCGCCTATGAAGCTGGAGAAACCGGCCGTGAACAGCGCCAGCCCGGTCTGCCCTTTCAGCGTCATCGCATACCCGTCGATACACGCCACGATGCTGCTCGCGTGCGGGATCTTCATGGTGATGGCGCTCACGCTGTCGCCGTATTGCGCACCGTAGTAAATGCCTGCCAGCATGATGAGCGCGCCGGTCGTGGGAATGGAATATGTGAGCGGCAGCAGCAGGCTGATGGTTGCCAGCGGGCCCAGGCCCGGCAGGAGGCCGACCAGCGTTCCCACCGTGCAGCCAATAGCGCAGAACAGCAGGTTCTGCCACGTGAGGGCGTGCGAAAAGCCGAACGCCAGGTTGTGCAAGACTTCCATGATGGTGGTGCCTCAAAAAAGCGGCAGGTTCAAGCCGAGAAGCTTCTGGAGCGCGAAAGCCATGGCAATCAGGCCGGCAGAAATCTTGACGTTGCGCAGCCAAGAGTTCGAGCTGCCGGCAAAGGCCGAGCAGAACACCATGAAGACAATACCCACGGCCATGTCCAGGTACATCGAGATCAATGCAAAGCCGCAAAGGCTGCCCAGGATGAGCGCGATGTTCTTGAAATGAAGGTCCAGCCGCACCGGCTCGACGAAAAACGACCGGACCACCGTCGAAAGGCCGATCAGCAGCAGCAGGCTGCTCACCATCACGGGGAACAGGCCGGGCCCGGCGCGGCTCAGGTCTCCGATGGGATAGCGAAGCGCGGTGAGCCCAAACGCCAGCGCAATTGCCATGAGGAAGAGTCCCCTGGCAAGATTTCTGTTTCTCATACGTTCTCGATGTAGAGGGTTTGTCGAACGCAGCCGGCGCAGGTGAATACGGCCCGGCTTGTCTCCGTCCGGACTGGACTCCGGACGTTCGAATCCTCTTGCGTCGAACTGATCGCAATCTGACGCCGATGCGAGGGGAACTACGTATCTGGACGCTGGCGCGCTCCCAACGCGCGTGGAGCATTCAGCGTCGTTTGACCCCGAAGGCTGGCTGAGGTATCAACAGAGCCTGGAGACACCATGAACCACTCAGCTTTTCGCGCACTCGTTCGTACCGGCACTGCATTGCTTGCCGTAGCCTTGTCGGCATGCGGCACGGTTTCTCCGAACGCCGGGCAGCCTGCAGCGGCCTGCGCGGATCTTGCGGGCCGGGTGATCGAGCCGGACGCAATCGGATTACCCAGCGGCAGGGCCTCGATTACGTCGGCGGTTCTCACGGAGGCTTCTGCTGCAACGGTCAATGCCGGCGCGTTCATGCCGGCGCTGCCCCAGTTCTGCAAGGTAAGCGGCACCATCGCATCGCGCGACCCAGCAGCGCAAGCCATCCACTTTCAGCTGAACCTCCCGACCACCTGGAATGGCAAGGCACTGCAGTACGGCGGCGGCGGCTTCAACGGTGTGCTGATCACCGGTCTGGCGCCCCTGCGCGACGCGGCGCCGGACGATTCCCTGCCAATCGCACGAGGCTACGCGACCTTCGGACAAGACTCCGGCCACCAGGCGTCCGCCTTTCCGCCAGGAGAGCCCGGTGCCTTCGCGCTGAACGACGAGATGCTCGAGAACTTTGCTTTCGCCTCCTACAAGAAAGTGAAAGACGTGGCCGTGAACGTCATGCGCGCGTACTACGCCAGGACGCCCCAGCGCATGTATTACTTCGGCGGCTCCGAGGGTGGACGTGAAGGGCTGGCGATGGCGCAGCGGTTTCCGGCGGACTACGACGGCATCGTCAGCATTGTTCCCGTCATCAACTGGACCGGCCTGTTCCATGCCTTCGTGCGCAACCAGGTGCCGCAACACACGGATTGGCTGCAGCCGGAAAAAACGGCGCTCATCGCCAAGGCCACCTCCAATGCATGCGATGCGCTGGACGGACTGGCGGATGGCGTGGTGAACAACTACATGGCGTGCCAGGCTCGCGTGGACCTGCAGCCCCTGCGCTGCCCGGACGGCGGCGATGCTGGCGTGCATTGCCTCTCCGATGCCGAGCTTCGCCTGATGCAGGCCATCCACTCGCCTTACGTGTTTCCTTTTCCCATAGCCAATGGCCTCACGGCGTATCCCCCATGGCTGTACGGCCACGAAGACAGCCTCGACGGGCCCTCCGCCCTCAACTTGGTGCGCTGGGTTACCGGTACGGCGGCGCCCGCGTCGCCGCCCGATGCCGCGCGCAATTCCACCCAGTGGATCTATGGAAGCAACTGGATCCGCCATGCAATCGCACGGGACAGGAACTACGACGTGCGCAGCTATCGCCCAGAAGATTTTCGCGACCGGGTGCAAAAGACCTCGGCGCTGATCGACTCCACCAACCCGGACCTGTCGGCATTCTTTGCGCGCGGCGGCAAGCTCATCCTGCGCGAAAACGCCGCCGATCGCGCGCAGAGCGCACTCATGGGCCTTCAGTATCACGAAGCGCTCGTGGCGCGGTTGGGTGCTGCGGCAGCCGAAAAGTCTGTACGGCTCTACGTTTCGCCCGGCTCAACGCATTCCGGCAACTCGCGCGCAGTTGCCGGTGGGTCTGCAGTGCCGACGATGGTGGACTTGCTCGACCCGTTGGACCGATGGGTAAGCGCCGGCGATGCACCTGCGAATGCCCTGGTGCAGGTTGTGAAGGCCCCGCTTCCGCCGTTCGGGCTGCAAGCCTCGCGTCCCATGTGCCGCCATCCCAGCTACCCACACTACGTCGGCGGTGACCGCAGGCAGGCGTCGAGCTATCAGTGCCGGGCTTCTTGAAGCAGGTTTATCGAGGAGACGCCGGCTGCGTTGCGCCGGCGCGCACCGGAAGCTTCCAGTCGGGTCTCACGAAGTGGCAGGTGTACCCATTGGGAATGCGCTCCAGGTAGTCCTGGTGCTCCGGCTCCGCTTCCCAGAAAGGCCCCGCCGCGGCAACCTCGGTAACCACCTTGCCGGGCCAGATGCCCGATGCATTCACATCGGCAATCGTGTCTTCGGCGATGCGCTTTTGCTCTCCGCTTGTGAAGAAAATGGCCGACCGGTAGCTGAGGCCCATGTCGTTGCCCTGGCGGTTGAGCGTGGTCGGGTCGTGAATCTGGAAGAAGAACTCGAGCAGCTTGCGATAGCTGATCTTCTCTGGATCGAAAACGATCTCGATGGCCTCCGCATGCGTGCCGTGGTTGCGGTAGGTGGCATTGGGAACGTCGCCGCCCGTGTAGCCCACGCGCGTTGAAACAACGCCTTCGTATCGGCGAATCAGGTCCTGCATGCCCCAGAAGCAGCCGCCTGCGAGGATTGCGCGTTCGTTGTTCACTTGATGTCCTCCACCTGGTTCAGGTAGTCGCCATAGCCCTCTGCGGCCATGTCATTGCGATGAATGAAGCGCAGCGATGCCGAGTTGATGCAATAGCGCAGCCCGCCGCGGTCCCTGGGGCCGTCCGGAAAAACATGGCCCAGGTGGCTGTCGCCGTGCGCCGAGCGAACCTCGATGCGCACCATTCCGTGCGTGGTGTCGCGCAGCTCGTTGACGTGCGCGGGCTCGATGGGCTTGGTGAAGCTGGGCCATCCGCAGCCGGAGTCGTACTTGTCGGACGATGCGAACAAGGGTTCGCCCGAAACGATGTCGACGTAGATTCCGGGCTCCTTGTTTTCTAGGTATTCGCCTGTTCCGGGGCGTTCGGTTGCACTTTCCTGCGTCACGCGGAACTGTTCCGGTGACAGTGCGGCAACGGCTTCGGGCGTCTTGCGGTAGTCGGGCATTCGGTTTCTCCAAAGAAGGCCACTATAGGTGGGCGGGATAGGTGGGCGCGAGTCAATGATCTTGGGATCTTCTCGCAATTGACAAGCCCTGCAAGCGAGTGTGTCCTTCGGCGGATCGACCGGATGCTTTGCCCAGGAATGCCCAGCCGGGCGAGATCACGCTGGGTTGATCGATATCAAGTGCCGCCACGAGCCGACCGGAATACTGGCCACCTGACCACTGCCAGCGAGGACACCATGTACCAGCGAATTCTTGTTCCTGTCGATGGAAGCTCTACATCCAGCCATGGCTTGGGCGAAGCGATTCGCCTTGCCAGGCTCACGCAAGGGCGGCTGCGGCTCATCCACGTGATCGACGAGCTCTCGTTCGCCCTGGCAATGGACGCCTACTCGGGGCAAAGGGGCGACTGGCTGCACGAGCTGCGCGCCGCGGGCACCCGGCTGCTCGAAGAAGGCGTGGCCAGGGCTGCCAGCGAAGGCGTAGAGGCCGACTCCGTGCTGCGCGACACCTTCCGCAGCGCCGTGCCCGACCGCGTCACGCAAGAGGCCGCATCCTGGCCGGCGGACCTGATCGTGCTGGGAACGCACGGACGCCGGGGCCTGGGGCGCATGGTGATGGGCAGCAGCGCCGAACTCATCTTGCGGCACGCCAGCGTTCCGGTGCTGCTGGTTCGCGCGCCCGAAGCGCATGCCAGGGCCGAGGCCGCACGGTTCGAAATGCCCAGCGGCTTCGTCGCAAGCCAGTAGAGCCCACGGCCGATCGACCATCGCTCCTGATCGAAACGGACCTTGCGCAACATCGAACCCGATGCAGCTCATGCAGCATCGGCGCAATCTGGTGCGGCGCAGGAGAAGCGCGTAGCATGCGACCGGTTTTGCGGTCTCGCTATCTGCAGCTTCTTCCATCGTTTTCATGGAGTGATTCGTGGCACAGGAAAAAATCGATCCGGGATTGAATAGTTCGGTACTACGCCGAAAGCTTCTTGGGGGTGTGGGAGCCGCAGTCGGCGCCTCGTTCGTCTTTCCGCAATGGACCTATGCGCAATCCGCGTCGGGCAAGCCTGCTGCGCCGCCGAGCACCATCACCCAGCCGCCGCGCGACTTTGGACCTGGCGCGGCCCCGACCACGTACTTCACCGATCCCGATGTGCTCACGGTCGATCCCGCTTTCGACGGCCTGCGGCAGCCCAACGCACCCATCCAGCGGCTGTGGACCGGCGCACTGTGGTCCGAAGGGCCGGCGTGGAATTCGGTCGGCCGTTTTCTGGTGTGGAGCGACATTCCGAACAACCGGCAACTGCGCTGGAGCGAAGACGACGGCCACGTGAGCGTGTTTCGCTCACCCTCCAACAACAGCAACGGCAACTCCTTCGACTACCAGGGGAGGCAGCTGTCCTGCGAACACCTGACGCGGCGCGTGGTGCGCTACGAGCTCGACGGATCGGTGAGCGTGCTCGCCTCCAGCTTCAACGGCAAGCAGCTCAATTCGCCCAACGACATCGTCCCGCATCCCGATGGCAGCTACTGGTTTACCGACCCGCCCTACGGCGCCCAGCTCTACGAAGGCGCAGTCGATGCGCCGGGCGGGCCCGCCAACAAGGCCGGCCGGCTGAATCCGCGGCTCGGGCAGCCGCCCGAAATCGGCTCTTACAAGCGCGAGCTACCCACCGCTGTGTATCGCCTGGACAAGAGCGGCACGCTCACCCAGGTGGCCGGCGAAGATGTTGTGCCCGACCCGAACGGCCTGTGCTTTTCGCCCGACTTCAAGAAGCTCTACATCGTCAGCACCGGGCAGGGGCCCGGCGACACCATTGCAGGCGGCAAAGGCGACATGTATGTGTTCGACGTCGGACCGGACAACAAGCTCAGCAACGGCAAGCTCTTCAGCAACTTCATGGTCGACGGCGTGAAATGCGCGCCAGACGGCGTGCGCGCCGATGTCGATGGCAACCTGTGGTGCTCCAGCAATGCGGGCCGCAGCGTAGGCTACAGCGGCGTTACTGTCTGGACGCCGCAAGGCCGGCTCATCGGGCGTATCCGGCTGCCGGAGGTCTGCGGCAACATCTGCTTCGGCGGCCCCAAGCGCAACCGCCTGTTCATGGCGGCCAGCCAGTCGCTGTATGCGGTCTACACCGCTACGCAGGGCGCGGCACCGGGTTAGCACCGGCGAGAAACTGCGGGCACCAGCTGCCCCCCTGCTCCCCTGCTCCGCCGTGGATCACGGCTCAGGCCGCATCCACAGCCAGATGGCGACCGCCGCCATGAAAAGCGGCGCGCCGATCTTCGCGGCAATGGGGGCGTTGGTGACGAGCAGCACGGCCGAGCTGAAGATCATCATCCAGCTTGCGGCCCACTTTGCGCGGCGCGGCACGAAGCCGCCCTGCCGCCATTGCCGGATGTGCTTGCCGTAGCGCGGGTGGCCGACAAGCCACTGCTCCAGGGCAGGCCAGCCGTGCCCGCCTGCCCACGCGGCAGCCAGCAGAAAAGGCACCGTGGGCAACACGGGCAGAAAGACACCGATCAGACCCAGGGCGACCAGCACCAATGCCAGCGCACGCCAGAGCACTTTTGCGACAGACGCGCCGACTCGCCTCAACGGGCGCTCTCCGTGAAATGCCGTGCGGGTAATGAAGGTTGCAGCATCGGCCGATGGTAGGCCAATGCAGATCGCGACAGCCTGATTGACTGCCTGCCAATCTTGCCTACAGCTCCAGTACCAACCGCCCCTCGCAAGCACGCGAACAGCAAGCCATCATCCTTGTGTTGGCCTCTCGCTCCGAACGGGTCAGCACCATGTCGCGATGGTCCACCTTGCCGGCCAGCACCCGCACTTCGCACGAGCCGCAAAGGCCCTCCTCGCAGTCGCTCTGCACATCGACGTTTGCCGCGCGCAAGGCCGACAGCAATGTCTGGTCGGGCGGCACTGTGACGACCAGGCCTGAATCCTTCAGCTCGACTTCGAACGCATGCTCTTTCGAAGGGTCGAGCGTGGCGAGCGTCGATTCGAAATGCTCGACGCGCAAGGTGCCCTCGGGCCATGCGGTGCAGCAGTCTTCGAGCGCCTCGAGCATCCGCAGCGGACCGCAGGCGTAGACCTGGGCTCCCTCCACCGGTTTGGCAAGCAGCGACTGCAAATCGCAGCGCAGGCCTTCGTCGCGCGCATAGATGCGTAGCCGCTCACCATGCAGCGCCGCGAGTTCGTCGAGAAAGGCCATGTGCTTCCGGCTGCGGCCGCTGTAATGCAGCTCGTAGTCGATGCCGAGTGCCTTGGCGCGGCGCGCCATTGCGCTCACGGGCGTAATGCCGATGCCGCCCGCAATGAAGATCGCCTTCTTCAGCGACTCGTCGAGGCGAAAGTGATTGCGCGGCCCGCGAATGCGCAGCCGGTCGCCGGCTTTCACCTGCGTGTGCACCCAGGCCGAGCCGCCGCGCCCCCCGGGCTCGTGCAGCACCGCAATCTCCAACGCGCCGGCATCGTCCGGGTCGCCGCAAAGGGAGTACTGGCGCGACAACTCGGGCGAACCGCATTCCACGTCGATGTGCGAACCCGGGGTCCAGCGCGGCAGCGGCTTGCCGTCGGGCGATACCAGGCGCAGCTTCAGCACGCCATCGGCAACGCACTCAACGCGCTCCACCACCACGGGCCGCGACACGGCGTGCCGCGACGTTTCGCCCACGCGCACCGGCAACTGCGCCTCGCGCAACGCCGGGTTTTGGCGTTCGGGATTGGCCGCAGGGTCCCACTCGACCCACAGGTGCTCGGGTCCGCGGAACGAAGTGTTCGGCACATAGGTGAAGCGCTGCTGCGCGAGCCGCATGTGCGGCAGGCGCCGTGTGAACTCGGAGAGGAAGACCTGCATTTCCATGCGCGCAAGGTTCTTGCCCATGCACTGGTGCGAACCGTAGCCGAAGGTCAGGTGGTCGCTCGCGTTGTCGCGGCGGATGTCGAACAGGTCGGCATCGGCAAAATGCGCCTCGTCATGGTTGGCCGACGATGTGACGATCAGGAGCCGCGCCCCCGCGGGCAGGTCCACGCCGCCTACCTGCGTATCCCTGGTAACGAGGCGCCGCCACGCGGCCACCGATCCGTTGTGCCGCAGGCACTCTTCCACCGCGTTGGGAATGAGGCTCGGGTCTTCGCACAGCTCTTGCCACACATTGGGATGCTGCAACAGCAGCTTCATCGCGTTGGCGGTGGCATTGGCGGTGGTCTCGTGCGCGGCCACAATGCCGGCCATCATCATCGAGTGCAGGTACGAATCGGTCACCACCTCGGGGTACTGCTTCTGCTTGCGAATGCCGTACTGCATCCAGCCGGGCGCGTCGGGGTCTTGCCGCATCTTCTCGAGCACCTTGCCGGCGTACTGCCAGAAATTGCCCACTGCATGCGCCACGGCCACCTGCTCCTCGGGCTTAGGGCGGCCCCAGGTGTTGACGGTGTGCGCAATCGAGTACTTGCGCAGCGTGTCCATGTCTTCTTCGGGTACGCCCAGGAAGTGCAGCGCCACGGTCAGCGGAATCTCCCACAGCATCTGGTCCACCAGATCGGCCTTGCCGTCGTCGATGAAGCGGTCGACATAGGTGCGGGCCAGTTCGCGCACCATCGGCTCGTGGTGCTTGAGCGCCTCGGGCGTGAACGGGTCCATCAACACGCGCCGGCGCGGCATGTGGGCGGGCTCGTCCTCGTTCACCAGCGTGCGGTTCAGCGCGAAGCCATAGGAGGCGAGCACCGCGTTGGCCTCGTCGCTCGTCGGCGTGATTTTTTCCAGCGCGTTCGAGGGGCTGAAGGTGATGTTGTCGCGAAACACCGCCTTGATGTCGTCATAGCGCGTGATCACCCAGTAGCCGAGCTTGGGGCTGTAGAAGATCGGCTCTTTCTCGCGCGCCCAGCGCACGTATTCGGGCGGGTCTTGCTGGTAGCCGTCTTCGAAGGGATCGAACTCGGCGGCGCGCGCGCTCACCGGGCAACCGGTAGGCGTGCGCTCGGACGACAGCGGCCCGTGCGCGACCGGGCAGCCTGGCGAGCGCGGGAGATTGGCGGTATCGGACATGGGGGGTTCCCGGCTCGCGTCAGTCGAGCGTGATCTTCAGGTCGCGAATGAGCTTGTGCCAGCGCACCGTCTCGCTCTTGAGCAGCGCGGCATATTGGGCGGGCGTGTTTGCCACCGGCTCGACACCAAAGTCGACCATGCGCTTGCGCACCGACGGCTCGTTGATGGCGGCCACCAGTTCGCGATTGAGCGTGTTCACAACGTCTGGCGGTGTGGCCGAAGGCACGACCACGCCGACCAGCGCCGCGGCTTCGACATTCTTGTAGCCAAGCTCGGCGAAGGTGGGCACATCGGGCAGTTGCGGCAGGCGCGTGGGGTTGGCCACCGCCAGCGCGCGGACCTTGCCGCCCTTGATAAAGCCGGCACCGGCCGCCAGGTCGACCATCATGGCCGGCAATTGCCCGCCCACCACGTCGGCCAGCGCCGGCGCGGCACCGCGGTATGGCACATGAACCATGAACAGGCCGGCCTCCACCTTGAGCAGTTCCATCGCCAGGTGATGCGGGCTGCCTGCGCCTGCCGAGGCGTAGCTCACGTCGCCCGGCTTGGCCTTGGCCCTGGCGATGAAGTCCTTGGCCGACGCAATGCCCGAGTTGGCGCCGACCACCAGGATCATCGGGAACTTGCCCATCAGCGTGACGGGCGTCAGGTCTTTGGTGGGGCTGTACGAAAGCGATTTGTAGAGCGCCGGATTGAACACCAGCGTGCCGTTGTCGGCCGACAGCACGGTGTAGCCGTCGGCCGGCGCGCGTGCCGTTTCGGCTGCGGCCAGTGCGGTGTTGCCGCCGGGCTTGTTGTCTACCAGCACCGGCTGGCCCACTTGGGTGGACAGTGTTTGCGCCACCGTGCGCGCCAGGAAATCGGAGCCGCCACCTGCCGCGTAGGGAACGAGCCAGCGGATCGGTTTGGCCGGGAAGGTCTGGGCACCGGCCCCCGCAGCCGCCGCAAGCAGGGAAAGGACGGCAAGGCAGCGGGCAAGACGGTTTTTCATGAAAGTCTCCAATTAGCGTAGTTTCGTATTGCGTAAATATCATACGCATTGCGTAATGACGATTCTTGAGGGCTAACCCTGAATACGGCCGTTCCCCTTGCCGCCCTGCACCTGCAACTAACATCAAGCGCACATGACCAAAGCCCCGGCGCCCTCCACCCTTTCTCCCGCAACCCGCGAGCGCCGCCAGCGCGTGCAATCGGCCGAAACGGGCATGGCGGTGCTCAAGGGGCTGGCGCACCTGGGCGGCCGCAGCAGCCTCACCGCGCTTTCGGCCCATGTCGCGGAAAGCCCGGCGAAGGTGCACCGCTACCTTGCCAGCCTGATGGAAGAAGGCCTGGTGCTGCAGGACGCCGTCTCGCAGCACTACTACCTTGGCACCGAAGCCATCCAGATCGGCCTGGCGGCCATGCGCCAGGCCGACCCGATTCGCGCGGCCGAGCCATGCCTGGTCCGCCTGCGCGAGTCGCTGGAGGTCACTTGCTTTGTCGCCGTCATGGGCAACAAAGGGCCGACCATCGTGCGCTTCGAGGAGCCGGGCCTGCCCGTTACGGTGAACGTGCGTGCCGGCTCGGTAATGTCGATCCTCTGGTCGGCCACGGGCCGCGCGTTCCTGGGCCTGCTCGACGAGTCGCGGGTGCTTGCGCTCGCCGAGCAGGAGCTTGCCGATTCGCCTGAAGACATGCGCGCCACGCTCGATGCGGCCGACCCTATCGGGCAACTGCGCCGGGACGTGCAGAAGGCGCATTGCGCGAGCGTCAAAGACACCTACCTGCGCGGCATCAGCGCCGTGGCAGCGCCGGTCTACGACTATGCGGGCCGCGTGTGCGCGGTGCTCACGGCATTGGGAGCGACAGGTGGCTTCGACCCCGCCATCAATGGCCCCATAGCCACCGCAGTAAGGCGCGAGGCACGCGCGGTCAGCGAGTTGCTGGGCTATCGCAACCACGCATAGCGGCAAGCACGGTTGGCGGCCACCCCGGCCAGTGGCCTGCTAGTCCTCTTCGTGCACGCGGTACTGCCCCATCAGCGTTTGCTGAACCCCGGGGGGCACGGCTTCGTAGTGCGACAACGCGATGGTGTAGCGCCCCTGGCCACTGGTCATTGCGTTGAGGCGCGACTGGTAGTTGGCCAGTTCGGCCATGGGCACCTGGCCGCCGATGCTCACAGTGCCCGCCCCCAGGTCTGACGTACCGGTGACGACGCCGCGCCGCGAAGACAGATCGCTCGTGACGTCGCCGACGGAATGTTCGGGTACGTCGATACCGACCTCGACAATCGGTTCGAGCACGACCGGGCGTGCCTCGCGGATGGCCGCCATGAAGGCCTTGCGGCCGGCGGTTGCAAAGGCGATGTCCTTGCTGTCGACGCTGTGGTGCTTGCCGTCGTACACCACCACGCGCACGTCGACCACGGGGTAGCCGGCAATTGCACCGCTGGCCAGCACCTCGCGCACGCCCTTTTCCACCGCGGGAATGAACTGGCCCGGAATCGCGCCGCCCCTGACTTCATCGGCGAACTGAAAGCCGGCGCCGCGCGCCAATGGTTCGATGCGCAGGAAGACTTCGCCGAACTGCCCGGCGCCGCCGGTCTGTTTCTTGTGGCGGTGGTGGCCTTCGGCCGGCGCTGCAATGGTCTCGCGATAAGCGATGCGAGGCGGCCGCGTCAGCACCTCGAAGCGGTACACCTCGCGAAGGCGCTCGAGCACGATGCGAAGGTGAAGCTCGCCAAGCCCATAGAGCACCGTCTCGTTGGTGGCCGCCACATGCTCGATGCGCAGGCACGGGTCTTCGGCCGCGAGCTTGCCCAGGATTTCCCAGGCGCGCTGTTCGTCGCCATGGCGCTTGGGCTCCACGGCCAGGCCGTACACCGGCACCGGGAAAGGGAGCGGTGCCAGATGCACGTGGCTGTCTTCGGCGGCGTCGTGCAGCACGGCATCGAAATGAATCTCCTCCACCTTTGCCACCGCCACGATGTCGCCCGGCACCGCATGCGAAACCTCCACATGGTCTTTGCCCTGCAGCATGAACAGGTGGCCCACCTTGAAGGGCTTGCGGCCGTCGCCGATGTAGAGCTGGCTGTCTCGCGTGAGCGTGCCCTGGTGCACGCGAAAGATGCCCATCTTGCCCACATAGGGGTCGACCGATACCTTGAACACGTGCGCGAGCACGTGCAGCGACGGGTCGGGCTTGACCTCCAACGGCTTGGCCTCTGCGCCCTCGCCCAGCAAGAACTCCGGCGGATTGCCTTCGGTGGGGTCGGGCAGCAGCTTGACGATGATGTCGAGCAGTTCGGCCACACCGGCGCCGCTGCGCGACGAGACAAAGCACACCGGAATCAGGTGGCCTTCGCGCAGCGCCTGCTCCAGCGGCGCATGAAGCTCGGACGGGTCCACGTCGCCCTCTTCGAGGTAGCGGTCGACAAAGGCGGCGTCCACCTCTACCACCTGCTCCACCAGCGCGCGATGCGCCGCTTCGACAGGCCCGAAGTCGGACCGCCCGAAGCGGTTGAAGAAACAGTCGACCACCTGCCTGTTGACTCCGTCCGGCAGGTTCAGCGGCAGGCATTCGCGGCCGAAGGTCGCCTGGATATCGGCCAGCAGCCCAGCGAGCGAGATGCCCTGCGCATCGATCCGGTTGACGATGATCATGCGGGCAAGGTGGCGCGAGGCTGCGTACTCCATCATGCGCACCGCCATCGGTTCGATGCCGGTTGCTGCATTGATGACCACGGCCGCCGTTTCCACCGCCTCCAGCGCGGGCAGGCTCTGGCCGAGAAAGTCGGGCCCGCCGGGCGTGTCGATCAAGTGGATGCGCGTGCCGGCATGCGTGAGGTGCATCACCGATGCGTTGAGCGAATGCTGCATGCGGCGCTCGAGCGGATCGTGGTCGCTCACGGTGCTGCCGCGCTCGATGCTGCCGCACGCCCCAATGGCGCCCGCCTTGTGCAGCAAGGCCTCGGCAAGGGAGCTTTTGCCGGCGGCGGCAGGCCCCACGAGCGCCAGCGTTCGCACTGCTTCCATCTCGGCCGCGAGGCCGTTCGATCGGCTTGGCATGGCATGCACTCCTTGGCGTCCCGAAGGCCTGCCCGGCGGCCTGCACAGGCTCGGGCATCGCGTGTAGACGCTGAGAGTCAGCCTACGGGATTGGCACTGCCGGCGCAACGGCGCCAACCCCGGCCGGCTTTCGCCGGTAGGCAGCGGGAAGGAAACGTGTGCCGCGCCCCACGACTCATACGTTGTCCTACAACTATGTAACTACTGCCAATACTTTGAAGCGAATTCTCCGCAATTCCTGATTGACTCGGCGCCATAGCCGCCGAAATAATCCGGCCGCCGCGTCGTATGACAACTGATGTTGTATGACATCTGACGACGCTGCCCGACTCACCCCGGACATTCAACCAATAAAGGGAAATGCCATGAAACGCCGACAGTTTGCAATTTCGGTCCTGTCTCCCGTCGCTCTCGCAGCCTGTGGCGGCGGCGGCAATGACGGACCGAGCTTTCCGTTTCCTGTTCCGCCACCACCACCGCCCCCTGCGCCCCCGCCCGCCCCTACTCCCCAGGCCACAGCCGCGGCAGGGCTCAAGCGCGCGGCAAGCTACATGGACGAAGTGGTCTCGTACAAGGGCGGCTATGTCTGGTCGTACTCCCCCGACCTCATGCAGACCTTCGGAGAAATGGAAGCCAAGCGCACCATGCTTTGGCTGCAGCCACCGGGCACTTCTTCCATCGGCCATATCTACCTGGATGCGTATCACGCGACCGGCGACGAGCGCTTCTACCAGGCTGCAGACCGCACCGCCAAGGCAGTTGCCGCGGCCCAGCACAGTTCGGGCGGCTGGAACTACATCTACGACTTCGCCGGCGAGGCATCGCTGCAGCACTGGTACGAAACCGTTGGCATGAACGGCTGGCGCCTGGAAGAGTTTCAGCACTACTACGGCAATGCCACCTTCGACGACGCCACCACCGCTGTCGCCTCGCAGCTGATGCTGCGCATGTACCTGGAAAAGAAAGACCCGTTCTACCAGGCCGCAACCGAGAAGGCCATCAAGTTCATCACCGATGCGCAGTTCGGTCCGCAGTTCGGCATTGCCGATGGCGGCTGGCCGCAGCGCTTTCCGCACAACCCGAACGCGATCACGTCGATGCCCTTGCCCAACCCGCAGCAGTTGCCCGCGGGCGCGCGTGCGGGCATGGAAGACAGCGACTACACGCTGCATGTGACCTTCAACGACGACGTCATGGGCGAGAACATCAAGTTTCTGACCATGTGCGTGATGACGCTGGGCCGCACCGACCTGGTGGCCAACATCGTTCGGGCAATGGACTGCATGCAGCGCATGCAGTGGACCTCGGCGGTGCTGCCGCTGCAGTCGGGCTGGAGCCTCCAGCACCTTTCGCGCGAGACCAATGGCCGCCCGGCGGGCGCTCCGGCGGGCGCCCGTTCATACGAGCCGCGCTCGCTGGCCACGCACACCACGCAGACCAACATCCAGCAGTTGTTCGGCTACTTCACGCTCACCGGCGACAAGAAGTACCTGTCGCAACTGCAAAAGGCAATCGACTGGCTGAAGTCGCCGTCCATCCAGCTGCCGGCCGATGTCGCGACCATCAACCCGCTGCTCGCCGGGCGCAACGTGGCCACGTTCATCGAACTCGACACGAACGAGCCGCTGTTCATTCACCGCTATGGCTCCAACATCCACAACGGCGCGTACTTTTTCGACAAGGACATCACCAACACGATCAGCCACTATTCGTCGGGCCGATCGGTGACCCCCGCCGCGCTGCAAAAGCGCCTGGACGAACTCAATGCCATGACGCAGGAACAGATCGACGCCATGGTCGCCAAGTCGCCGCTGCGCGCCACCACGCCCCGCGCGCTGCCAAAGTACTTTGCCGCTGTGCGCGAGGTGGACTTTCCGGACTTGTTCGAAGGCGCGGTGCTGAAGACACCGGTGGTGCCCGAATCGGAAGTGCAAACGATTCTGGCCGCGCTGGTGGACGGCAACTACTGGACCGCGCCCGTGCCCGAGATCGTGAACCCTTATCGCGGCAACGGCCCGACAACGCCTTACACCGGCACGGCGTATCGCAGCCGCCATGTGGGCGACATCTACGACACCTCGCCCTATCCGGCGGATGCGCCGCCGGAGATCGAACCGTATGTGAAGCGCGAAAAACCGCAGTTCATCGTCACATCGAACTTCATCGCGCGCATGGGACGGCTGATCTCGTTCATTTCGCCGGTGGCCTGAAGCCGCAGGCAAGCAGGCAATTAACTGGTGGGCTGCCCGGCGCTCACCAGCTGCCAGAGCGCCTCGGCCACGGGGGCCATGCTTGCAGCCTGGCGGTACAGCCGGATTTCCACCGGCACCCGCCAGGCGCCCTTGCCTGCATCCACCAGCGCACCGCCCTGCAGATCGTCGGCAACCAAGCTCAGCGGGAGCCATGCGAGGCCCCGCCCCTCGAGCGCCATGGTTCTGAGCAGTGCGGCGTGGTGCGCCGTAAAAACCACCGAGAGCGATGATGCGAAGTCTTTGCCGAACTCGCTGTCCTGTAGTGCCCGCATGATTCGCCCCAGGCCCGAGGCTTCGCTGTAAGCCAGCACCGAAGGCGCCCGGGCAGTGCCAAGCGAGTGCAGCGGCAGGCCCTGGGCATCCGGTGCGGACACGGGGACCAGCACGTCTTCGCTCAGCCGCAGAACAGGATACTGCCCTTCGTCCAGCCGGCCCGGTGCACCGTCATGCCCGTGGCACAGCACAAATTGAACGCGGCGCTGCTGCATCAGGTCTTCGCAGGCCTGCGAGCTGTCTGAAATCGTCTGGATCGGACCCAGGCTCAGCCGGCTTTCCACACTGCCCAACCAGCGCGGAAAAAAGGTCAGCGACAGCACGTGCGTGGCTGCAAATCTCAGGCTTGCCGCGGCCATGTCGTGTGCCGCACGCGCCTTGATGCGGGCGGCCTCCAGGCCGGCCAGCAGTTCCTTCAGGAGCGGCTCAAAACGCTTGCCGGCGGCAGTCAGCGCCGCGGGATGCGCGCTGCGGTCGAACAGGTCGACACCCACCCATTCTTCCAGCGCGCGAATGTGCCGGCTGAAAGCGGGTTGTGCAATGGAGCGCACCTGCGCCGCGCGCGAGAAATTGCCGGTCTCGGCCAGGGCAATGAAGTCTTCCAGCCATTCGAGGTCGAGGGGGCGGTTGCCGGGGCCCATGTGCAGCGCAATCGGTTGAATAGTTGTATGCGATTCGAGTATTGGACGGCGCGTGCCCCGCCGGCAAAAGATGCACCCATTCCTGCACCTTGAACCACAACGGAGACACAGCATGCCTGCCATCGCGAATTATCGCGGGATCATTCCCGCCATTTCCTGCCCCTTTACTGCCGACCACCGCATCGATGAACCGGCGCTGCGCAAGCTGGCCTCGTGGCTGGCGGGGCACGACGGCGTGGTGGCAGTCATGACCAACGGCCACACCGGCGAGGTGTTTTCGCTGACGCCGGCCGAGCGCGCCGAGGTGACCCGCATCGTGGCTGACGAGCTGCGCGGCCGCACCCCGGTCATCTCGTCCATCGTGTGCGAGGGCCTGGCCGAAGCCGCGGAGCATGCACGCGCAGCCCAGGCCGCCGGCGCCGTGGCGCTGGACGTGATGCCGCCCCACCACTGGCTGCGCTTCGGCTTTACGCCAGGCCATGCGCTGCAATACTTCGAGGCTATTCACCGCGCCGCGCCAGAACTGGACCTGGTCTGCCACGTGTACCCGGCCTGGACGCGCGCCTCTTACTCGTCGCAGCTGCTGGCCGAACTGGCGCGCCTGCCCTACCTGCAGGCCTTCAAGGTGGGCCAGCGCGACATGAACAAATACGCCCGCGACATCCAGGCGATCCGTGAGGCCGATGCGTCGAAGGCCATCCTCACCTGCCACGACGAATACCTGCTGGCGTCGATGGTGCAAGGCGTGGACGGCGCGCTGGTCGGCTTTGCCACGTTCATTCCGCAGCTGATCATCGACCTGTGGAACGCAGTGAAGGCCGGCGACCTGAAGAAGGCCATGGCCGTGCAAGCCCTCATCACGCCGCTCAAAGACGCCGTGTATGGCGGCGGCGAGCCGACCGGCGAAGCGCATGCGCGCATGAAGGGCGGCATGTTCCTGGCCGGCGTGCTAGACAACGCCACCGTGCGCCCGCCCACAGAGGCGCCGAACGAACGCGAGATGCAGGCGCTGCGCGCCGCAGTGCAGCAAGCCGGTTTGTCGAAGCGCTGACCTGATCCGACCAAGCGAGGGGCCCGGCGCTGCCGGTGCCCTCCCCCATAAAACCAGAAGGAGACAAGAGACATGCAACGCAACTATTTCCTGCGCGCCACGCTCGCGGTACTCGCGCTTGGCGCGGCTTCTTGCGGCTTTGCACAGACGCAAGCCTGGCCTGCACGGCCGGTGCGCGTGGTCATTCCGTTTCCGCCCGGCGGCACGCTCGACACCGTGGGGCGCCTGCTCGCGCAAAAGCTTGGCGACCAGACCGGCCAACCCTTCATCGTGGAGAACCGGCCCGGCGGCAACGGCGTGATCGGCGCCGACGTGGTGTCGAAGGCGCCGGCCGACGGCTACACGTTGCTGTTCAACGCATCGACTTTCACCACGGCCCCGATGACGATGAAGTCCGTGCCCTATGAGGTTGTGCGCGACTTCACGCCGGTGGCGCTGGTTGCCAAGGCGCCGCTGTCGGTGGCCATCAACAAGAACCTGCCGGTTACCGACATCAAGTCGCTCATCTCGTATGCCAAGGCGAACCCGGGCAAGATGACATTTGCGGTCGGCTCCATCGGCTCGGCCGGCCACCTGTCGACCGAGCTGCTCAAGCGCGCAGGCGGGCTCGACTATCTCATCGTGCCGTACAAGGGCACGGCACCCGCCTTCCAGGACCTGATCGGCGGGCAGATCGACGGCTTCATCGACCCGATTCTTGGCTCCCTGCAGTACCACAAGAGCGGCATGCTGCGCGTGGTGGCCGTTACCTCGGCCAACCGCGCCACCAGCCTGCCGAACGTGCCCACGGTGGGCGAAAGCATTCCGGGCTACGAGTTCTACAGCTGGTACGGCCTGTGGGGCCCGGCCAAGCTGCCCGCGGCCATTACGCAGCGGCTCAATGCCGAAGTGAACAAGGCGCTTGGCACCGACATGCGCGAAACGCTGAACGCGCAGGGGCTGCTGCTCACGCCCGGCAGCGTCGAAGACTTCGTCAAGTTCCAGCATGCCGACATGGAGCGCTCGAAGAAGATCATCACCGAGGGCAACATCCGTGTCGAATAAGGCGGCACCGCATGCGGTGGTCACCGGCAGCAGCAGCGGCATTGGCCGCGCTATTGCCTCGCACCTGCTCGAGCAGGGCTGGCGTGTGAGCGGCATCGACCTTGCGGCGGCCACCCTGCCGCATTCGGCTTTCGCGCATACGGCGGTGGATCTGTCGAATGCCGAAGCAATCGCACACGCGACGGCAGCCCTGCAAGATGCCGATGCGCTGGTGCATGCGGCTGGCGTGCTGCGAGTCGGCCCGCTAGGCCAGCTCGACCATGCGGGCGGCGAACTGATGTGGCGCCTGCATGTCGATGCGGCCGCGCGCCTTGCAGATGCGCTTGTGCCCGCAATGGCCGAGCGCGGCAGCGGCCGCGTGGTGTTCGTTGGCAGCCGTGTGGCGCAAGGCATGCCCGGCCGCGGGCAATACGCCGCCACCAAGGCGGCACTTGTCGCGCTTGCGCGCAGCTGGGCCGCAGAGGTGGCCGCAAGCGGCGTCACCATCAACGTGGTGTCGCCGGGCGCAACACAGACCGCGATGCTGCAAGACCCGGCGCGCGTTGGCAGCGCACCGCGCCTGCCCCCCATCGGAAGGTTGATACAGCCCGAAGAAATTGCCGCGCTCGTTGCCTTTCTTCTCTCGGCGCCGGCCGCCGCCATTACGGGGCAGGACATTGCCATTTGCGGTGGTGCGTCGCTGCACCGCTGAAGATCTATCGGACAACACGAGCCTTGGCTGGCTCAAGCGCAACAACTTCTACCTGCATCGTGCCAATGCGCTGAAGACCGAGCGACAAGGCCGCTGCATACGACAGGTCGATGATGCGATTACGGATGAATGGCCCGCGATCATTGATTCGAACCACGACCGATTTCTGGCCGCCGCTCGATGTCGAAATGCGGGCATAGCTTCCCAGTGGAAGCGTGCGATGTGCGGCCGTCAATTCATTCATGTTGAACACCTCCCCGTTCGCCGTTCGACGGCCATGGAAAGCTCTGCCGTACCATGAGGCGATGCCACGCTGAGCAGTTCCCGATTTCACTGCGCGTTGAACGTCGGCCCGAGGCGGCACCGCCTCTTCAGGTAGAGGGGCAATGTATGGCTCGGTGTCTTGTGATGAAGACACGATGACATTTGCCACGACACCCCGGCTATTTTGACCGGCTAACGCCGCATGGGCTTGGTCACTTGCCCCCTCAGGATGCAACTGGGCACATGCGCCCAAGACCCCGCACAGCCCGGCGACCGATAGAAATAGAAGAGGCTTTCTCCTTGATACCGAGCCTTCTTTTCTTTGCACAAGATCAGGCGCAATCAACGGTGCTCACCTAGCGCTGCGTCTGCGTCGACGAGGTGGCGACGTCAATTGGCTCCGACGAGGGTGCTGTGGAAGGAAGCGCAGAGATCAGGATCAATGCAATTCCGAAGACAGTAACGGTGATGGCGGTTTTCAAAATTCTTCTCTATCTATTAGAACGGCCGTAGTAGCCGGGGCCGAGATAATATGCGCCGCCATCCCTGCCGGGTCTGCGCTTCGTGTGCGAAATTCCCGGATCGGGATAACGCGCTGATTGCTTTGCACAGCTGCCACTAAAGATCGTGAATAAATTCACCCGGCCTGCTGCGGTTCAGCCGGATTGATGTTCAATCCATTAACGATTATTCAAAAGCACATCGTCTGCAGGGTGCCGGAATAGCGCCCGTGCATATGCGCGATATGGCACATCGCGCCCGGCTTGCGGATCAACCTAGGGATGGGCGATCTGCCGCTAGAAGCCCGCATTCAGATTGAACCCAAACGTGGTCCTGGCCGTGCGATACCCCTCCGGCTTGCTGATCGGCGCGCCCATGAACAGGTCGTAGCTCAGCTTGCTCCACTGCCCCCGCACGCCGACGACCGCACCCGCCAGGCTCCGGCCCAGCCCATCCACCGCCGAGCGCCCGCCCACATGCCCGTAGTCGGCGCCGACGTACAGCTCCGCCCCGCTCTGTCCTGAACCTGTGGGAATGGCCCAGCCGATATCGTTGCGAATCAGCCAGCCCCGCTCCCCCATCAGGCTCGTCTCGCCGTCGAAGCCGCGCACCGTGTAGCGCCCGCCAATCGAAAACTGGTCCTGCGGCATCAGCGGCGTGCGGTTCCACTGCGCGCGCACCAGCCCCGAATAGCGCAGCTTCTGCGCACCCAGCTTGAACGGCGCATTCAGGCTCACCTCGACCGTGT
>NZ_JAVDUZ010000014.1:0-157794 GCF_031456585.1 Variovorax sp. 3319
TCGGGCCGGATGTCGAAGGTCCAGTCCATCGTCATCTTCGCCCACAGCAGGTAGCCGCCGGTGGCGTGCTGCACGCCCTTGGGCTTGCCGGTGGAGCCCGAGGTATAGAGGATGAACAGCGGATGCTCGGCGTTCACCGCCACGGGCGGGCAGTCGGTGCCTTGGCCCTGGAGTGCCTCGTCGAATGTCCTGTCGCGGCCTTCGACGCGGTTCCATGCCGAAGCTGTGCGCTCGTAGACGAACACGGTCCTGATCGACTTGCAGCCGCCCATGGCGATGCCGTCGTCGACGATGGCCTTGAGCGGCAGTTCCTTGCCCCCGCGCAGCTGGTAGTTGGCGGTGATGACGGCCACGGCGCCCGCGTCGATGATGCGCTCCTGCAGCGCCTTGGCGGAGAAGCCGCCGAACACCACGCTGTGGGTGGCGCCGATGCGCGCGCAGGCCTGCATGGCGATGACGCCCTCGACGGTCATGGGCATGTAGATGATGACGCGGTCGCCCTTGCGGATGCCGGCGGCCTTGAGGGCGTTGGCAAACTGGCTCACGCGCGCGAGCAGTTCCTTGTAGGTGACGTGGGTGACGCTGCCGTCGTCGGCCTCGAAGACGATGGCGGTCTTGTGCTCGACCGGGGTGCCGATGTGCTTGTCCAGGCAATTGGCGCTGGCGTTGAGCTCGCCGTCGCCGAACCATTCGTAGAACGGCGCCTTCGATTCGTCGAGCGTGCGGGTGAAGGGCTTGGTCCAGTGGAGGTGGGCCCGGGCCTGGCGGCTCCAGAAGCCTTCGAAGTCCTGCTCGGCTTCCTTGCACAGCGCCTCGTAGGCGGCCATGCCGGCTATGCGGGCACCTTGGGTGGCGCGGGGGGCGGGCGGGAACACTCTTGCCTCGCTCAGGATTGTCTCGATGGATGTCGATGTATTGCGCGTCATTGCCTCGTGTCTCCTCGTTTGAGCATTCATTCAATGCCATGAAAACCGGCAAGTTCCATGCCCATGCGCCAGGGGCCGGCGCAGGGCAAATGGAGCAACTGCGGTGGTTCAATTTGAAGCAGTGCTCCGGGACGGCACATCCACGAGACGCACCGCATCTCACCGCCAAACATCGCCCCGCCTGCAGAAATTCCTTTCACGACAAGCACTTGCAATTGCAGCCGCGCGTTGCCATCGGCTGGCCCGTCGATTGCGAGACGGTCCTTGCGTTTTTTTCCTTCAACTTCAACGGAGACGAATTCATGGACATGGCTGAAATGCGCAATCTGGGTATCGCGAACCCCTTCAAGAAGCAGTACGGCAACTACATCGGCGGCCAATGGCTGGCGCCCATCGACGGCCAGTACTTCGACAACCTGACCCCCGTCACGGGCAAGGCATTCACGAGCATTCCGCGCTCCAACGCAAAGGACATAGAGGCCGCGCTGGACGCCGCACACAAGGCCAAGGCCGCATGGGGCCGCACGTCGACGACCGAGCGCGCCAACATCCTGCTGAAGATCGCGGACCGGATGGAGCAGAACCTGCAAACGCTGGCTGTGGCCGAGACACTGGACAACGGTAAGCCGCTGCGCGAGACGATGGCCGCCGACATGCCGCTGGCCATCGATCACTTTCGTTACTTCGCTTCGTGCATAAGGTCGCAGGAAGGCGGCATCAGCGAGATCGATCACGAGACCTATGCCTATCATTTCCACGAACCGCTGGGCGTGGTCGGCCAGATCATTCCGTGGAACTTCCCGATCCTCATGGCCGTGTGGAAACTGGCCCCGGCGCTGGCAGCGGGCAACTGCGTGGTACTGAAGCCCGCGGAGCAGACGCCCGCATCGATCCTGGTGCTGATGGAGATCATCGGCGACCTGCTGCCGCCGGGTGTGCTCAATGTGGTCAACGGCTTCGGCCTGGAGGCCGGAAAGCCGCTGGCCTCGAGCCCGCGCATCGCGAAGATCGCATTCACCGGCGAGACCACCACCGGCCGGCTGATCTCCCAGTATGCAAGCCAGAACCTGATTCCCGTCACGCTGGAACTCGGCGGCAAGTCGCCCAACATCTTCTTCGAAGACGTGCTCTCGGCCGATGACGCCTTCTTCGACAAGGCCCTGGAGGGCTTCGCGATGTTCGCGCTGAACCAGGGCGAGGTCTGCACCTGCCCGAGCCGCGCACTGATCCAGGAATCCATCTACGACCGGTTCATGGAACGCGCAATCAAGCGTGTCGAAGCGATCACGCAAGGCCACCCGCTGGACACTGCCACCATGCTCGGCGCGCAGGCCTCCCTCGAACAGATGGAAAAGATCCTCTCGTACATCGATCTGGGCAAGCAGGAGGGCGCGCAGTGCCTGACCGGCGGCGAGCGCAACGTGAGAGCCGGCGAGCTGGCCTCCGGCTACTACGTCAGGCCGACTGTCTTCAAGGGCCACAACAAGATGCGGATCTTCCAGGAGGAGATCTTCGGGCCGGTGCTCTCGGTGACCACCTTCAAGACCGAGGAAGAGGCGCTGGAGATCGCCAACGACACGCTCTACGGCCTGGGTGCCGGCGTGTGGAGCCGCGACGGGAACCGCGCCTTCCGGATGGGCAAGGGCATCCAGGCTGGCCGTGTATGGACCAATTGCTACCACCAGTACCCGGCACATGCCGCCTTCGGCGGCTACAAGCAGTCGGGCATCGGCCGCGAAAACCACAAGATGATGCTCGACCATTACCAGCAGACGAAGAACCTGCTGGTGAGCTACAGCCCGAACAAGCTGGGCTTCTTCTGAGCGAAGCCTCCATGCCGTCCGACATGCCACAGCACGATGCGGCACTGCCCGCGGTCAGTCGGGTGTCGGTAACGCCGGCCGCGCAGGCACTCATCGAGCGCCTGCGCGCGGAGCACGGTCCGTTGATGTTCCATCAATCGGGCGGCTGCTGCGACGGCAGCGCGCCGATGTGCTTTGCACTCGGTGAGTTCATCACTGGCGATGCCGACATCTGCCTGGGCGAAATCGCGGGCACGCCTTTCTACATGAGCCGGTCGCAGTTCGAATATTGGGAGCACACGCACCTGATCATCGACGCCGTGAAGGGAAACGGCGGGATGTTCTCGCTGGAGCGTCCGACCGGCCTGCGCTTTCTGACGCGCTCGAGGCTGTACGAAGACGCGGAGTGGCAAGCACTGGAGGCACAGGGCCGGCCTTGAGGCACGGCCCTGTGCCTTTTCAGGCCGCCTGCCAGGCGACGTTGGCGCGCTCGAAGATCTTGCGCAGGCGCCCGCTGGCGGCCAGGTCGTTGACGCCGGCCTGCAGGGCTTGCGCGAGCTCCGTCGCATCCTTTTTTACCGCGAGCCCCACGGCCCAGCCGTTGCGCTGGGCGCGCGGGGAGGGTAGGGGCGCAATCGCGAAGCGCGCATCGCCACGCAGCACCGACTCCACCTCCGATGCCAGGCCGGCCGCCGCGGCGACTTCGCCACGCTGCAATGCACGGGCGGCTTCGGCGCCGTCCTTCCACTGGGTGGCGAGCTGGCCCCGATAGGCGCCGCCGTCGGCACCGATCATCAGCCACCCCGCCAGCGTTTGCCCCGGTACGGCAACCTTCGCGTCGCCCAGTGCGGAAAGGCTCTCGAGCTGCGGCAGGCGATCGAGCCGCCGGGCCAGCACCACGCGCTCGCGGTAGTAGGGCGCGAAGATGGTTGCCTGGGGAGTGCCGTCGATCAGCGGTTTGTCCACCGGCACGTGCATCAGCACATCGGCCGGACCGAAGCCCAGGTAGTGGCCACGCCAGACCATGTTGCGCAGATCGTCGCCCATGTTCTCGTCTGCAATGAAGGGCAGCATCGACAGCTTCAGGTGCAACGTGTCCGCCAGCGCCTGTGCCAGTTCGACGTCGATGCCCTTGCCGTCGACATGGAACGGCGGCATATCCTTGTAGAGCGCCACCGTGAGCGTTCCGCGCTCGCGGATCCGCTCCAGCGACGCGGCGCCGCAGGCGAGCGAGGCACTCGCGAGGCCCGCCGCGCCCAGCCAGCAGAGGCACTGCCGGCGCGAGGGCATGTGTTCATGAGTCATGAGGGTGTTCCTTGTGGGCCGTGGCACACCGTCACATCGGCTTGTCGCGGCGAGTCTCCAGATAGGCCTTGATCGACCAGATCGCCTCCTGGCTCATCGTTCCCTCGAACGGAGGCATGTAGACCGCGCCGTTTCGGGTGCGGCCATGGCGAACGGTGGTCAGGAAAAACTCGTCCATTTCCTTGACGCATGCGGCCTTCTTGGCGGCATCCTTCAGGGCGGCGCAGTCGTTGTCCAGCTTGCGCAGGTCGGGTGCAATGCCACCCGAGATCGCCTCGATGCCGTGGCATCGCGCGCAATTCTGGTTGTAGCCCGAAGCCCCGATCTTCACCGCCGTCGCATTGCCGCGGTACGGGTTGTCGGACTGCCAGTTGGTGCCGAGCGAAGCCAGGCCGGTGGTATCCACTTTTTGCGGCGTCACGTCGCCATGCGCCCAAGCCAGGGAGGCGCCAACGATGCAGGCGGCTGCGCCGAGCACGAGGCCCGCCCTGCGAGCAAGCCGTGCCCGTGGGGCGTTCGCGTGCGTATCGAAAATCGTCATTTCAGTCTCCTGTTCATATCAAAGTGAGAACGGGAATGACTGCGCAATCGCTGTGCCACGTGCCAGGTGTTTCAAGCGGGAACATAAATTGCGTGAAATACCTCGTCATGGCATCCTTCACCGTTGCCTGCGCGGGCAACGAAGAGCCAGGGGCACCTTCCGATGTACCAATACGGAACAGTGACACGACACGATGACTTCGAATAGAACACCTGCCCGATGAGAGGCAGAGGAGACAAACAATGATTGACTCCCACCGTGCGCCTGCCGAGCCCTGGACGACGCCCGCGGCGCTGCCCGTCACGCACCAGCCGGCGCGTACAGAAAAGATCGAAGAGTGGCATCAACGCTGCTCGGCACTCGGGTTGACCCGCATCGAGCGACCCGACTTCGAGCCGCTTCTGCGCACCGACCTCGCCCTGGCGCGCGAGCGCAACCATCGCCTGTTCACCCATGCTGCGCCCGTGATGGAAATGCTCTTCGAGCAGATCGTCGACACGGAAAGCATGATCGTGCTGGCCGATGTTTCGGGAACCATCCTTCACTCCGTGGGCGACGACAGGTTTCTGCAGCGTGCCAACAAGGTTGCGCTGACGCCCGGCGTCAATTGGGCCGAACACTCGAAGGGAACCAACGCCATTGGCACGGCCCTGTTCGAAGAGGCGCCCACCGTGGTTCATGGCGGCGAGCACTTCATTCATGCCAACAACTTCCTGACCTGTTCGGCCGCGCCGATCTTCGATCCGCGCGGCAACATGCTCGGTGTGCTCGACGTCACCGGCGACCAGCGCTCCTACCACCGGCACACGATGGGCCTGGTGCGGATGTCGGCGCGGATGATCGAGAACCAGTGGCTGTCCGACGACTACGGCAACCTCCTGAGGCTGCACTTTCACAGCCGCGCCGACTTCATCGGCACGCTGCTCGAGGGAATCGTCGTGGTTGGCGCGGATGGCAAGATCATGGGCGCCAATCGCAGTGCACTCGACCAGCTCGACATGAGCAGTGCGGCGTTGCGCATGCACAGCCTGGCCAGCTTGTTCGGCACCACGGCGCCAGCGATCTTCGATCACTTCCGCGCCCCGTTGCCGGCGCCAATGACGCTGTGGCTTTCCAACGGCCGGCAATTTCACGTCAACGCGCGATTCACCGGGGTGCAGCGGACAGTGGTCGTGGAGAATTTTGCGGATACGGCCACCGATGTGGTGGTCAACCCCCGCGGGGCGCCTGCCGAAGGCGGAAAGCGATCGGGCTCGCTGGCGGTGGACGCGGCCCGTTCCGCCGACGGCACGCTGTTCTCCGGACTGCACTACCTGAACACCGGCGACCCCCAGATCGCGACGCTGATACAGAAGGTGCAGCGCGTGATCAACCGCGATATTCCGCTGCTGATTCTGGGAGAGACCGGAACGGGCAAGGAACTGCTGGCCCGCGCGGTGCACCAGGACTCCGACCGCGCCAGGCAGCCCTTCGTGGCGGTCAACTGCGCGTCGATTCCAGAATCGCTGATCGAAGCCGAGCTGTTCGGCTATGAAGAGGGCGCGTTCACCGGCGCGCGCCGCAAGGGCGCAATCGGGCGCATCGTGCAGGCCAACGGCGGAACCCTTTTTCTCGACGAGATCGGCGACATGCCGCTGCCGTTGCAGGCGCGATTGCTCCGCGTGCTGCAGGAGCGCAGCGTCACGCCGCTGGGCAGCCTCAAGTCGATCGCGGTGGACATCGCGGTGATCGGAGCGACGCACCGCAAGCTGCGCGAGATGATCGATGCCGGCTCATTCCGCGAAGACCTGTATTACCGCTTGAACGGCCTCGTCGTCAAATTGCCGGCGCTGCGCGGACGGCACGACCTGGAGGTGGTGGCGCGCCGCATCCTGCTGGCCGAATGCCCGCATGCCACTCCTGAGATCAGTCCGCAGGTGATGTCGCTCTTCAAGTCGTATGCGTGGCCGGGCAACGTGCGACAGCTGGCGAACGTGCTGCGCACGGCGTCCGTCATGGCGTCCGGCGAACGGCAGATCGCGGAGCACCATCTCTCGGATGACTTCCTGGAAGACGTGCGCAGCGCGCGCCATGTGCGCCTGCCCATTGCCGCGCCGTCCCTGCCCACGACGCATGCCGAGGCCGAGGGGGCGCGCTTGCCCGTGCGGCCTGCAGATGCGCACGGCGGGGCGCAGGACACGCCCGCCATGACGTCGGCTATGGGGTCGTCGGCCATGGGGTCGGCCATCGCGCCTGCGCCCGCGGCGACCCCGCCCGAGGCGGTCGTGCAGCGCACGCTGGGCGAGGCCGAAGTCGAATTGATCCGCAACGCACTGGCCGCGGCCGACGGCAATATCTCGGTCGCGTCCAAGCGGCTGGGCATCAGCCGCAACACGATCTACCGCAAGCTGCGCTGGGCCAAATAGCGCGCAGGCTCAGCCCGGCTTTTTGGCCCAGGCCTGGCACCAGCCCTGCGCGGCAATGTGCTTGCGGCCGAACATTGCGCATCCGGCCCAGGGATCGGCGGCCGCTCCCTGCCACATCGCGCAGTTCACGCAGCGCTGCGACACGTCATGCTTCGGGTACTTCTTCTTGTCGACGTTCTTCGTGTCGTGCCTGTAGCCCAGCGAGACCGAGGTCTCGTCGGACTCCTCTGCATGTGCGGCTGCCCATGCGGCCGCCGGCACGATGGCAATGACGCAGGCTCCGGCCGCCGTGCGGCCGATGAAGGTCCTTCGCGTGAGCCCTCTGGCCTTGCTCTGGTTGGTGTTGCCCATGCTGCTGCCTCAGCTGGCTGCGAGCTTCACTGCGCCGCCGGACCGGGCCGCGCGGGTCGTGCCGCCGGCGCCGGGAATCTTGAAGACCCACACCATGCCGCCTTGCTCGAGCAGGTTGACCTTCTTGGCCACTTCGCCGCCCCACAGCGGCACTGCGCCGCCCCAGCCCGAGACCACGCTCACGTACTGCTCGCCGCCCTGCATCCAGGTGACCGGCGGCGCAACGACGCCGGAACCGGTCTGGAATTCCCAGACCACCTTGCCCGTCCTGGCGTCGGCGGCCTTCAGGTAACCCTCTGGCGTTCCCCAGAACACGAGGTTGCCGCCGGTGGTCAGCACACCGCCCCAGAGCGGCGCGCCGTTCTTCACCTCCCAGGCCATCTTCCCGGTCTTCGGGTCGATGGCGCGCAGCGAACCGATGTAGTCCTCGTTGAGCGGCTTGATCGTGAAGCCCGCGCCGAGGTAGGCCGCGCCCTTCTTGTAGGCCACCGGTTCGTTCCAGATGTCCATGCCCCATTCGTTGGCTGGCACGTAGAACAACCTGGTGTCGGGGCTGTAGGCCATCGGCATCTGGTTCTTGCCGCCGAGGAAGCCCGGTGCAGCGAACACGGCGCTGCCCTTCTTGCTGTCCTCACCGGCCGTCGGGTCGCCCGGACGGTTCTCGGCAATGAAGTTGGGCCGGCCGGTGTTCAGATCGATGCCGCTCGCCCAGGTGATCTTCTTGACGAACGGAAAGGCATTGATCAGCTTCCCGGTACTGGCATCGTTCACGTAGAAGAACCCGTTGCGGTCGGCCTTGCCCCCGACGCGCTTGCCGTCCATGTCGAAGGTCACGAACTCGTTCACGCCGTCGAAGTCCCAGCTGTCGTTGGGCGTGCTCTGGTAGCTCCACTTGATCTGCCCGGTCTTGACGTCGATGGCCACCGTGGAGCACGAGAAGAGGTTGTCGCCCTGGCGCAGGTGGCTGTTCCACGGGGCCGGATTGCCGGTGCCGAAGTACGCCAGCCCGGTCTTGGCGTCGTAGGTTCCGCCGAGCCAGGTGGCGGCACCGCCCGTCTTCCACAAGTCGCCCGGCCAGCTCTTGTTGGCGGTGCCGGAGATGCCGTTTTCCTTCTTGTTGCCGTCCTTGTCGTAGGTGTAGCCCATGTGGCCTTCCACGGTGGGCCGTGTCCACAGAAGCTTGCCCGTCTTCGGATCGCGCGCCTCGACGCGGCCCACCACACCGAACTCGCCGCCCGACACACCTGTGAGCAATACGCCGTTGGCCACGATGGGGGCGGCTGTGGCCGAGTAGCCCGCGGCATAGTCGTCGATCTTCTCCTTCCACACCACGTCGCCGGAATTCTGGTCGAGCGCTACGAGTTGGGCATCGAGCGTCGCAAAGATCACCAGGTTGTCGTAGAGCGCCGCGCCGCGGTTCACCACGTCGCAGCAGGGCATGATCCCCTCGGGAAGCCGATGCTCGTATTTCCACAGCTTCTTGCCCGTGGTGGCATCGAGCGCAAAGATGCGCGAGTAGGAAGCCGTGACGAACATCTTTCCGTTCATGATGACCGGCTGTGCCTCCTGGCCGCGCTGCTTCTCTCCGCCGAACGAGAAGGCCCATACCGGGGCCAGTTTGGCGGCGTTACCGGCATTGACCTGCTTCAGCGGCGAATAGCGCTGACCCTGGGTGTTGACGCCCCAGGTCAGCACGTTGCCCTTCGCGGTGGCTTCGGACTGGATCATCTTGTCGGTCACCTGAGCGTGGGCGGCGCCAGCCAGGCCAATGGAAATCAAAGCGGTCAAAAGCTTCATCTGCATGGTGTCTCCTCGAGGGGTGGAATTGAGCCTTGGATGCGCCCGGCAGGCGCTGTCTCCACGGATCGAGGGGGCAAATGCCATGCCATGTGCCAAGGGCGCTTGAGCGCAAGTTCCGGCCCGTTCCTGCGCAATGGCGCGCGGGTTTTCCCGCTGCATTGCTGCAAGGTTGAACACTCGACATGCCGGCCGGCGTGGCATCGCGTCACACTGCGAACCAGTGCGAAGCGGGGATTCAGATCGTCGTGTTCGGCGTAATCACCCGGACGCGGGAAGTCCTGCGGGGCGTGCGCGACTTGTCCAAAGGCTTGGGGAGAAGACGGAAGGGTTCTGGGCTTTTGCCAGGTCAGGCCCCTTGAAACATTGCGTTCTTGAGGCAGCCTGGAAGACTCAGGGGGAGGCGTGTACGGGAGCGTCTAAGGGCGCCAGACGGAGACCGAGTTCGCGTTTCTCGATAGATGCGCCTGGCCCTCGGTCGAACTCGTAAGGCAATTTGTCAGGGTCTGCTTGGCTGAGTATCCAGCGGTGGAGCGCGCCGAGTTGATTGCGCGATTGAGCTCGGGGGATGCTCGGCACTTCGCATCGGCGACTTTTGAGCTTCTCCTGCATGAATATTTGAAGCGATTGGGATTCCAACTGACGCCTCACCCTGAGCTGCCGAACGGAAGGGCGACCCGACCGGACTTTCTCGTGACTTGTCCTGATGGTCAATCCATGTACTTGGAGGCCGTTTGCGCTTCGGATGACACCGGGCGCGATATTGCCGCCGAAGCGCGCAAGGCTGTCGCGCTTCAGATGCTTGACTCAGCCGCTCATTCGGACTTCATGGTTTCCATTGAGTCAGAGGGAGATCCGACGACGCAACCCAGTGGGCGGCGTTTGGCCGGAGAAGTCATTCGCTGGCTGAACACTCTCGATCCGGATGCCTTACTTGAGCGGGCCGCCCGAGACGGCCACGAGGCTCTCCCCGAGATGACGTGGCAGCATGAAGAATGGCGAGTTCGTGTTCGACCAGTACCTGTCAGGCCTGAAGCAAGGGGGCGACCGCGGCGGCTCATAGGGGCACGCAGTTTCGGGGCCGGCTGGATCGATGGGTGGACGCCGATACGTGACGCGGTGTTGTCCAAAGCACGGCGATATGGCGAACTCGACTTGCCACTTGTGGTTGCGGTCAATGTTGACAGCTTCCGCCTCGATCCCATCGATGAAGCTCAGGCGCTCTTTGGTCAAGAGCAGCTTGTTGTCGCTGTCGGTGGTGAGCGGACTGAACCAAGATTGGAACGAGCTCGGAACGGTGCTTGGCGTGGACCGTCCGGGCCTCGAGGTCGCCAATGCAGCGGGGCATGGCTGTTCGACAACCTCTCTCCCTATACGTTAGCTTGGCGGAGGCAGAAGCTCTATTTGAATCCGTGGGCGCACCGCTCCGTTCCGGACGCCTTTCTGCTGATGCCGCACGCTGCTGTTGTCGACGACCGCATCGAGTCTATTGATGGGCGCAGCTTTCGAGAGGTATTCGGGTTGCCTGAGCAGTGGCCGGAGTGAAGCCCCCTAGTAAAGGCGTAATTCAATGTGCTTCGTCCGCGGTAGGCTCTCCTGGGCTGCCGATTGCGTGCACGCCGCCGTATGCTCCGCTCAGGAGGTGAAGCATGGAATATGGATGGCAATGGCTTGGATCGGTGCTGGCCAGTAGTGCTGGCGCGGCGGTTTTGGTTGGGGCGATTGGCTATCTCGGCCGAGCACAGATCGCACATTGGCTGGCCAAAGACCTTGAGGCGATGAAGGCCGGACATCAACGCGAGCTAGAGGCATACAAGGTCAGTCTCATCGCCGAGACGGAGCGTGCGAAGGCGGCGCAGGAGATTAAGAAAGCCTCAGCGCTGATGGCCGCAGAGAAGGAGTTCAATGCGCTTAACGAGCTGCATCTTGCATCGCAAGGAAATGCGCGATTTATCATGGCTCACTGGCGGGACCTCACGAAGTTTCCAACGCCCCTGGATTTTGTGGCGATGAGGACGCGTTGCCATCGGCTTGAACAGGCCTGCGATGCTTTCCATATCTTCCTGCCGACCAACACAGATCGCGGAAAATTGCTCGTGTACCGGGTGCGTCTAGCGAAATTCGTTGAAGACTGCGAGAACCCAAACAGAGTGGTCGATGGTGACGATGCAGACCAGAGCGTCCAGCTTCTTTTGAATGCCGAGGTTGCAGTAGATGTGGTGGTGACCCTCGCGCTGGAGCGACTGCGTTCGATGAACTGACATCCGATCAATAGGCTTCGATTGGCCTCTGGTTGACCGGCGCCTGGGCCCAACATTGGTGCGGCTCTGCGCAAGACTGAAGCTCGCTGCGGCCCAGCGCAATGCAAATCCGTTCCCCCGGGGCGGCGCGGCACCGAATTTGCGAATGGGAAAACGGCACCGCGAGCGACCGAGCCGACCGCCTATAGTGGGGCATCAACTACCTGCTTTCACAATGCCAACCACCATCAAAGAGTCCGAGATCGCCCAGACCGACCTTCGCCCGTTTATGCACTTCCTTTTGCTCGCACCCGGTGGGAACCCAGATGGCGAGTCGGTGCATCGGAGCCGCATTCTTGGCTCGGACTTTGGCGAGCATGATCCTTCATATCAGCTCTTTATCACCTCGGAGGATGCCTTCCAGCCCGCAGTGCTAGAGCGGGTTCAGGCTGCGGTCAAGCAGAAGCTGGGAGCCCCCTGACAGGCGACACTCCGCATCCGCGTTAATTCGAGGCCGCGGACCCTTAGGCTGTCTTGAAGGGAATGATCTTCGCGCCTTGACGCAATTCATCTAAGTGGTCGGCCCAGAGCTGCATCATCGTCCGGCGCTTGTTGACGAATTCCGCCCGGTCGTATGCGGCGCCGAGCGGGCCGCTCTTGCCATGGGCTAGTTGCGCTTCTATGACCTCGGGCTCGATTTCCATCTGCTCCACCATGATTGTGCGAGCCATGGCGCGGAAGCCGTGGGCGGTCATCTCGGTGTTGTCGAAGCCCATGCGGCGCAGCGCCGTGTTCACCGTGTTGTCGCTCATCGGGCGCTCGCCGGTGAGCAGACTCGGGAACACGTACTGGCCGTGCCCCGTGAGAGGCTTGAGGTCTTCCAGGATCTCGACGGCCTGCTTTGCCAGCGGCACCAGGTGCGGCCGGCCGTTGACCTTTGCAGTTTTGGTGCGCTTCATGTCAGCGGCGGGGATGGTCCACATCGCCTTCTCGAGGTCGACGTTCGTCCATCGCATCTGGCGGATGTTGCCGGGCCGCTGGAAGAGTAGGGCAGAGAGGTGTAGCGCGGCGCGCGTAGCGGGCTGGCCGGCGTAGGCTGCAATCGCGCGCATGAGCTCGCCGGCCTTCACCGGCTCCAGAACCGCGGCCATGTGCTTGACCTGAACGGGCACCAGCGCGCCCTGCAGGTCGGGGGCGGGGTTGCTGGTGCAGCGACCGGTGGCGATCCCGTGGCGGAACACCTGGCCAGACCATTGGCGCAGCGTATGGGCGGTTTCGCTTGCGCCGCGGGCCTCGACGCGGCGCAGGACGGTCAGCAGCATCGGTGCCGTGATGATGGACACTGGCAGGCTGCCAAGCCAAGGGAAAGCATCCTTCTCCATGATCGTCATCCAACGCGCCGCATAGCGCGGACTCCATGCCGAGCTCCTGGTCTTGTGGTACTCGCGGGCAACTGCCTCGAAGCTGGCGTCGGTGTCGGCCTTGCGTTCCAGCTTTTCCAACTGCCGGCGTTGCGCCGGGTCGATGCCTTGCTGTTGGATCTTTCGCGCGTCATCGCGACCGCCGCGAGCGGCCTTGAGCGTCACCTCGGGATAGCTACCGAGCGCAAGCCGTTTCTCTTTGCCCTCAAAGCGGTACTTCCAGAACCAGCGCTTGGATCCGCTCGGCTCGATCTGCAGGTAGAGACCTCCCGAGTCGGCGAGGCGCAACCGCAGCTTGTCGGCGGGGCAGGTGGTCTTCTTGCAGGCGGTGTCGGTGAGCATGGGGAACAAATCCAACGGCGGAGGTTGAAACTGTACCCGTTCCCCCGTTTGTTCCCCCAGAATCAATGAATTTCATCGATTCATCTTGGTCCACTGTGGGACAACAGATGCGCTTCTACAGGGGAAGGTGGGAGTGTCCGCGCGCATTTGGGGACCTCGTGGAACACTGAATTGGCCTGCCCGGAGGGGATCGAACCCCCGACAACCTGCTTAGAAGGCAGGTGCTCTATCCAACTGAGCTACGGGCAGATTCCGGGCCGGACAGAAGCAAAAACAAAAATACAGAAAGAAACTTGGTCGGGGCGAAAGGATTCGAACCTTCGACCCTCTGGTCCCAAACCAGATGCGCTACCAGGCTGCGCTACACCCCGACAAGCCTTCCATTCTAGCTTGAATATTGGTGCTCTCAGCGTTTCTCGTACTGAGTCTTGCCGAAAAGAATCTCGCGTTCCTTGTCGCCGGTGATCGGCTGGCGCAAATCGGCCAGCACTTTCACGCCGCGCTGCACTGCGGGCCTTGCGGCAATGGCGTCGAACCAGGCTTTCAGGTGGGGGTAGTCGGTAAGGGTGATGCCCTGTTTGTCCCAACTGCGCAGCCACGGAAAAATGGCGATGTCGGCAATGGAATAGGTCTTGCCGGCGATGAACTTGTTCTTCGACAGTTGCTTGTCGATCACGCCGTAGAGCCGCTTGGCTTCGTTGCTGTAGCGATCGATGGCGTAGCCGATCTTTTCAGGCGCATACATGCGAAAGTGATGCGCTTGCCCGAGCATGGGGCCGACGCCGCCCATCTGGAACATGAGCCACTGCAGCACCTCGTAGCGTTCGCGGTCCGACTTGGGCAGCAGCTTGCCGGTCTTGCCCGCCAGGTACACGAGGATGGCCCCCGATTCGAAGAGCGAGATGGGTTTGCCGTCCGGACCGTCGGGGTCGGTAATGGCCGGGATCTTGTTGTTCGGGCTGATCTGCAGGAACTCGGGCGCGAACTGGTCGCCCTTGCCAATGTTGATCGGGCGGGCGTTGTACGGCAGGCCGCACTCCTCCAGCATGATGTGAATCTTGTGGCCGTTGGGTGTGGGCCAGGAATAAACCTCGATGGGCGATGCAGGCATGTCTCGGGCTCCGATGTGCGGGTTGTGATTCGAGGCAGGCAGCATATACGCGGCCTTGCAAATGCGTGCAGGGCCGGGAATTGCGCGGCCAGGCGCCCACTGGGCTGTCAGGCGACGGCCGAAGTGGACGACAGGTGCTGGTGAATCAATGCCACCACTGCGGCCCCTTCGCCAATGGCGCCGCCCACGCGCTTGACTGAGCTCGAGCGCACGTCGCCAACGGCAAACACACCCTGCACGCTGGACTCGAGCGCGGCCGAAGGGCGTGCCGGAAAGCCGCTGCTCGCCGCATCGCCCGTCAGCACAAAGCCGTGCTTGTCGACCGAAACACCGCACCCCTCGAGCCAGCTGGTTTCGGGCTCGGCGCCGACAAACAGGAAGATGTTTCGGGCCGCGCAATCGTGTTCGTCGCCGGTGGTCTGGCTGCGCCACCTGGCGCCGGTCAGGCCTTCGTCGGAGCTTCCGTTCAGCTTTACCAGCTGTGTGTGCGGATGCAGTTCGATGTTGGGCGTGGCCTCGATGCGGTCGATGAGGTAGCGCGACATGCTGGCCGCAAGGGACGGGCCGCGCACCAGCACATTGACCTTGGCCGCATGGCGCGACAGGAACACCGCGGCTTGCCCCGCCGAGTTGCCGCCGCCTACCAGTGCCACCTCCTGCTGCGAACAAAGCTTGGCTTCGATGGCCGAAGCCCAGTACCAGATGCCGCGGCCTTCGAACTCGGAGAGCCGCGGAACATCGGGCCGCCGATAGCGCGCGCCGCTGGCAATGACCACCGTGCGCGCGTTGATGGTGCGCCCGTCGGCCAGAGCGATGCGCAGGCTGCCCATTGCGTTCTTGCGCGTGCAGTCCAGCGACGTGACCTTGGCTGGAATGAGCATCTCGACACCGAACTTCTGCGCTTGCACAAAGGCACGGCCCGCGAGGGCCTGCCCCGAAATGCCGGTGGGAAAGCCAAGGTAGTTCTCGATGCGCGCGCTCGCCCCGGCCTGGCCGCCGAAGGCGCGGCAATCGAGCACGATCACGTGCAGGCCTTCGGATGCGGCATACACCGCAGTTGCCAGGCCGGCCGGGCCGGCACCGACCACGGCCACGTCGAACAGTTCATCGCGCTCCGCGGTGTCGACCATGCCGAGGCAGCGCGCCAAGGCATCTTCGGCCGGGTTGACCAGCACCGAGCCGTCGGGGCACACGGCCAGCAGCTTGCAGGTGCCGTACTGTTCGAGCAGTGCGGCTGCGTCGGGGTCTTCCGCCGCATCGACCAGGTGATAGGGATGGCCGTTGCGGCGCAGAAAGTTTTCGAGCCGCGCCATGTCGGGCGACTCGGGCTTGCCGATCAGCACCGGCCCGCTCGCACCCGATTCGATCAGCGCCACGCGCCGCAATATCAGCGCACGGGTGATGCGTTCGCCAAGATCGGCTTCGGCCACGAGCAGTGCGCGCAATTGGGGTGGCGGCACCACCAGCGCTTCGACGTCTTCGTCGGCATGCCCGTCGACCAGGGCAGGGCGGCCGCTCAGCTGGCCCACTTCAGCAAGAAACTCGCCCGGCCCCTGGCGAACGATGGGTACCACGTGCCCAAGGCCGTCGCGCTGCGTAATGGCCACCACGCCCTTCAGCAATACGAACATGCCCGGGCCTGTTTCGCCGGCGGTAAACAGTCTTTCTCCGCGTGCAAAACGCTGCACCGTTCCGAACCGCGCAATGCGCGCGATTTCGGTATCGCTGAGAACGGGAAAGGTCTGGTGAAGACGGTTGTCGAAATTGCTGCTTGCGTCTGTGGCCATTTAAAAAACTCCGTGTCGCGAACCCACCGCATTAGACAACCTCAAGGCCCTGGCTGGGCATTCAGGGTTGCCGGGCCGCACCTGCTGTAACACCCGTCATGCAAATGCAATGCCATTGACATGCCGGTTTCACCGCGAGTGCAGAGACTCCGTCGGCAGAAAGGGTTCCCAATGAAAGAACTGCCCAACCCGACGTTTCCGCTGTCGCAGATCGGACTGCGCGCCGCCTTGTGGCCCGTTCCTGCCGGTGCAACCGCGCGCACGTCGGTGCCCGAGGCGCCGGCTGCGGTCCTGGTGCCGCCGGTTGTCGATGCCAAGCAGGGCATTACCGTCAGCTGGGCACGCCACCTGGACGACGTGCGCGCCGCGCAGCGCCTGCGCTATGAAGTGTTCGTCGGCGAAATGGGCGCGCGCGTGAGCACGCCGCTGGCCGGACACGACATCGACCTGTTCGACGACTTCTGCGAACACCTGCTGGTGCGCGACGAGCTCACGCAACAAGTGATTGGCACCTACCGCGTGCTCACGCCAGCGCAGGCACGGCGCGTGGGCAGCACCTACAGCGACACCGAGTTCGACCTGACGCGGCTGCGCGACCTGCGCGAACGCATGGTCGAGCTGGGCCGCAGCTGCGTGCATCCCGATCATCGCCAGGGCGGGGTAATTCTGGCGTTGTGGGGGGCCTTGGCAGGCTTCATGCACCGCAACAAGCTCGACACGATGATCGGCTGCGCGAGCATTCCCATGTCACACAACGGTGTGACCAACGGCGATGCGGCAGCCAGCATCTGGCGGCAGTTGTCGGCCAGCCACATGGCACCTATCCAGTACCAGGTGCAGCCAAGATTGCCGCTGCCGGTCGAGCGCCTGGACAGCGCGCTGGACGTCGAGCCGCCTGCGCTCATCAAAGGCTACCTGCGCTTGGGCGCCAAGGTGCTGGGTGCGCCGGCATGGGACCCTGACTTCAACACTGCGGACCTGCCGATGCTGATGCGCATCGACGACTTGCCTGCGCGCTACCGCAAGCACTTTCTCGGCGCATGAAACCAGCGGTCGCCCGGCCCGCCGCCAGGCCATCGGTTTCCCTGCCAGGGTCCGCGGAGCCGGCAGGTGGCGAATCGGCGTCACAGGAGCGTCACGGAATCGTCATAAACAAGGACGAAACTGTCATATTTCAGCCTACGTGTGCTCCCGTGCCCCTTGCCCCAGAATCAGTGCCCATGCAATCTGCTACCGCTGACCGGACACTTGCGGTCGCGGCATCGGCGCTTCCGCTGCTCGACCGCGATCACAGTATCCTGTCTTTCAACGAGCGCGTGCTCGATTGGGCGCACAGGCCCGAGGTGCCGCTGATTGAGCGTCTTCGCTACCTGTGCATCGTTTCATCGAACCTCGACGAGTTCTTTGAAGTGCGCGCCGCGCCGCACCTGATTGCCAGCAGCGCCAGCGACCAGAAGGGCACCTACACGACCGAATCGTTCGAGCGGCTGGCCGAGGCCGCCCACACGCTGGTGGGACGCCAATATGCGCTCTACAACGACGAGCTGATGCCCACGTTTGCCAAGCACGGCATTCACATCATTTCGCATGGCGAGCGCAATGCGGCCCAGCGCAAATGGGTGAGCGAATATTTCGAGCGCGAAGTGCGCCCGCTGCTGATTCCGGTGGGGCTCGATCCAGCGCATCCGTTTCCGCAAGTGGCCAACAAGTCGCTCAACTTCATCGTGCGGCTTGGCGGCAAGGATGCGTTCGGGCGCGAAAACCCGATCCAGATCGTCAAGGTCCCGCGTGTGCTGCCACGGGTCATTCGCATGCCTGCCAAGGTCTCGGACGGCAAGACGCTGTTCGTGGCGCTTTCGAGCGTGGTGCGCGCGCATCTGTCCGGCATGTTCCCGGGCCGCGAGGTGGGCGACTTTTCGCAGTTCCGCGTGACGCGGCATTCCGATCTTGCAGTCGACGAAGAAGACGTCAAGAACCTGCGCACGGCGCTCCGCCAGGGGCTGCAGCACCGGCACTACGGGCAGGCCGTGCGGCTCGAGGTTTCGGCCAGTTGCGCCGAGTCGCTCGCGAGCTTTCTGCTGGCGCAGTTCAACCTGCCGCCGCAGGCGCTTTATCGGGTGCATGGCCCGGTCAACCTGGCACGGCTCACGCAGTTGATCGACCTGCTGGACGAGCCGCAGCTGCGCTTTCCGCCGTACTCGGCGTCGTATCCCGTCACGCTGTCTCCGGCGCAGTCGTTCTTTGAACGGCTGCAGCGCGGCGACGTGCTGATCCACCAGCCCTTCGAAAGCTTCGATGGCGTGCTCGCCTTCTTGCGAGAGGCCGTGCAAGACCCGCAGGTGCTGGCCATCAAGCAGACCATCTACCGCACCGGCGCCGATTCCGAGCTGATGGACTTGCTGCGCGAAGCTGTGCGCCGCGGCAAGGAAGTAACGGTGGTGGTGGAGCTGAAGGCACGCTTCGACGAAGAGGCCAACATCAACTGGGCCGAGATGCTCGAGTCGATCGGTGCGCAGGTGGTGTACGGCGTGGTGGGCCTGAAGACGCACGCCAAGATGCTGCTGGTGACGCGCCGCGAGGGCAAGCAGATGCGCCGCTACGGCCATCTTTCTACCGGCAACTACAACCCGCGCACGGCCAAGCTCTATACCGACATCAGCCACCTGACGGCCGACCCGCTGCTCACGGCCGACATGGAGGCGGTGTTCGTGCACCTGGCCAGCCAGAGCCGCCTGCCCAAGCTCAACCGCATGTGGCTCGCGCCGTTCGACCTGCACAAGAACCTCGTCGCGCAGATCGATGCCTTGGGCATGGCTGCCGCAGCCGGAGAGCCCACGCGCATCGTTGCCAAGATGAACGCGCTGACCGACGACCACCTGGTTGCCGCATTGATGCGCGCGGGGCAGCAGGGCGTGAAGATCGACCTCATCGTGCGCGGTGCGTGCACCTTGCCGGCGCAAGTGCCGGGGTTGACCGACAACATCCGCGTGCGCTCGGTGATCGGGCGCTTCCTGGAGCATTCGCGGGTTTTCTACTTCCGCAACGGGGAGGAAGAATCGCTTTACCTCTCGAGCGCCGACTGGATGAACCGCAACATGATGCGGCGCGTTGAGCTGGCTTGGCCCGTAACGGACCCGAGCCTTCGCCAGCGCCTGATCGACGAATGCCTGGTGGCCTACCTGCACGACGGCCGCGATGCCTGGGACCTTGGCGGCGACGGCATCTACACGCGCGTCGACCGCGACACCCACCCCGGAGAGGCGGGTGCTTCACGCGCCGTAGAGGCGCACGGCGCGCAGACCGCGCTCATGAACCGATATGCATCGCGAGGGCATCACCCCGATGCATCCAGCAACTGACCATCGAAAGACGATGAGCATGGACTTGATCTTCTGGCGCCATGCCGAAGCCGAGGACTGGACCGAGGGCTGCGACGACCTGCAGCGCTCCCTTACCGCGCGCGGCGAGAAGCAGGCCAAGCGCATGGCGAGCTGGCTCGACAGGCAACTACCAGACGGCACCCGCATCATCTGCAGCCCGGCGCGGCGCTGCGAGCAGACCGCGCTTGCGCTCGGCCGCAAATACAAGCTGCGCTCCGAGCTTGCCCCCGACACCACGGCCGAGGCCATGCTGGGCGCGGCGGGTTGGCCCAATGGAAAGTCGGTAGTGCTGATGATCGGCCACCAGCCGTCGGTGGGCCAGGCCATCTCGCTGCTTCTCGGGCTCAAGCAGGACAGCTGCCCGGTGCGCAAGGGCGCGCTGTGGTGGATTCGCACGCGCGAGCGCGACGGCGACGTGCAGACGGTGGTGGTTACCGTCCAGTCGCCCGAACTCCTTTGAAGGAAGTCTTCGGGGGCGGAGAATTTGCCCAAAACTGTAAACTAATTGGCCAAATCAGGGCTCCGCGGCGGCGGCATGTAGGCACAATGGCTGCGCCAGATGCATTTGGTCACAAATTGCATCCATAACTTACAACCACAAGGCGATTGCGCAGCAAGTGCCTTGTGTGCCGCGGATACGCGGGCGACGGGTGTCGAAGGCTGTTGCAGCCGTCTGTCACTGCGGATGCCCCATGAAAGCGCTCGTCTCACTGCTGGTTAGTGCAGCCCTATTGGCCGGATGCGCCACGAGCACGCCCGAGCCCGCACCCCAGGTACGCCACGACGCCACTCGGTCCATCAATAAGATCGAGCTCGTCTACAACGATCAGGACCAGCTGACCGTCATGGATGGCGGCGGCTCCGCAATCATGGGTTGGGCCGGCGTTTTCGGGCCGGTCGGAACGTTGGTAGCACTTGGTGTCGAGGTTGGTACACGGGTGACGAAGGCCAGCCGCATGGAGCGGCGCACGCTGGAGTTCACGGGAGCCGTAAAGAACAGCGGCGCAACGTCGCTCAACCGGCAATTCGCCGAGCAGCTGGCGGCGCGCCTGCGGACCGCGGGCCGCGAAATAAAGCTCACGCCGGTCCCGCGCGTGGAAGGCGAACTCGCACAACTGCAGGCAGTCGGGTTCCAGCCCACCCCGGGCTACAGCACATTGACCGTGCGAGTCACCACCATCTATTCCGCGCCCGACATGACGTCGAGCTTCAAGCCCTTCGTCGCAATCGAGCAGTCGCTAAAGAACGAGCAGCAGGCCGTTCTCTATCAGACGACGCACACCTCCGACCTGGAGGAGCCCACTTTCCTTGCGTACGACGGCCTGCTGCAGGACACGGCCAAGGCGCAGGAGGGCCTCCGGCAGGGGCTTTCGCGAATTCTCCACACCGCGTATGCCGGCATGTTCGGCGAGGACGAGTCGTCCCGCCTGGCCAGCGTGGAACCCACCCGCACGGCCGGGCTCGAGGCAAAGTGAGGTAGTTCAGGCGCCGCTGAGTTCAACGCGCCAGCTGCTGGTCTTTTGCCAGGCCAGCACTTCTTCGCGCAGCAGATGCGCGGACTGCGGATAGGCGTCGGCCCAGTCGGGCGCGCAGACGATGGTGAAGGCCCTGGCGCCCAGCGCTGCGAGATGCAGCGCCTGGGGATCGGGATCGCGGCGGGCGTGGCAAAGGATGACCGCGAGGCGCAGCGACAGCAGCTGCATCACGAAGGTTTCGTCATCCAGCGCGGACTCGAGCTTGCGCAGCTTGCCGCGCTGCCCCAAAACCAGCTGGCCAAGCGCATGCAGTTCGTTCACTGCAAAGCCGGGTGCGTCGGTGTTGTCCAGGATGTAGGCGCCGTGCTTGTGATAGTCGCTGTGCGAAACCAGCGTGCCGATTTCATGCAACTGCGCCGCCCAGCCGAGCTTTCGCAGCGCCCGCCCGGCACGGCTGGTGGCGCTGCCGCCGCGTGCCGCGGGCGTGAGCTGCACGAAGAGGGCCGCGGCTGTTTCGCCCACGCGTCTGGCTTGGGCTGCGTCGACAGAAAAGCGGCTGGCCAGCCGTGCCACGGTCGCGGTGCGCAAGTCGGCCACGCCTTCGTCTCGCTCCAGCAATTCGTAGAGCACGCCATGGCGAAGCGCGCCTTGGGCCACTTTCATTTCTTCGATGCCGAGCAGGTCGAAAACCGCCCGCAGCACGCTCACACCTCCGCCGATGACGGGTTTGCGGTCTTCCCGCATGCCGTCGATGCGCAGTTTGTCGGCGCTGCCTGCCTTCAGCAGGCGGTCGACCAGCCAGTCGAGCCCGTCGCGGGTAATCAGGCCCGGCTCGCCGCCGGCGGCAGCCAGCACGTCGCCCACCGCGCCAATGGTGCCGGAAGCGCCGTAGGCCACGTCCCACTGGTCGCGGGTATAGCTTGAAAGCGCATCGTCCAGCACTGCCTTGGCCGCCACTTCGGCGGCGCGGAATGCGGCAGGGGTAAAGAGGCCTTCCGCGAAATGCTTCATCGACCAGGCGACGCTGCCGACGCGGTAAGACTCCATGAGCTCGGCCTCGAGTGCGCGGCCGATGATCATTTCGGTAGAGCGCCCGCCGATGTCCAGCACCAGGCGGCGCTCGCGGTCGGAGGCGTCGGTGTGCGGGAGCATGTGCGCCACGCCCTGGTAGATAAGGCGGGCTTCTTCGCGCCCGGGGATCACGTCGATGCCAAACCCCAGGATGGTGCGCGCGCGCAAGAGAAATTCTTCGCGGTTGCGGGCTTCGCGCAGCGTTTGGGTGGCCACGGCGCGCACCTGCGAGCGCTTGAAGCCGGCCAGGCGTTCGCCAAAGCGGGCGAGGGCGTCCCAGCCGCGCTGCATGGCCTCGGGCGTGAGATTGCGGGCGCTGTCCAGGCCGTTGCCCTGGCGCACCGTCTCCTTGAGGTATTCGGTGCGGTGGATCTGGCCGTGATCGACCTGTCCGATTTCAAGCCTGAAGCTGTTCGAACCGAGATCGACTGCGGCGAGGCGGGTGCCGTTTTGCATGTAGTTGTAGTGATGAAGAAGGCGGTGGCCCTCATCGTAGCGCCGTGAAAGACGGTGGCAGCTGCGCCGACGCCCGAATCGTCGGCGGCGAGGCTCGGAAGGCTATGCCGGGCGAATGACGGTTGTGTGACAGCGTCATACAAGCCGCATGGCAGCCAACGCCATTTTCCCTCTGTGGCGGGGTGTCACACCGATGTCACACAAGCTTTCTAGAGTCCGTCCCAAGCCCGAAAGGGACTACTTCTTACTTCTAAAAAAGGAAGCCTTATGAAAACGACTTTCAAATTTGCTGCTGCCGGCCTCGTGGCCGCGGTTTTTGCCCAAGTTCCCGCTTTTGCACAAGACGTAACCGGCGCCGGCGCGAGCTTTCCGGCACCGCTTTATGCCAAGTGGGCGTCTGATTTCAACAAGAGCACCGGCGTCAAGATCAACTACCAGTCGGTCGGCTCGGGCGCAGGCCTGAAGCAGATCGAAGCCAAGACGGTCGATTTCGGCGCGTCGGACGCTCCCCTGAAGGATGAAGAACTCCAGGCCAAGGGCCTGATGCAGTTCCCCACCGTCATCGGCGGTGTGATTCCCGTGGTGAACATTCCCGGCATCAAACCCGGCGAACTGAAGCTCAACGGCCAGGTGCTGGGCGACATCTACCTGGGCAAGATCACCAAGTGGAACGACCCGGCCATCAAGGCGCTGAACGGTTCGCTGGCCCTGCCGGACGCCGCCATTGCGCCGGTTCGACGTGCCGACGGTTCGGGCACCAGCTTTCTGTTCACCAACTACCTGAGCAAGGTCAACGCCGAGTGGAAGACCAAGGTCGGCGAAGGCACGGCCGTGAACTGGCCGACCGGCGCGGGCGGTAAGGGCAATGAAGGCGTTGCAGCTTTCGTGAACCGCCTGCCCAATTCGATCGGCTATGTGGAATACGCATACGTCAAGCAGAACAAGATGACGTACGCCCAGCTGCAGAACGCAGCCGGCAACTTCGTCTCGCCGGAAGACACGGCATTCAAGGCCGCCGCCGCCGCTGCCGACTGGAGCAAGAGCTTCTACCAGGTGCTGACCAACCAGGCCGACAAGGGCGCATGGCCGATCACCGGCGCGACCTTCATCCTGATGCACAAGTCGCAGGACAAGCCCGCCAATGCAACCACGGTGCTGAAGTTCTTCGACTGGGCCTACAAGAACGGCGACAAGACCGCCGACGACCTGGACTACGTGCCGATGCCTGATACGGTGAAGGCCACGATCGCCAAGGCATGGGGCGAGGTGAAGGACGCATCGGGCAAGCCGGTCGCGTTCAAGTAAGCAACCCACCCATCAAGCCAGGAACGGCGCATTCATGAGCACCACTTCGCTTGAGGATGCGCCGATTTCGTCATTGCCGGAGCGACCCGTGTCATCCACCTATCCTGCTTCCGCATCCACGCTCGACCTCGCGGCTGAGCGCGGCCGCGCCACCTCTCCACCGCCCGCCAAGGCACCGCGTTCCGGCCCCATGGCCGACCGCCTGTTCGGCTGGGCCGCCAAGGGCGCCGCGCTGCTCACGCTCGCGATGCTGATCGGCATCCTGCTGTCGCTGATTGCCGGCGCATGGCCCGCCATCTCGAAATACGGCCTCGGCTTTCTCACCAGCAGCGTGTGGGACCCGGTCCAGAACGAGTACGGCGGCCTGGTCATGATCTACGGCACCCTGGCCACTTCGATCATTGCGCTGGTGATTGCGGTGCCTGTGAGCTTCGGCATTGCACTGTTCCTTACCGAGCTTTCGCCCAGCTGGCTCAAGCGCCCGCTGGGCACGGCCATCGAGCTGCTCGCCGCTGTGCCGTCCATCGTTTACGGCATGTGGGGCCTGCTCGTGTTCGGCCCGATTCTTTCCACCTGGGTGCAGCAGCCGCTGCAGAAGCTGCTCGCAGGCGTGCCGTACCTCGGCGCCCTGGTGTCGGGCCCGCCGGTGGGCATCGGCATTCTTTCGGCCGGCATCATCCTCGCGATCATGATCATTCCGTTCATTGCCTCGGTGATGCGCGACGTGTTCGAGGTGACGCCGCCGCTGCTCAAGGAGTCGGCCTACGGCCTTGGCTCCACCACCTGGGAGGTGGTCTCCAAGGTTGTGTTGCCCTACACCAAGGCCGGCGTCATCGGCGGCATCATGCTCGGCCTTGGCCGGGCGCTGGGCGAAACGATGGCGGTCACGTTCGTGATCGGCAACATGAATCAGCTCAATTCGCTGTCGGTGTTCGAGGCTGCCAACAGCATCACCTCGGCACTGGCCAACGAGTTTGCCGAAGCCGGCGCGGGCCTTCACCAGGCCGCGCTGATGTACCTGGGCCTGGTGCTGTTCTTCATTACCTTCGTGGTGCTGACGCTCTCGAAGGTATTGCTCGCCCAGATGAAGAAGAGCGAAGGGACCAAGTCATGAATACGAGCACTGCGCAAACCCTGTTGAACGCCAAGGCACTTGCCGAAACGCGGCAGGCCAAGTTTGCCGCGCGCAACCGGGTCAACAAGATCGCGCTCACGCTGTCGCTTGCGGCCATGGTGTTCGGCGTGTTCTGGCTCATCTGGATTCTTTGGGAAACGCTGCGCCTGGGCCTTGGCGGCCTGGCGCTTGCCACTTTCACCGAAATGACCCCGCCCCCCAATGAAGCGGGCGGCATTGCCAATGCGATCTTCGGCTCGTTCGTGATGGTGGCGCTGGCAACCTTCGTGGGCACGCCGATCGGCATCATGGCCGGTATCTACCTGGCCGAGTACAACCCCAAGGGCTGGCTCTCGTCGGTCACGCGCTTCGTCAACGACATCTTGCTGTCGGCGCCGTCGATCGTGATCGGCCTGTTCGTGTATGCCGTGGTGGTGGCGTACTTCAAGACCTTCTCGGGCCTTGCAGGTGCACTGTCGCTGGCGCTCATCGTGATTCCGGTGGTCATTCGCACCACCGAGAACATGCTGCAACTGGTGCCGCCGGGCCTGCGCGAAGCGGCCTATGCACTTGGCACGCCGAAGTGGAAGGTCATCCTGAGCATCACTCTGCGCGCCGCACGTGCCGGCGTGGTCACGGGTGTGCTGCTGGCGGTGGCACGCATTGCGGGCGAAACTGCGCCGCTTCTCTTTACGGCGCTGAACAACCAGTTCTGGACTGCCGACATCAGCCAGCCGATGGCCAGCCTGCCGGTGACGATCTTCAAGTTTGCGATGAGCCCGTATGAAAACTGGCAACAGCTGGCCTGGGCCGGCGTGTTCCTGATTACCGTGGCCGTGCTTGCCCTCAACATCCTGGCGCGCGTTCTCACGCGCAACAAACTCTGATTCAAGAAGAAGTAGCAACCATGCCAAACACTGTCGCACAACCGTCGCGCTCGAAGATCTCGGTCAAGGACCTGAACTTCTACTACGGCAAGTTCCACGCGCTCAAGGGCATCAACCTCGAGATCCCCGAGAACAAGGTCACGGCCTTCATCGGCCCGTCGGGCTGCGGCAAGTCGACCCTGCTGCGCACCTTCAACCGCATGTTCGAGCTTTATCCGGAGCAGCGCGCAGAGGGCACCATTGCGCTGGACGGCGAGAACCTGCTCACGTCCAAGCAGGACGTGGCGCTGATCCGCGCCAAGGTCGGCATGGTGTTCCAGAAGCCCACGCCGTTCCCGATGTCGATCTACGACAACATTGCCTTCGGCGTGAAGCTGTTCGAGAACCTGAGCGCCAGCGAAATGGACGACCGCGTGGAATGGGCCCTGAAGAAGGCCGCCCTCTGGACCGAAGTGCGCGACAAGCTGCAGCAAAGCGGCTCGGGCCTTTCGGGGGGCCAGCAGCAACGCCTGTGCATTGCGCGCGGCATTGCCATCAAGCCCGAAGTGCTGTTGCTCGACGAACCGTGCTCCGCACTCGACCCGATTTCGACCGCGAAGATCGAAGAGTTGATCGCCGAGCTGAAAAACGAGTACACCGTGGTCATCGTGACGCACAACATGCAGCAGGCCGCACGCTGCAGCGACTACACCGCGTACATGTACCTAGGCGACCTGATCGAGTTCGGCGCGACGGAACAGATGTTCTTCAAGCCGCAGCGCAAGGAGACCGAGGACTACATTACCGGCCGTTTCGGCTGATGCCAAGGAGGCACACATGACTGAAAAACATCTCTCCAGCCAGTTCGACAGCGAACTCAACGGCGTTTCGTCGCGGGTGATGGAACTCGGCGGCATGGTCGAGGCGCAAATCCACCAGGCGGTGTATGCGCTGCTGCAGTTCGATCCCGATGCAGCCGACCGGGTGATGGAAACCGAGCACCGCGTCAACGCGATGGAAATCGAGATCGACCGCGAGCTGTCGTCGATCATTGCGCGCCGCCAGCCGACCGCGCGCGACCTGCGCCTCTTGATCGCCATCTCCAAGACCACCGCCAACCTGGAGCGCGTGGGCGACGAGGCCAACAAGATTGCGCGCATGGTCAAGTCGATCATCGAGAGCGGCTCGGCCCGTGCGCTGCCGTCGAACGAACTGCGCATTGCCGCCGACCTGGCTTCGGGCCTGCTGCGTACTGCGCTCGACGCGTTTGCGCGCCTGGACACGGCCGCCGCGTTGTCGATCCTGAAAGACGACGACCTGATCGACAAGGAGTTCGACGGTTTCGTGCGCAAGCTGGTCACCTACATGATGGAAGACCCGCGCACCATCTCGGCGAGCCTCGACCTGCTGTTCCTGGCCAAGGCCATCGAGCGCATCGGAGACCACGCCAAGAACATTGCCGAGTTCATCATCTACATCGTCAAGGGCGCCGATGTGCGGCACACTTCGATGCAGGAAATCGAATCGGCGCTGCAGTAACCGCAAGCAGCGCAAGACTCCCAAGAAAGCATGAAGAAACCCAGAGTCCTGATCGTCGAAGACGAGTCGTCGATTGCCGAGCTGATCGCTGTCAACCTGCGCCACAACGGCTTCGAGCCGATCTGGTCGGAAGACGGTGCCGCCGCCCAGCGCGAGATCGACGCCTTTTTGCCGGACCTGATCCTGCTCGACTGGATGCTGCCCGGCCAAAGCGGCCTGCAGCTTGCACGCCAGTGGCGCAAGGACGCACGTACCAAGGCAATCCCGATCCTGATGCTGACCGCGCGCGGCGACGAGCCCGACAAGGTGGCCGGGCTCGACGCGGGCGCCGACGACTACATCACCAAGCCGTTCTCCACCCAGGAAATGCTCGCGCGCATTCGCGCCGTGCTGCGCCGCCGCGCGCCCGAGGTGGTGACCGAGCGCGTTGAAATCGGCGAACTCGCGCTCGACACCGCCACGCACCGCGTGACCTGGCAGGGCAATGCGCTCAAGGTGGGGCCCACCGAGTTCAAGCTGCTGGCCTACCTGATGCAGCATGCCGAGCGCGTGCACAGCCGTGCGCAACTGCTCGACAAGGTGTGGGGCGACCACGTCTATATCGAAGAACGCACGGTCGACGTGCACGTCAAGCGCTTGCGCGAGTCGCTGGGTGCCGCAGCGCCCATGGTCGAAACCGTGCGCGGCGCCGGCTATCGCCTGACGGCCCAAGTCACGGTTTGAAGCGCGCGGTGTTCATCGGCCGCGGGCGCGGATAATCGCGCGCCATGCCTTTCCGTATTGCTACGTTTCTCATAGCGTCCCTCGCAATAGGAGTGGGTGCTGCAGTCATTTTTGGCTGGAAGTTCGGATGGCTGGGCGCATGGCTCGGCGCGGTGCTATGGCTCGCGCTGGACGCATGGCGTGCCGAGCGCCTGTTGCGGGTGCTGCGCAACAACGCATCGGGGCTGCCGACGCGTGGAGCCGGCGTGTGGGGCGAACTCGCGGAGCGCATCCGCAAGCTGCTGCGCGAACGCGAGCAGCAGACCCGGCAGGCCGAGGAGCGTCTTCAGGAGTTTCTGGCGGCCATCCAGGCATCTCCCAACGGCGTGATCCTGCTCGACGAGCAGGGCCGCATCGAATGGTGCAACCAGACGGCAGCTGCCCAGTTCGGCATCAATGCCGAGCGCGATCTTTTGCAGCACCTTGCAAACCTGGTGCGCGATCCGGCCTTCGTGGCCTACCTTGCCTCGTGGAACTACAGCCGCGACGTGGTCATCGATGCATCGGGCCCCGGGCAGGCGCAGCAGCGCAGCCATCCGGTGCGGCTTTCGGTGCAGGTGCACCCCTATGCCGGCAATCGCCGCATGCTGCTCACGCGCGACATCACCGCGGTCGAGCAGGCGGAGGCGATGCGGCGCGACTTCGTCGCCAATGTGTCGCATGAAATCCGCACGCCGCTCACGGTGCTGGCGGGCTTTGTCGAAACGCTGCAGAACCTTCCGCTCGATGCGGAAGAGCGCACGCGCTACCTTTCGCTGATGAGCCAGCAGTCTCATCGCATGGAAACGCTGGTGAACGACCTGCTGACGCTCTCGCGGCTCGAAGGCAGTGCGCCGCCTTCGGGCACCCAGTGGATCCGCATCCGCGCGCTGCTTGCGCAATGCGAGGACGAAGGGCGGGGGTTGTCGGGCCGGTTGGCGCCGCAGGGACACCGCCTTTCGTTCACCATCGAAGCCGAATCCGAGATCTCTGGCGCACCGACTGAGCTGCAAAGCGCCATGTCGAACCTGCTGACCAACGCCATACGCTACACACCCGGCGGTGGCGAAGTAGCCGTAACCTGGCGGCTGCTGCCCGACGGGCGCGGCGAATACGCAGTGCGCGACACCGGCCCCGGCATTGCCGCAGAGCACATTCCTCGCCTGACCGAGCGCTTCTACCGTATCGATCGCAGCCGCTCGCGCGAGACCGGCGGCACCGGGCTGGGCCTGGCCATCGTCAAGCACATTGCCCAGCGGCACGGGGCCGAGCTACGTATCGAGAGCACCGTGGGCAAGGGCTCTCGCTTTGCGCTCGTTTTTCCGCCGAACCGGGTGCGTGAAGCGCGGCTTCTAGCGAAGTGAACGCCGCATCGTCCACCGGAGCACCGCCCCGAACAGCACCGCGGTAACCGCGAGCGCGCCCGCGCCCATGAGCCAGAACGCGAGGGGCGATTGCATCGCGGGCCAGGGCCCGAGGCCACGGTAGGCCAGCAGATAGCTGCCGCCCAGCCCAACGCCCCAGAGCAGCGTGCAATAAATGACGAGCGGCGCCAGCGTGACGCGGTAGCAGCGCAGCACGAAGACGCACAGTGTCTGCAGCGCGTCGGCAAAGTGATAGACCGCCACCACCAGCAGCAACGCGGCGGCAATCGCCACAACTGCAGGGTTGTCCGAATACACGTGGGCCAGCTTGAAGCGCAGCGCCACCATCGCGCCGGCAAAGAACAGCGCACACAGGGCGGTGAGTTCAAACCCCAGGCGGCAGGCGCGCCGAGCCCTTGCCGCTTGGCCGGCGCCTAGCCAGAAACTCACGCGCGCGCTAGTCGCAATGGCCAGTGAGAGCGGCACCATGTAGGCCACTGCCAGCAGGTTCGAGGCAATCTGGTGAGCGGCGGCAGCGGCCGTGCCAAGGCGAGCGATGAACAGCGCCATCAAGGTGAACGAGGTCACTTCCACCAGCACCGCCAGCCCGCCGGGAATGCCCAGGCTCGCAAATTGGCGGATCTGTCGCCAGTCGGGTGCTTCGATGCGTTCCCAAAGCCGGTAGTCCTTGTAGAAGGAACTGCTGCGCAGGAGCCATGCCGCGCAGGCCAGCATGGTCCAGTTCACGCACAGCGTGGCCCAGGCACAACCCACCAGGCCCATGGCAGGCAGGCCCGCGCCGCCGAAGGTGAACCAGATCGAGAGGGGCAGCTTGACGACCAGCGAGCCGAGTTGCAGCCAGGTCACCACCTGCGGCTTGCCAAGGCTTTGATTCAGCGTGCTGAACAACCGGAAGAGCAGGGCGGGTGGTAGCGCGAAGGCCAGCACCGCGAGGTAGGCCTCGACGCCAGCGCGCATCTCCGAAGGTACCTGGGTCCAGCGCAACATGGCGCCGGGGAACAGCAGCACAACCATGCCTACGGCGATGGTGATGGCGCTCAGGTAAAGCGACTGCCGCACCGATCGGCCGACCTCGCTCCTGCGGTCGGCGCCGTGCAGTTCAGCCCACACCGGCAGCAGCGCCTGCAACACGCCCATCAGCGAAACGAACACGCTGATGAAGACCGCCGCGCCCACCGAAAGCGCGGCCAGGGCGCTCTCGGCATAGCGCCCGGCCACGATGGTGTCGGTAACGCCGAACGCCATTACGGCGAGCTGGCCAACCAGCACTGTGCCGGCGTGCCGCGCGATCAGACCTCTTTCGCCAATCACTTGCTACGGTGCAATCTTTTGGTAGAGCAGCAGGTCGTCGGTCGCGCTGCTGGGCCGGCGCAGCGTACCGCTGAAACGCCATTGCTCCAGGGGGATGATGGTGTGCAGCCGCTCGATGGTTTCGGGGCTGACAAGCAGCCATGGGCAATTGGTGCCGAGCAGCAGCGGCTGCAGGTTGAACCGGCCATGGTGCTGCAAGGCCGCAATGTGCGCCCGGCTGAGCGCCAGCTCGGCAACGCAGCTCGGCTGCCCGACCCGTTCGGCCACCGCGCGCACCTGGGGAACATAGCTGCGCGCATAGTCGATGGAGGGCAGCCAGAGTGTCATCAGCAGCATCCAGCACAGCGCGGTACCGCCTGCCGGCAGCACCAGCGTTTTCCACAACGCGGCGCGCTGGCGGCCCGTGCGCCAGCGCACCACCCAGCACCAGGCAATGGTTGCGGCCAATGCCAGAACGAAGGGAACGGCCGAGAACTCGGGCACGAAGCCGGGCACCAGGCGCGCCACGCTGGCCGCGGGCTTGGGCGGTACGCCGGTCTGCATGGCGATCCAATAGATCCAGCCCAATACCGCCAGGCCGCTGAAGAACAGAACGTTGAACCAGTCGATCAGCGCCGCCGCGCTGCGCCGGAAGGTGGGCAGGGCGAACGCGGCCAATGTGGCGAATGCCGGCAGCGCCAGCAGCAGCGAACGGTCCGAATAGTCGGTGGTCCAGGTGGCGGCCAACGGCACCAGCGCAAACCAGAAGGGCAACGCGACATGGCGCGCCGTGAGCTGGCGGCGCCAGCGCCACAGCGTCCAGATGGCAAGGGGCCACACCGGCCAGGTAAACCACACCAAGAGCTTGGCCTGGCTGCGCACATCGCCCAGCACCGAGGTGCTGCTCGGGTGACGGCCGGGCAACTGGATTTTCCATTCGAGCAGCCCAAGGCCGATGGCCAAGGCTGCAGCGACCAGCGCGACCGCAACCATCGTCACGAGCGCTCCCCGCGTGTAGCCGGGGCCTTCATCCGTGGTCGTGTCGGCTTTGCGAGCGGTGCGTCGCTCGTAGGCCATGAATAACGCGCTGCCGATCGCCAGCGCCAGCCCGACCGTGGGACCGCCGCTCAGCGTCATGCCGACGGTGCCGACGATCAATGCGATGACCGGGCCGGCGCGGCGATATGGCAATGCGGCCACGCCGTAGAAGAGATGCGATGCAAAGTACAACTGTGCCAATGCCGGCGTGGTTTCATGGCCGAGTTGGGCCAGGCCCAGGCAGGCGATCAGCGCCAGAAGTCCGCCGTCGGCGATGGCGCGGGCGTAGTCGGTCGGGCGTGCCTCGCCGCCGAAGGCAAAAGCCACCGGCTGGGCCCGCGAGGTGCGGGCGAGGTAGTAGACGGCGTACCAGGTGGCGGTGAACGTGCCCCAGAGCATTAGCGCAAAAACGATGCGCACGGCCAGGTCGGGGTGAAGCCACGAGGGCGCGATCTTGATGGCCCAGGCGCCGATCCAGTAGGGGATGAGCGCCGGCGTTTCAGGGCGCAATCCCAAAAGCATGGGGTCGAACCAGCGCGCGATGCCTTCGGTGGTGCGCGCCAGTTCGGCCATGTAGCCGAACGACGTGATGTCTGCGCTCTTCCACGGGCCGCGTCCCACGAGGCCCGGCAGAAGATAGGCGGCGCATAGCAACAGCAATGCGATGCGCGGCAACCGGCGCACGGCGTTCTGGGCAACGATCGCGGGAGTGGGCTGATTCACAAAGATGAGCGAACGGCGGTTTTAGGAAAGAAAAAGGGCAGCGCGGTAAACCGGGCTGCCCTCAGTGCGAAAGCGCGTGCTTTACTTGGAAGCAGCGCCGGTGGTCTTGCCGAAGCGGTTGCGGAACTTCTCGACGCGACCGCCCATGTTGTCGACCGACTTTTGGGTGCCGGTGTAGAAAGGGTGCGATTCGCTCGTGGTGTCGAGCTTGAACAGCGGCAGTTCGCGGCCGTCGTCGGTCTTGCCCATTTCCTTGGTGTTCGCGCACGAACGGGTCACGAACTTGAAGCCGTTCGACATGTCGACGAACAGAACTTCGCGGTAATTCGGGTGGATGCCTTCTTTTGCCATGGTGTTTCCTTTGGGGTCGATGCGAGAGCCACAAGCGTGCCGGTTTGGGCAAGCTGTTCCTTTGAGGAAGCGCCGGGCAAAACGCCCAGCCGCACTTTTCGCGGAGCCGTCGATTATCGCATACTGGCCGTTTCGAGCGAAAGGCCCCCGTAGATGACCTCCAGAACCTTGCGCGCCGGCCTCGTAGGCTACGGCTTTGCCGGCCAGACCTTTCATGCGCCCGTGCTTTCGGCCGTGCCGGGCCTTGAGCTGGCGGCCATGGCGAGCTCGCAGCCGCACAAAGTCCATGCAGACTGGCCCAATGTGGCTGTTGTGCCGGATGTAGGGGCGCTGGTGGCCCGTCCAGACATCGATCTGGTGGTGGTCGCCACGCCGAACGCGCTGCACTATCCGGTTGCAAAGGCTGCACTGGAAGCCGGCAAGCACGTGGTGGTGGACAAGCCTTTCACCATCGACGCGGCCGAGGCCCGGCAGCTCGAGCTGTTGGCTCGGCGCAACAATCGGGTGCTGGCGGTTTACCAGAACCGACGCTTCGACGCCGATTACCTCACGCTCAAAGACGTGCTGGCAAGCGGCGAACTGGGCCGGCTGGTGTACCTGGAATCGCACTTCGACCGCTTTCGGCCCGAAGTTCGGGACCGCTGGCGCGAGCAGAAGGTGCCGGGCGCGGGCTTGTGGGTCGACCTTGGAGCCCATCTGGTCGATCAGGCCGTTCAGTTGTTCGGAAAGCCAGATTCGCTGCAGCTCGACACCGCGGCGCTGCGCGACCGGGCGCAGGTCGAAGATTACTTTCACGCCGTGCTGCGCTACGAAAGCGGCCCCCATGCGCCGCTGCGCGTGGTGCTTCACGCAACGACGCTGGCTGCCCATGCGGCGCCGCGCTACATCGTTCACGGTACACGCGGCAGCTATGTCAAGCATGGCGTCGATCCGCAGGAAGACGCGCTGCGCGCCGGGCAGCGGCCGCCCATGGCAGGGTGGGGTGCCGATCCGCAAGACGGCGAAATCGCAGTGCCCGGCAGCGATGGTGGAGAGCCGCAGCGCCGCATCTGGCCGACCCGGGCTGGCAACTATGTCGACTATTACGCCGCGGTGCGCGACGCGATCTTGGGCAACGGCCCGAATCCGGTGCCGCCCGAGCAGGCCGTTGCGCTGATGGAACTGCTCGAGATCGGCCAGCAAAGCGCCGCCGAAGGGCGGGCGATCCGCATTGGCGAACGCCCATGAAAAAAGCGCGTTGACCCGGGAGGGCCAACGCGCCTTTGCGGCGAGCCTGACGCTCAGCCGCCGCGACGCATCATGTCGAAGAACTCGACATTCGTTTTCGTCGCCTTCATGTTCTTGAGCATGAGCTCCATCGACTCGATCTCGTCCATGTTGTACATGAGCTGGCGCAGGATGCGGGTCTTCTGCAGGATCTCGGGGGCGAGCAGCAGTTCTTCGCGGCGTGTGCCGCTGCGGTTGAGCTGGATCGACGGGAACACGCGCTTTTCGTACAGGCGGCGGTCCAGGTGGATTTCGGAGTTGCCGGTGCCCTTGAACTCTTCGAAGATCACTTCGTCCATGCGGCTGCCGGTATCGATCAGCGCAGTGCCGATGATGGTGAGCGAGCCGCCTTCTTCGACGTTGCGCGCCGCGCCCAGGAAGCGCTTGGGGCGCTGCAGCGCGTTGGAATCGACACCGCCGGTGAGCACCTTGCCCGACGAGGGCACGACGTTGTTGTAGGCGCGGGCAAGGCGGGTGATCGAGTCGAGCAGGATCACCACGTCTTTCTTGAGCTCGACCAGGCGCTTGGCGCGCTCGATCACCATTTCTGCCACGTGCACGTGGCGTGCGGCGGGCTCGTCAAAGGTCGAGGCAATGACCTCGCCCTTTACGGTGCGCTGCATTTCGGTCACTTCTTCAGGCCGCTCGTCCACCAGCAGCACCATCATGTGCACTTCGGGGTAGTTGGCGCTGATGGCGTGTGCGATGTGCTGCATCATCACCGTCTTGCCGCTCTTGGGCGGCGCCACCAGCAGGGCGCGCTGGCCCTTGCCGATAGGGGCAATGATGTCGATGATCCGGCCCGTGATGTTCTCGTCGCTCTTGATGCCGTCGCGCTCGAGCTTCATTTGCTCCTTGGGGAACAGCGGCGTCAGGTTTTCGAACATCACCTTGTGCTTGTTCTGCTCGGGCGGACCGTCGTTGACCTTGTCGAGCTTGGTCAGCGCAAAGTAGCGTTCGCCGTCCTTGGGCGTGCGCACTTCGCCTTCGATCATGTCGCCGGTGTGCAGGTTGAAGCGGCGCACCTGGCTCGGCGAGATGTAGATGTCGTCGGTGCTGGCCGTGAAGCTGGTGTCCGGGCTGCGCAGAAAGCCGAAGCCGTCGGGCAGGATTTCGAGCACGCCGTCTGCGAAGACCTGCTCGCCGGCCTTGGCGCGCTTCTTGATGATCGCGAACATCAGCTCTTGCTTGCGCATGCGGCCGACGTTTTCGATCTCAAGCGCTTCAGCCTGCTTGAGGACTTCAGACACGTGGAGTGCCTTGAGTTCGTTTAAGTGCATGGAATGACCCCTCGCGGGGTAATCGATCGGAAAACGGGGGGAGGTTAAACGTGAAGCGAGAACTGCTTCACTAACCGGGGAACTCGAACCGGTTGCCTGAAAGGGCCGGTGATCTGTGGGAGATTATGACAGGAAAAATCGTCCGGCCAACGCATTGCGCGCTGGCCGGTTGAAATGTCTCAGGCGAGTTGCTGGTCGATGAAAGCCGTGAGTTGCGCCTTGCTCATGGCGCCAACCTTGGTGGCGGCCAGCTGGCCGTCCTTGAAGAGCATGAGCGTAGGAATGCCGCGGATGCCGAACTTGGCGGGAATGTCGCGGTTTTCGTCCACGTTGAGCTTGGCGATCTGCAGCTTGCCTTCGTAGGCGGCGGACACTTCGTCCAGGATGGGTGCGATCATCTTGCAGGGACCGCACCATTCGGCCCAGTAGTCGACCAGCACAGGCTGGCTGGACTTGAGCACGTCGGCTTCGAAGGAAGAATCGGAGATGTGTTTGATCAGGTCGCTGGCCATGTGATGTGTCCTTGTGCGCGGAGAGTTTCGGTGCAGCTAAAGTGCTGGTCATTGTGACAGAAACCAAGGGGTGGGGTGCCGTGCGGGAACGCTATGGCGCCGATAGCAAAAGCCCTTTGCGCGTCGCGCCCCCACGCCCTCCAACCCCTCGATAGAACATGAACGAAGGCCACCCCGTCCAGGCCCTGTGGTGCGACCCCGCCGGCGGCGTGGTCGCCCGCATTGCCGCCGCCATTGCAGAGCGCGAACTGCATGCGGCGCGCACCGTGGTGCTGGTGCCCTATGCACAGCTCATGGGGGTGGCGCGCGCCATGTGGGCGCGGTGCGGCAGCCCCGGCTTCGTGCCGCGGTTCGAAACCACGCGCAATTGGGCGCGCAGTTCGGGCGGGTTTTTGCCCACGGGCTACGACATTGCATTCGACATGGCGCGCGACCTGGTCACGGCCCAGGCGCTGCTGTCGCAGGCCGGTTTTGCCGCCGAGCGCTTTGCGCTGGCTGGCCGGGTGGTCGAGTTGGCCTACCAGCTCGCTCCGCTGGCGGCCGCTGCCTTGCCCGAAGAGCGTGGCGGCGAATGGGCGGAGCGGGCGGCCCATGTGGCCGAAGCGGGCAGCGAATCGGAGTGGTTTCGCATCGAAAGCGCGCTGATCCGCGTTGCGGTGGCCTGGGCCGCGAACTCGGGCTACGCCACCGATGTGCTGCTGCGCGAGAACGTGCGCACGCAGGTCGACGCGCTCATCGTGCTCGAAGGCTTCCAGACCGATCCGCTGACCCAGACGCTGTGCAACCTGTGGGGCGACCGCGCGATTCATCTCTCGCTGGTGCCTGCCGATGCGCCCGCCACTGCTGCGAGCGCGCACGTTGCCGACGACCCGGAAGACGAGGCGGAGCTTGCCGCTGCCTGCGTGCTGCGGCACCTGGCAGAAGGTCGCGCACCGGTTGCGCTCATCACCACCGACCGCGCACTGACCCGGCGCATCGGCGCGCAGCTCCAGGCGCACGGCATCACCGCGCACGACGAAACCGGCTGGAAGCTTTCCACCACCCGCGCCGCCGCGACCGTGATGAGTGCACTGCGTGCCTGTGCGCATGACGCGGGCAGCGACCAGGTGCTCGAATGGCTCAAGAGCGGCGCCGACGGCGATGCGCTCGCCGTTCAGGCGCTCGAGGCACGGCTTCGGCGCGAAGGCGTGCGCGAATGGTCCGCCTGGTGCGGGCAAGCCGCGCGCAGCGAAAAGCCGCAAGACATCGCATTGCTGCCCTTCACCGAAGCCGTTGAAGGCCGTCGCATGACGATGGCCCGTTCCAGGCCACTTGCAGACTGGCTTCGCGCCCTGCGCGAGCTGCTCGAAGCTGGCGGCAATTGGGAGCTGCTCGCCGCCGACATGGCAGGTGGCAAAGTGATCGGCGCCCTGTGGCTCGATGCGGGCGCGCACGGCGACGACGACGAGTTTCCCGGCGGACGCCATACGCTGGCCGAGTTCACCGCTTGGGCGCGCGACGTGCTCGAAGACGCCAGCTTTGTGCCGCCCGCCGGCAGCGACGTGCCGCAGGTGGTGGTGCTGCCGCTGCACCAGTTGCTTGGCCGCGCGTTCGGCGCGGTGGTCATTCCGGGGTGCGACGACCGGCGGTTGCCCGCATCGCCCGAGCCGGCCGGCAACTGGAGCGCCGCCCAGCGCGCAGAACTGGGCCTGCCCGCGCGCGAAACGCTCGAAGCCGCGCAACGTGCTGCCTGGGCTGCGGCCTTGTGCAACCCGTTCTGCGAGTTGCTGTGGCGTCAATCCGATGCCAGCGGCGAACCCGTTCGGCCGAGCCCGCTGGTGCAGTCGCTCCAGCTCGACCACGCATTGCAAATGGCAGCCGACCCGCGCACCCCGCGCGATGTCGCGCTGCGTCCGACCTTGTACCCGACTCCCTCCGGAGCGCTGCTGCCGCTGCGGAACATTTCGACCAGCGTTTACGAGGACCTGCGGCGCTGTCCCTACCGGTTCTTCGCGCTGCGGCAGTTGGGCCTTCGCAGCGCCGACGAACTCGATGCCGAGGTCGACAAGCGTGACTTCGGAAACTGGCTGCACGCGGTGCTGGGCCACTTTCATGAAGCGCTGCAGGAAACCCCCACGAACGACATGACGGAAAGAGTGGCCCGCATCACTGGTGCAGCCGAGCGCGCCACGCAAGAGTTTGCTTTGTCCGATGCCGAGTTCCTGCCGTTCGCGGCGGCATGGCCGGCGGTGCGCGACGGCTATCTCCAGTGGCTTGCCGGGCATGAGGCAAGCGGCGCCGTCTTCGCTGAATCGGAGCCGTGGATGGAGCAGCCGCTGGGCAACCTGCAGCTGGTCGGCCGTCTGGACCGCATCGACCGCATGCCCGACGGGCAGGCCTTCGTGATCGACTACAAGACCGAATCGGCCGCGGTCACCAAGGAGCGTGTGAAGGACCCGACCGAAGACACGCAGCTTGCCTTCTATGCCGCGCTGGTGGCTGACGACACCCTGCGTGCCGCCTACGTCAACGTCGGTGAGAAGTCGTCAGGCACGCAGACCGTCGAGCAGCCGTTGGTGGTCGAGGCACGCGACGCGCTGGTTGCGGGCATCCTCGACGACTTCACCCGCATTGCCGGAGGCGCGGCACTTCCGCCGCTGGGGGAGGGCGCAATCTGCGACTACTGCGCGGCGCGCGGGCTTTGCAGAAAAGACTTCTGGGAAGTAGAGCTTTCACCTTCGGCCAACGCCGCCGACGGAGGGCCCGCCAAATGAACGGCGCCGCCTACGAACACAACGGCCGGCACGTCACGCGCGAGGCCTTCTACACCGTCGCCTGCGACCCGCGGCGCTCCGTTGCGGTCGAAGCCTGCGCCGGCGCCGGCAAGACCTGGATGCTGGTGTCCCGCATCTTGCGCGCACTGCTCGAAGAGGGCGAATCCGCCTGCGAGCCGCACGAGATCCTGGCCATTACCTTTACCAAGAAGGCCGCCGGCGAAATGCGCGAGCGGCTCGACCAATGGTTGGAGCAGTTCGCCGAGCGCAGCCCCGAAGAGCTGGTGCGCGAACTCGTCATTCGCGGTGTGGAACCCGGCGCCGCGCTTGCCGCCGTACCGCGACTGCAAGGGCTCTACAGGCGCTTGCTCGAGGGCGGCCGGCCCGTGCAATTCCGTACCTTCCACGCGTGGTTTGCAGGCCTGTTGCGCAACGCGCCGCTGGCGGTATTGCGTGAACTCGGCCTACCTGCCAACTACGAACTCCTTGAAGACGATGCCGAGGCGCGCTCGCGCACCTGGCGCCCGTTCTTCGAGGCCGTAACGGCTGACAAGGACGCGCTGGCCGACTACTACGCCGTCGTCGCCACCTATGGCCGGTCGCAGACTGCCAAGGCATTGGGCGAAGCGCTCACGCGGCGCGTCGAGTTCTCGCTGTCCGACCCTGCATCGGCGGTGCAGCATTTCAGCGCGATGCATCCTTCGCTCGAAGGTCTCGACGAACCGACCGATGCCCTCGGCGGCGATATGGTCAGGCGCCGTTGGCTCGATCGCGCTGCCGCTCTTGGCCGCGAAGCCAACAAGACGCCGCAAAAGGCCGCCGAGGCGATCATCGATGTGTTTGGCACCGGCGAGCCGCCGCCGGAATCGCGCGTTGCCGCCCTGGCGCACCTGCGCAAGAACTTCTTCGTTGCCACGGAAGACCGCCTCAACAAGAACCTGCAGAAATATCCTGCCGCGCAAGAAGCCGAGGCCGAGCTCCAGACCCTGTGCGTTGCGCAGGCCCAGCACGCGGCGTGGCTCTACCAGCAGCGCATGACGCGCCTCACGCGCATCCTCATTTCTGCTTTTGCCGACGTCAAGCGCGCTCACGGATGGGTCGACATGAACGACGTCGAGCAGGCTGCGCAGCTGTTGCTCGGGCAATCGGCACTGTCGGGATGGGTGCAGGAGCGGCTCGATGCGCGCGTTGCGCACCTGCTGATCGACGAGTTCCAGGACACCAATCCGCTGCAGTGGCAGGCGCTGTATGGCTGGCTCAGCGCGTACACCGGTGCGGGGGGCAAGGCGCCCCGCGTGTTCATCGTTGGCGACCCCAAGCAGAGCATCTATCGCTTTCGCCGTGCCGAGCCGCAGGTGTTCATCGCCGCGAAGAAGTTCGTGCGCGAAGGACTGGGCGGCGAGCTGCTCAACTGCGACCACACGCATCGCAACGCACGTGCAGTGGTCGGGCTTGTAAACCAGGCGATGCTCGCCGCGCAGGAAGCGGGTGAGTTCGACGGCTATCGCGCGCACACCACCGAGCGCAACGACCAGGGCGAGCTGCTCAAGCTGCCGCCCATCGATCGCGACGCCCTCGGCGCGGTTGCCGATGCGGCTCCGGCCGACGACGGCATGCTGCACTGGCGTGACAGCCTCGTCACCCCGCGCGTGTTACCCGAAGAGCAGCTTCTCCAAAAGGAATGCGAGCAGGCGGCGCGCTGGGTTGCGCAACGCATCGCCGATGGCACGCCGCCGCGGCAGATCATGGTGCTGGCCCGCCGCCGCAACCGGCTGGCCGCCATGCAGGACGCGCTGCGCCAGCGGCACATTCCCGTGCAGCAACCCGAAAAGAACGAACTGCACGATGCGCCTGAAGTGCAGGACGTGGTCGCGCTGGTCGATGTGCTGGTCTCGCCCGCGCACGACCTCTCCCTGGCACGTGCACTCAAGTCGCCGCTGTTCGGCATTGGCGACGACGCGCTGGTGCAACTGGCGCTCCGCCAGCGCGAGCAGCCTTCGTCGAGCTGGTTCGCGCTGATCCAGAAGGGCGAAGGCCTGCCGCCGGAACTGGTCGAGGCGGGTGCCAGGCTCAAGCAGTGGCAGCGCTGGCTCGCTGCGCTGCCGCCGCACGACGCACTCGACGCGATCTTTCACGACGGCGATGTGCTCGCCAGATTCGGCGCTGCCATGCCCTCGGCCATGCGCCAGAGCGCGTTGGCCAACTTGCGCGGGCTGCTGGCGGCATCGCTGGAGATCGAAGGCGCCCGCTATGCCACGCCCTATGCGTTGGTGCGTGCACTTCGCGCTGGCGGCGTCAGGGCTCCGTCCGTCGCCGTGCCGGATGCGGTGCAACTTCTCACGGTGCACGGCGCCAAGGGCCTCGAAGCCGACACTGTGCTGATGCTCGATTGCGATGCACCGCCGCCGCGCGCGCAGACCATGGGTGTGCTGGTTGAGTGGAAGGGCAGCGACAGTGCGCCAACGCGCTTCGTGTTTTTGGCAAGCGAGAAAACCCCGCCGGGCTGCGCCGCCACGCTGCTCGAAGACGAACAGCGCGCGCGCCATCGGGAAGAGCTCAACGGTCTTTACGTTGCGACCACCCGGGCGCGCGAGCGGCTCGTGCTGTCATCGGTACAGCCCGCTCGTGCCAACGAAGGCAGTTGGTGGTCGCGGCTCGAATCGATGTGCGAACCCGCAGTGGCCGACGAGCCGCTTGTCGTGTTGCCGGTGGCCTCCGGTGTCGACAGCTTTGCGATGAAGCAGATGCCCGTGCTCGCGCCTGCCATCAAAGAACCGGTGGCAACCAAGAAGGCCGCCGACGCCACTGTCGATGCACGTGCTGCCGCATTCGGCCAGGCCATGCACCGGCTGCTTGAATGGGCTGAACCGGGCGAGCCGTTGCCGCCGGCGCACGTGCGCGCCGCCGCCCGCGAGTTCATGCTCGACGCGCAGCAAGCGCGCGGCGCCGCGGTGCTGGCCGAGCGCATCCGCGGCGGCGCCGGTGCATGGGCGTGGAATGAGCGCATGATCGACTGGCACGGCAACGAAGTCACCTTGGTGCACGAGGGCGAAACGCTGCGCATCGATCGGCTGGTGCGCGAGCGCGCGACCGGCGCCTGGTGGATCCTCGACTACAAATCTGCCGCACGCCCTGAGCGCGACGCGGCACTCATCGCACAGATGCAGCGCTACCGCGCGGCTGTGCAACATGCCTATCCCGGTGCTACGGTGCGCGTCGCGTTCCTGACCGGGCAGGGCGAACTGGTAAATCTCGAATGACTCTTTCCCATACCGTTGCCGTGATCGGCGGCGGCCCTGCCGGCCTCATGGCGGCCGAAGTCTTGAGCGCGTCCGGCGTGCAGGTGCATGTGTACGACGCCATGCCCTCAGTGGGCAGAAAATTCCTCCTGGCCGGCCGCGGCGGGCTGAACCTTACGCACTCGGAGCCCTTCGACATTTTCATGAGCCGGTTCGGCGAACGCCGCGCGCAGCTCGAGCCCATGCTCAGGCAATTTGGTCCGGATCAAGTACGCGAATGGGCGGCCGGCCTGGGCATAGAAACCTTCGTCGGAACTTCGGGCCGCGTGTTCCCGGCCGACATGAAAGCCGCGCCCTTGCTGCGTGCGTGGCTGCAGCGGTTGCGCGCGGCAGGAGTGCAATTTCATATGCGCCATCGCTGGCTTGGTGAAGGAGATGCGCCGATCGATGCGGCTGCGCTGCGGTTCGCGAGCCCTGCAGGTGAAACCACTGTGAAAGCCGATGCGGTGGTGCTCGCGTTGGGCGGTGCCAGTTGGGCGCGGCTGGGCTCCGACGGTGCGTGGGCGCCGTGGCTCCAGGCGTGCGGAGTTGATATTGCGCCGCTGCAGCCCGCCAATTGCGGCTTCGATGGAGCAGGGTGGAGCGAACATTTTTCCAGCCGCTTTGCGGGACAGCCTTTCAAGTCGGTTGCGATCTCATTCACCGACAGCCAGGGGCGCCGTTTTGCGCGCAAAGGCGAGTTTGTGGCGACTGCAACCGGGATCGAAGGCAGTTTGATTTACGCGGCTTCGGCATTGCTTCGCGACGAGATCACCGCGCACGGCAGCGCGACGCTGCTGCTCGATCTGCTGCCCGACCGTAGTGCCGAGCAGGTGCTGGCCGCCGTCAAGCATCCGCGAGGAGCCCGCTCGCTCAGCAGCCATCTGAAAAGCCGGCTCGGGCTGGAAGGCATCAAGGCCGGTGTTTTGCACGAAGTGCTGGGCCGGGAGGCCATGCAAGACCCTGCGCAACTTGCGGCGACGATCAAGGCCGTGCCGCTGCGGTTGGTCGCTGCGCGCCCGATCGACGAAGCAATCAGCACCGCCGGCGGCGTGCGCTTCGATGCACTCGACGAAGGGCTGATGGCAACGGCGTTGGCCGGCGTGTTCGTGGCGGGAGAAATGCTCGATTGGGAGGCGCCGACCGGCGGCTATCTGCTGACGGCCTCCATGGCCAGTGGTGCGGCTGCGGCCCGCGGAGCCATCAAGCAAATGGGCCTTTGAGGGCATAGCTGAATACTTTTGTATTGTTTATTGCGCGCACAAGGAATAAGCTGCGGTCGGACAAAAAATAAAAGGAGCCGCGATGACCAGCGTTCCATCGCCGCGCGCCGCGCGCGGGCTTGCTTATGCATCCTTGGTGTTCCTGGTCTGGTCCGGCAGTGACGCAGGAGGCGACGCCCGCGCGCAGGGCGCGAATTCGCCGCAGGCGGGCGCGCTTGCATCGGCAGGCAAGCCGGTGCCACCAGACGGACAGCCGGCGTCCCTCGCCAGTCCGATTCCCGGCACCAAGTTCGCCAGCCGCAGCGCAACCTTCGTCTGGAACAACACGGGTGCCAACCAGTACGGCTTGACGATCCTGTCGGCCCCTTCGGCAATACCTGTGGTCGACACATCGACAAGTGCGACAACGCTGACGGTAACAAACCTTCCCATAGACGGCGCGGGACTCGTGGTCCGGCTGCGCTCACGGTTCAAGGGGAAGTGGCTGCCGGCCAACGAGTACCTGTTTACGGCAGCCGGATACACCGCGGCGCAATCGACCGCCGCGGTGAAGCCCTGGTCCGATCCGATCGCGCTGCCACTCGTGCCCGCATCGGCCGCCCACCTTCCCGACGGCAAGCTGCTGCTGTGGGCAGCCCGATCACCCACCAGCTTCAGCACGAGCAGCAGCGAGGCATACACCTACACCTCTGTGTTCGACCCCGTCACGCGAAGCGCCAGCCCGCTGGTGATCACGGCCACCGGCCACCAGATGTTCTGCCCCGGCCTGAGCATGCTGGCCGACGGCAGCGTGCTGGTCAGCGGCGGCAGCGATGCGACGAAGACCTCGATCTACGACCCGGCACTGGGCGGCTGGGTGACGGGTGCGCAACTCGGCATTGCACGTGCCTACCAGGCGAGCACGACCATGTCCGACGGCTCCGTGTTCACCGTCGGGGGGTCGTGGAACGGCGGGCAGGGCGGCAAGTACGGCGAGGTGTGGTCGGCCGCCACCAAGACGTGGCGCACGTTGTCCGGCGTACCGGCCAACATGCCCGATGCGAGCAATGTCTCGAACCCGCCGCTGGCCGGCCCGGACGCGGCCGGGGTCTACCGGGGCGACAACCACATGTGGCTGTTCGGCGCCGCCAACGGGTGGGTATTCCACGCCGGGCCTGCTGCCGCAATGCATTGGATCGACACACGCGGCAGCGGCGCCATCCTGCAGGCGGGGCTACGCAGCGACGACCCCTACGCCATGACCGCCAGCGCCGTGATGTACGACATCGGCAAGATTCTCAAGCTCGGCGGCGCGCCCAACCACGACAGCGGCGACGCCTTCAAGACCGCCTACATCATCGACATCAGCGCGGGCGCGCCGGCGGCGCCCACCGTGCGCAAGCTTTCGCCGATGGCCTATGGCCGAACTTTTGTCAACAGCGTGGTGCTGCCTAACGGCGAGGTGTTCGTGATAGGCGGACAGACCCAGCCCGTTCCGTTTTCCGATTCGTACAGTGTGCTGGCGGCCGAGCTGTGGAGTCCGGCGCTGGAGAGCTTCATCACGGTGCCGCCGATGCAGAAACCGCGCAACTATCACAGCGTGGCCCTGCTGCTGCCGGACGGACGCGTGCTGGCGGGCGGCGGCGGGCTCTGCGACTGTGCGGGCGATCACCCGGACGCGGAGATCTACACCCCACCGTACCTGTTGGCGAGCGACGGTTCGCCGGCCTCCCGCCCGGCCATCACGGCGGCGCCGGCCAGCGCCACATGGGGGAGCCAGATCGCCGTGGCAACCGACCGCGCGGCGGCCAACTTTGCGCTGGTGCGCATGGCATCGGCCACTCACTCGGTCAACACCGACCAGCGCCGCATCCCGCTGTCGTTCACGGGCACGGCAGGCAACTACCAGTTGGGCATTCCAACCGATCACGGCACGGTGCTGCCGGGCAACTACATGCTGTTCGCACTAGACAGCAGCGGCGTGCCGAGCGTGGCGCGCACCATCAACATCCGGTAGCGGCCGGCGCGCTCCGCGAAGCCAAGGCTTTCGATGATGATGCTGGCGCTGGCGCTCGGAACCGCAATGGCCGTTGGCCCGGCGTGGTCTGGCAAGCCCGATGCCGCCGTGCCTTCCTCGGTGGCGCGTGGCGCGCGCCTGTTCGATGGCGCCGAGCCGCTCGCCGGTACGCTGTCCGGCCACAGCGCACCGCTGCCGGGCGCAGCGACGCGCTGCATCCAGTGCCACTTGGGCCCCGGCATGTCCACCGCTGCTGCCTCCGGTTTCGCGCCTCCGCTCGACCGGCGCCAATTGCGCGAGGTGCTCCCACGCCGCGGCGGCCCGCCTGTCGCGTACGAGCCTGCATCCTTCTGCCGCACGCTTCGCACCGGCATCGACCCGGCCCATGTCGTGCTGCCCCGAGCCATGCCGCGCTTTGACGCCGACGAGGGCCAGTGCGCGGCGTTGTGGGAATACCTGACGCAAGCCCTTTCTCAATGAAGCCGATGGACGCGCGGAGCCCTTTCACACCATCGCGGGTTGCGTCCCGCGGACGCCGGCGCTTGCTTGCTGCCAGTGCACTGGCGTGGCTGGGTGTGCCTTCCGCCCGCGCAAACTCCAGCATCGGCCCGGTGCTGCCGGCGGTGTCGGCTCCGGTCCTGCCGCTGCGGCGCCACGACGGCGCCAAACCAATGCTCGCGGCGCAGTTGCGAGGCGCCACAACCGCCGTTCAATTGATGTTTACCGGATGCAGCACGGTCTGCCCGATTCAGGGGGCCCTGTTCTCGTCGCTGCAGGCGGCGTTGCTGTCGGAGCGCTACACGGCAGTGCGACTGCTGTCGCTCAGCATCGACCCGCTGTCCGACGACCCTGTTGCACTGAGCGCCTGGTTGCGGCGCTTCGGCGCGAAGCCGGCGTGGAGCGCGGCGGCGCCAACCCCCGAGGCACTTGATTCGATGCTCTCGCTGTTCACGGGAGGCGCGGCTGCGGGCGACCGCCATACCGGCCAGGTTTATCTGTTCGACCGTCATGCCCGGCTGGTCTGGCGAACCAGCGAATTGCCGCCGACCGAAGAGGTCATGGCCGGACTACGACAGATTGGTTAGTTGGATGCAGCGGCTGCCGATTCGGCGCCGGTGCGGCGGGCGTGTGCTACGCCCGTCCGTCCGTCTGTTTGATGTTAGGTTGACGAGCCTTACCCCTGGCACTGACTACGCAGTTAGGGCTGCTTGGTTCCCCACCTGACCCGGTTGGCCACTTCACCATGCAGGGAGGCCCGTCAGCACGTATTGTAACCCCCCAGGCTGCGCGCACTTCGTGTCGCTTCGCCCACCCCCCTGCTGGGGGCGACACCAGAGGCCCGGCGAAGCCGGTTCCTCGGTGTCCCACGAAAAGTCAGGTCTTTTTTTGATCAGGGGGTGAAGGCGAGGCCGGGGCTGCGCCTTTTAGAATGCCCCCAATGTCTTATCTAGTGCTCGCTCGCAAGTTCCGTCCGAAAACCTTTGGTGAGATGGTCGGCCAGGGGCACGTGGTGCAGGCGCTCGAGAACGCGTTGACCACGCAGCGCCTGCATCACGCCTATCTTTTTACCGGCACGCGGGGCGTGGGCAAGACCACGGTGTCTCGCATTCTGGCCAAGTCGCTCAACTGCCAGGGCCCGGACGGGCAGGGCGGTATCACGGCAACGCCGTGCGGGGTGTGCCAGGCCTGCAAGGACATCGATTCAGGCCGCTTCGTCGACTACACCGAACTGGATGCCGCGTCGAACCGCGGCGTGGACGAGGTGCAGTCGCTGCTCGAGCAGGCGGTTTACAAGCCGGTGCAGGGGCGCTTCAAGGTCTTCATGATCGACGAAGTGCACATGCTCACCAACACCGCGTTCAACGCGATGCTGAAGACGCTCGAAGAGCCGCCGGAATATCTCAAGTTCGTTCTTGCAACGACCGATCCGCAGAAGGTGCCGGTCACTGTGCTGTCGCGTTGCCTGCAGTTCAACTTGCGGCCGATGGCGCCTGAAACGGTGCTCGAGCATTTGACGAGCGTGCTGCAGACCGAGCAAGTGCCAGCTGAACCGCAGGCGCTGCGCCTCTTGGCGCGCGCCGCACGCGGCTCGATGCGCGACGCGCTGTCGCTCACCGACCAGGCGATTGCGTTCGGCAACGGCGAACTGCTCGAAGCCGGCGTACGCCAGATGCTCGGCAGCGTCGACCGCGGCCATGTGTTCAAGCTGATCGAGGCGCTGGCGCAGGGCGACGGCAAGATGGTGGTCGACACCTCCGAGGCGTTGCGGCGCGACGGCATGTCCGCCGCTTCCACGCTGGAAGAAATGACGGCCGTGCTGCAGGCCATGGCCGTGCTGCAGGCGGTGCCTTCGCGCGCGGAGTCGGCCGATTCGGCCACCGATCCCGATGCTGCCGACACGGCCCGCCTGGCGTCGCTGATGCCTGCCGACGAAACGCAACTGCTCTACAGCCTGTGCCTGCATGGCCGGGGCGAACTGGGCCTCGCGCCCGACGAGTATGCGGCGCTGACGATGGTGCTGCTGCGGCTGCTGGCTTTCAAGCCTTCAGGCGCGGCAACCTCATCTACGGCTTCTTCGGCCTCCGCGGAAAAAAAAACTCTGAATGAAGCGCCGAGGGCGGTTTTGGCCCCCTCTGCAGCGCCTCCGGCTCGACCTGCGCAGACAGCCGAAGCGCCGGTTGTGTCTGCCGCAGCGGTGCCGCCGCAAGCCGGCTCGGCACCTGCCGGCCAGCGCCTTGCCGTGGTCAGCGAGCCAATGCGCCCGGGCGGGCCGCCGAGGCCCGCCGCTTCGGCCGAGCCGCAGGCTGGCGAAGACCGCCCCAGGGTGCTTGCGGTTCCCATTCGAGTCCAGCCGCCGCCCGGCCAACGGGACGTGCCCCGTTCCGATGAGCAGCGCGTGCCCGCGCCGCCTATTCCGCCCAGCGAAGACGGCGATTTCTGGCACGCCACCGTCACGCAGATGATTGCGGCCGAGAGCATCAACGCCTTGGCGCGCGAGCTTGCGCTGCAGTCGCAGTTGGTTGCGCGCGATGTCGACCAGTGGATACTCCGCGTAGAGCGGGAACTGCTCAACCAGCCTTCGGCCCGCGAGAAGCTCGCCGACGCATTGGCCGCCTTGGGTCACGGTGTGAAGCTGGCCATCGAGATCGGCGGCGTGATCGATAGCCCGGCGCGCCGCAACAAGCAGGCGGCCGACGAGCGCCAGCGCGTTGCCGAGGAGGCAATCCGCAACGACCCCGAGGTGCAGATGCTGATGCGCGAATTCGATGCGAAGATCGTGCCTGGAACGCTCAAGCCCGCCTGAGCGCCGTCTCCTATTCTTCCCCCGATTTTTTCCTAACCAATCAGGACCAACGATGTTCAACAAAGGACAACTGGCCGGCCTCATGAAGCAGGCGCAGGCAATGCAGGACAACCTCAAGAAGGCCCAGGAAGAACTGGCCACCATCGAGGTCGAAGGCGAATCTGGCGCCGGCCTCGTGAAGGTCGTGATGACCTGCAAGCACGACGTCAAGCGCATCACCATCGACCCGAGCCTCCTGGCCGACGACAAGGACATGCTCGAAGACCTGGTGGCTGCTGCTTTCAACGCAGCGGTGCGCAAGGCCGAGGAAACCAGCGAACAGAAAATGGGCAAGCTCACGGCCGGCATGCCGGGCCTGCCGCCCGGCATGAAGCTGCCGTTCTGAGCGATTGATGGCAGACGCCAGCTCGCTCGACGCATTGGTCGATGCGCTGCGCCGCCTGCCCGGGGTCGGCGTGAAGTCGGCTTCGCGCATGGCTTTTCATTTGCTGCAGCATGACCGCGAGGGCGCGCAAATGCTTTCGCGCGCCTTGCAGCAGGCGGCCGGCAATGTGCGGCATTGCGAGCGGTGCAACACCTTTACCGAAGCGCCGGTCTGCAATGTGTGCCTCGACCCGCGCCGCGATGCGACCAAGCTCTGCGTTGTCGAGACGCCTGCCGACCAAGCCGCACTAGAACGCACGGGTGCGTTTCGCGGCTACTACTTCGTACTGATGGGCAAGCTCAGTCCGCTCGACGGCATCGGGCCCAAGGACATCGGGCTGCAGAAGCTTTTCGACCGCGCGCTCGACGGCACGGTGGGCGAAGTCATCCTTGCCACCAACTTCACCGCAGAGGGCGAAGCCACCGCGCACGTGATCGGCGAAGCGCTCAAGCAGCGCGGCTTGAACGTGACGCGGCTTGCACGCGGCGTGCCGGCGGGCAGCGAACTCGAATACGTTGATCTCGGCACCATCGCGCATGCGCTGGTAGACCGCAGGTAGACACAGACAGCCGGACATGACTCTTTCACTGCTCACCATTGCCTACTGGTGCGTGTTCATTGCGTGCGGCCTGCCGTACCTGGCCGCATGGATCGCCAAGTTTGGCAGCTTCGGTCCGCGCGACAACATCCAGCCGCGCGACTGGGCCGCAAAGCAGAGCGGCTGGCGTGCGCGCGCCAACAGCGCGCAGGCCAACAGCTTCGAGGGGCTGCCGTTCTTCATCGGTGCGGTCATCATTGCGCATCAGCTTGGCGCGGCGCAGGCAAAGCTCGACATGCTCGCGGCGGCGTACGTCGTACTGCGCGTGATCTATATCGCGGTGTACATCAAGGGCATCGGCAGCGTGCGCAGCGCGGTGTGGGCACTCGGGTTCCTGGTCAACATTGCGATTCTTTTCGTCGCGCGATAGGCGCGCACGAGCCTTTCTCAACAGCGTTTCGTAGAGGTCTTCATGTTTACGTGAAAACCCGCACGGGATGACCCCGATGCAAGCAAGGTGGGCGCACCCCTAAGCTCGATTCAGTTCACCAGAATCAAAGAGCCCGCAGGACCGCTCCATGCTCCATCGCAGAACCCTCATTACCGCCTCCGCAGTCGCTGCCGCAGCAGTTGCGCTGCCGCGGGTCTTTGCGCAAGCCAAGCTCGAGAAGACGAAGATTTCCATCGCAGTCGGCGGCAAGGCGGCTTTCTACTACCTGCCGCTCACCATCTCCGAGCAGCTCGGCTACTTCAAGGCCGAAGGGCTCGAAGTCGAAATTTCGGACTTTGCTGGCGGTGCGCGCGCGTTGCAGGCCGTGGTCGGCGGTTCGGCCGACGTGTGCTCCGGCGCCTATGAGCACACCATCAACCTGCAGGCCAAGAACCAGTTCTTCCAGGCCTTCGTGCTGCAAGGCCGCGCGCCCCAAATTGCGGTGGGCGTGTCGACCAAGAACATGGCGGGCTACGGCGGCATCGCCGATCTGAAGGGCAAGAAGATCGGCGTTTCCGCGCCGGGCTCTTCGACCAACATGGTGGCCAACCTCGTGCTTTCGCGCGGCGGCCTGAAGGCAACCGATGTGAGCTATATCGGCGTGGGTGTTGCGGCCGGTGCCCTCACGGCGTTGCGCTCAGGCCAGATCGACGCCATCAGCAACACCGATCCGGTGATGACCATGCTCGAGCAGAAGGGCGACGTGAAGATCATCAGCGACACGCGCACGCTCAAGGGCACGCAGCAGGTGTTCGGCGGGCCGATGCCCGCGGCCTGCCTTTACGCGCCAATGGACTTCATCCAGAAGAACCCCAACACCTGCCAGGCGCTGGCCAATGCCATTGTCCGCGGCCTCAAGTGGCTGCAGACGGCAGGGCCTGGCGACATCATCAAGACAGTGCCTGAAACGTATCTGCTCGGAGACCGCGCGCTGTACCTCGCGTCTTTCGACAAGGTGCGCGAATCGATTGCCACCGATGGCCTGGTGCCAACCGAAGGCCCGAAGACCGCGCTCGCGGCCATATCGAGTTTCGACACGGCAGTGAAGGCCGACAAGATCGACCTTGCCAAAACCTACACCAACGATTTTGCCCGGCGCGCGAAGGACAGGTTCAAAGCCTGACCTCCGAACGTCCCCGCGACCCGGCTTCGGCCGGGTTTTTTCTTGCAGCCAGACATGTCCGACTACGCACTCGAACTACTCTCCATCAGTTGCACCTTTCACTCGAAGGACGACCCGGGCCAGCGCTACACCGCGGTGGCCGACACCACGCTGCGCGTCAGGGCGGGCGAGTTTGTTTCAGTGGTGGGGCCGACGGGCTGCGGCAAGTCGACACTGCTGAATGTGGGCGCAGGTTTGCTCGAGCCATCGTCAGGTACGGTGAAGGTGTTTGGACAGGGGCTCGCGGGTGTGAACGCAAGGGCTGGCTACATGTTCCAGACGGAGGCACTGATGCCATGGCGCAGCGCCGTCGCCAACGTGATGGTGGGGCTGCAATACCGCGGCGTGCCCGAGGCCGACGCACGCGAACAAGCCGAGGCGTGGCTTTCGCGCGTGGGCCTCTCGGGCTTTGGCGACCGCTATCCGCATCAGCTTTCAGGCGGCATGCGCAAGCGCGTTGCACTGGCGCAGACGCTGGTGCTCGACCCCGACATCATCCTGATGGACGAGCCCTTCAGCGCGCTCGACATCCAGACCCGGCAGCTGATGGAAAACGAAGTGCTTGAACTGTGGAGCGCGAAGAAAAAAGCTGTTCTTTTCATCACGCACGATCTCGACGAAGCGATTGCAATGAGCGACCGCGTGGTGGTCCTTTCTGCGGGGCCCGCCACGCATCCCATCGGCGAGTTCGCCATCGACCTTGCCCGCCCGCGCGACGTGGCCGAGGTACGCACTCAGCCGCGCTTTGTTGAACTGCATACGCAGATCTGGGAGGTGCTGCGCGACGAAGTGCTCAAGGGCTATGCGCAGCAATTGAGGAAGGCCGCATGATCCCCCGCCTCAATGAACGCAATGCCCGGTTCTGGCAACTGGCACTGCTCGCGGTCATTCTGATCGGCTGGCACGTCGCGTCGCGCAACCAGCAGATCGCGTTCTTCCTGGGTGAACCTATCCAGGTGGCCGGCCGTATCTGGAGCTGGTTTCTGCCTTTCGAAGTGCCGCCGAACCTGCTGTTCCCCGAGGGATTGAAAGGCAATGCCGACATCTATCGCCACCTGGGCACCACGCTGCTCGAAACGGTGCTGGCCTTTGGCATTGGCACCGTTCTTGGCCTGGCGTGCGGGCTATGGCTGGCGCTGGCGCCCACTGCGAGCCTGATTCTCGATCCCTACATCAAGGCCGCCAATTCGATGCCGCGCGTCATCCTGGCGCCGATTTTTGCGCTCTGGTTTGGCCTTGGTATCTGGAGCAAGGTGGCGCTGGCCGTCACGCTGGTGTTCTTCATCGTGTTCTTCAACGTCTACCAGGGGGTACGCGAGGTAAGCCCGGTGGTGCTGGCCAACGCGAAGATGCTGGGCGCCAATCAGCGGCAGCTCTTGCGCACCGTGTATTTGCCCAGTGCCACCAGTTGGGTGTTCTCAAGCCTGCACACCTCGGTGGGCCTGGCCTTCGTGGGCGCGGTGGTGGGCGAGTACCTGGGCTCGGCGCGCGGCGTCGGCTACCTGATACTCCAGGCCGAAGGCACCTTCGACGTCAACACTGTCTTTGCCGGCATCGTGGTGCTCACGGCCTTTGCGCTGCTGCTCGACGGGCTGGTAGGGCTCATCGAGAAGCGCCTGATGAAGTGGCAGCCGCGCAGCGGCGAGACCGAAAAGCTCTAAACCGGGTTCAGCGCTTCTTCTTTGCCGGCGTGCCGCCGCGCTTTTCGCGCACGACCTGCTGCTTGCCGCTCGACTTGGTCACATTGCCGCCGCGCGTGGCAGTTGCCTTGGCTGCGCTGCCGCCTTTGGTGTTTGCGGCTGCACGGCCGCGAGCCGGGGCGGCGCCCGAGCCAACGCGAGCCGCGGGCGCGGCACGAACCGGCAGGTACACAACCACGCTGTAGCCGCGCTTGAATGCGTGATTGGGTTTGACGTCGTTCCACTCAGCCACGTTGGAGGGCGCAAGCTTGTAGCGGCGTGCGATGCTGGCCACGCTGTCGTTGCGGCCGGCCTTGATGGTGGTGCGGCGGTTGACGATCTCGGGCTGGAAGCTCAGGTGCCCGCTGTCTGCGACCACGGCCGTCACGTCTTCCTTGACGCGGGCGCCGCGCGGCACGATGAGCGTGGAGCCGGCCTTGATGAGCATGCGCGGCGGAATGCTGTTGAGCGCGCGCAGATCGGCCTCGCTCATGCCCGAGCGCTGGGCGGCGTCGGCCACCGTCATGGTGTTGGGAACCACCCATGCCGTCCAGCTGGCGTATTGTCCTTGCGAGTAGGCGTCGAAGTTGCGCTGGAACACGGCCGCGTTGTCCCAGGGCAGCAAGATCTGCTGCGTTCCGGCTGCGAGCAGCACAGGCTTGTGCGCAGCGGGGTTCAGGGCGCGAAAGTCTTCGAGACGAACGTCGGCGAGCTTGGCCGCCAGCTCGACGTCGAGGTCGCGCGTGAGCGTCACGGTCTGGAAGTACGGGTGGTTGGCGATCAGCGGCAGCTCGGTGTTGAACGCCTGCGGGTTCGCAACGATGTTCTTCACTGCCTGGAGCTTGGGCACGTAGAGCCGCGTTTCTGCCGGCATCGAAAGATCGCTGTAGGTGGTGGGCAGGCCCAGTCGCTGGTTCTTGGCAATGGCGCGGCTCACGCTGCCTTCGCCCCAGTTGTAGGCCGCCAGCGCAAGCTGCCAGTCACCGAACATGCGGTAGAGCTTTTGTAGGTAGTCCAGTGCTGCGCGAGTGGACGCCACAACGTCGCGCCTGTCGTCGCGGAAGATGTTCTGCTTCAGGTCGAAGTCGGTGCCGGTGGCCGGCATGAACTGCCACATGCCCGCGGCGCGCGCACTCGAAATGGCTTGCGGGTTGAAAGCGCTTTCGATGTACGGCAACAGCGCGAGCTCGGTGGGCATGTTGCGCCGTTCGAGTTCTTCGACGATGTGGAACATGTACTTGTTCGAGCGCTCCGTCATGCGCTGGATGTAGTCCGGCCGGCTGGCATACCACTGCTCGCGGTCGCGCACGAGGTCGCTCTCGAGGTTGGGCATCTTGAAGCCGCGGCGGATGCGGTCCCACATGTCGGCGGGCGGCGCCAGCGTGACGACGCTTTGCGAATGCGCTTCGCTGCTGGTGATGGGAGTGAGAGGGCCGCCCGGGTAAACCGGTGCCGCGCTACCGGCCGCCTTGGAGCCGGTGCCGCCAGACGAGGCGGTGGATTGCGCCGAATTGCCGGACGAGGACGAGTCGGTGGTGCCCGCGCAGCCCGCGAGCAACAGTGAGCCTGCAAGGCAGGCAGCAGCGATAAATTTCATCGGAAGTCGTTTTTCCATTGGCGCAGTGCGGCAAACACGTCGGCTTCGCCAGCATTGGCAGAAAGCTCGGCGTGCTCGCGCACCGCTCTAAGGACAGTGGCTTCGCGGCTGCGAAGAAAGGGGTTGATTCGGCGTTCAATTGCCAATTGCGAAGGCAGCGTGGGCTGCCCTTGCGCGCGCAGGCTTTCGCAGTGCGCGGTGTACTGAGTCAGATCGGCATTGCGGGGTTCCACCGCTTGGGCGAAACGCAGGTTAGCAAGTGTGTATTCGTGCGCACAACACACGCGTGTATTGGCGGGCAGTGCCGCAAGCGCATCGAGCGACGAGAGCATTTGTGCCGGCGTGCCTTCGAAGAGGCGGCCGCAGCCGCCGGAGAAAAGTGTGTCGCCGCAAAACAGAAGCGGCGCCTGCCCCTGCTGTGCGGGCAAGTAGTAAGCGATGTGGCCTGCCGTGTGGCCCGGCACGTCAATGACCTGGAAGCGGAGCCCGAGCACTTCGGCGGTGCTGCCGTGCAAGAGCGGTGTAAAGGGCTCGGGGATGCGCTCGCGCGCGGGGCCGAACACCGGGACGCCAGTTGCCGCGTGAAGCGCAGCCACGCCGCCCGTGTGATCGGCGTGGTGGTGCGTGACTAGAATCGCGGCGAGCTGCAGCTTGTCACGCGCCAACGCGTCGAATACCGGTTGAGCGTCGCCCGGGTCCACCACGATCGCGTTGGAGCCGTCCTGCAGCATCCAGATGTAGTTGTCAGCGAAGGCGGGCAGCGGAACAAGGGTCATGAGCGGTCAAATTATAGGTTTGCAGGATTGGTTCGCGACCCCCCCGGGCCGCTACCTCCTGGCGTGGGAGCAGGCTCAGTTCGACGAGGCGGTGGCGGATATCTTCGGCTACCACGCGTTGCAGCTGGGCGCCACCGAGATCGACGGACTGCGCTCGAACCGCATGCCGCACCGCTGGCTGGCCCTGAGCGACCCCTTGCAGCAACCCGCCAGGGCGGCGCTTTTTACCGACTTTGCGGCGCTGCCGTTCTCGGCAAACAGCCTCGACCTGGTGGTGCTGCCGCACGCACTCGAGCTGAGCCCCGACCCGCACGCCACCTTGCGTGAGGTGGAGCGGGTGCTGGTGCCCGAAGGCCGCGTGGTGATCTGCGGCCTCAACCCGGCGAGCCTGTGGGGCATGCGGCAACGCCGTGCGCACCTGTATCGCAAGCTCGGCTTCGGCGAGTTTTTTCTCCCCGAGGGCGGGGAGTTCATCGGCTATTGGCGCCTTCGCGATTGGCTGAGGCTCTTGAGTTTCGAAGTCGAGTCGGGGCGTTTTGGTATCTATCGGCCGGCCGTTCGCAGCGAGGCATGGCTGGAGCGCTGCCGCTGGATGGACACAGCAGGCGAACGCTGGTGGCCGATTTTCGGCGCCGTGTATTTCCTGGTGGCGGTCAAGCGGGTGCGCGGCATGCGCCTTCTGGGGGCCGAATGGCGGCGCGCCACAGCGCGTGCAACGGCTCCGGTTCCTTTGGCAGGCAAGGTGCACAAGGCCGAACACGCCGACTGAACAAATGAATGAATGAATGAACGAATGATTGAAAGAAGAAGGAAAAGAAAGTTTTGAACGAAGTCGTGATCTACACCGATGGTGCGTGCAAAGGCAACCCCGGCCCCGGCGGCTGGGGCGCGTGGCTCAAGTCGGGCGCCACCGAGAAAGAGCTGTTTGGCGGCGAACTCAACACCACCAACAACCGCATGGAACTCACGGCCGTGATCGAGGGCCTGGCCGCGCTCAAGCGGCCCTGCAAAGTCATTCTTTACCTGGACAGCCAGTACGTGCGCATGGGCATCACCGAGTGGATTCGCGGATGGAAAGCCAAGGGCTGGCGTACCTCGACCAAGCAGCCCGTAAAAAACGTGGAACTCTGGCAAAAGCTCGACAAGCTGGTGGCGGAGGGCGGCCACGTCATCGAATGGCGATGGGTCAAGGGCCACTCGGGCGACCCGGGCAACGAGCGCGCCGACATGCTTGCCAACAAGGGGGTGGACAAGGCCCTTGGCCGGATCTAGCCCTCGAGCATCATCACGTCCACTTCGTCGCCCGCAGCCACGCCTGCCTGATCGTGGTGCAGCACCACGAGTCCGTTGGCTTCGACCATTGAGCTCAGCACGCCCGAGCCCTGATTGCCTGCAATGCGAACCTCGGGCAGTGCGCCTGCCACGGCCTTGACAAACCCGCGCTGGTATTCCGTGCGGCCCGGTTTTTTTCGGATGGCTCCCACACTGCGCGCGCGCAGCAGGGGCGGCGGTGCCGCGGCAATCTCGTGGCAGCCCATCATGCGAAGCAGTGCAGGGCGCACAAACGCGAGAAACGTGACCATCACCGCCACCGGATTGCCGGGCAGCCCGAACAGCACGGCGGCCCCCGGTTGCGGCGACGCGGCTTGGTGGCGCGGAATCAATCCCACGGCCATCGGTCGGCCGGGGCGCATGGCAACCCGCCAGAACGCCATGTCTCCAAGCTGCTGCATCACGGCACGCGTGTGGTCGGCGGCACCTACGCTCACACCCCCGCTGGTAATGATGGCGTCCGCCTCGCTGGCGGCGCGCTGCAGCGTGGCAGCGAGTTCGGCCGGATCGTCTCCCACCAGCCCGAGGTCGATTACCTCGCAACCCAGGCGTGTGAGCAGCCCGAACACCGTGTAGCGGTTGCTGTCGTACACCGCGCCCTCACGCGGCGGTTCGCCAAGGCTCAGGATTTCGTCGCCGGTCGAAAAATAGGCTACGCGCAGGCGCCGCAGTGCGGACACCGATGGCAGGCCAAGGCTTGCGACCATGCCGAGCGCGGCGGGGGACAGGCGCTCGCCACGTTTCAGGGCCGGCTGGCCTTGCATCAGGTCTTCGCCCGCAAAGCGGCGGTTGTCGCCGCGCCTAAGCACCTTGGCCGGAAAGCTCACGCGGTCGCCGTCGAGCTTGCAGAACTCCTGCGGAATGACGGTGTCGAGCCCTTCGGGCATCACAGCGCCCGTCATGATGCGAACCGCATCGCCCGCGCCGAGCGCGCCGCGCCAGGCAGCGCCTGCAAGTGCGGTTCCGACCACGCGCAGCTCGATCGATGCATCAGTGGCCACGTCGTCCCGCAGGATGGCGCCGTCGAACGCAAAGCCGTCCATTGCGGAGTTGTCGTGCGGCGGCACGCTGACCGGCGAGATGATGTCTTCAGCCAGCACGCGGCCCAGGGCCTCGCGCACGCCGACCTCTTCGCGTTCGGAAACCACCGCTTGGGCGACGAGTTGAGCCAGGAAGGCCTGGACCCCATCGACGCTCAGGGCCTGGGGGTCATAGCCCGCCAGGGCGGCAGCAATGTCGGCGATGCGGCTCATCTGTTTTCAAGCGCGTGCAGTTCGGCCAGCGTGTTGGCGTTGAAGAAAGCGTCGGGTGCATCGCCGGGCCTGTCGAAAGGCACGAGCACGGTGCGGTGCTGCGCGGTCCACGCGTCGATCTTGCGGCCACCCGATTGGGTGAAGTTCACCAGGCTTTCAAGCAGCGTGGTGTGAAGCAGGCAAAACACGGGCTGCGGTCGCAGCACCGGCGCAGCGCCGGGTTCGGCAGCGGCTTCGGGTGCGCTGACCATGGCGATCTCCGCGTTGTCGGCAACGAGTGCGTCGGTCATGCGGCGCGCCAGATCGAGCGGGAACAGCGGTGTGTCGCAGGGCACCGTTAAAAGATAAGGGGTTTCGCAGCGTTCGAGACCTGTCAGAAAGCCGGCAAGCGGGCCGGCATAGTCAGCCAGGCTATCGGGCCACACCGGCACGCCGAACGACTCGTAGGCAGCCAGGTTGCGATTGGCGTTGATCATCACCTCTCCGACCTGCATGCCCAGCCGCAGCACGGCATGCATGGCCAGCGGCGAGCCATTGAAATTCTGCAGGCCCTTGTCGATGCCGCCCATGCGCGAGCCGCGGCCGCCGGCCAGCAGCAGACCGGTGATTTCGCTGGGGGAAATGGGTTCAGGTGTCTGTGGGGTCATCCGCCGATATAGCTCATTTCGACGCGTCGCGGCGCCTTGTCGTTGGTGTCGTGCCCGGCACTTTCAGGGCCGCGGAGCGCGCGCAACTCGGAATAGCGGTCGGCTCGACCTTGCCAGATATGGCCGATGGCGGAGGCGATCTCCTCGTCGGTGGCGGTGCCGCGCAGCAGCGGGCGCAGGTCGTGTCCCGCGCTGGCAAAAAGGCAGAGGTAGAGTTTGCCCTCAGTCGAAAGGCGCGCGCGGCTGCAGTCGTGGCAAAAAGCCTGCGTCACGCTGCTGATCACGCCGACTTCGCCGCCGCCGTCGGCATAGGCCCAGCGTTGTGCGGTTTCGCCGGGCGCGCTGGCTTCGAGCGGCACCAGCGGAAACTCGGCACCGATGCGCGCGATGACCTCCGCCGAAGGCAGCACTTCGTCCATGCGCCAACCGTTGGTGGCGCCCACGTCCATGTATTCGATGAAGCGCAGCACCACCTTGCCGCCGTGGTTGTCGCGAAAGTAGCGCGCCATCGGCAGGATCTCCTGCTCGTTGGTGCCGCGCTTCACCACCATGTTGACCTTGATCGGGCCGAGCCCGGCCGCCAGCGCTGCCTCGATGCCGGCCAGCACGTCGGCCACAGGAAAATCGACATCGTTCATGCGGCGGAACACCGCGTCATCGAGGCTGTCGAGGCTCACCGTCACGCGCTGCAAGCCGGCGGCCGCCAGTGCCGCTGCCTTGCGCTGCAGCAGCGATCCGTTGGTGGTGAGCGTGAGCGCGAGCGGTTCACCGGCCGGGGTGCGGAGTTCGGACAACTGCTCGATCAGCCCCTCGATGTTCTTTCGCAGCAACGGCTCACCGCCGGTGAGCCGAATCTTGCGTACGCCGTGCGCCGCAAAAAGCCGCGCGAGCCGTGTCATTTCTTCGAAGCTCAGCAGCGCGCTGTGCGGCAGGTACTGGTAGTCCTTGTCGAACACGTCTTTCGGCATGCAGTAGCTGCAACGGAAGTTGCAGCGATCCGTCACGCTGATGCGCAGGTCGGTGAGCGGCCGGCCCAAGCGGTCGAGCAGGTGCCCGGTGGCAGGCACGGCAATCTCCGGCACCGAAACCGACGCGCGCGTGCGGCCGATTTCGGAGATCGGGATGACGGTTGTGCTTTTGCTGTTCATGGGGCAGCGGCCAATTTACTCCATCGACCGATGGGCCGGGCCGCAAAAGGGCTACTTTGAAAGGCCGCTAGACGCAGCGTGCCCCGTCCACTTCAATGCACACACCGCTGATGAACGCCGCCTCGTCGCTTGCAAGGTACAGGGCGGCGTTGGCTACGTCGAGCGCCGTCGAGAAGCGGCCGAGCGGAATGGTGGCGCGGAACTTGGCCTTGCGCTCTTCGGTGAGCGGACCGCCAGCAAATTCGGCGGCCAAGCCGGTGTCGGGGTTGAATACCGGGTTGATGCAGTTGACGCGGATGTTGTCGGGGCCGAGCTCGGCGGCCAGCGATTTGCTCGTGGTGATGACGGCGCCCTTGGAGCCGTTGTACCAGGTGAGCCCCGGGCGCGGACGCACGCCTGCCGTCGAGGCAATGTTGATGAACGAGCCGCCGCCGTTGGCGCGGAACGCTGGCACGGCGTGCACCGTGGCCAGGTAAATGCTCTTCACGTTGACCGCGTAGCACTTGTCGAATTCGTCTTCGCCAACTTCAAGGGCAGGGCGATTGCGGTGAGTCCAGCCTGCATTGTTGACCATGGCATCGAGCTTGCCATGGCGCTCGACCGCGGCTTCGACCAGCGCCTTGACCTGAGCCGACTGCGTGACATCGGCCGCAAAAAAAGAGGCCTTGCCGCCATCGCGCAGGATGGCTTCGACCACCTGCTGGCCGGCGGCCGGGTTGATGTCGTTCACGAGCACCTGGGCGCCCTCGGCCGCGAGCCGCTTGGCGATGCCTTCGCCGATGCCGCCCCCGGCACCGGTCACGATGATGGATTTGTCCTTGACGCGCACGCTGTGTCTCCTCGAAAAAAAGTGCAGCGGGGCAGTGTATCGGGCTACGGGCCCCGCGCCGGGCCAGCCCGGCGCGGCTGTCCGGGTTCTCAACCGTGCTTGATGGCGACCGTCTTGAGCGTGGTGAAGCCGTAGAGCGCCTCAAAGCCCTTTTCGCGCCCGTAGCCGGATGACTTGACCCCGCCGAACGGCAATTCCACGCCGCCACCGGCGCCGTAGTTGTTGATGAACACCTGTCCGCTACGCACACGCTTGGCCATGCGGAACTGGCGTGCGCCATCTGTTGTCCAGATGCCGGCAACAAGGCCGAACTGCGTGGCGTTGGCGAGCGCCACCGCTTCGTCTTCGTCGGAGAACTGCATCGCGGCAAGCACCGGGCCGAACACTTCTTCTTGCGCGAGGCGGTGGTTCACGGGCACGTCGCGCAGCAGGGTGGGGGCTTGGTAAAAGCCGGTTTCGGGTGCTTCGTCGACCACCACACCGTGGGCCACCATCGGAATGCCGGCCACCTGGGCATCGCTCAGAAAATCCCAGACGCGCTGCTGCTGGGTCTGGCGGATCAGCGGGCCCACGTCGAGGTCCATGGCCGCGGGTCCGACGCGCAGGGCCTCGAACGCGCGGCCGAGGCGCTCGAGCAGAGGTTCGTAGACGTCGCGCTGGATCAGCACGCGCGAGCCGGCCGAGCAGGTTTGCCCGGCGTTTTGCACGATGGCGTTGATGATCACGGGGATGGCCGCGTCCAGGTCGGCATCGGCAAAGATGATCTGCGGGCTCTTGCCGCCGAGTTCGAGCGTGACCGGGCAATGCCGTTCGGCGGCCACCTGCTGGATCAGCGTGCCGATCTTGGGGCTACCGGTAAAGCTGATGTGGTCTATGCCTTCATGCCGCGCCAGCGCGTCGCCCACCTCGTGGCCGTAGCCGGTCACGATGTTGAGCGCACCGGCCGGAAAACCGACCTCCGCCGCAAGCTGCGCCACCCGGATCAGCGAAAGGCAGGCGTCTTCGGCCGGCTTTACCACGCACACGTTGCCCGCCGCCAGGGCGCCGCCCACGCTGCGACCGAAAATCTGCATCGGGTAGTTCCACGGAATGATGTGGCCCGTAACGCCATGCGGCTCGCGCCAGGTAAAAACGCTGTAGCCGTCCTGGTAAGGGATGGTTTCGCCGTGGAGCTTGTCGCAGGCGCCGGCATAGAACTCGAAATAACGCACCAGCGCTACCGCATCGGCGCGCGCCTGCTTCACTGGCTTGCCACAGTCGCGCTGCTCCAGGAGCGCCAGTTCGTCGACGTGCTCGGCAATTTTCTGCGAGAGCTTGTAGAGCAGGCGGCCGCGATCGGCCGCGCTCACCTTGTGCCAGACGCCCTCGAAACAATCGCGCGCCGCGCGCACGGCGGAGTCGATGTCGGCGGCGTTGCTACGCTGGATTTCGTCGAAAGGCTGTCCGTCGGAGGGGTCGAGCACCTGCAAGGTGCGGCCGGAGGAAGACGGGACGTCGGCGTTGGCGATGAAGTTGAGTTGCATGGAGCAGGATTTTGCGCGAAGCGCGGCAAACCCGCCGTCGCACGCTTGCTACCTGGGCGAAGCCGGCCGCGGCAGCGCCCGAACCGCATTGAGCGTGCGCTCCACATGCTTGTCCGGGTTCAGGTTCTGGTAGTAATACGCCACGGTGCCGTTGGGCGCAATGACATACGACAGGCGGTTGGCAAAGTCCGGCCGCGTCTGCATCAGGGCGTCGAAACCGTTGATCACGGTCTTTGCTTCGTCCGAGGCCACCGGAAAGCGGCTTTGGCAAGACTTGACAGAGAACTTCGAGAGCGTGCCTATGTCGTCCGCGGAAACACCGATGACGGTGGCGCCTAGGGCTGCGAATTGGTCGACGGCTTCGGCGAAGGCATGGGCTTCGATGGAGCAGTCGCTGGAGTCGGCTGCCGGAAAGAAGTACAACACCACCGGACCCTTGGCCAAAGCCTCTGCCAGCGAATAGCGGAATGTCTTGCCGCCAAGCGCGGCATTGGCTGTGAACCTGGGTACCGGATCGCCGATGTCGAGGGCGGCGCTGGCGGGCAGCGCCATGAGCGCAGCGACCGACATCAGGGCGATGCGTGAGAGGATCGGGCTTGCCATGGTGTAACTCCGAGCGGGTATTGAGCGAATTCTAGGATGGGCGTGCAGATCAAGAACGAGGCCTGAATGAAACCGACACGCGCCGGAGGGCGTAGCCATGGAATCGTCCAAGAAAACCAAAGAGGACACCAGTCCACCATCATGAATGCCTGGTCTCGACTTCTTCAAATCTGCCTTTCGGCCGTGCTGATCGCATTGCTGGCGGCCTGCGGCTCATTGCCCCCGGCGCGCCCGCGGGCGCCAACGGCGGCGGCAGCAGTCGACTCTTCCACCACGCTCGCGAAGATCGCGGCGGCCTCGACGCCGCCTGGGGAGCATTCGGGCTTTCGCTTGATGCCGCTGGGCGTGTATTCGCTCGATGCGCGCGTGCAGCTTGCCCAGCGCGCCCAGCGGTCGCTGGTGGTGCAGTACTACCAGTTCGAGAACGACGCCACCGGGCGCCTCTTGATGCGCGCGCTGCGCGAGGCGGCAGCCCGTGGCGTGAAGGTTCGGCTGCTGGTGGACGATCTGTATACAGTCAAGAGCCAGCAATTGCTGCTGGCACTTTCCGAAGCGCCCAACGTGGACGTGCGGCTGTTCAACCCGTTCTGTTGCGGGCGCAACGGCTTTCTTTCGCGCTTTGCTGCATCGCCGCACGAAATAGGGCGTCTCAACCACCGCATGCACAACAAGCTGTTCATTGCCGATGGAGTGATGGCGGTGGTGGGCGGGCGCAACATAGCCGACGAATATTTTGTGCTGAGCGAGGCGCAAAACTTCATCGACATGGACGCGCTGGTGGTGGGCAAGGTGCTGCCGCAGCTGGAGTCGATCTTCGACGCCTACTGGAACAGCGAGCAGGTCTGGCCCATTGCCGATATCGTGCGCGGCGAGGGCGGCCGAATGCCGACTGCGGCAGACTTCGATGCCTGGATAGGCATGGCGGCGGCACCGCCGAAGATCGTGCTTCCGCCGTCAGACATCTTGGGTTACGGGCCCATTGCAGAAGAGCTCGACGGCGGCCGAATGGGCTTGCTTTGGGGTAATGCCCGTGCCATTGCGGACCCTCCGACCAAGCCGACGACCATGACGGCAGACGAGGCCATTGCCACGAGTGTGACCATGCAGGTCTGGACGCTGATGATGGATGCCAAGGTCCAGGTCGACCTGACCTCGCCGTACCTCGTGCCGGGCGAGCGCGGCATGGCGGCCTTCGAAGACCTTGCAAAGCGCAACGTCAAGCTCACGCTGCTCACCAACTCGCTGGCCGCCAACGACGAGCCGCTGGTGCACACCGGCTACGCCCGCTACCGCGAGCGGCTGCTGAAGGGCGGAGCCGATCTGTATGAACTGAGCCCGCAGCGCACCACCGCGGGCGAGCGCTTCGGCATGTTCGGCAAATCGCTGGGGCGGCTGCACTCCAAGACGGCCGCCATCGACAAGACACGCATCTTCATCGGATCGATGAACCTCGATCCGCGCTCGGCGAGCCAGAACACGGAAATGGGCCTGGTGGTCGACAGCCCGCAGCTGGCGCGCGAAATGCTGCGCGTCATCAACATCAGCAAGCTGCAGAACTCATACCGCCTGCGCCTTGCCAAGGACACCGGCACGCTGCAGTGGCTCACGAACGACGGCGAGAAAGAAGTCATCCTGACCTCTGAACCGGAGTCGACCTTCTTCCAGCGGCTCCACAACATGATCATTGCGCCCCTTGTTCCCGAAATGCTGCTGTAGCCTCGGGGGATGGCGCAAATATTTACAAATTTGTCGGTCCTCCAGGTGATGTGCTGGGGGCTGATGTTTTTCGGCTCGATTTATCTGGGGTTCGGCGCTCTCAACTGGCTGTTGACCCGGCGGGTGCTGCCGGCGCTCGGCATTGGCCGGGCGCTCGATCCGCGCCCCTTGCAGCCAGGTCAACTGCGCCGCGAGCTGGCGCAATCGGGCGTTTCGGTGCTGGTTTTTGGACTGGGCATGGTGTTTCCGTGGGGCTTGCTTCAGCTGGGTTGGGCGCAGCTTGACGCCGACGCGGGCTGGCGGCAGGTCGCACTTGAAATCGTGGTGCTCGCGATCTGGAACGACGTGCATTTCTGGTTCAACCATCGCGTGCTGCACATGCGATGGTTGCGGCGCTTTCATGGGCCGCACCATCGTTCGGTCGTGACCACGCCCTGGGCCACCTACAGCTTTCACCCCATCGAGGCGGCAATGCTCGGCAACGTGATCCTGCTGCCGATGCTGCTGCACGACTTCAGCTTCTGGTCGCTCGCCTCGGTGCCGCTGTTCAGCCTGTTCTTCAACAGCATCGGCCACTCGAACTACGATTTTTTTCCCGGGGTGTCTTACAGCCACTGGTTTGCCGCCAGTCGCCGGCACCATTTGCACCACGCCTGCCATGGCGGCAACTACGGTTTCCAGTTCACTTTCATGGATCGGTTGTTCGGCACACGCATAGCCGCCGACGCGGCTGAGCCGCAGTTTCAGGCTTTTCAAGAGAAGCAGCAACGCCAACAGCAGCATGGCACCCCCGCCTGAAGCGCGGCGCCGCCCGGCGGGCCTGCGCCATTGGCGCGACTGGCAGAGCCTTGCATACCTGGTGGCGCTGCCGGCGCTGGCGGCATGGCAGTGGATGCATGGATTTGCCTGGCTGCTCTATGCACCGATGCTGTTTCTTACGCTCGGGGTGGGGGTGATCCATCACAACCATGTGCACCTGCGCATGTGGCGCGGGCGGCGTATGAACCGGTTGACGGACTTCTGGATCACGCTGCTGCAAGGGCACCCGACCTTCGTCTTCTGGCCTGCGCATGTGGCCAACCACCATCGCCACCGGCACGGGCCTCGGGACGTGGCGCGCACCTATCGCTTCGGTGGTGACACCAATCATCTGCGCGGTTACCTGCTGCATCCGCTACAGGCCGTATGGGTGCTGATGCCCGTGTTCTTCGGCTGGCTCGGGCGGCTTCGCAGGCACCGGCCGGGGGCCTGGCGCTATTGCATGGCGCAGTACGTGCTGTGGATAGGCAGCTGGAGCGCGCTGCTGCTGCTCGACTGGCGCAAGGCGCTGCTGTTCGTGATCGTGCCGCAGTTGCACGGGCTGCATTGGCTGCTGGCCACCAACTATCTGCAACATGCGCACGCCGATGGACGCGGGCCTGCGCCCGATGCAGGCGCGCGGCGCAATACCGCGGGTACTCGCCTGAACTACGCGCGCAATTTCGAGGGGCTGGTGAACCCTTTGCTGTTCAACATTGGCCTGCACACCGCACATCACGAGAACCCGCATGTCCATTGGTCCGAGCTCACGCAATTGCACCGTACGCGTTACCGCGCGCAGGTCGATCCCGCGCTCAACGAGCAAGGCCTGGTGCCATACATGGTTCGGGTGTTTGTGCTGGGAGCGCTGTGGCCGCGTTTTCGCAGCCGTTCGCTGATGCCACCAATGCCTTCCGTGCCGCCCGAGTCTTCAACCCACTGAACCATGCCTGTTCCATTTCAACGCGTCTACATCGAGAGCACCGGCTACTACCTGCCCGGCGAGCCCATTTCCAACGAGCGCATGGATGCATTCATTGCCCCGCTCAACCGCATGTCGGACCGCATCAAGCGGCGCATCCTGGCCGAGAACGGCATCGTCACGCGGCACTACGCGATCGACGAGGAGGGTGTAACGCGCGAAACCAACGCGCAGCTTGCGGCGGGCGCCATTCGCGATTGCCTGCAGCGTGGCGGTGCCGAGCTTTCGCGCGTCTCGCTGCTTGCCAGCGGTTCTTCGGGCGGCGACACGCTGATGCCGGGCTTTGCCAACATGATCCAGGGGGAGCTGGCGGCGGCGCCGATGGAAACGGTGTCTGTGCACGGTATTTGCGCCGCGGGTGTGTCTGCCATCCAGTCGGCCGCCCAAGGCATCGAGCTGGGCGCACACCGCACGGCACTTGCGGTGGCAAGCGAAATGCCATCGCGGCTTTTCAAGCGGTCGCGCTTCGCGGCGCGCGGCTACGAGACGGATTTCGATTCGCATTTTTTGCGCTGGATGCTTTCTGACGGCGCGGGCGCGCTGCTGCTGTCAGACGGCACGCCTGGGCTGGCCGGCACCCCCGGGTTGCGCTTGCGGCTGAAATGGGTGCACCAGCGCGCGTTTTCGGGGGACTACCCGGTGTGCATGCAACTCGGCCTGACCGAAGACCGCGCGCGTGGCCATCTCGACTACGGTTCCTGGGCCGAGGCCGAAGCGGCTGGCGCCTTGCAACTGCGGCAAGACATCCGCCTGCTGCCGCATCTGTTCGATATTGGCATTCACGAATACGCGACGCTGGTGCGCGATGGTTGGGTCGATCCGAAGCGGGTCGATCACTTCCTGTGCCACTACTCGTCGGAAAAATTCATTCCCGTGGTGGAAGACCTGATGGCCAAGGCCGACCTGGCAATTCCGCGCGAGAAATGGTGGAGCAACCTCGCATGGCGCGGCAACACCGGTGCCGCGTCGATCCTGATCATGTTGTCGGAGTTCCTGCACACCAAGGCGCTGAAGCCCGGTGAACAGATCTTCTGCTACGTGCCGGAGTCGGGCCGCTTCATGGCCGCCTACATGCTGCTGGAGGTCGAGGCTGCGGATGCGGCCCCTCAAGCAGTGCCCGTCTCACGCACAGCCGGTGAAACTGCGCCGGCGGATGACCAGATTTCGATTGCGCCGCCGCACGACCCGGCTATCGCGCCCGAAGGCCTTGGCGCCTTGCTGACCGAGTTGGCGGGCATCTGGCACGACTACCGCTCGGACGTCTGGCGCACGCCGTTGATCCGCCAGATTCGCGAACGCCGCTTTGCGCTGCCCGACTACCTGAACTGGATGGAGCAGTGGGTACCTCAAGTGCGCGAAGGCAGCCGCTGGATGCGAGAAGGCGCCGCTTCGCTGACCGGGCCTTACAAGACCCTGGCCGCGCTGATCGACGTGCACGCGGGCGAGGAGCAGGACGACTTCAACATTCTCTTCAGCGACTACCGGAAAGCCGGCGGCACCGTGGCCGAGATCGGCGACCTGCGACGCAACCCGGGCGGGGAGGCGCTCAACGCCTACCTTCATGGCTTGGCCGCCACACGCGACCCGATTGGGCTCCTGGGCGCGATCTACATCATCGAAGGCACGGGGCAGCGTATCGTGCCGGCGCTGCTGCCACTCATCAAGGCCGGCCTGAAGCTGCCGCCCGACGCGTTCCGCTTTCTCGAATACCACGGCCATAACGACGAGAACCATCTGAACAGGTGGCTCGCCGCGGTCGAGATGGTGATGGCGGTGGAGGCCGTCGAAGGCGTCAAAGGGCAGGGCCGCGCGGCCCGTCAGATCATCGATACGGCGCGCCACACGGCCGCGCTGTACCTGATGCAGTTTCAGCACATCACGGAGCGAATGTCACATGAGCCGAATGCCTGATTTTCTTGAGCAGGGTCACGACGAGCGGGACCCCAGCCCCTGGCTCGCGCTCTACCTCGACCAGAGCACCCCGTTGCCCGACGAGGTCAAGGCGGCTTGGCTGGCGGACTCGAGCTCGGGCTCGCGCCAGTACCTGCTGCCGTTTTTGCGACCTGTGGCCCGGCTGACCATCATCCTGATCCAGGTGGTGAAGGTGTTCGTGCCGCGCAACTGGTCGCATTCCAAATTGCTGCACAACCTGCTCGCCTGGGGGCTGAAGCGCTTCGTCTCGCCGGAGGCGAACTGGCTGATCCTGCGGCACTTCCACTTGGGATCTCAGGTGCTGAGCTTCATCGGCCGCAATTCACCCGCGCCGGTGGGTACCTCGCCACTGGAGCCCGCCAATATCGATGCGCTCAGGGACGAGATGTTCCTGAAGCACGACCTGAATCTCTTCAATTTTGTGATCCGCCTGAACCAGGCACTCCGCGACCGAGGCCTGGTACTAGGCAAGGCGCCGAATGTCGACTTTTCGATGATCAAGGACCCGGGCTTGCAACTTTCGGACATGCCGAGCGGAAAGCTGAATTTTCTTGACCTGCAGAGCGCAATCGAGCTTTTTACGCCCCTTTATCAGTTGATGCTCACGGATAATGACTTTTGGCGCGCTGCGAACTCGCTGCAACTGGACGAGACCGTCGGCATTTACGCAGCAACCCTTCTGGGTGCGCCCGAACATCTCATTCTGGTGAACAACAAGCACCCGCTGGTGCCGCTTTCAACCCTCCGGGCGGGGCATCGCCTGGTCATTCATGGGCTCTCGACGGAAATGCTGCACAGCCTGCTTCGGCGAATGCAGGCTGCGCATGCGGCCACGCCGGAGCCAACCCCCACACGGGAGGAGGCACTTGCATAAAGCGTATGCTGCCCCCAGATGGATCCCATGAACACGACCCATAATCCGTCTCCCAAGACCGATCTGGCAGTGACCCACGTGCTGGCTCAACTGCTGGAGCGGCTCGAGCACAGCTCCGTTCCCGTTGGGGCGGAGCAGTACCGCTCGGTGGTCGAGCACCTCGTGCATGAATTCAGCGACGTTGAACCAGGCGCCGACCTGGGCCGTTTGCTCGATGCCTATCCGGCGGCTGCCGAGGTGTACGAAAATCTGAACTATCAACACGCCGGCCTGTGCCGCTCGGCGCTGGATGCGGCGCTTGCAGCCGAAGTCCGCGCCAGAGACGTTATTGCACGCGCCATGCGAAACACTGAACCCAAAAAGGACAAAGCCGATGGCCAAAGCTGAGGTGAAGACTGCCGTCGTGGCCGATGGCTTGCGTTACAAGTCGAAAGCGCCGGGATCCCCGTTCCGCGCATCCGCATCGTTCAGCGGGGCAACCATGTCCTGCTTCATGTGCGGCAAGCACCGGGTCCGCTCGCAACTGCGCACCCGCCAGGTGCTCGGCAAGTCGCAAACCGTGTGCGCGCCTTCCTGCAAGGCGCTGGACGAGTCGCTCGAATAGCCCGCGGCGCCCGGCTAGCAGGGCCGAGCGTCTTTTTGGCGACATGCCCGAGCATCGCCGGTGCAGATTTCCTTCCCTATTTGCGGTATTCGATATACAGTTAGACACAATTGATGCAAGTAATTGCAGTCAATAAAAAGTTCTAATTTAGTCGACGCAATGATTTTGTATAGGCAAGACGCCCAGCGCTGGGCGGCGTGCGGAAGGACCTGCAATGAATAAATCACGTCATGTTGTCATGCAGGTGGTCAAGCGCTCTTCGGGCAGCGCGACGCACCACGTCGAATTTTTCATGGACAACATCTTTGCCGAGCGCCTGCGGCAGTTGCGTTCGCTGGTTCCTCCGCTTGGCAGCCTCAACAAACAGCGCGACCTGGTGATCGACAAGGTGCGTGTGCGTCTGCCAAACGCCATTTGGCGCACCGGCAGCCACGTCGACAGCGGCGTCGAGGGCTCATGCATCGTGATTGCGGCAGAGGGCTCGTTCAACTGCGGCGGCAAAGATCGCAACACGCGTGAGAAGCTGGTTACCTACAACTTTTCGATTGCGCGCCTGATTGAGCTGCACGACGAACGCGCCGACAACGAAACCCTTTATATCCGCGACGGCACCTTCGCCAACGATGAGCCTGCCGAGTCGGCCGCGGGCCAGTGGGTCGCCTCATTGAACGAGCTGGAAGCCGTAATGCGCGTTCCAGACGCTCCTTCGGACTTCGACACCTTGCATGACTTGACGATGCGGCCCGACCACCGGCCAGCCGCGAGCCCTCCCACGCACCGGGCCAGCTTTTACTGAAGAGCAGCGCCGGCGGCCTCGGGTGCTGTACCTACGGCCGTGAACTGCGCGCGGTTGTCTTCCAGCCAGCGCGCTGAAAGACTGCTGTCTTGCTGCGCAGGATGAAAGTCTGCGCGAAAGTAGCTGCGCCAGGCGCCCCAGTTTCCTCGCAGCAGGCCGTCCCGGCTCAGCAGGATGCGCGCGGCGCTTTTCCATGTTGCCCACTTCCACAGCTGGCCTTCATGGCGCAGGTTGTCGACTGTCTGGCGCAGCAGGTCGCCAAGGAACATGACGGTGACCCGGCGAAACCAGCGGGTGCGCCATCGGTCGGAACCGCCAGCAGCCTTGTACACATCGAACGCGACGGACTTGTGCTCCAGCTCTTCAGCGCAGTGCCAAAGCCACATGATCCGCAGCCGCGGTTCGGCGCCGTCGAGCACGTCAGGGTGGGCCAGCAGCCACTCGGCGAACATTGCCGTGAAGTGCTCCGTTGCCGCGGTCACTGCCAGTGCGTGGCGAGGGTCCGCTCCCTCCATCAACTCCATGCGCTTGGCGGCGCGCGGCGTCCAGCCGTCTTTGAAGCCCTGGGATTCGAGGTGGCCGTTGAATAGCGAGTGGATGCGGCGGTGCGTAGCCTCTTGACCAATGAACCCTCGCACCTGGGCACGGTACTCTTCCTGTGCGTCGGCCGGCAGCGTGGCCACGGTGTCGCGCACGGCATCGATGAAAAACTGCTCGCCGAACGGGAAGCTCAGCGACAACGCGTTGAAAAAGGCAGTGGAGAATGCATCGCCCCCGCACCAGTTGCGAACGAAAGGGGTCTGCAGATCGATCAGGAGGCGGCGCACGACAAGGTCGGTCATCGGAAATATCCTCTGGAAGCAGTTGGTACACACGAGTACCGATTTCTTCGATGGTGCGCAGAATGGCTGGTACCGTCAAGTACCACGGCGTAGGAAAATGTACCTTCATGAGTATCGCGACTGAAAAACCAGCCGCTGCCGGCCCTTTCGGGGATGCGGTCCACGAGCATTACTCAAGGTTGCTTGAGGGCATGGCGCGCGCGGTTGCGGCCAAGGGCTACGCGGAGACCACCATTGCCGACATCGTGCGCGAAGCGGCGGTTTCGCGGCGCACGTTCTACGAGCACTTCACAACCAAAGCGGAATGCCTGATTGCGTTGTACGAGGCCGCCAGCAAACTGGCGTTGCGCGCGGTCAGCGAGGCCTTCGACCCGGCGCAGCCTTGGCACGCGCAGGTGGAGCGGGCGATGAGCGCGTATTTCGACTACCTTGCCCAGGACCCGGTGTTGTTGCGTACGCTGTTCGTCGAGATCTTGGGCCTCGGCATGCCGGGCCTTGCAGCACGGCGCCGGGTAAACGACGAAATCGCCAGCTTCATTCAGCTGGCCATCAACGGCGGCGGTTCTCAAGAAGGGCCGGCGGCGCACCTCACCAGCGAAATGGCGATGACGGTAGTGGGCGGCATCAACGAACTGGTGCTCCAGGCCATCGAGCAAGACCAGGCCGGAAGCCTGGGCCAGTTGGTGGCTCCGGCCACACGCCTCGTGCGGGCGGTGGCGGCCGAAAGCTTGAGGTAGCGCAGGCAATCAGGCTGGCTTGGCCTGCGCCGGGTCGTAGAAGAATTCTTCCTCGGCGATGAGGTCGCCAGCCCAGCGTTGCCAGGCGAGTTCTTCCATGCGCATGGCCTTGCCGCCCTTGAACCGAAAGTCGAACACCCACCGGATCACCACGTGGTCGCCGTTCACCAGCACAGGACGCACGCAGGTCGAGACGACGGATTCCGTCCGATCAAGCACGGCCTGCTCGTGCGCAACCAGCGTGCCGCGGCCACGCCTGGGCTCGGCCCGGTTCTCACGCATGGTGGCGTCTTCGGTGTAGTAGTTTTCGATGGCCTTGGCATGCGCGCCGCTTTCGACGGCGGCAATAAAGGCCTCGAGTCTTTCCGCTGAAGGCATCAGGTGCTGGCTTTCACTTTACGGCGCCCGAAGCGACCGGTGCCGGCGGCGTTGCGGAAGCGGCCGGTGCGGTGACTGCCACTGGCGCCTCCACCTTGTGCGGCATGGCCGCCGCCGCATCGCCCGCATGGAACTTGACCACCAGCGGCACGATGAGAAGCGCAACGATGTTGATGATCTTGATCAGCGGGTTCACCGCCGGGCCGGCTGTGTCCTTGTAGGGGTCGCCCACGGTGTCGCCGGTGACGGCGGCCTTGTGTGCTTCGGAGCCCTTGCCGCCATGGTGGCCGTCTTCGATGTACTTCTTGGCGTTGTCCCATGCGCCGCCGCCCGTGCACATCGATATGGCAACGAACAGGCCCGTGACGATGGTGCCCATCAGCAAGCCGCCAAGCGCCTTGGGGCCGAGCAGCAGGCCGACCAGAATCGGCACCACCACCGGCAGCAGCGACGGGATCATCATTTCCTTGATGGCTGCGCCGGTCAGCATGCCCACTGCCTTGCCGTACTCGGGCTTGCCGGTGCCTTCCATGATGCCGGGAATGTCGCGGAACTGCCTGCGCACTTCTTCCACCACGGCACCGGCCGCCCGGCCCACGGCCTCCATGGCCATGGCGCCGAACAGGTAGGGGATCAGCCCGCCGATGAAGAGACCGACGATCACCATCGGGTCGCTCAGGTTGAAGCTGATGTTCAGCCCGAAGCTCTCCAGCTTGTGGGTGTAGTCTGCAAAGAGCACCAGCGAGGCCAGGCCGGCCGAACCGATCGCGTAGCCCTTGGTCACTGCCTTGGTGGTGTTGCCGACGGCATCGAGCGGGTCGGTCACGGCGCGTACGCTGTCGGGCAGTTCGCTCATTTCGGCGATGCCGCCGGCGTTGTCGGTAATGGGGCCGTAGGCGTCGAGCGCAACCACGATGCCGGCCATGCTGAGCATCGACGTGGCGGCCACCGCAATACCGTAAAGGCCCGCGAGCGAGTATGAAGCCAGGATCGCGATGCACACAAAGATCACCGGCCAGGCCGTGGAGCGCATCGAGACGCCCAGGCCGGCGATGATGTTGGTGCCATGGCCGGTGGTCGAGGCCTGCGCGATGTGCTGCACCGGCTTGTACTGCGTGCCCGTGTAGTACTCGGTAACCCACACCAGCGCGGCTGTGAGCGCCAAGCCTACGAAGCAGGCGCCGAACAGCTTCAGTTGGCTGCCGCTCGGAGCGATGGCGTTGTCCGGGACGATCCAGCTCGTCACAAACCAGAAAGCGATCAGCGACAGGAGGCCCGCCACCGCCAGGCCCTTGTAGAGCGCCGGCATCACGTTGACCATGCCCGGCGAGGCCTTGACGAAGAAGCAGCCGATGATCGACGCGATGATCGACACGCCCCCCAGTGCGAGCGGGTACAGCACCGCGTTGACCGGCGCCGCGGCAACCATGAGCGCGCCCAGCACCATGGTGGCAATGAGCGTCACCGCGTAGGTTTCGAACAGGTCGGCCGCCATGCCGGCGCAGTCGCCGACGTTGTCGCCCACGTTGTCCGCAATCACGGCGGGGTTGCGCGGATCGTCTTCAGGAATACCGGCTTCGACCTTGCCCACCAGGTCGGCGCCCACGTCGGCACCCTTGGTAAAAATGCCGCCGCCCAGCCGCGCGAAGATGGAGATCAGCGACGAGCCGAAGGCAAAGCCGATGAGCGGGTTGAGAATGGCCGACAGGCTGCGGTCGGGTGTGAGATTGCCGTTACCCGCCAGAAACCAGTAGAAGACCGAAACGCCCAGCAGCCCCAAGCCAACCACCAGCATGCCGGTGATCGCGCCGCCGCGAAACGCGACATCGAGCGCCGGGCCGATACCTTGGGTGGCCGCCTGCGCGGTGCGCACGTTGGCGCGCACCGACACGTTCATGCCAATGAAGCCGCAGGCGCCCGAAAGCACGGCGCCCACCACAAAGCCGATGGCTGTGGTCGCATCCAGAAAAATGCCGATGAGAATGGCCAGGACGACGCCGACCACCGCAATGGTGGTGTACTGCTTGGCGAGGTAGGCCGATGCGCCGGCCTGGATGGCCGCCGCTATTTCCTGCATCCGGGCGTTGCCCGGGTCCTTGGCGAGAATCCAACTTCGGGCCCAGAAACCGTAGCCGACGGCCACGAGGCCGCAGACGATGGCGAGTATCAGGGGGGTGTTGCCGATCATGCTTTGCTTCTCCATTCGTTCGTTGTGACTTGTGGAGACGGACAGCATGGGTCCTGCGCGCAACGCGTACGGGACCCAGGTTTTCCGTCGCGTTGCTTCCTCGAAGCTCGCTGCACCGAAGTGCGGAGCCGATTGGCCAACGGGTGCAATTTACAGGCAAAAACAGGAACGTGTGCGACCGTGCCATGACACGGAAAGTAAACTCCGGGTTTGTCCCCATCTCCTCTCATACTTTTCAACTACTCGAAAACGTCATGTCCTTCGACAAAGTCTCCCCCGGCAAGAACATTCCCGACGCCTTCAATGTCGTGATCGAAATCCCGATGAACGCCGACCCGATCAAGTACGAAGTCGACAAGGAATCGGGCGCGATCTTCGTCGACCGCTTCATGACGACCGCCATGTACTACCCGGCCAACTACGGCTACGTGCCCCAGACGCTCTCGGGCGATGGCGACCCGGTCGACGTGCTGGTGATTGCTCCGTACCCGCTGTTGCCCGGCGTGGTGGTGCCATGCCGTCCGCTCGGCATCCTGATGATGGAAGACGAAGCCGGCGTGGACGGCAAGGTGCTTGCCGTGCCCACCGACAAGGTGCTGCCGATCTACAGCCACTGGAAGTCGGTGGACGACGTGAACCCGATGCGCCTGAAGGCCATCAGCCACTTCTTCGAGCACTACAAGGACCTGGAAGCCGGCAAGTGGGTCAAGGTGCTGGGCTGGGAAGGCATCGACGCGGCCAAGAAGGAAGTCATCGACGGTATCGCCGCCTACAAGAAGTAATCGGATAGGTGCAGGGTAGGCGCCCGAAGGCGATGCCTCAACCCTGTACCGCGTCTCCGGCCAGCCGCATCCACTCCCGGTTGACGGAACGGGCGTGCGAGTTCCAATGGCGCGCAGCTTGCTGGAGCTCGCCCCAGTGCCGCTGCGCACCGGCCGAATCGCCTTGCTGGGCCAGCCACGCAATGTAGCGGGCACGTGTCTCTACGGTGTTGTACTGGTTCAACGCGGTTTCGAATGACTCGCGCGCTTCGGCATGACGCCCGTCAGCCGCAAGTGCGCGAGCGGCAAGCACGGCAACCTCGTCTCTGCGGTAGTCGTCTCGCGTAGCGCGCAGAGTCTCGATCACCTGTAGCGCATCGCGTCCCGAAGCCGGGCCGCCGGCGGCGAGCAGGGCGCTGGCCAGGCCAAATTGCAACTCGGGATCGGACGCAAGCGGACCTTTCAGCGCGTCGCGGTAGTGCCCGACTGCGTCTGCAGCCTGCCCCTTGTTCAACGCAGCCTTGGCCAGGCGGAGCTTGTTCTGGGCCGTTGGAGCGAGGTCATAGGCGTCGGTTGCCGCCCTGTATTCGCGCTCGGGGTCGATGAACCCGATAGCGGCATTTGCCACCTTGCCGGCGGTTCGCTGCAGGCGCGAGGCAGGCAGGTACTCGACCATGAAATACACGATGCTGCCCAGCAGGGGGAAGCTGAAGAGAATGATGAGCCAGTACATCTGCTTGCCGTGGCGCATCGCATGCACCGCGAAAAACAGCGCAATGAGGATGTGCAGCCCCAGTCCCAGGAATGGCATCGATTTTCTTTCTGCTGTTGGATGTTGGGCGCGTTTATAGCAGCCCCGGATGGCGGCAGGCCGACCGCCGTCCCCGCTCTCAGGCCGCCTTGAACGGACTGCGTTCGCCCAGGTGATCCATGTAGCTGCCGATGCCTTCACCCTCGCGCTCCAGAAAGCGCTCGACCGCATCGGCGAATGCCGGATGCGCCAGCCAGTGCGCGCTGGTTGTCTTGACCGGCATCAGCGCGCGCGCCATCTTGTGTTCCCCCTGCGCGCCGCCCTCGAAGCGCGCGACGCCGTGCGCAATGCACCAGGCCAGCGGCTGGTAGTAGCAGGCCTCGAAGTGCAGGCAATCGACGCGTTCGATGGCTCCCCAGTAGCGGCCATAGGCGACGGGCGTGTCGTCGCCGTGCGTGGAGAGCGCGATCAGGCTGGTCGCAATCGGCTTGCCCTCGCGCTCCGCGACGAACAGCAGCCAGGCCTCGGGCATGGTGTCGGCCATGCGGTGGAAGAAATCGCGCGAAAGGTAAGGCGGGTTGCCATGCTCGCGATAAGTGCGCGCATAGCAGCGGTAGAAAAATTCCCAGTCGGCCGGTGCGATGTCGGCGCCGCGAGACCACCGAAAGGTGACGCCCGCTTCGGCTACCTTGCGGCGCTCCTGGCGGATCTTCTTGCGCTTGTCGTGCGAGAGGCTGGCAAGGAACGATTCAAAGTCAGTATACGGCCTGCCCCCATCAGGGCTCGCCGGGGCAGCATTGGTCCAGTGGAACTGCACCGTATTGCGCAGCATGAGGCCCGCTTCGGTGCAGGCGGCAATGTCGGCATCGGAGCCGAACAGCAGGTGCAGCGAAGAGAGCTCTTGCGCCTTGCACCACGCCACCAATGCTTGCACCAGCAACGTGCGGCTTTGCGCATCGCGTGCCAGGAGCCGTGCGCCCGGCACCGGAGTGAACGGCACCGCCACCACGGCCTTGGGGTAATAGGCAAGACCGTGCTGCTCATAGGCATTGGCCCAGGCCCAGTCGAAGACATATTCCCCATAGGAGTGGGTCTTGATGTACGCCGGGCAGGCCGCCTGCAATTGGTCGTTGCACCAGAGCGTGATGAACTGCGGCGCCCAGCCGCTTTCGGGCGAGGCGCTTCCGCTTTCATGGAGCGCCGCAAGGTATTCGTAGCGCATGAAAGGCGAGGGCTGCGTCTCGGCGTCGAGCAGCGCGTTCCATGCTTTCGGGTTCAGGTCCGACAGCGATGCCATCACCCGAATGACATAATCGTTCAAGCCTTTTTCTTCCTTCCGTATGACGCTCAAGCTCGCCGTCGCGCAACTCAATTTTGTGGTGGGCGACATCGCCGGCAACGCGAAAAAAATCGTCGATGCCGCGCAGCAAGCCTACGCAGAGGGTGCGCGTCTTCTGCTGACGCCCGAACTCTCGGTTGCCGGCTATGCGGCCGAGGATCTTTTCCTGCGCCCCGCCTTTACCGAAGCTTGCGATGATGCCGTGAAAGGCATTGCCGCTGCGCTGGCCGGTCTCAAAGACATGGTCGTGGTGGTGGGGCATCCGACCGGCGGAAGCCTGCGCAGCCGTTCTGTGGCGGTGCAGATGCGCCATAACGCCGCCAGCGTGATCAGGGAAGGACGCGTTCTCGAAACCTACGCCAAGCGCGAACTGCCCAACTACCAGGTGTTCGACGAACGCCGCTATTTCACGCCAGGGCAGGGCACTTGCGTGTTCGAGGCCGGCGGGGTCTCGGTGGGCCTGCTCATCTGTGAAGACGCCTGGTTCGACGAGCCGGCCGAACTGGCGCGCGCGGCGGGTGCCGAAGTGCTGGCAGTCGTCAACGCCTCCCCCTACCACGTGGGCAAGGAAGGCGAGCGCGTCGCGCGAATGGCCGATCGTGCCCGGGCGGTCGGCCTGCCGCTGGTCTATGCGCACCTGGTCGGCGGGCAGGACGAAGTGGTGTTCGACGGAGCGTCGTTCGCCCTGAACGCCAACGGTACCCTGGCCCTGCAGGCGGAAAGCTTCAGGGAGCTACTGGTCTTCATGGAACTGGTGCGGCCGTCGCAGGGCGGCGAAGGCATCGGATTCGTGGCCGAGCCGGGAGCGATAGCGCCGCCACGCGACGCCGAGGCCCAGCTTTGGGATGCACTGGTACTGGGCGTGCGGGACTACATCGGCAAGAACGGCTTTCCGGGGGCCATCCTGGGGCTCTCCGGTGGTATCGATTCGGCACTGGTGCTTGCCATTGCAGTCGATGCGCTCGGCAAGGACAAAGTGCGCGCGGTCATGATGCCTTCGCCCTACACGGCAGACATCAGCTGGATCGATGCGCGCGAGATGGCCGCGCGCCTGGGTGTACGGTATGACGAAATATCGATCAAGCACACTTTCGAATCTTTCAAGGGCGCCCTCGCTGATGAGTTCAGGGGCCTGCCTGAGGACACGGCCGAGGAAAACATCCAGGCCCGGATTCGCGGCACACTTTTGATGGCGCTGTCGAACAAGTTCGGTTCGCTCGTTCTCACCACCGGCAACAAGAGCGAAATGGCGACCGGCTATTGCACGCTTTACGGCGACATGGCAGGTGGTTTCGCGGTTATCAAAGACCTGCTGAAGACCACCGTGTTTGCGCTTGCCCGCTGGCGCAATGCCCACGACCCATATGGCACCGGCGCGTCGCCGATTCCGGAGCGGATCATCACGAGGCCCCCCAGCGCCGAACTGCGGCCCGACCAGACCGACCAGGACAGCCTGCCGCCGTACGACATCCTCGACGGCATCCTGGCACGCTACATGCAGGACGATGAAGGCATCGACGAGATCATTGCCGCGGGTTACGAACGCGCAGTGGTCGAGCGGGTTGCGCGGCTCATCAAGATCAATGAATACAAACGGCGCCAGGCGCCAGTGGGCATCCGGGTCACCCATCGCAGCTTCGGCAAAGATTGGCGTTACCCTATCACCAGCAAATTCAACGAAACCGCCGGAGCGCAAAAAACATGAAGCAGATCACCGCCATCGTCAAACCCTTCAAGCTCGAGGACGTGCGCGAAGCGCTGGCCGAAGTGGGTGTAACAGGCCTCACGGTGACCGAAGTCAAGGGTTTTGGCCGCCAGAAAGGGCACACGGAGCTCTATCGTGGTGCTGAATACGTGGTCGACTTCCTGCCGAAGATGAAGGTCGAAGTGGTCGTCAACGAGGGCGACGTGGAGCGCTGCATCGAAGCCATCGTCAATTCGGCTCGCACGGGCAAGATCGGTGACGGGAAGATCTTTGTCACCGAAGTCGAACGCATCGTACGCATTCGCACCGGCGAAGAGAACGAAAACGCCGTGTAAACGGCGCGTGCGCCAGCTTGGCTGTTGCTACAGGTTTTCAGCCAGGCGGTCAGTGCGGGGATGTAGCGGCACCTGGGCGCGCAGCGCGGTGAGCAGTTCGGTGGGGTTGGTGCCAGTGCGGATGAGTTCCATCTGCCATTCGCCCATGAAGCCTTCGCGCACGCTGTGTGCCAGGAAGCCGAGCAGGCCGTCGTAGTAGCCGGCGGTGTTCAGGATGCCGGTCGGCTTGTCGTGATAGCCGAGCTGGCGCCAGGTCCAGATCTCGAAAAGTTCTTCGAAGGTGCCGATGCCGCCCGGAAGGGCAATGAAGGCGTCGGCACGCTCGCCCATCATGGCCTTGCGCTCATGCATGGTGTCGACCACGTGGAGTTCGTCGCAGAGCGTGTTGGCCAGCTCCCGGTCGACCAGCGCCTTGGGAATGATGCCGACCACCCGGCCGCCGGCGTTGCGGGTGGCTTCGGCCACGGTGCCCATCAGGCCGGTGCGCCCACCGCCGTAGACGAGCTGGCCGCGGTGCTGGCCGATCCACTGGCCGACCGCTTCGGCGGCCTTGGAAAACTCAGTGCGCTCGCCGGGACGCGAGCCGCAATACACACAGATCGAAAATTCAGGATTCATGCCGCAATCATGCCTTGTGCGGCAGGCGCTTTCATGACGCGAAGTGCTGCCACAGGGCTGCTAGCCAGATGCCTCCGCACAGCGTGAGCGACAGCAGCACGGCGGCGCTGCCCATGTCTTTGGCGCGCTTTGAAAGGTCGTGCCATTCAGGGCCGATGCGGTCTATGGCGGCTTCGACCGCCGTGTTCAGCAGTTCGACGATCATTACCAGAATGGCGCTCCCGGCCAGCAAGGCGACCTCGACCCAGCTGCGGCCAAGCCAGAAGGCGGCCGGGATCATCACGATGGCCGTGACGGCTTCCTGGCGGAAGGCCGGTTCGCTCCAGCCTGCGCGGAGTCCGTGCAGCGAGATGAGCGTGGCGTGCCACACGCGCTCGAAACCCTTGCGGGCTTTTTGCGGATTGACGGCGGGATCGGGCAGTTTGGGCAAGGCACTCATCGGCGACTCATTGGCTTGGAGGTGATGAGCCGCGTGCCGGCCCAGGCGTCGTGCCAGAACTGGCGCTCGGGGTGGAAGCGGGCCAGCAATGCCCAGACGGCGACCCATCCGAAGATCAAAACCATCGATTCTCCCCCCGAAAGCTTGAAAGGGGCGATGGCAACCAGTGGCGGCAGAAACCAGATCCAGCTCAGCAGGTAGCGCGCCAAGGCGCGGCGCTGGCTCACAGGGCGACCATGCAGGTCGACGATGCGGATGTTCCAGGTTTTCATGGCCAGTGTCTGGCCCCGAGCCCAGAACCAGACGAAATAGACGCCGAACACCACGAAGAGGAATGCCTGGAGCAAGTGCCGGCGCGAATCCATGGCGTCTCGCATCTGGCCGAGCGTGCTGAACAGCCAGCCAGCCACGAACACCACGGCGAACAGGAGCATGCCTTCATAGAGCCAGCACGCCATGCGACGCCATAAGCCGGGCACTATCGAAAGGGGAGCGCTGCTCGAAGGGTCTGCGGGAGGAGAAGGGGAATTCGATTCCGAAACTTCGGGGGAGGGGGGAGCCATCGAAATCTTGTTCAGGGCGGCGAAGGCGTCGGCACCTGCGCTTCGGGCGGAACCGGTGCGGAGGGCGTGTCTGGGGCGGGTGAGGGAATGGGGGCGATCCCTGGAGCGCGCTCAGGTGGTGAAGCGACCAAGATGGCGGTCGGCGCCGGTGGGGCGGGCGCAACTACTGTAGCTGGCGGCGCCAGCAGAATGCGCGGTGTGTGCTGGCCGGTGGGGGTCACCGCCGGAACCGTGACCAGTTTTTGGGCGGGAACGGGACGCACCGGAATGGCAGCGCCGCGCGGTTTGGCGGGGGCACGTTCCGCAAGGCGGCGCTTTTCTTCTTCGCTCAGCGCCTGGTACTGCTCCCATTTGGCCTTGCGTTCGTCCGCGGGCACGCGCTTCACTTCTGCGAAGTTGAGGCGCGCCTGGGCGCGCTGCTGGTTGCTCAAGGCTGCCCATTCGATCATGCGGCTGTGCAGGGTGGTTTGGTCATCTGCCGGCATGTTCGCGTAGTTTCGTGACAGTGCCAGCCATTTGCGCTTGTGCGCCGTGCTCAAGGCGTGCCAATGCGATGCCAGCGGCTGCAGCGCCTGTTGCTGCTCGGCGGTGAGTTCGTTCCAGAACGGCTTGGTTGCCGGGGCCACTTTCGAAGCTGCAAGGTGCGAGGCCGACGCAGGTACCGCCTGCGTGGCACCGGCACCTGCCGTGGGCGACTCAGAGCGTTGGTGAGCACTGGCCATTGACAGGCCAGTCAGGCCCGCAAGGCCGAAAACCGCCATGGCGATTGCGCCCGCCCAAACAAGCGCGCCCGGCGTTTGCGGGCGCATCAGGCGGGGTGTGGAGGTGCGGAAAACTGGGAGGCGTCGCATTCGTTCGTTCGACAGGCCTCAGTCGGAGGCGCCGTCCGACTTGAGGAACTGGGCGAACCCCGGGTCGGTATAGGCGGCGGGAGGCAGGTCGTCCGTCAAAAGAGCTGCGTCGACGTCCGCCAGTTCGCTCGCGCGGTCTTCGTCTTGCATGACGCTGATGGTGATCAGCCCGGCAACCAGCGCAATCAACGGAACCACCGAACCGATGCGGGTCCACCAGCCGCCGCCCATCGTGGCCACATTGCCCGACTGGATAACAGTTGATGCCGCACGCAACTGGGGCGCCTGCTTGCGCATGGCGACTGCCTGTGCACGCGCAACGCGCAGCCGCTCGCTGATGTCATGCGGCAGCTCCTGGCTACCGGCAGACAGCCGCGCAGCCACGCGCTGACCGAATTGATCTTCGGCAGCGAAAGAAGAGGTTGGAACCTTAGTGTTCATAGCGAAATTCCCTTGGCTTTGAGCGCTTTGCTCAAGGCGTGCACGGCCCGCGAACAGTGGGTTTTGACGCTGCCTTCTGAGCAGCCCATTGCAGCGGCCGTCTCCGCCACGTCCATTTCTTCCCAGTAACGCATCAGGAAAGCCTCTCGTTGACGACCCGGCAAAGCTGCGATCTGTTCTTCGATTTCGTGAAAGACCTGGGCGCGGCGGGTTGTGTCCTCGGCGCTCTCCGTCTCCCTAGAGTCGGTTGGAGAGACGAAGTTCTCCAGAAGATCGAAATCGCCGTCGTCGCTTGCGGATTCGAAGTCGCCCAGGTTCGAAAACAGCGCACGCCGCGTTTTTTGCCTGCGAAACCAGTCGAGCGTGCAGTTCGAGAGAATGCGCTGGAACAGCATCGGCAGCTCTTCCGGCGGCTTGTCGCCGTAGTGCTGCGCCAGCTTCATCATGCTGTCCTGCACGATGTCGAGTGCCGCTTCTTCGTCCCGCACGTGATAGACCGAGCGCTTGAAAGCGCGCCGTTCGACGCTCTTCAGAAAGTCGGAAAGTTCTTGTTCAGTGGCCAAGCGAGAAGGGGCGCCGGTGGCGCCGCGTGGGGGATGGGGTGTCTGGAAGCGCTTATGTTTTTATGCCGCGGATTATGCCTTCTTGCCCTTTTCGTGATGGTTTTCGCGCGAGGGCTCTTCCATCAATGTCATAATTCGCATCGCAAGTCAAAAGGCAAACGGGTCACGGTCCGGCGGAACATCAGTCCGCTCATGGCTTTGGCCTCAAGTCCTGGCGCGACCCCACAAGGGTTGGCAAGGGGCACCCAAGGTTTTTCGTTCCCGAAAAAACTCCAAAGGTTGATCATGGAAATCTCTAAGGCGGAACTGGCTTCCGCAGCAGCCGCGTCCTCTGGCGCCGGCAATCAAACGCAAGAACTCATGGGTGCTGAAGTGCTGGTCAAGGCACTGCAGGCCGAAGGCGTCCAATACATCTGGGGCTACCCAGGCGGCGCGGTTCTGTACATCTACGACGCCTTCTACAAGCAAGACACTATCCAGCACGTGCTGGTACGCCACGAGCAGGCGGCGGTCCACGCTGCTGACGGCTATGCACGCGCCACCGGCGAAGTGGGTGTGGCACTGGTTACCTCGGGGCCCGGGCTGACCAATGCGGTCACCGGCATTGCCACTGCGTACATGGACTCGATCCCGATGGTGATCATCTCGGGCCAGGTACCCACCGCTGCCATCGGCCTCGATGCCTTCCAGGAATGCGACACCGTGGGCATTACGCGCCCCATCGTGAAGCACAACTTCCTCGTCAAGGACCCGAAGGATCTGGCCCTGACCATCAAAAAGGCCTTCCACATCGCACGAAGCGGCCGTCCGGGGCCGGTGGTGGTGGACGTGCCCAAGGACGTCTCTTTCAAGAAGACCCCTTACGCAGGCTATCCCGACAAGGTCGAGATGCGCTCGTACAACCCTGTGCGCAAAGGCCATGGCGGCCAGATCCGCAAGGCGCTGAACCTGCTGCTGAACGCCAAGCGCCCGTACATCTACACGGGCGGCGGCGTGCTGCTGGGCAATGCCACCAACGAATTGCGTACTCTGGTCGACATGCTTGGCTACCCGGTCACCAACACGCTGATGGGCCTGGGCGCCTATCCGGCGAGCGACCGCAAGTTCCTGGGCATGCTGGGCATGCACGGCACCATCGAAGCCAACAACGCCATGCAGAACTGCGACGTGCTGCTGGCTGTGGGCGCGCGCTTCGACGACCGCGTGATCGGCAATCCGAAGCACTTTGCAATGAACGATCGCAAGATCATTCACATCGACATCGATCCGTCGAGCATTTCCAAGCGCGTGAAGGTCGACATCCCGATCGTCGGCGACGTGAAGGACGTGCTCACCGAACTGATCTCCATGATCCGCGAAAGCACCACCAAGCCCGACGCCGGCGCGCTGTCCGACTGGTGGAAGACCATCGAGGCCTGGCGCTCGCGCGACTGCCTCAAGTACGACCGCGACAACAAGGACGTCATCAAGCCGCAGTACGTGGTCGAGACCCTCTGGAACATGACCAAGGACGCCGACACGTACATAACCTCGGACGTCGGCCAGCACCAGATGTGGGCCGCGCAGTACTACCGCTTCGACGAGCCCCGCCGCTGGATCAATTCGGGCGGCCTGGGCACCATGGGCGTAGGTATTCCGTACGCCATGGGCATCAAGCTCGCCAAGCCCGATTCGGAAGTGTTCACCATCACCGGCGAAGGCTCGGTGCAGATGTGCATCCAGGAACTCTCCACCTGCCTGCAATACAACACGCCGATAAAGATCTGCTCGCTCAACAACCGCTACCTGGGCATGGTGCGGCAGTGGCAGGAGATCGAATACTCCGGTCGCTACAGCCACAGCTACATGGATGCGCTCCCCAACTTCGTGAAGCTCGCCGAGGCCTACGGCCACGTCGGCATGCTGATCGAGCGTCCACAAGACGTGGAGCCGGCGCTGCGTGAAGCGCGCAAGCTCAAGGACCGCACTGTGTTCATGGATTTCCGTACCGACCCCACGGAGAACGTGTTCCCGATGGTCAAGGCCGGCATGGGCATTACCGAAATGCTGTTGGGCTCCGAAGATCTCTGATCGACGGCGCATCCGTTCAATTCTTTACTGACGACGAATCTATTGCCCGCCAAGCCCGCGCATTACCGTGCACGGGGGAGGGCGGCGAAAAGAGGAGTCGCGCAAACATGAAACACATCATTGCAGTGCTGCTGGAAAACGAGCCCGGTGCTCTTTCCCGCGTGGTGGGCCTTTTCTCGGCCCGCGGCTACAACATCGAGTCGCTCACCGTGGCTCCGACCGAAGACGCGAGCCTTTCGCGCATGACCATCGTCACCGCCGGCTCCGACGACGTGATCGAGCAGATCACCAAGCACCTGAACCGGCTGATCGAAGTGGTCAAGGTCGTCGACCTGACCGAAGGTGCCTATACCGAGCGCGAACTCATGATGGTGAAGGTGCGCGCGGTAGGCAAGGAACGTGAAGAAATGATGCGCATGGCCGAGATCTTTCGCGGCCGCATCATCGACGTTACGGACAAGAGCTACACCATCGAACTCACCGGCGACCACGGCAAGAACGATGCTTTCTTGGAAGCAATCGACCGTAGCGCTATCCTCGAGACTGTCCGAACCGGTGCCAGCGGCATTGGGCGCGGCGAGCGCATCCTGCGCGTGTAGGGGGGTGAAGATCCCCTCAGTTTCAATGTTCTAAATCAACACATGAGGAGAAGGTAATGCAAGATTTGCTGGGTTTCGAGAAGATGGTGACACCGATCATCATTCGGATTCTGTACTTCCTCGGCTTGCTGGGCGTTCTCGCGGCAACAGTCGTTTCGTTGTTCCAGGGGCGCTTTCTGGCTGCCATCGGCATCCTCGTTTTCGGCGCGATCATGGTTCGCGTCTATAGCGAATTGCTGATCCTGCTGTTTCGCATTCACGACAACCTCGTGTCGATCAACCATCAAATGAAGGACCGGAATCCCTCCGGCCAACTGTGAGTGAAGGCACCCCCGCCCTGGGGGTGCCAGAGATTAAATAGGAAAGACGCATCATGAAGGTTTACTACGACAAGGACGCCGACCTCAGCCTCATCAAGGGCAAGACGGTCGCAATCATCGGTTACGGGTCGCAAGGTCACGCGCACGCGCAGAACCTGAACGACAGCGGCGTCAAGGTCGTGGTCGGCCTGCGCAAGGGTGGCGCTTCGTGGGACAAGGTCGGCAAGGCCGGCCTGCAGGTCGCCGAAGTGGCCGACGCAGTCAAGGCCGCGGACGTGGTCATGATCCTGCTGCCCGACGAGCAGATTGCCAACGTCTACAAGAACGACGTGGCCCCGCACATCAAGGAAGGCGCTTCGCTGGTCTTTGCGCACGGCTTCAACGTGCACTACGGTTTTGTGCAGCCGCGCGCCGACCTCGACGTGTGGATGGTGGCTCCAAAGGCTCCCGGCCACACCGTCCGCAGCACCTACACGCAAGGCGGCGGCGTGCCCCACCTCGTGGCCGTGCACCAGGACAAGACCGGCAAGGCACGTGACCTCGCCCTGAGCTACGCCACCGCCAACGGCGGCGGCAAGGCCGGCATCATCGAAACCAACTTCCGCGAAGAAACCGAAACCGACCTGTTCGGCGAACAAGCGGTTCTGTGCGGCGGTACGGTCGAACTGATCAAGGCTGGTTTCGAAACGCTGGTGGAAGCCGGCTACGCACCTGAAATGGCGTACTTCGAATGCCTGCACGAGCTCAAGCTCATCGTCGACTTGATCTATGAAGGCGGCATCGCCAACATGAACTACTCGATCTCGAACAACGCCGAATACGGCGAATACGTCACCGGCCCGCGCATCGTGACCGAAGAGACCAAGAAGGTCATGAAGCAAGTGCTGCGCGACATCCAGACCGGCGAATACGCCAAGAGCTTTGTGCTCGAAGCCGCTGCCGGCCAGCCCGCGCTGATCAGCCGCCGCCGGCTCAATGCCGAGCACCAGATCGAGGTCGTCGGCGAAAAGCTGCGCGCGATGATGCCCTGGATCAAGAAGAACAAGCTGGTCGACCAGACCCGCAACTGATCCGCAAGCAAATGAAGCTGGCGCCGCGGCGCCTGTTTCCCGAGGGCCACCCGTGGGGTGGCCTTTTTCATGAAGCGGCGGACCATGCCCCTGAACTACACTGCGAACCCATGCGATTCACAGATCAAGATGCTATCGAATGGGTAGCTGCTCCCGCAGTGCCCACGAGGGACGGAGGCAAACTCAATGCATGACGACACAGTTCCCGACGAAGTGCCGCCGCGCAAGCGCCGCAAAGGCATCTACATCCTGCCGAACCTGTTCACGCTCGCCGCGCTGTTCGGCGGTTTTTATTCGGTCGTGATGGCAATGAACGCGCGCTTCGATCTCGCGGCGCTCGGCGTTTTTGCCGCCATGATTCTCGACAGCCTGGACGGCCGCGTCGCTCGCATGACGAACACGCAAAGCGCGTTCGGCGAGCAGATGGATTCGCTGTCCGACATGGTGTCTTTCGGTGCGGCGCCCGCGCTCATCGCGTACGAGTGGTCGCTCAAGGGATTGGGCCGCTGGGGTTGGATTGCGGCCTTTGTCTACTGCGCATGCGCGGCATTGCGGCTCGCGCGCTTCAACGTCAACACCGGCGTGGTCGACAAGCGCTGGTTCCAGGGCCTCCCGTCGCCGGCCGCGGCTGCGCTGGTGGCCGGATTCATCTGGCTCATGACCGAGTGGGGCAAGCGGGGTGGAGAGGTGCTGTATCTCTCGTGGACGCAGATCACCTGGATCACCTTCGCTTTCACGCTCTACGCGGGGCTTTCGATGGTTACCAACGCGCCGTTCTACAGCTTCAAGGACGTGCAGATGAAAAAGAGCGTGCCGTTTGTGGTGATCGTGCTCATTGCCCTGGGCATCGCAGTCATCAACATCCACCCGCCAACGGTGCTGTTCGGGTTGTTCGTGGCCTATGGCCTGAGCGGTTATGTGGTCTATGCCTGGCGCAAGGCCAAGGGGCAGCAGGCAAGCGTGATCAGCACCTCGACCGAAGAGCCGGACGAGCGGGGCTTGCATAACTGACGGCGGCTTGTGCTACATTCACAACCCTCATGACCAAGATTTCGCTGCTGGCCCTACTAGCCCTCCCTCACGGGCGGAGACGGTAGCGCACGCGCAAATCCCTCACCACGGCCCGTTCGCACCAGCAACGGGCCGTTTGTTTTTGGGGTTGCTGGTTGATTACCAACCATCCAGAGAAATCGACATGCTCAAGCAACCTCAAGCCAAATACCGCGCATTCGCCCCGATCGGCCTCAAGGACCGCACCTGGCCCGATGCCGTGCTGACCAAGGCTCCGATCTGGCTGTCGACGGACCTGCGGGATGGCAACCAGGCGCTGGTGGAGCCGATGAACATTGCGCGCAAGATGCGCATGTTCGAAACGCTCGTGGCCATAGGCTTCAAAGAAATCGAAGTGGGCTTTCCCTCCGCCTCGCAAGTCGAATTCGATTTTGTGCGCAAGCTCATCGAGGAAGACCGCATTCCCGACGACGTGACGATCCAGGTGCTGACGCAGGCGCGCGACCACCTCATTGCGCGCACCTTCGAATCGCTGCAAGGCGCGCCACGGGCTATCGTTCACCTCTACAACGCGGTGGCTCCCGCAATGCGCCGCGTCGTGCTCGGCATGGACGAAGACCAGATCGTCGATCTGGCCAGCAGCCACGCGCGCATGTTCAACGAGTTTGCCGCGAAGCAGCCCGCAACCAAGTGGACCTTTCAATATTCGCCCGAAATGTTCTCGGGCACCGACGTTGTGTTTTCGAAGCGCGTCGTCGACGCGGTCACCGAAGTCTGGGCGCCGACACCCCAGCACAAATGCATCGTCAATCTTCCCACCACGGTCGAGCATTCCACGCCGAACATCTTTGCCGACATGATCGAGTGGATGCACCGCAACCTTGCGCGTCGCGATTCCATCGTGCTGTGCGTGCATCCGCACAACGACCGCGGCACCGGCACTGCGGCCGGCGAGTTGGCGCTGATGGCAGGTGCCGAGCGCATCGAAGGCTGTCTCTTCGGCAACGGCGAGCGCACAGGTAACCTCGACCTTGTGAACGTTGCACTCAACCTGTACACGCAAGGCGTTTCGCCCGAGCTCGATTTCTCGAACATCGACGAGATTCGCGCGACCGTAGAGCACTGCAACCAGATCCCCGTGCATCCGCGCCACCCGTACGTGGGCGATCTCGTCTACACCTCCTTCTCGGGATCGCACCAGGACGCGATCAAGAAGGCCTTTGCAGCGCGCAAGGAAGGCGACATCTGGGACATGCCATACCTGCCCATCGATCCGAAGGACGTGGGCCGCAGCTACGAGGCCGTGATTCGCGTCAACAGCCAGTCGGGCAAGGGCGGCATGGCGTACCTGCTCGAGAGCGAGTACGGCATCGAGATGCCGCGTCGCCTCCAGATGGAATTCATGCAGACCGTGCAGCGCGTGATGGACGTGGCCGGCAAGGAGCTCACCGCGGCCGACCTCTGGCAGCTCTTTGTTCGCGAATACGGCATCGAGGCTGCGCACTCGCTGCAGCACCGCGTGCTCGAGGAAGAAGGCGAGGGCGCCAGCGCCTCCGTGGTGCTGCGCGGCAACTTGCCGTGGGACGGTGAAATCCGCGCCATCGAGGGACGCGGCAACGGGCCGATCGACGCCTTCACTCAGGCGCTGAGCAGGGCTACCGGCCATACCGTCCGCGTGATGGACTACCACCAGCATGCGATTGGCGCCGGCGCCGATGCCAAGTCGGTCGCGTACCTCGAGCTGCGGGTGGACGAGGCCCAGACGCTGTTCGGTGTCGGCATCGACGCGGACGTGATCTCGGCTTCGCTCAAGGCCATCGTGTCGGGCGTGCAGCGCGCCCGGAGCCGGGGCGCGCACAGCGCACAATCGGTGGCTGAGCTCGCCTGACGCTGTCCGCCGCCGTACGCGCAAGGTGCGAAACGACCAAAAGGAACAAAGGAGTCCACGATGACCGATCAACTCATTATTTTCGACACCACCTTGCGCGACGGCGAGCAATCGCCCGGCGCCTCGATGACCCGCGACGAGAAGTTGCGCATCGCCAAGCAGCTCGAGCGGCTCAAGGTCGACGTCATCGAAGCCGGCTTTCCGGCCAGTTCGAACGGCGACTTCGAGGCCGTCAAGGCCATTGCCAACGCCATCAAGGATTCGACGATTTGCGGCCTCTCGCGCGCCAACGATCGCGACATTTCGCGCGCGGCCGAAGCACTCAAGGGCGCGGCGCGAGGGCGCATCCATACCTTCATTGCAACATCGCCCCTTCACATGGAAAAGAAGCTGCGCATGTCGCCCGACGAAGTGCATGAGCAGGCCAGGCTTGCCGTGCGCTTTGCACGCAACCTCGTGGGAGACGTCGAGTTCAGCCCCGAAGACGGCTACCGCAGCGACCCCGACTTTCTGTGCCGTGTGCTCGAAACCGTGATCAACGAAGGCGCCACCACCATCAACGTGCCGGACACCGTGGGCTATGCCATTCCCGAGCTCTACGGCAACTTCATCAAGATGCTGCGCGAGCGCGTACCCAACAGCGACAAGGCCGTCTGGTCAGTACATTGCCACAACGACCTCGGCATGGCCGTGGCCAACTCGCTGGCGGGGGTGAAGATCGGCGGGGCACGCCAGGTCGAGTGCACCATCAACGGCCTGGGCGAGCGCGCCGGCAACTGCTCGCTCGAAGAGATCGTCATGGCCGTGAAGACCCGCAAGGACTACTTCGGGCTCGAGCTGAATGTCGATACCCGTCACATCGTGGCGGCGAGCCGCATGGTCAGCCAGACCACGGGCTTCGTGGTTCAGCCAAACAAGGCGGTGGTGGGCGCCAATGCCTTTGCGCATGCCTCGGGCATTCACCAGGACGGCGTGCTCAAGGCGCGCGATACCTACGAGATCATGCGGGCCGAAGACGTGGGCTGGACGGCCAACAAGATCGTGCTCGGCAAGCTGAGCGGGCGTAACGCTTTCAAGCAGCGGCTGCAGGATCTCGGCGTGACAATGGCCAGCGAGGCCGACATCAATGCTGCTTTCTTGCGCTTCAAGGAACTGGCCGATCGCAAGTCCGAAATTTTCGACGAGGACATCCTTGCTCTCGTCAGCGCGGAAGAGCTGGCGCACGTTGATGAACAGTTTGCTTTTGTGTCACTTTCCCAGCACAGCGAAACCGGCGAGCGCCCACAGGCCAAGGTCGTGTTTACCGTTCAGGGCAAGGAAGTAACCGGCGAATCCGATGGCAATGGCCCGGTCGATGCTTCGCTCAAGGCTATCGAGTCACTTGTAAAAAGTGGCGCCGAGATGGTTCTTTACTCGGTTAATGCCATCAGTGGCTCGACAGAAAGCCAAGGAGAAGTTACAGTTCGGTTACAAAATGCAGGGCGGGTAGTGAATGGAGTTGGCGCAGACCCCGACATCGTGGTCGCATCGGCCAAAGCTTATTTGAGTGCTCTCAATAAGTTACAGAGCCAAGCTGAGAGAGTGGCGGCACAAGGTTAGGTTTACGGGTGATCCTTGGATTCGAGTGAAGAAAAGGACGCAAGTAACTGATATTGCGTGCCTTTTTTGATTTCGATACACTGCGGTTCTCATTTTGCCGCTGGAGAGTTTTAAATGCCCGAAACCCGCCCCCGCCGAGTTTCCAGCCAGCGGTTCTTGCCCGCAGTCAAATTCATCGCCGTCGCGCTCTGCGCCACGGCGTTTTTGCTGCCCGGTGCACAGGCCGCCAAAAAGGAAAAAACAGCTGCCACAAAGACGTCCACGGCCAAGAAGGCCGCCGGGCCGGTGCCAGTAGAAGTCAAGCGCTCGGCCAAGGCGCCGCGCGAGGCCGTAGCGGCCAAGCGCGGCAGCAAGGCCGACCGTAGCGAAAAGGTTGTTCGTGGTGGCCGCAATGTGGTGGCCTCCATTCGCCAAAAGAACGGCAAGACCGTGGTTGCAGTGCAACGCCGTTCGGTGGTTCGTGTCGAAACCCCGGCACGCCAGTCGTTCGGCCAGTTGGCCGGCCTGCATGGAACCGACGACGTGCTCGACCTGAAGTCGAGCGTTGCGCTCGTGATCGACCAGGACACGCACGAGGTGCTGTTCAGCAAGAACGATCATGCGGTGCTGCCAATCGCATCTCTCACCAAGCTGATGACCGGCTTGCTGATCAGCGAAGCCCATCTTCCGAACGACGAACTCATCACGATTACCCAGGACGACGTCGATACCGAGAAGGGCAGCCGCTCGCGCCTGACCGTGGGCACCACGCTGTCGCGTGGCGAGCTTTTGCATCTGGCCCTGATGTCGAGCGAAAACCGCGCCGCGCACGCATTGGGCCGCACCTATCCGGGTGGCCTGGCAACCTTCGTGAGCATCATGAACGCCAAGGCAAAGATGCTCGGCATGAAGGACACGCGCTACGTGGAGCCCACCGGCCTGTCGAGTCGCAACCAGTCGAGCGCCCAGGATCTGGCGCTGCTCGTCAACGCTGCTTATTCCGATGCCACGGTGCGTTCGCTCTCCACTTCGCCTGAGTACCAGGTCGAGGTCGGCAACCGCGTGCTGCAGTTCAACACAACCAACCGTCTCGTAAAGAGCCCGGACTGGGAAATTGGCGTGCAGAAAACCGGCTATATCTCGGAAGCCGGTCAGTGCCTGGTGATGCAAGCCAAGGTAGCGGGACGCAAGCTGATCATGGTGTTCCTGGATTCGGCCGGCAAGTTCAGCCGTATTGCCGATGCAGAGCGCGTTCGCCGCTGGGTCGAGGCAACGCATGCGTCCACAGGCTCGCCGGCCGCGTCGCGCAGCAACGCGGCAGCCTACCAAGTCGCCGGCTGAACGAAAACAGCCCTGGAAAGAGCTGTTCGAAGAAGGTCTGAGAAGAAGCACCCGCAGGTGCCGACGAATCAGGCGGTGGCTGAAGAGCCGCTGCCGTTAGCGCCTGGAGCAGATGCCGCGGCAGCGTCTTTGTACCCCAGCGCTCCCGAGATTTCATTGGCTGTGGCCTGCAGCTTTGGCAGCCAGCCTTCATCCAGCCGGTCCGCCGGCGCGGAAATCGAGAGTCCGGCCACCAGTTTGCCCTGGTCGTCGTAAATGCCGGCCGCCATGCACCGCACCCCCAGCTCCAGTTCTTCGTTGTCGCGTGCAATGCCGTATTGGCGCGCCTTCGACAGCTCGCGCTCCAGCGCAGGCAACTGGGTAATGCTGTTGCGCGTGTGGCCCGCCAAGCCGGTTCGCGTGGCGTAGCTGCGCACACGTTGCGGATCGTCCGCCGCCAGGAACAGCTTGCCCGTCGAGGTCAGGTGCAGTGCGGCCCGGCCGCCAATGGCGCGCACCACCTGCATACCCGAACGTTCGCTGTAGGAGCGCTCGATATAAACAATTTCGTCACCTTGCCGCATGCTCAGGTTCACCGGCTGCTGGGTGAGCTTGTGCAGCTCACGCATCGGCCCCAGGGCCGCGTCGCGAACGTTGAGCCGGCCCTTGACCAGGTTGCCCAGCTCCAGCAGCCGCATGCCGAGCCTGTAGCTGCCGGCCTCGGGGCGGTCGACGAAGCGCCCGACCGCAAGGTCGTTGAGGATTCGGTGGGTGGTGGAGGGGTGCAGCCCGGTCTTTTCGCTGATTTCCTTCAGCGAAATCGCTTCCTCGCGGGAGGCGAGCACGTCGATGAGCGCGAACATGCGCTCGATCACCTGGATGACTGGAAGGGCAGGAACGTCGGATTGGATTTTTCTCATGGCGCGATGCGGTATGGACCGGGCGCCATTTTACCTTGTGAAATCGCTTGGCGCCTGCCAGTGTCCGTCGATCAGTACCTCGTGAGGGCTGAAACGGGCCTTGTAGTTCATCTTGGCGCTGCCTTCGATCCAATAGCCAAGGTAGACGTGCGGCAAGCCGAGTTTGCGGGCCTGTTCGATCTGCCACAGCACGCTGTAGGTGCCGTACGCCGCGCCGTCGTCCGGCTCGTAGAAGGTATAGACGGCCGAGATGCCGTCGTTCAGTACGTCGAGTATCGACACCATCTTCAATGCGCCCGCGCTGCCGTCTGGCAGCGTCTCGCGGAATTCGACAAGCCGCGAATTGACCCGGCTCTGCAGCAGGAACTGGGTGTACTGGTCAATGCTGTCGTGGTCCATGCCGCCGCCGGCATGGCGTCCGTTCTGGTAGCGAAGATAGAGCTGGTAATGCTCGGGCACAAAGCACAGCTTGAGCACACGTGCGTGCAAGTCCTGGTGCTGTTTGACCGCACGGCGCTGGCTGCGGCTCGGCCGAAAGCTGTTGGCCAGCACGCGCAGCGGAATGCAGGCGTGGCAGCCGTCGCAATAGGGCCTGTAGGTAAACATTCCGCTGCGCCGGAAGCCGCTGAGCACCAGGTCGGAGTAGGCGTCGTTGTGAATGAGGTGGCTGGGCGTGGCCACCTGCGACCGGGCCTGGCGATCCGGCAAATAGCTGCACGGATAGGGCGCCGTCGCGTAGAACTGCAACGTGTGAAGCGGAAGGTCCTTGAGGTGCGTCACGTCGATTGAGAAGGTCGCGTGGAAAGGAGTTCCGACCAGTATACGGGCTCGAAATGCCACTGTGGCCCCTCTTGCCGGCGGGCGTTGGCCACATGCGCCACAAAGCGGTCGCGAGACATTTCGCGCGCTCCCAGGCTCGCCAGGTGGGAGGTGTTCTGCTGGCAGTCGATCATCTTCACCTGGAAACGGCGGCACAGGCACACAAGGGCGGCCAGGGCGATCTTCGAGGCATCGGGACGGCGCGTGAACATCGACTCGCCGAACACCGCCCGCCCGAGCGCCACGCAGTAGAGCCCGCCGGCAAGCTCGCCGTCGATCCAGGTTTCCACGCTGTGCGCGTGGCCGGCCCGGTGCAGCGCCAGGTACGCGTTCACCATGTCCGGCACGATCCAGGTGCCCGACTGGCCGACGCGCGGCGATTGCGAGCAGGCCTTGATCACCGCAGCGAAATCGTGGTCGATGCGCACCTCGCAGCCGGGTGTTTGCGAAAACCGCGCCAGGGTCTTGCGCAGCGACCTGTGCAGTTTGAAATCGGCCACCTGCAGCACCATGCGCGGGTCCGGGCTCCACCAGAGAATCGGCTGGTCTTCGCTGAACCACGGAAATACGCAGCGGCCATACGCCTGCGTGAGGGTATCCACATCGAGTGCGCCGCCGGCCGCCAGCAGGCCGGGAACGGGGTCGGCCTCACCCCAGGCAGACGCGGGGTCGGGCAGTGCTTCGCCGGGTTCGAGCCAGGGCAGTTGTTGCATGCCGTAGGTATACACGGCTTCGTGGCGAGCTTCACCCGGATGGGTGAAAATGGCCGTTCTTCAGCGGTTCGCAAACGATTGCGGCCTGCGAGACACAGGCTTCCGGTGCAACAGCGCACAGGAATATCACAACAGACCCATAGCGGACCGCCGGGCCGGCATTGCCCTGCGGAGGCCAGCCCAAGAGGACCACGTTGACCACTGAATCCAACCCCACGCGTTTTGGTAGCGGCCAGGCGGTTCGCCGCCTTGAAGACGAAAGCCTGCTGGCCGGCGCAGGCCGCTACACCGACGACGTCACGCTGCCTGGCCAGGCGCATCTCGTTTTTGTGCGCTCTCCCTATCCGCATGCCCGCATCGTGTCTGTCGACACAGCCGCTGCCGCCGCCATGCCCGGCGTGTTGCGCGTGATAACCGGCGCAGAAATGGCCGAAGCGGGCGTGCAGCCAATGCCCGGCGCCGCCGGTTTCAAGCGCGCCGATGGCGGCGACTGCGCCAGCCCGCCGCGCCGGGCCATGGCCCACGAGCGCGTGCGTTTCGTGGGCGAGGCCGTGGCGGCGGTCGTGGCCGAAACGGTGCAGCAGGCGCGCGATGCCGCCGAGGCCGTGGTGGTCGACTACGACGAACTCCCCATGGTGGTCGATCTTGCAAGCGCCACCGCCAACGACGCGCCGCAGCTGTGCGACGAAGCCACCGGCAACATTGCCGCAGAAATGAAGCATGGCAGCAGCGACGCCGCAACCGCAGCCTTTGCCAAGGCCAGCCACGTGGTCGCGCTCGATGTGGTCAACCAGCGCGTCGTCGCCCTCACCATCGAGCCGCGCTCCGTGCTCGCGGCCTATGACGGCGAATCCGACCGCCTCACCATCCGCATGAGCACGCAAATGCCGTCAGGCGTGCGCGACTCCGTTTGCGCCGCCATCGGCATTGCGAAAGAGAAGGTGCGCGTGGTGGTGGGCGACGTTGGCGGCGGCTTCGGCATGAAGACCGGCGCCTATCCCGAGGACATTGCAGTTGCCTTTGCCGCCCTGCAGGTCAAGCGCCCCTTGAAGTGGGTGGCCGAGCGCAGCGAAGAATTTCTTTCCAGCGCGCACGGCCGCGACATCGAGGCCCGGGCGGAACTCGCGCTCGATGCCAACGGAAAAATCCTTGCGCTGCGCATCAAGACGCTGGCCAACGTCGGCGCTTATGCCACCGGCACCGGGGTCGCAATCCAGCTGTTGATCGGGCCTTGGGTGCAAACCAGCGTCTACGACATACAGACCATCGACTTTCATTTCAAGGCGGTGCTCACCAACACCGCGCCCACCGGCGCCTACCGCGGCGCGGGCCGTCCCGAGGCCATCTTCACCATCGAGCGCCTGATGGACGAAGCCGCGCGCCAGACCGGAATCGACCGCATCGAGTTGCGCCGCCGCAACTTCATCCGCCCCGAGCAGATGCCCTACAAGAACCCGATGGCGCAAACCTACGACACCGGCAAGTTCGAGTCTGTGATGGACCAGGCGCTCTCGCTGGCCGACTGGCAGGGCTTCGAGGCCCGCGCGGCCGAGTCGGCGCAGCAGGGCAAGCATCGCGGCCTGGGCATTGCCACTTTTCTCGAATGGACCGGCGGCAATGTCTTCGAGGAGCGCGTCACGGTTTCGGTGCAGGCCGATGGGGTGATCGAAGTGTTCTCGGCCGTCAACGCCATGGGGCAGGGCATTGCCACCTCGCTCGCGCAGTTGGCCGTCGATGCCTTTGGCGTGCCGATCGAGAAGGTACGCGTTGTGCTTGGCGACACCGATCGGGGCGACGGCTTCGGCAGCGCCGGTTCGCGCTCGCTCTTTACCGGCGGCTCGGCCGTTCGCATTGGCGCCGAGCGCACCATCGACAAGGCGCGTGAACTCGCCGCACAAGAGTTCGAAGCCTCCGTCGACGACATCGTCTACAGCCGCGGCGTGTTCAACGTTGCCGGCACCGATCTCGAGCTTGATTTGTTCGCCCTTGCGGGCAAGCAACCCGACCGCGAGATCTTCGTGGACTCCACCAGCACCGTGGCCGGCCCGACCTGGCCCAACGGTTGCCACATCTGCGAGATCGAAATCGATCCGCCCACGGGTGAGATCAGCGTGGTGGCCTACAGCTCGGTCAACGACGTCGGCCGGGTGATCAACCCCATGATCGTGCGCGGCCAGCTCGAAGGCGGGGCGGTGCAGGGCATTGGCCAGGCGCTTTACGAGCAAGTGGTGTACGACCACGAAACCGGCCAGCCCGTTACCGGCAGCCTCATGGACTACGCCGCCCCGCGCGCCGATATTGTGCAGACCATGTTCCACATGGAAATGGATGAGTCGACGCCCTGCATCAACAACCCGCTGGGCGTGAAAGGTGTGGGCGAGCTGGGCACCATTGGCGCCACGCCGGCCATCGTCAACGCCGTGGCCGACGCCTTCGCACGCAACGGATTCGCTGCCAGCGCGCCGCGCCTGCACATGCCGTTGAGTCCGGCGCGCGTGTGGCAGGCCATGCACACGGTGGATTGAAGAACCATGGCAACCATCTACAAGGAATTCATCGTCGAAGCCGACGCGGCCCAGGTTTGGGATGCGCTGCGCGACTTCGGCGCGGTGCACACGCGCCTCGCGCCAGGCTTTTTGACCGATTGCAAGCTGGACGGGCAGGGCGCCCGCATCGTGAGCTTTGCCAATGGCCTGGTGGCGCGAGAGCTGCTCGTGGGCATCGACGAGCAGAGCCGCCGCCTGGCCTACACCGTCACCGGCGGCAAGGCGAGCCACCACCATGCATCGGCGCAGGTTTTTGCAGAGGGCGAAGGGCGCTCGCGCTTCGTCTGGATTACCGACGTGCTACCCGACGAGCTTGCCGCCTACATCGCGCCGATGATGGACCAGGGCGGCGCCGCGATGAAAAAGACGCTCGAAAAGTAAACCCTTTGGGCCCCTAGAAATCTTCGAGCGGCAAGCCGACGTAGTTCTCGGCCAGTGCGCTCGAGGCGGCATGCGAGTGCACCAGGTAGTCGAGCTCGGCTTCCTGGATCTTCTGGCCAAACGCGCCGGTTTCCGGAAAGCGGTGCATCAGCGAAGTGAACCACCATGAAAAGCGCTCTGCCTTCCAGACACGGCGCAGGCACAGGTCCGAATAGCGGTCGAGCGCGGAGGGCGTTTTCTCGCGGTAGAAAATTTCGAGCGCCCGCGAGAGATAACCCACGTCGGCCGTTGCAAGGTTGAGTCCCTTGGCACCCGTCGGCGGCACGATGTGCGCGGCATCGCCAGCCAGGAAGAGCGTGCCGAAGCGCATGGGCTCGGCTACGAAGCTGCGCAGCGGCGCAATGCTTTTCTCAAGCGAAGGCCCGGTCACCAGCCGCTCGCGCGCTTCAGGGTCGAGCCGGGCACGCAACTCGTTCCAGAAGGCTTCGTCGCTCCAGTTTTCGACCCGTTCTTCGGTGGGTACTTGCACGTAGTAGCGGCTGCGCGTGGCGCTTCGCATGCTGCACAACGCAAAGCCGCGCTCGGTGTTGGCGTAGATGAGTTCGTGCGACACCGGCGGCACGTCGGCCAGCACGCCGAGCCAGCCGAAGGGGTAGATCTTCTCGTAGGTCTGGATCGCGCCGGCAGGCACGCTGGCCCGGCTCACGCCATGGTAGCCGTCGCAGCCCGCGATGAAGTCGCATTCGATCTCGTGCGTCTGGCCGTCTTTTTCGTAGCGCACGCGCGGGCGCTGTGAATCGAAATCGTGAAGGCTCACGTTGCCCGCGCTGTAGATGGTGGTCAGCCCTTCGGCTGAGCGCGCTTCCATCAGGTCGCGCGTCACTTCTGTCTGGCCATAGACGGTGACTTGCTTTCCGCCTGTGAGGCCATGCATGTCGATACGGTGGCGCGCACCCTTGAACAGCAGCTCGATGCCTTCGTGCGGCAACCCTTCGGCTTTGGCGCGCGCATCGACGCCGGCGCGCGCCAAAAGATCCATGGTCACCTGCTCGAGCACGCCCGCGCGGATACGCCCCAGCACATAGTCCCCGCTCTGGCGCTCGACGATGATGTTGTCGATGCCGGCCTTGAAAAGCAGTTGCCCGAGCAGCAGGCCGGCTGGGCCCGCGCCGATGATGGCGACCTGTGTGCGCATGTTCGTGTCTCCGATGGGGGTTTTCTGGAGCGTAGGGCGTGCGCGTCATGCTGGCGCGCCGCTCTGCGAGGCTCTGTGCGATCATGCGAGCGGCTGCGCGATCATCGCGCAACACTTCTCACCTTGACCAGATGACCATCGCCAAAGCCGACTTCATCGAGGGCATTGCCAAGGGAATGGCCGTGCTCGAAAGCTTCGATACCGAGCGCCAGCGCCTCAATGCCACGCTGGCCGCAGAGCGTGCCGGCCTTACACGCGCCGCGGCGCGCCGGCACCTGCTCACACTGGCCCACCTCGGTTATCTGGAAACAGACGGCAGCTATTTCTGGATGGCGCCCAAGGTGCTGCGCTTTTCAGGCAGCTACCTTGCTTCGTCGCGCCTGCCGCGTGCGCTGCAGCCCACGCTGAACCGGCTTGCGGCACAAACCGGTGAATCGTTCTCCGCCGTGGTGCTCGACGGCGAAGAAGTGGTCATCGTCGCGCGCAGCGGCAGCTACGGCACGCCCACCCGTGTGCTTGCCTACGGCTTGCACCTTGGCGCCCGCCTGCCTGCGCATGCCACCTCGACCGGGCGGGTGCTGCTGGCCGCCATGGCCCCGGCGCAACTCACGCAATGGCTCAAGGGGCGCCACCTGGCGCGGCTTACGCCGCACACCACCACGCAGGCGCGAAGCCTGCGGCAGCTGGTTTCCAAGGCGCGCAAGGACGACTACTGCTTTGCCAGCGAAGAGCACGAGCTTGGCGTGCAGGCGCTGGCGGTGCCGCTGCGAGACATGCAGGGCCACACCGTGGCTGCGTTGAATGTGGTGCTCTCAGGCACGCGCTACCAGGAAGAGACGCTACAGCGCGAGATGCTGCCGCTGCTCTTCGAGGCTGCGCGCGAGGTCAGGTCGCTGCTGTAGCCTGAACTTTCTGCGCCGCCGCCGCCTCGAATCCAAGAAATCGGACCACAACAACCATGCGACTGCTGCTCCTGGAAGACGACGTGATGATCGGCGAGGCCGTGCTCGACCTGCTGAGGGCCGAGCAGTATGCCGTCGACTGGGTCAAAGACGGCGATGCCGCCGAGTCCGCGTTGCGCACCCAGCAATACGACCTGGTGCTCCTCGACCTGGGCGTGCCCCGCCGCGACGGGCTCGAGGTGCTGCGCAACCTGCGCGCCCGCAAGCAGCGCATGCCAGTGCTGATTGCCACCGCGCGCGACTCGGTGCAGCAACGCATCGAAGGGCTCGACGCGGGCGCCGACGACTACGTGCTCAAGCCCTATGACCTGGACGAGCTGCTGGCCCGCATACGGGCTCTGCTGCGCCGGGCGGCGGGGCGCGCCGAGCCGGTGTACGAGCACATGGGCGTGAGCATCAATCCCGCCACTCGCGAAGTTTCGGTGGCTGGCCAGCCGGTGATACTTTCGGCCCGCGAGTGGGCGGTGCTCGAACCGCTGATCGCGCGACCCGGCATGGTGCTGTCGCGCGCCCAGCTGGAAGAAAAACTCTACAGCTGGAAAGACGAAATCAGCAGCAACGCCGTAGAGGTGTACGTGCACGGCCTGCGCAAGAAGCTCGGCGCTGAACTGATCCGCAACGTTCGCGGTGTTGGCTACATGGTGCCAAAGGCATGATTCGCGCGCTGACCGGATCGCTGCGCGCGCGCCTGCTGTGGTTCTTGCTCGCTGCCATTGTGCTGGCCGCCGGAGCTCAGGCGGTGGTGGCCTACCGCACGGTGCTGAAAGAAGCCGACGACATCTTCGACTATCACATGCAGCAAATGGCGCTCTCGCTGCGTGCCGGGCTGCCGCCGAGCGCGGCTGTTGGCGGCATAGGCAGCGGCGAGCAGAACTTCGAGTTTGTGGTGCAGGTGTGGACGGCTGATGGCGTGCGCATTTTCGAATCCGCCGAGCAGGCGGCGCTGCCGCAATTGGCAGTGCTGGGCTTTGCCGACGTGCGCGCGCGCGGCACCACCTACCGCGTGTTCTCGATGCAGACGAGCGGGCTGGTCATCCAGGTGGCGCAAGACATGGCGGCGCGGCGCAACATGGCCGGCGCGCTGGCCCTGCGCACCGTGGCGCCAGTGGCATTGATGGCGCCGCTTCTCATGCTGATCGTCTGGTGGGTGGTGAGCCTGTCGCTCGCGCCAGTGGCGCGCGTGCGGAAGCAGGTTGCATCGCGGCAGGCGGACGATCTTTCAGCCGTGAGCGAGGAAGGCCTGCCCGACGAGGTGCGCCCCCTGGTGCAAGAGCTCAACCTGTTGTTCGACCGGGTACGCCATGCCTTCGACGCGCAAAAGCACTTTGTGGCAGATGCGGCGCACGAGCTGCGTTCTCCGCTCGCCGCATTGAAGCTGCAGGTTCAGGGCCTGCAACGCGCGCCCGATGCCGCCGCGCGCGACATTGCGGTGAGCCGGCTGGTTGCGGGCATCGATCGCGCCACGCGGCTGGTCGAGCAGATGCTTGCGTTGGCCCGGCACGAGGCCAGCATGGCCGCAGGTGCAAAGCCCGAGCCGGTCGACCTTGCCGAAACTGCACGGCTTGCCATATCGGATGCGGTCGCGGCCGCACAGGCACGCCGCATCGACATCGGCATTTCGCATGCGGACGCTGCTGTCGTCAACGGCCAGCCAGAGGCGCTTCGCATGCTGCTGCGCAACCTGATCGACAACGCCGTCAAATACACGCCTGAAGGCGGGCGTGTCGACGTCGGCATTGCGACTCAAGGCCAGGGTGTGGAGCTGAGCGTGGACGACAGCGGGCCCGGCCTGCCCGAGGAAGAACGCGAACGCGTGCTCGACCGCTTCTATCGCTCGGGTGAGCCCCAGGCGCCGGGCAGCGGGCTCGGCCTGGCCATCGTCAAGTCGATTGCCGACCTGCATGGCGCAACGGTGGCGCTTGCCGCCTCGCCAAGCCTGGGCGGCCTGCGGGTGCTGGTGCGCTTTTCGGCCAGGGCCTGAAGTCTCTTCGAACTCGGGCGACCGCTTAAGGCGCGCTTAAGCCAGCGCACCGACATTCCTTTCATCGTGTTTGCGTGCAAACGCATTGAAAGGAAAGCTAGAAATGAACACCCGCCTGACTTCTCCCTCGGCCCTGGTTCTTGCCTTGGCCACCGCCGGAGTGATTGGTGCCGTCGGTGCCGGCGCCTACACCAGTGCCCGCGCCGTGAACGCTCCGACCACCAACGCCACCAGCGCGGCGCCCGCCGCAATGGTCACGCTGCCCGACTTCTCGACCATCACTACGCGTGACGGCCCTGCGGTGGTCAACATCAGCGTGACCGGCACAGCCAAAGCCTCCGATGCCGAAGCGGCCGCTGAAATGCAGGGCATCGATCCGGACGATCCGATGTTCCAGTTCTTCCGCCGCTTCCAGGGCCAGATGGGCCCGCGCGCACAGCAGCGCGAAGTGCCGGTGCGCTCGCAGGGCTCGGGCTTCATCGTGAGCCCGGACGGCATCATCATGACCAATGCGCACGTCGTCAAAGACGCGAAGGAGGTCACCGTCAAGCTCACCGATCGCCGCGAATACCGCGCCAAGGTGCTCGGCGCAGACGCCAAGACCGACATCGCCGTGCTCAAGATCGACGCGAAGAACCTGCCCACGCTCGCCCTGGGCAACACCAAGGACCTGAAGGTCGGCGAATGGGTGCTGGCCATCGGCTCGCCCTTTGGCTTCGAGAGCACTGTCACTGCAGGCGTCGTGAGCGCCAAGGGCCGCTCGCTGCCCGACGACAGCTATGTGCCGTTCATCCAGACCGACGTGGCGGTGAACCCCGGCAACTCGGGCGGGCCGCTGCTCAACACGCGCGGCGAGGTGGTAGGCATCAACTCGCAAATCTACAGCCGCAGCGGCGGCTACCAGGGTGTGTCGTTCGCCATTCCGATCGATGTGGCCGTGCAGGTGAAAGACCAGATCGTTGCAACCGGCAAGGCCACGCACGCGCGCCTCGGCGTGGCGGTGCAAGAGGTGAACCAGGCCTTTGCGGATTCATTCAAGCTCGACAAGCCCGAAGGCGCGCTGGTCTCCAACATCGAGAAGGGCGGCCCCGGCGACAAGGCCGGCTTGAAGGCGGGCGACGTGATCCGCAAGGTCGACGGCCAGCCCATCGTCTCGTCAGGCGACCTGCCCGCGGTCATCGGCCAGCAGACGCCGGGCAAGAAGGTCACGCTCGAAGTGTGGCGCCAGGGTGAGCGCCAGGAGCTCTCTGCCAAGCTCGGCGACGCGAGCGACAAGCCCACGCAGGTCGCCAAGGCCGACAGCACCGCAGGGCAGGGCAAGCTCGGCCTTGCGCTGCGGCCCCTGCAGCCGCAGGAAAAGCGCGAAGCCGCCATCGAGAACGGGTTGCTGGTCGAAGACGTTGCCGGTCCCTCGGCCAGCGCCGGCGTGCAGGCGGGCGACGTGCTGCTTGCCATCAACGGCACGCCCGCCAAGAGCCTGGAGCAGGTGCGCGAAGTGGTGGCCAGGGCCAACAAGTCGGTGGCACTCCTGATCCAGCGCGGCGAAGACAAGATCTTCGTGCCGGTGCGCATCGGCTGAAGCTTGCGTCACGCTCCAGCGCCGAACATGAGCTCATCGACCGGTGGCCTTTCGGCGCACATCCTGCCCACGTCGGCCACCATGATCGGCGTGTGCATGACTGTGATGTCGATCGGCCACCTGGGCCCGCGCGACGACATGCGGCTGCTGATCGACCGCATGCTGGCCATCGACGCACTGGTGTTTCTTGCCAGTGCGCTGCTGTCCTTCATCTCGATGCGGTCGCGCAAATCGGGCGTCCGCCTGGAGGCGTGGGGCGAGGTGGTGTTCATTGCCGGGCTCGCGCTGCTGGCGCTGGGTGCCGTCACGCTGGCCTTTGCCTTGCGCTGAGCACTAGCGGAAGCCAACGCAGCTAATGCCTCGCGGCCTTGTCGAGCCGAGCTGCCACCACCGCAAGATGCCCGACCAGTTCCTTGGGCGATTCGATCTCGAAATCGTGGCCCAGGCAGGCCAGCCAAACCGCCAGCGCATCGAGCGAATTGGCGCCGGTTTCGATGCGGGTGCGGCTGTCGTCCAGTGCTTGAGGCGTGCCGCCGACCCAACCCAGGTGCGGCTCGAGTGCCTTGGCCGGCGCGTACACCACCACGCGGGCATGGTGCAAAAACGGCGACACCGTGAGCGCGTGCTGCATGTAGGCTTCGATGTCTCCATGGGGCAAGCGCCGCGCCGTGAAGCGGGTGCCCGTCGGCACCGGTTCGTCGATGCGGTCGAGGCGAAAGGTGCGCCAGTCCTGGCGCGCCGTGTCCCAGGCCAGCAAATACCAGCGCTGCCCGGTCTGCACCACCCGGTGCGGCTCTACCGTGCGCGCGCTCGCAGCGTCGTGGTGGTCGCGATAGTCGAAGCGCAGTTCCAGCCTTTCCGTGCAGGCCTCCGCAAAGAGTGACACCGCTTTCAGCCGGACCCCGGACTTGCCACGCATGACCGGCACCACCGATGCGCGCACGCTGTCCAGGCGGCGTCGCAAACGCTGCGGCATCAGTTGCTCGAGCTTGGCCAGTGCGCGCATCGATGCGTTCTCGATGTCGCCCGCCGCAGCTCCGGCCGGACTGCTAAGGCCCAGTGCCACGGCAATGGCTTCCTCGTCTTCGAGCAGCAGCGGCGGCAGCGACGTGCCAGCGCCCAAACGGTAGCCCCCCGCCACGCCGGACGTCGAATCGACCGTGTAGCCAAGACTGCGCAGCCGGTCGACGTCACGGCGCAGGGTGCGCTGGGTCACTTCGAGCCGCGCCGCCAGATCGGCGCCGGTCCATGAACGTTGGGCCTGGAACAACGACAGGAGCCGTATCAGGCGGGCAGAGGCAGACAGCATGGACGAATGATGCCTCTGATCGAGGACAGAAACTGTCCGCAATGCGGTTTAGCCTTGGTTCTCCAGATCACACAGCCCACCGAAAGGACACGACCATGAAGAAGACCTACAACGGAAGCTGCCACTGCGGCAAGGTCCGCTTTCAGGCAGACATCGACCTGAGCGAAGGCACCGGCAAGTGCAACTGCTCTATCTGCACCAAGACAAGAGGGTGGGGCGCCATCGTCAGGCCGGATGCGTTCCGGATCCTGGCGGGGGAGCAGGAGCTGTCGCTCTACCAGTTCAACACACACAGCACCGAGCATCTGTTTTGCAGGCACTGCGGCGTTCGCCCCTTCGGGCGCGGCAACGTGCCGGAGATCGGGGGCGCCTATGTGAGCGTGAATGTGACGTGCCTGGACGACGTCACGGTGGATGAACTGGCCAACGCGCCGGTCCGCTACATGGACGGGCGCAACAACAACTGGTTTGAATCGCCGGTAGAGACAAGGTATCTCTGAACGGGCGAGGGGCAGGCTCAGGATTCTTTTTTTCCGGAGTCTTTTTCAGGCAATTGCGCGTCGAGCTCATCCTTGATGCTCTTGTCTCCACGCAACGCCAGGTACAGCACGGCACCCAGGCCAACCACAGCAACGGAAATCAAGGCGAACAAGCCTCCACCGAAGGACCACCACCAGAACAAACCGCTTGCAACAAGTAGCAGCGCAACCAAGAGTAAAGAATTCAAGTGCATGGCCCAAGCCGATAGTACATTGGCGGTAATGTACGCGGCGTTACTGTTTTGCGGCTGACTCGCGCGCCGGGAAATACCCTTTTTTCCACGATATTTCGTTTTGCGCGGGGTGCCTGTGCCGCGGCTCAGGGATTGTTCAGCGGTGGAGCGTCGTAAATTTCGCGCAGGCTTTCAAGTTGCTGCTGCGCTACGCGAAAGCACTCGTGCAATTGCTCCTTCGTCGGCTCCGGATAGCCCGGCGGTGGCTGCAGCGCATTGCCAAGGCGCTCCCACGACGCCTCCCAGGCCAGCTTTGCGATCGCGCGCGCATCCGAGGACCTCGACATCATCTTCCTCCGGTTTTTTTGATGGCATCAATGATGCGGGTGCGCTGCCAGGATTCAAGAGGGATGGGGTAGCCTGCCAGGCGCCAATAAAAACGTCTGGCAGCAGCTGAAAGTCGACCTGTCCGATTGCCGCAGCCGCGCGCTCGCGTTGCACGGCAAGGTGCAGCAGCGCCAGTGTGCAAATCACTGCCGCCATTGCGGCGATTACCCACCAAAGAGCCCTTGCTGCTTGCGCGTCTGGGCCATTTCTCTTGTCACGATCTTGCATCTCAACCTCCTAATCGAGAAGCGAAGATCGAGTTGTTTCAAAATTGCAGATGTCAGACAAAGCCGCGACCGTTTGTAACGTGGTTGCCGTGCGGCAGCTGAATAGGGCGACAGGAAAAAACGAGAAACTGTACAAACATACAGTATGATCGCCGGGCTGGTCTCTGGCCCGCAAGTCGGCGAAGTCCGACAAAGCGGCCAGCGCTTCCAAACCTAATTTGCCGTTGCCCCGATCCTTGGTTCTTCCTCTCGGGGCCCTTGACGTGGCGACATCGTCAGGGCTTCCGCCCAGCCTTATGGCTGGGCTTTTTTTTGCGTGGCGGAGCGATCGGATTGTCCCGCCCATATTCAGCATGGCCTCGCAGCCTTGCAGCGCGGCAAGGCTGCTCGCAAAGGCTACGATCATCCTCTAGCCGGCAACCTGCTGATGATGAGCTCGGCCATCGGCGAAGGCGTGCGGCCGCGCAATGTGACAACGCCCATTTCTGTCGACTGCGCAGGCAGGTCGCTGGCCTCCAGCGGGTGAAGTTTGCCGGCCGCAACCTCTTCCTCCACTGCGGCATGCGGAGCGGCCAGTACCGACTCGGAGGCGAGCGCCACTTTTTTCAGCAGCTCGATGTCGTCGCATTCCAGAGCGAGCGAAAGATCGGCCGGCGACGCCAGGCCAAGCAGGCGGGAAACCGCAGCGCGTACGACGGCAGGCAGCCGCACCGAGAGAACGCCGTGCGACCAGAGCTGCTGCAGCGAGACCGACTTGCGCGCTGCCAATGGGTGACCTGCGCGCACGTAGAACCCTCCCGGTTGGCGGTGCAAGGCACGAATGTACAGATTGGGGTCGGGTGGCAAGTCCCTGGTGTCGGCAACGAAGAACTCGATGTCCTCCTCGACCAGGCGCTTCAGCAGCAGTTGCCAATTGCTGATCTCCACGCGCAGGTTGATGCCCGGAAATTCGCGTCGCATGCCGGTCATCAGCTGCGACAGAAAAGTTGCCGCCGGAAAAGGGCCAACGCCGAACGCCGTGTCGCCCAGGCTGCGGCTGCGGTAGAGCTCCACGTCGCGCTCCAGGCAGCGACTGTTGAAGACGAGCTGCCGGGCGCGTGCAACGACGAATTCACCGGCCGGTGTAGTCACCACTTCGTTCGTTCCGCGATCGAACAACTGCAGGCCCAGCTCGGCTTCCGCCGCCTGGATGCTGCGGGTCAATGCGGGTTGGCTCAGGTGCACCTGTTCGGCAGCCCGAATGAAGCTTCGCCGATCGGCCACGGCAACGATATGAGTCCAGCGCTTGAGGTCCATGGGGCTCCTTGCGGCCCAGCGATGGGCAATTGCGTCCAGTGCATTGATTGTGGATCGCCAGGGATATCGGCTGAGCAACCTGCCATGGTATTTGGATGACCATGCCGCTTGAATGATGGGCGAACTTTGCGTCGATGCCCAAAGCGGAGCTTCCAAAAGTAAATGCCCCGCTACCTTTAAAGTAGCGGGGCATTCAGAGGCCTTTATGGCTTTGTAGTGGCTCCTCGACCTGGGCTCGAACCAGGGACCTACGGATTAACAGTCCGGCGCTCTACCAACTGAGCTATCGAGGAACAAGCCTCAGATTATAGCGTGATTTTTTCGGCCTTTCGAACCCACGAATACGTCCGCGATAAATTTTTGAAAATTTTTTGAGCGTTGCTCACAGCGACACGCTCAGACCAAGCCGCAGCGTGCGCGGCGCACCTGGAAACAGGTACACATGGCCGAACTGGTAGGGCGATTCTTTCCAGTAGCGGCGATCGAACAGGTTATCGACGGCAAGGCTCCAGCTCGTCTGAACACCGCGCAACCTGGTGTCGTAGCGCAGCACCGCATCAACGCGGGTCCATGAGGGCAGGGCGATCGATCCATCGGGCAGCACATTGCGCCGGCCTTCGTGCGAAAGCTGCCCGAGCACCTCGAGGCCGGGCACCGATGCAACGCGGTATGCGGCCTGCGCGCGCAGCACCTGCTTGGGCACGTTGGTAGGCCATTGGCCGTTGATGGAAGGCTCAGCGGTGCTGCCGCGGCGCTTGGCATCCATGAGCGTGACGCTGCCGCCAAGGCGCCAGGGGCCGGTGTTCCACTGCGCGCCCGCTTCAAGGCCGCGATGCGCCGCGCTGCCGTCGTAGCGGCCGTCGCAAGGCGTGGTGCCCAGGCGGCTGCAGGCGTCGAGGTTCGTCATCGGGCGCTTGATGTCGAACCACGCAAGCTGCCAGTTGAAGACATCGTTGCCGCCCTTGAGCCCAAGCTCCCACTGGCGCGAGGTGAGTGCGGGCAGCGCCTCACCGGCATTGGTGTACTGCGAACTCTTGTTCGGCACCACCTGCGACTCCACGCCCTTGCCCCAGCTTGCATATGCCAGCAGCCCGGGCTGAATGGCGTAGCTGGCGGCAACCCACGGCGTGGTGATGCCGTCCTTGTAGCCGGTGGGCCGCGAACCGTCGGTACGAATGCTGTCGCGATCGAGCCGCGTGTGGCGCACGCCGATCCATGTCGTGAAGCGGCTGTTCCAGCGAATGGCGTCTTGCACCGAAAGCTCGGTCGAGCGCTCGTCGCGGTTGGTGTTGGTGTCTGTGAGCGTGGGGTCTGGCGGCACGATGGCCGTTGCCCAGATGTTGCCGGTGCCGACATAGTTGTAGGCCTGGTCCTGAAAGCGATTGCGCACGCGGCTTGCGAGCAAGCCAAAGCCCAACTCATGCCGCACGCTGCCGGTCATCACGTTGCCCTTGAGGTTCAGGCTGCCCGCGGTCTGGGTGCGGCGCTCGTTCTCGCTGCGAAAGTCGTAGAAGTCGAAGGTGCCGTCGGAGCAGTAGCGGTCGTAGGTGCCTTCGGCGCCGCAGCCGAATGCGTAGGCCAGGCGGTCATCGGTCTTGAGCCGCTGTTGCCCGATTTGCGCGCTCCAGCGCCAATCGGCATTGAGCGCCTGGCTGAAGCGCACGCTGCCGGTAAGCGCGTTGAACTCCGAAGGCTGCGACCACGGCTGGTTGTTGAGGTTGATCTTCGGATCGACCGGCGCGGGCAGCGTGTTGCCCAGCAGGCTGAAGCCGTTCTGGCTCGGCTGTGTCTTGTGGCTGCGCTCGATTTCAAATTCGAGCACCGAGTCGCGCGTCATACGCCAGTCGCCGGCCAGCGAAAACATGTTGCGGTTGCCGTCGAGGTTGTGCGTGAGCGGCTTGAGGCTTTCATTCACCACGTTGAGTCGATAGCCGAACTCGCGATTCGCACCGAAGCGTCCGCCAAGATCGAGCGCGCCCAGCACGCTGCCGCGGCTGGTGGTTTCGAGGCGCAGCGTGCGCAGGTCTTGCTCGGTCGGCCGCTTGACCACGTAGTTGACCAGCCCGCCCGGCGCGCTGGTGCCGGCCTGGATGCCGCTGGTGCCGCGCAAGATTTCAACGCGCTCTTTGTTGTCGAGCGGGATCGACGTTTCAGCGCTGATCGGCAAACCCTCGCGCCTGTAGTTGAAGCGGTTGTCCAGCACAAAGCCGCGCACGGTCAGGTAGTCCCAGTAGCCGGCGGAGTTGTAGGCATCGGTCACCGATGAATCGAACTGCGTAAGGTCGGCAAGCCGGCGCGCACCGCTTGCGCGAAGCTGCGTGCTGTCGATGACGGTGGCAGAGAGCGGCAGTTCGCGCACCGGCACGTCGCCGAAGCCGCTCACATCGGCTTGGGGCGCCGCATTGCTTTCGTTCACCGTGATGGCGGGCAGCTCTGTTGGCTGCTGGGCCTGCGCGCCGCCGGCCGCCAGGAGGAGGGCGACAGCCGTTGCACGCGACACCGGCGACAGCGGCCATGCGGGAAAAGGAAATTGCTTTTTTGTCATTCTTGTCTCGTTCATGCGGCGGCTGCGCTCATGGCCGCCATCCATTGAGCGGCCATGGCCTCCGGGTTGTCTGCGGTGACAAGCGCGCGTACCACGGCGACGGAGCCAACGCCGGTGGCAAGCACTTCCGGCAGGCGCACCGCATCGATGCCGCCGATGCCCACTTGCGGATAGCCGCGCAACAGGCGCGCATACGCTGCAAGCCGCGCTACGCCCTGCGGAGCGGTTGCCATCTTCTTGAGGGTGGTCGGGTACACCGCGCCCATGGCGATGTAGCTTGGGCTCACCGCATCGGCGCGCACCATCTCGGCATAGCCATGGGTGCTGACGCCAAGGCGCAGACCGGCACCGCGTATCTGCTGCACCTGTGCAGGCGAAAGCGCATCCAGGTCTTCCTGGCCCAGGTGCACGCCGTAGGCACCGGCAGCAATGGCCGTTTGCCAATGATCGTTGATGAAGAGCAGCGCGCCGGTGCCGCGCACCGCGTCGACGGCTGCTTGCACTTCGCGCTCGATGGCCGCGGCGTCGTCCGATTTGAAGCGGAGCTGCACCGTGGGCACGCCCGCACGCGCCATGCGGCCGACCCATTGCGCATCAGGCAGCACGGCATACAGGCCGAGCCGTTCGGGACAGGGTGCAAAGGCGTCGTCGCGCGCAGCGGGCGGAAACGCGCGCATGCCGAAGTCGGCGGGCGTTTCGGGCCACTGGTCTGCATCGAACGCGCCGGTGCGCACCGTCTGTGCCTGCCATGCGAGCGCAAGGCATTCGGCGTCTATCTCGATGAAGCCAAGCGCCGAGCAAGCCTGCTTTGCGCCGCGGTACACCGGGTCGTCCGAAGAAAAGCTGCCGGCTGAAATGGCCGCGGCCGTGATGGCGCCAAAGCGCAAGCCATGCGCCGCAACGATGGCGTGGGCAACAGCCCGATGGTCGTTCAACGCGGTCATGCTGTGTGATGCCAGAAGGGCGTGCCGAGCACCGGGGTGCTTGGCTGCGCGGAGTCTTGCGCGGCCATCGCGCCAGAGCGGTAGGCCGTGCGGCCGGCTTGCACCGCATCTGCAAAAGCACCTGCCATCGACACCGGGTCTTGCGCAAGCGCAACTGCCGTATTGAGCAGCACGCCGTCGTAGCCCCATTCCATGACCTGGCAGGCATGCGAGGGCAGGCCCAGGCCCGCATCGACCAGCATCGGCACACTCAGCCGCTCGCGCAGCAACTGCAGCGCATAGGGGTTCACCGGGCCGCGGCCGGTTCCAATGGGCGCGGCCCAGGGCATGACGGCCTGGCAGCCCACGTCGACGAGGCGCTGGCACAGCACAAGGTCTTCGGTGCAATAGGGCAGCACCTGGAAGCCGTCGCGAATCAGCTGCGATGCCGCATCGACAAGGTTCAGCGTGTCGGGCTGCAGCGTGTAGTCGTCGCCGATGAGTTCGAGCTTGATCCACGGCGTGTCGAACAGCTCGCGCGCCATCTGCGCGGTAGCGATCACTTCTTGCACGCTATGGCAGCCGGCAGTGTTGGGCAGCACCGGCACCGCGAGCCGGCGCAGCAATTCCCAGAAACCGTTGCCGCTGTCGCTTGCGCCGGGGCTTGCGGACTGGCGGCGCAGCGACGCCGTCAGCATGGCGGGCCTGGCGCGCTTTACCGCGGCTTCGAGCAGGTCCGGCGACGGGTAGCGCGCGGTGCCCAGGAGCAGGCGGCTGTGAAAGGTCTGGCCGTACAGAACCAGTGGATCGCCGTCTGGAACGGAAGGGATTGAAGAGGTGGTCATGGTTTTTGTCTCCGTCGCTATGTCATTTGTTCACCCGCCCGTCACGGGGCGGATCACTTCGATGCGGTCCTGGGGTTGCAGTGCACGCGCCGCATAGCCCGAGCGCGGTACAAATTCGCGGTTCACTGCCACCGCAAAAGGCGGCACGGCGTTCAGCGCGGCCAGCGCATCTACCAGCGTGGCGCTTTCGGGCAGCGCAAAAGGCTTGTCGTTGATCAGCACGTCGATCGTCATGTTTCGGAAATCTCCAGGCCAAGCCCTTGCGCAAGAGCAGAGCGGCCGTGCACAAGCAGTTCCATGGCTGCGTCGAGCACGGCGGGCGCGATCATGAAGCCGTGGCGGTACAGGCCGTTGATCTGCAGCACGCGCGGGTGCACCTGGCGGATGGCGGGCAGGTTGTCGGGCAGCGTGGGGCGGCATTGCGTCGCAATCTCGAGAATGCGGGCCTCGGCAAAACCGCTGTGCACCGCGTAGGCTGCGCTCAATAGCTCGAGCGTAGAGCGCACGCTGGCGGGCGACATATCGTCCGATTCGATCTCGGTCGCCCCAATCACGAACACGCCGCCGGGCTTGGGCGCTATGTAGAGCGGATATCGCGGATGCACCAGCCGCGTGGGCCGTTGCAATGCCACCTCCGGCGCATGCACGCGAATGACTTCGCCGCGCACGCCGCGCAGTGCATTCCATTGAGGTTTTGCTCCCAGGCCGCGGCAGTCGATCACGCGGTCGGGCTGGCCGGGGGCGCCCGGAGAGAAATCGCTTGGTGCGCGTGGCGACTGCCAGTGCAGCTGCACGTTCGGGCTGGCCTCCAGCGTGGCGAGCAGCGATGAGAGCAGAGCGCGGTTGTCGAGCTGGCCTTCTCCGGGGAGCAAAAGCCCCTGTGCGAAGCGCTGGCCCAATGAAGGCTCGAGCGCGGCGATGCCGCTGCCGTCGAGCGTTTGCATGGGGGCGAGTTCGGGCACCTGCTGGCCGGTGCGGGCCAACACGCGCGCGAGCCGCGCCGCCTCGGCGGCATCTTGCCGGTGCCAAAGCACCAGCGTGCCCTCGCGCTGAAAGAACACAGGTTGCGTGAGCGGCGCCAGCAGTTCGGGCCAGCGCGTCAATGCGTAGTGGCCCATGCGCACCACTGAAGCTGGAGCCACTGCGGATTCAGCCAGCGGCGCGAGCATGGCGGCCGCCACGCGCGCCGCCGCGCCTTCGGCCGTGGGACCTGCTGCATCGAACAACTCGACCTTGCAGCCGGCCCGCGCCAGCGTGACCGCGAGCAGGCGGCCCATCAGCCCCGCGCCGAGAATGGCGGCCGATTGAAACGGAAGGCTCATGGCGTTGCTCCTTCCCCCGCTGTGGGAAGGTTGGGATGGGGGCGGGCAGAGCGCGCAACGGATGCGCCGATTGCCCCCAGCCCGACCCTCCCCCGGGAGGGGAGGGAGCAAGGCAAGGCGAGTCGCCGATAATTTTCAGCATGACCCAAGCTGCACACTCCGACGCGCCCCAAGCGCCCCAGCGCTACGTGCGCGTGCTCTCGATTGCCGGCTCCGACAGCGGCGGTGGTGCGGGCATCCAGGCCGACCTGAAGACCTTCGCCGCGCTCGGCTGCTACGGCATGACCGCGATCACTGCGCTCACCGCGCAGAACACGCGCGGCGTGTCGGGCATTCACGGTGTGCCGCCGGCTTTTCTCAAGGCGCAGATCCAGGCCGTGGTCGAAGACATCGGTGTCGATGCGGTCAAGCTTGGCATGCTGCATGCGCCCGAGGTGGTCGATGTAGTGGCCTGGGCCATCGATCACTACCGGTTGCCGAATGTGGTGCTCGACCCGGTCATGGTGGCGACCAGCGGGGACCGCCTGATTGCCGCAGAGACGGTCCAGGTGCTGGTGCGAGAACTGTTTCCGCGCGCCGCGGTGGTTACGCCCAATCTCGATGAAGCCGCCTTGCTCATCGGCCACGCCATCGACGGCGTCGATGCGCTCGACGGAGCAGCCGAAGAACTGCTGGCACTCGGCGCGCAAGCTGTGCTGCTCAAAGGCGGGCATTTGCCGGGTGACGAAGTGGTCGATGTGCTGTTGGGGCGCGGCGGCCTGCGCAAGCGCCTGGCCTCGGCCCGCATTGCAAGCCGCAACCTGCATGGCACCGGTTGCACGCTGTCGTCCGCGATAGCCGCGCACCTGGCGCTGGGCCTGGAGTTGCCCGAGGCCGTGGAGCGCGCACGCGCGTTCGTGCTCGGTGCCATGGCGGCGGGTACCAACGTGCAAATCGGCAAGGGGCACGGTCCGCTCAACCACGGTTTTGCGCCAGTGCCGATGCACCGCCTGCCGTTGCTGTAGATGCCGGCTTGGGCCGGCTGAGCCACGCCAGCAAGAAGGTTGCCGCCAGCGTTGGCAGCGCAGAGCCGAACTGGGGCGCCCACTTGGCCGCGGCGTGATAAGCCGCAATACCGGCGATCCAGATCAGCGCCGCGCCAAGGTCGACACGGCGGTTGCCGGCCGAGGCAATGGCCCGGCCTGCGCCCAGCCTTCCCAAGATCACGCCGTAGAGCGGCACGAACACCGAGCTCAGCATCAGCAGGAACGGCTCGAGCGTGTGCATGGGCAGCACCAGCGCCAGGGCGGTGCACAGCGCCGCAATCAGCAGGCCCCAGCGCCGCACGCTCCAGCGCGGCAGCAGGCTGTGGGTGGACACCGCGCCCGAGTACACGTCGCCGTAGGCGTTGTCGAGCTCGTCAATGAGGATGAGGCCCAGCGCCACCAGGCCGCCTTGGGCGAGCAGCAATGCGGTAACCAGCCCGGTGCCTGGCTCGGCCACGCTCACAACCATCACGCCCAGCGCATAGCACCAGATGTTGGCCAGCGCGTAGCCGAGCCAGGTGCCGGTGAATGCGCTGCCCAGGCCACGCTGTCCGTTCGCGCTGCGTTTGCCGTGCCGCGCATAGTCGGCCACCAGCGGCAGCCAGGACACCGGCATTGCAATCACCAGGTCGAGCGCGCTGAACATGCCCATGCCCCCGGCACCCGGATGCGCCCAGAACGCGTCCAGCCCCTTGGCCTCCAGCCGCGTTGCGAACTGCCAGGTGAGCCACAGCAGCGACAGCACCACCAGCGGCAGGCCGAAGCGACTGACGAAGCGCCGCACCAGCTTGACCATGGAGCCTGCGAGCAGCGCCAGCAGCACCGCGCCCCAGATCAGGGTGGTAAGCGCGCTGCCCAACGGGCCGGTGAGCGTAAGGCCGAACGCCTGCTGGCCGATAGCCTGCGTGCCTTCACGCATGATTACCAGTTCGAAGGTAGTCCAGCCCACCAGCTGCACGATGTTGAGCAGCACCGGCAGTCGTGCGAAAGCGCTGCCGTAGGTGGCGTGCATCAGCCCTGCGCTTGCAAGCCCGGTTTCACAGCCGAGCCGTGCCGTCCAGGCCAATAGGCCCGCGCCGAGCAGCGAGCCCAGCACAATGGCAATGGCCGCATCGCGTGTGCCCACCGCCGGCACCAGGTAGGCGCCGATCTGCATTACCAGCAGCCCCACGCCCAGGCTGAACCAGAGCGAGGCGTGGTCGTGCCAGCCGAACACGCGCTGTGACGCGGGCAAAGGCGTCAGCGCCTCGTTGGCCGAAGAAAAATTGTCGTTGTCGTGTGCCATCCAGTTGCTCCAGTGCAAAAGGTTTGGCAGGTGGGCGAGGCTCCGGCGGCGGAGCCATCACGCGAGACAACGCGACAGGCCGCCGGACCAGCTTCCCTGCGCGAGGATTACCTCAGTCAGGTTCAAAGGGACTCTCTCAGTCAGCCCCGGAACTTATTCCGGTTCGACACCCCTAGCGGTGGTGCTCCGCGCCGTGGCGCAAAAGCGGAAACTATTGTACGAGCCTGCGCGCAAAAGCTTCCAAACCATCGATGACGATCTGGATATGCCGCTCGAAGCTGCTGTCCAGCGGCACGGCGGCGCCGTTGTCCCACCGCACGATGAAAGCCTGGTTTGCCAGCAGCGGCAGGTTGCGCGTGAGCACCGGGTGATCGAGCGGGCGAATGGTGTGGACGCGCTCGCGCAATTCTTCGGCCCAGGCCTGGGTGTTGTCCGCGGGCAGGGGCGAGAACTCCATCGTCACGAACCCGAGCATGGCCGCGATCACGCAGTTGTACGCCTCCAACAGCGGTTGCCCTTCGAACCCGGCTTCGACCAAGGCTGCAAGCACGCCTTCGACCAGCTCGGTGGGCAGGCTGCCGTTCGACACCAGTTGCGCGCCCAGCAACTGGGCCACGTTGGGGTGGCGGCGCACTGCCGCCCGGCAGCGGCGAAACAGTTGCGCAATCCATTCCTGCCAGCCCGCTTGGCCGGGCGGCGGCGTGACGTCGGCCATCACCATGGCGGCCACTTCGGCAAGCAGCGCCTCGCGGGTGCTCACATGCCAATGCACCGTGGCCGGGTAGACGCCCAGGCGCGCCGCAATCTCGCGCATGCTGAAGGCGCCGAGGCCGAACTCGTCGATGTGGGCCAGGGCGGCTTGGGCGATGAGCCGCTTCGACAGCGCGCCACCGCCGGCGGGGCGGCCCGCGGTCTTGGGTTTGGTTTCGGGTGCGGTCTTCTTCATGGATGCCGCCATTGTGTGGGGATGAAATTGATTGTATAAACAATATTAATTGAGCATTGATCAATTAACCGGAGATCAATCCCTGACCTCCCACTTTCGAAGGACCAGTCCATGACTGATGCTGCAATCGACCAAGCCCTTGCCGAGGCGCATCGGCGCTTTGTCGCCAGCAACCCCGCGAGCCGGCGCCAGTTCGAGGAGCAGACGCGCTATATGCCGGGTGCCAACAGCCGCTCGGTACTTTTCTACGCGCCGTTTCCGCTCACCATCGCCAAGGGCGAGGGCGCGGCACTTTGGGACGCCGACGGCCACCGCTATGCAGATTTCATCGCCGAGTACACGGCCGGTGTATACGGCCACTCGGCACCGGAAATCCGCGATGCCGTCATTGAGGCAATGCAGGGTGGCATCAACCTCACGGGGCACAACCTGCTCGAGGGGCGGCTGGCAAGAACCATCTGCGAACGCTTTCCGCAGATCGAGCAGTTGCGCTTCACCAACTCGGGCACCGAGGCAAACCTGATGGCGCTTACGGCCGCGCTGCACTTCACCGGCCGCCGAAAGATCGTGGTGTTCTCGGGCGGCTATCACGGCGGCGTGCTCGGCTTTGGCGCCAAGCCCTTGCCGACGACCGTGCCCTTCGACTTTCTGGTGCTGCCCTACAACGACGTTCAGGCCGCGGCCGAGCAGATCGAGGCGCACGGGGCCGAAATTGCCGCCATCCTGGTCGAACCCATGCAGGGCGCGAGCGGTTGCATTCCGGGGCGGCTCGACTTTCTGCGCGCGCTTCGCGATGGCGCGACCAAGGTGGGTGCGCTGCTGGTTTTCGATGAGGTCATGACCTCGCGCCTGGCGCCGAGCGGCCTTGCCAACAAGCTGGGCATCCGGTCAGACCTGACCACGCTGGGCAAGTACATCGGCGGCGGCATGTCGTTTGGGGCTTTCGGCGGGCGTGCAGACGTCATGGCGCAGTTCGATCCGCGCACGGGCTCGCTCTCGCATTCGGGCACCTTCAACAACAACGTGATGACCATGGCGGCCGGATATGCCGGCCTCACCAGGCTGTTCACCCCCGAGGCAGCCGGCGCGCTGGCCGAGCGCGGCGATGCGATGCGTGCGCGGCTCAACGCGTTGTGCACGAAGGAAGACGTGGCCATGCAGTTCACCGGCGTGGGGTCGTTGATGAATGCGCATTTCCTGCGAGGAGAAGTGCAGCGCGTGGACGATCTTGCGCAGGTGGACGGGCGAGTGCGCCAGCTGCTGTTCTTTCACCTTTTGAGCCAGGGCATCTATGCCTCGCCGCGCGGCTTTGTCGTGCTCTCGCTGCCGTTGCAGGATGCGGACATCGACCGCTTCGTCGCCGCCATCGGCAGCTTCATGGGCGAATACCGGGCCCTGCTGCCTAGCGCGAAGTAGCGGAACCAGCCACGCCCAGCAGCTCGTGCAGCCGCGTGCTGGTGGTTGTGTACTGCAGCGGAATCGCCTTGCCCGGAAACACCAGCGCCGCGGCGCCCCAGGCGGCCAGGGTGGCCTCGTGAAAGCCGCAGACGATGAGCTTCTTCTTGCCCGGGTAGGTGTTGATGTCGCCCACCGCAAACACGCCGCGCTCGCGGGTTTCGTACTTCTCCGTGTCGACGGGCACTTGCTTGCGTTCCAGCTCCAGTCCCCAGTCGGCAATGGGGCCCAGGCGCGGCGAAATGCCGAGGCACGCCACCAGCGCATCGAGCGATAGATTGACCGTGGTCGCGTCCGGCGTGGTGATCTGCAGTTGCTTGCCGTCGAAAGCGGTGGGTTGGCCCACCTTGAACGCCAGCTTGCCTTCTGCCACCAGCGCACGCATTGAAGCGACCAGGCCTTCGTCGGCCTGGAACCCGTCGCGCCGGTGAACCAGCGTGACCTGTCTGGCAATGGCCGCGAGTGCGATCGCGGTTTGCAGCGCAAGGTCGTCGCCGCCATTCACCACCACCGTTTGGCCGGCAAAGCGGTCGAGCGAATCGGGGTGATAGAAAACCGAGCTGCCTTCGAACTGCGCAATGCCTTCGACTGCAATGCGCTTGGGCACGAAGGCGCCGACGCCTGCGGCAATGAATACCGTTTTGGTCTGGAAGGCCTTGCCTGCCGATGTCGTCAGCAGCAAGCGCTCATCGGCCTGGCGGGCGAGGGTGGCAACCTGCTCGCCGAAGTGGAACTGCGGCTTGAACGGCGCAACCTGCTTCAGCAGCGATTGCGCAAGATCGCGCCCGCTGGTGGCCGGTGTGCCCGGAATGTCGTAGATCGGCTTGTCGCCATAGAGCGCCACGCACTGGCCGCCCGCGGCAGGCAGCGCATCGACGATGTGGCAGGAAATTTCGAGCAGGCCGAGCTGAAAGGCCTGGAACAGCCCGACCGGACCGGCGCCGATGATCAGCGCGTCGGTCTCGACGGGGGCTGCGCCTGCCGGGTTCAACGGATCAGTTCGCCGATCTTGTCGGTCTTGTCTTTCCACTCTTCAGCGTCGGGCAGTGCCGGCTTGCGCTTGGTGATGCTCTTCCAGCCGTCGGCCAGCGCGAGCTCGGCGTTGAGCTTGATGAAGGCGATCTGGTTGGCCGGGAGGTCTTCCTCGGCGTAGATTGCATTGACCGGGCATTCAGGAATGCAAACAGCGCAATCGATGCATTCGTCCGGGTCGATCACCAGCATGTTGGGACCTTCGCGGAAGCAATCCACGGGGCATACGTCCACGCAGTCGGTGTATTTGCAGCGGATGCAGGCTTCAGAGACGACGTGGGTCATTTGTCTTCTAACGTCAGTATGTGGGTCGGGAAAACCCGAGATTTTAGGCCTTTGCGGCGGCAGGCTGCACGAGCACGGCGGCGGCGGTCTTGTGGGTGGCCGTATCGACCAGCACCAGCGAGCCCAATGCGCGCGATTGCGTGAACGGCAGAACGGCCAGCGGCTGCTGCAGCGCAAGCACCACGTCGCCGATGGAATTGGCCTCCAGCTGTGCCGTCGGCTCCGATTCAAGCGTGGTGATGTTCACCCGGTCGACGATGCGCGCCACCTTGGCCTTGACCCAGCGGTGGCCTTGCAGCGCCCAGTAGACCCGGCCCGCAACCAGCGGTTCGTCGTCGAGCCAGGCGACTGTGGCGGTAATTTCGCGCACGGGCTCGAAGGCGCCGGGCGCCAGCAGCCAGTCGCCGCGAGACACGTCCACCTCGCGGTCGAGCACGATGCCGGCGCTGTGGCCCGCATGCACCGTCGTCGGCTGGCGCGTGTGGCTCAGTACCTGGGCGACCGTGGCCGTCTGGTTGCTGGGCAGTACGGTCACGCGCTGGCCGGGCTCTACATGGCCCGAGGCCACACGGCCCCAGAACACGCGGCGGCCCTGCGAAGTGTCGGCCGAGGAAGAGAACTTTTCGACCCACTGCACCGGAAAGGCGAAAGGCACGGCCTCGTCCTGCACAGTCACCGGCAGCTCTTCGAGCAGTTCGAGCAGGCTCGGGCCTTCGTAGCCGACCCAGTCGGCATGGCGCGTAGCCACGTTCCAGCCCTTGAGGGCAGAGATCGGCACGATGGCGGCCACCTGTACGCCGGCTGCTTCGGCAAAGGCGTTCAGCGCAGTCGAGATGCGTTCGAAGGCCAGGGCGGCATCGTCGATGGCGTCGAGCTTGTTGACTGCGAACACGATCGACTGCACGCGCAGCAGATGGGTCAGCAGCGTGTGGCGGCGGGTTTGCGGCAGCAGCTCGCGCTTGACCACGGTGCCGTCTTCCACCTCGGCGGCCCAGGCCAGCTTGGTGGCATCGACCAGCACCACGGCGGCATCGGCTGCGGAGGCGGCCGTGACCATGTTGCGGGTGTACTGCTCATGCCCCGGCGCGTCGCCGATGATGAACTTGCGCTTGGCGGTCGAAAAGTAGCGATAGGCCACGTCGATGGTGATGCCCTGTTCGCGCTCGGCCGAAAGGCCGTCGGTGAGCAAGGCCAGGTCGGTTTCACCGCCGCGCTGCACGCCGGCGAGCTGGTCTTGCAGCACGGTCTTGCTGTCGACCAGCAGGCGGCCGATGAGCGTGCTCTTGCCGTCGTCCACCGAGCCGCAGGTGATGAAGCGCAAGGCGGTGCCGGTGTCGCCGTGCAGGGCGTTGCTATCGAGGGTTGCCGTCGTCGTGCTCATCAAAAATATCCGTCTTTCTTGCGCTTCTCCATCGAAGCTTCCGAAGTCATGTCGTCCATGCGCGTGGCCCCGCGCTCGCTCACGTCGACCGACAGCGTCTCGAGCACCACGTCGCCGGCATCGGCCGCCAGGCTCTCGACCGGGCAGGTGGTCGTGATGTCGCCCACGGTGCGAAAGCGCACATCGCGCACCTGCACCGTTTCGCCGTCGCGCGGCGGGGTGAGTTCGGTTACCGGCACCAGAAGGCCTCGGCGTTCGACCACTTCGCGCTTGTGCGTGTAGTAGATCGACGGCAGGCCGACGTGCTCACGCTCGATGTATTGCCACACGTCGAGTTCGGTCCAGTTCGAAATGGGGAACACGCGGAAGTGCTCTCCCGGGGCCAGGCGCGTGTTGAACAGTGTCCACAGTTCGGGGCGCTGGTCCTTGGGCTGCCATTGGCCGAAGCTGTCTCGGTGCGAAAAGATGCGCTCCTTGGCGCGTGCCTTCTCTTCGTCGCGGCGGGCGCCGCCGATCAGCGCATCGAAGCGGAATTCTTCAATCGCCTCGAGCAGCGTGACCGACTGGTGCGCGTTGCGCGATTCACCGGGATGCGCCAGGCGCACGGTGCCGCGCGCCATCGAATCTTCGACGCTGCGCACGATGAGCTCGGCGCCCAGTTCCTTGGCGCGCTGGTCGCGGTAGGCCGTAACCTCAGGGAAGTTGTGGCCCGTGTCGATCATCAGCAGCGGGTACGGAATGCGGCCGACGCCGAAAGCCTTTTCGGCGCACTTCAGCAGCACCAGCGAATCCTTGCCGCCCGAAAACAGCAGGGTGGGGCGCTCGAAGGCGGCCGCGACTTCACGCAGGATGAAGATGGTTTCTTCCTCGAGCGCATCGAGGTGGGTGTTGGACAGGTGCGCAGGAGAATGCATCGGGGGCTGCAAAAGTTCGGCTTCGGTACGGGCGTTCATCGGATGGGGTCCTGAATGCGGAGATCGATCGTTCAGTGCGAAAGATGCAAGCCGCATTCGCGGTTGTCTTCGCCCTTGGTCGGGTCCACATAGTCGAAGTTGTTGGGCAGGCCGTTCGCTTCGCAGTACTCGTACAAATCCTTGGACGACCAGTGCAGGAGCGGCGCAACCTTGATCAGGCCGTCGGGGTTGACGCTGACCGGGTCCATCTGTGCGCGCACGGCGGTGTCGGTGGCCCGCAGCGCGGTAAACCACACCTTGGGCGCCGTTTCGCGCAGTGCACGGGCAAAGGGCTCCAGCTTCACTTCTTCGGTGAAGGCGGCATGGCGCGGATCGTCGAGCGCCGGGGTCGGGCCCTCCACCGCTTCACGGTGCGCGCGTGAGCGGCGCGGAAGGTAGATATGCAAATCCAGCCCCAACTGCTTCGTCACCTCGTCGGCAAAGCGGTAGGTGGCCTCGGTGTTGTAGCCGTTGTCCATCCAGATCACAGGAACATCGCGCTTGGCACGCGTGACCATGTGAAGGATCACGGCCTCGAACGGGCGAAAGTTGGTGGTAACGATTGCGGGTTGGCCGAGGCCGATCGCCCAGTCCACCAGTCCCTCGGCGTTGCGGCCGAGTTCGGTGTTGATGCGTGCAAAGTCGATGTCCGTGGCGATGCTCATGTCTGGATTTCCTGTGCGGGCTCAGTTGCTGGCCACGAAGTGCGGCGCCGGCTGCACCGCGTCGCCCTGGTAGAACGCGGCAAAGCGGTCGAACTGGCGCTGCGCGTCGGAGGCGTCCACGCCTTCCTTGAGCACGGCGCTCGAAAAACCGGTGCGTTCCATCTGCACCAGCTGGTCGATCAGCACGTCGCCCGTGGCGCGGATGTCGCCCTTGAAGCCCAGGCGGCGGCGCAGCAAAAAGGCTTGGCTGTACGCGCGGCCGTCGGTGAACTTCGGAAAATTCAGGTCGATGCGCTCGATGTCTTCCAGGCACACCTCGATGGCGAGCGGGTCTGCATCGTTGGGCAGTTGCAGCACCTTCGGGTCGCCGTCGTCGACGTGTTCTTCGGCAGCCAGGATGTTCAGCTTGCGGTTCATGCTGCTTCCTCCACCTTGAAGCGCGCACCGTTGGCGGCGGCCTTGAACGGGTCGTGGCCCACGCGGCGGAGCGTGTCGATGAAGGTTTCGCCGTTCTGACGGGTGTCGCGGTAGGTGGTGAGCACGGCTTCGATCACGCCCGGCACTTCGGCCGCCGAGAACGAGGGACCGACCACCTTGCCAGCCTGCGGCGTGCCACTGAGGGCGGAACCATCGGAGCCGCCCAGGGTGACCTGGTACCACTCCTTGCCGTCCTTGTCGACGCCCAGGATGCCGATGTGGCCGCTGTGGTGGTGGCCGCACGAGTTGATGCAGCCGCTGATGTGCAGGTCGATCTCGCCCAGGTCGTCGAGCTCGTCCAGGTCTTGATACCGCTCGGTGATGGCCTCGGCAATGGGAATCGAGCGCGCATTGGCCAGTGCGCAGAAGTCGCCGCCGGGGCAGGCGATCATGTCGGTGAGCAGGTGCACGTTGGCGCTGGCAAAGCCGGCCGCGCGGGCGGCGAGCCACAGCGCGTGCAGGTCTTCGGCATGCACCCAGGGCAGCACGATGTTCTGGTCGTGCGTAACGCGGGCTTCGCCGGCCGAAAAGCGGTCGGCCAGTACGGCGAGCGTGTCGAGCTGGTCGGCCGAGGCATCGCCGGGCGCCTGCTTCAGGCGCTTGAACGACAAGGTGACGGCGCGCAGCGCGGGGTTCTTGTGCGGGGCCACGTTGCGGGCCAGCCAGCGGGCAAACTGCACGTCGTCGGCGGCATGGGCGCGCAGTTCGGCGTCGGTTTTTTCGGCGCTCTGCAGCACGCGGGTTGCAAGAGTCGGCGGCACGAACGAGGCGGCCACGCGGTCGTACTCTTCCTGCGTGATGGTGTGCGGCGCGCCGTCGTGCTCGATGATCTGTTTGTACTCGGCTTCCACGTCGTCGATATAGCGCTGGCCTTCGGCCTTTACCAAAATCTTGATGCGCGCCTTGTAGATGTTGTCGCGGCGGCCATAGCGGTTGTAGACACGGATCACCGCCTCGAGGTAATTCATGATCTGCTGCCAGGGCAGGAACTCGCGCAGCACGGTGCCGATGATGGGCGTGCGGCCCATGCCGCCGCCCACTTGCACGCGAAAACCGATTTCGCCGGCTTCGTTCTTCACCACGTGCAGGCCCACGTCGTGCCAGCCGGTGGCGGCGCGGTCTTCGGTGGCGCCGGTAATCGCAATCTTGAACTTGCGCGGCAAAAAGGCGAATTCAGGGTGCAGCGTGCTCCACTGGCGCATGATTTCCGCGAACGGACGCGGATCGGCAACTTCGTCGACCGCAATACCGGCGCGCTCGTCGCTGGTGATGTTGCGAATGCAATTGCCGCTGGTCTGAATGCCGTGCATGTCGACGGAAGCCAGCAGGTCCATCACGTCGGCCGACTTGGACAACGGAATCCAGTTGTACTGCACGTTCTGGCGTGTCGAAAAGTGAGCGTAGTGCGTGGGCAGCTTGTGGCTGCCGAGCAGGCCCTGCGTCTCAATGGCCTTCTTGTAGACCTCTGCCTCCGGCTCGTCGTATTCGCGGGCAATGCGGGCCAGCACGCGCAGCTGGCGGCTCGAGAGCTCGCCGTACGGCACGGCCACGCGCAGCATGGGCGCATAGCGTTGCACGTACCAGCCGTTTTGCAGCCGCAGCGGGCGGAACTCGTCTTCGGCGAGCTTGCCCTTTTGCCAGCGCTCGAGCTGGTCTCTGTATTGGGCTGCCCGTTGGTGGACGAACTGGCGATCGAAATCTGTGTATTGGTACATCGTGAGTCTTGAAGAAGTGCGGTGCCGCACGTCCAACGGGGCGCCCCAGCAAGAAGCCGAGATTCTGTAAGCACGCCTTATGGAAGCAAACTATTTTTTGGTTCGCGTCTTATGCGGATAAGCTTATTCTCCAGCGCCCATGCGGGTTGCCGGGCGGTTGAATGCTTATTCTGGATAAGGGCGAGGGTGGCTCGCAGGCCTAGGATAAGGCCCGCGGAGAGCCCGAGGCGGCGGTGAGCCCTTCAGCGCAGCATGGCCGACATGGCCGAGCAGCAGTTCAGCATGCGAACCGCGGCTTCTACCGAGCCCGCCGTGAAACGCAAGGTCACACCGTCGACGCGTTCGAACGACGGCCATTGGCAGAACAGATCGGCCATTGCGGGCGACTGGGTGCGCAGGGTGACCACCTGCGGCCCTTCCAAGACGAGCGGGGCGGCGCTTGCCCGACCCGCCAAACCCTGCACAACCCCGGAATGGATGGCCGCACGCGATTGTTCGGGCGAGAGTGAAACGCCGCTGCTGAAGCCCGTGGCTCGCTTGGTTTCCACGAATACCGCGTGCGGAAGAACCGGCTGGTTTTCGGTAATGAAGACGTCGTCGCCACTGGCCATGACCACCGGCACGCCGTATTCGCCGGCCAGCGCGCCGTAAAGTCCTGCCTCGCCAAGCTCGCGGTCGCCCAGCCAGATGCCGGCAAACGCAAAGCTGTTGATGGTGTGGGCAAGGATGCCGCGCCCCTGTGCACGCGAGTGGTAGCCCACCATGCAGACCGCTTCCACGCCTTCTTCTTCCACGCCCGCCACCATGCTCAGGTAGCGCGGCTTGCCCTGGACCACGCGGGCGCGCGGATCGAGCACGTCGGGCGGCATGTTGCGAAAGCCGCCATGCGAATCGTTGACCAGCACCTCGGTGGCGCCTGCCTCGAAGGCGCCGGCAATGGCGGCATTGGCCTCTCGCGCCATTAGCAGGCGGGCCCGCTCGAACTCCGGATTGCCGGGGCGCACCTGCTCCTGGTGGTAAACGCCGGCCACGCCTTCGATGTCGGTGGAGATCAGAACTTTCATGCGGGGCAATACCTGCGGTTCAAGCGAAAAAGGAAGAGGGCGGCAAGAGCTCTGAAAGCGCGCGCCGGTGGTGGTCATTGCGGCCGGTTACCGCCGTGGCATGCCAGAGCGCGTGGGCAATCGCCTGTTCGGTGCCCTCGGCTGCAGCCTGGAAGATATCGTCAAGCAGGCTGTCGTGCAGCATGGCGACGGCAGGCATTGGCCGTTCGGCCCGGTCGGGCACGGTGTAGGCGGTTGAAAACGCCAGTGCGATGTCGCCGCTGCCATGGCCAAAAACCGAGCCCGTGCGCGCCAGCCCGGCACCCGCACGCAACGCCAGGCGCCGAAGCTGCCGTGCGTCCAGCGGCGCGTCAGTGGCAATGAGCATGATGATCGAGCCTTTTTCGGGCTCGGCTGCCGTGCTTGCCTGTGCGGCGGCGTCTTGCGAGGCAGCGTCTTGTGAAGCCAATTGCGCCGCGAGGCGTACGCCCACCGCCCGTCCGGCCAGCACCAGTTGCGGCAGCCGGCCATAGTTGGCCAGTACGAGGGCGCCCACGGTGTACACGCCGCCTTGGCGCGACGGCACGCAGCGCGATGCACTGCCGATGCCGCCCTTGAACTGGAAGCTCGACATGCCGCGGCCCGCACCCACCGAGCCCTGCTCGAAATCGACGCTCGCGCTTTCGAGTGCGCGCAGGTAGTCGGCCTCGGCCACCGCCATGCGCTGGATGTCGTTGAGAAAACCGTCGTTGCACTCGAAGACCAGCGGATTGACTGTGGGCAGCGATCGGCCCGATTCGGGATTGGCCGCCACGCAATCGCGGATCTGCGCCGTCGCAACCGTGCCGACCGAGAAGGTGTTGGTGAGAGCAATCGGCGTTTCCAGCACGCCCAGTTCCTCGACCTGCACCAGCCCCACGCTCTTGCCGAAGCCGTTGAGCACCACGGCCGCGGCCGGCACCTTGTCGCGGAAAGCGTCGCCGCCATGCGGGCGAACGACCGTGACGCCGGTCTGCACGCCGGCTTCGTCCAGCGTGCGATGGCCAACCAGAACCCCCTGCACGTCGGTAATGGCGTTGCGCTTGCCTGCGGGCAGGTGGCCGATGTGCGGAATCGATGGCATGCGAGGCCCCGGTTACTGGCGGTCGATCTTCGGGTCGAGCGCGTCGCGCAGCGCATCGCCCAGCAGGTTGAAAGCCAGCACGGTAAAGAAGATGGCCAGGCTCGGGAACAGCGCCACGTGCGGCGAGGTCACCATGTCGGCGCGTGCTTCGCTGAGCATGGCGCCCCATTCGGGCGTTGGCGGTTGTGCGCCCATGCCGAGGAACGAAAGGCTGGCCGCCGTGATGATCGACGTGCCCACGCGCATCGAAAAATACACGACGATCGACGAGATCGTGCCCGGCAGGATGTGCCGCACGATGATGGTCCAGTCAGACGCGCCGATGCTGCGCTCGGCCTCGATGTAGGTCTGCTGCTTGAGCACCAGCGTGTTGCCGCGCACCAGGCGCGCAAACGCCGGCACGCTGAACACCGACACCGCCACCACCACGTTGGTCATGCTGCTGCCCAGGATGGCCACCACGCCCAGCGCCAGCAGAATGCCCGGAAACGCGAACAGCACGTCGGAAATGCGCATCACGATGCGGTCCCACCAGCCTTCGTAGTAGCCCGCGAGCAGGCCGAAGGCCGTGCCGACAAAGCCACCCACCAGCACCGACAGAAAACCGGCCATAAGCGAAATTCGCGCACCCATCAGGATGCGGCTGAAGATGTCGCGGCCCAGCGGATCGACGCCGAACCAGTGCGTGGCCGAGGGGCCCGTGTTCAGCATGTCGTAGTCGAAGAAGTTTTCCGCGTCGAAGGGCACGATCCACGGCGCGAACACCGCAACGAACACCAGCAGAAACACGAACATCGCCGCAACGATGCCCACGGGCTGCTTCTTGAAGCGGCGCCAGCATTCGCCCCACGGCGTGCGGACCTTGCCCGCGGATTGAACCGCCACCACGGGCGGAGAGATATTTTCGGCAGACACGCCGGTAGCTTGGGTCATGTCGGCTGCCTCACTTGTAGCGGATGGTGGGGTTGATGTAGCCATACAGCACATCGACCACCAGGTTGATCAAAATGAATTCGAGCGAGAACAGCAGCACCAGCGTCTGGATGACCGGGTAGTCGCGCATTTGCACGGCATCGACCAGGAGGCGGCCAAGGCCTGGCCAGTTGAACACCGCCTCGACAAGAATCGAGCCGCCCAGCAGAAAGCCGAATTGCAGGCCCATCATCGTGACCACGGGAATGAGCGCGTTGCGCAGGCAGTGCTTGATGATGACTGTGCGTTCGCGCACGCCCTTGGCACGCGCGGTGCGAACGAAGTCCTCCTGGATCACTTCGACGAACGATGCGCGGGTGAAGCGCGCCATTACGGCGGCCACGGCCGCGCCCAGCGTGATCGAAGGCAGGATGTAGTGCTTCCAGCTGCTGGCCCCCACTGTGGGCAGCCAGCCGAGCTGAACCGAGAAGATCTGCATCAGCAGCATGCCCAATGCAAATGCAGGAAAGGAAATACCCGACACCGCCAGCGTCATGCCAAGGCGGTCGGGCCACTGGTTGCGGAACACCGCCGAAACGATGCCGATGCCCATGCCGAAGATCACCGCCCAGACCATGCTGGTGATGGTGAGCATCACCGTCGGAAAAAAGCGCTCGCCGATCTCCGTTGCCACCGGCCGCCGCGTGCGGATCGAGGTGCCGAAGTCGCCCTGCAGCATGTGGGTGAAGAAGCTCACGAACTGCTGCGGCAGCGGCTTGTCCAGGCCCAGTTCCGCGCGCACCATGGCCACGGTCTGCTCGTCGGCGTCCTGGCCGGCGGCAAGGCGCGCCGGGTCGCCCGGCAGCATGTGGACGAACAGGAACACCAGCACTGCCACGATGAGCAGCGTCGGGATCAGGCCCAACAGTCGTTTGAGAAAGTAATTCAGCATGTCATACAGGCAATCAGCCCTCGTCGAGGCTTCGGGCCCCATCGGGAGACACCGCGGAACCGGCTTTGCCGGGCCGCTGGTGTCGCCCCCTTGAGGGGAAGGCGGCTACACGAAGTGAGCCGCTTCGGGGTGGGTCAGTTCACAGCGATAGCGTCGATGTTGATGTTGCCGTCAGGCATCACGTGCACACCCGACAGCCGCTTGGAATGCGCCGACAGGTTCTGCTCGGTTACCAGCGGCACGCGCGGCAGGTCCTTGCGGATTTCTTCCTGCGCGGTCTTGTAGAGCGCGGCCTTTTCCTTGTCGTCCACGGTGATCAGTGCCTTGGCGAGCGCGTTGTCCACCACGTCGCTCTTGTAGAACGACATGTTGTTGAGCTTGGGCGCCCAGGCTTCAGAGGCGAACAGCGGGCGCAGGCCCCAGTCGGCTTCGCCGGTCGACGAAGACCAGCCCGTGTAGTACATGCGCACCTTGGCCGTCTTGGGATCGGGCCATGCATCGACCTGCTCGGTGCGCTGGCCCACTTCGAGCGCCTGCACCTGCAGCTTGATGCCAACCTGCGCGAGCTGCTGCTGCACGAACTGGATGGTCTTCTGGCTGGTCGTGTTGTTGTAGGCGCTCCACAGCACCGATTCGAAGCCGTTCGGATAGCCGGCTTCCGCCAGCAGCTCCTTGGCCTTCTTCACGTCGTAGGGAATGGGTGCCATCTTCTCGGCAAACCTCACGCCCTGCGGCAGCACGCCCTGCGCGGGGAATGCATAGCCGCCGAACGCGACCTTGGCCAGGGCTTCCTTGTTGATGGCGTAGCCGATGGCTTCGCGCACCTTCGGGTTGTCATAGGGCTTCTGCAGCATGTTGAATGCCAGGAAGCGCGTGATGATCGAAGGAATGGCCACCACTTCGAGCTTGTCGCTCTTCTTCAGCAGCTCGGCTTGCTCGTAGGGAATCGGGAACGCGAAATCGGCTTCGCCAGTCTGCAGCATGGCCGCGCGCGTGTTGTTCTCGAGCACGGGCTTCCACTGCACAGTGTCGACCTTGGGGTAGCCCTTTTTCCAGTAGCCGTCGAACTTCTTGGCCTTGACGGCTTCGGTCTGCTTCCACTCGACGAACTCGAACGGGCCGGTGCCCACGGGGTGGAAGGCGATGTCCTTGTTGCCCCACTTCTTGAGGGCGGTGGGCGAGATCATCGCGGCCGACGCATGGGCCAGCGAGTTGATGAAGGGGCCGAAGGGCTCCTTCAACGTGATGCGCACGGTGCTGGCGTTCACCGCTTCGACCTTGCTCACGCGGTTGAACTGGTTGTAGCGCAGCAGCTTGTTGTCCTGGTTCAGCACGCGGTCGAGCGTGAACTTGACGGCTTCTGCGTTGAAGTCGGTGCCGTCGTGGAACTTGACGCCCTGGCGCAGCTTGATGGTGTAGACCAGGCCGTCCTTCGACACCTCGTAGCCTTCGGCCAGCACGTTCTGCACCTTCAGGTCCTTGTCGAACTGGAACAGGCCTTCATAGAAGGTCTTGGTCACGGCCGTGGTGATGGTCGTGTTGGTGTTGTAGGGGTCGAGCGTTTCGGGCTGGTAGCCGATCGACAACACCGCGTCTTTCGCGGCCATTGCCGTGCCGGTCATTGCAAAGGCGGCCAGGCCCAGCAGTGCCGATGCCCATCGCAGGGAGGAAGAAGATTGCTTCATGGAAAGAGCTCCAGTCGGTTCGAGGGAAAAAAGCAGGAGGGCCTGCGGGTTGAAAAATTCAGAAGGCGCCGCCAACGGCGTGCCGCGCGACAAAGTGCCCAGGTGCCACCTGCACCAGCGGCGGCACGTCGGGCTCGTCGCCCACGGCGCGAATGGGGCTGGGAATCTCGCCTTCGAGCAGCGCGCGCGGCTTGTGGCGGCGCGACGGATCGGCCACCGGCACCGCAGCCATCAGCTTGCGGGTGTAGGCATGCTGCGGCGCTTCGAACACGGCGCGGCGCGGGCCGATCTCCACGATCTGCCCAAGGTACATCACCGCCACCCGGTGGCTGATTCGCTCCACCACGGCCATGTCGTGCGAGATGAAGAGAAACGCCACGCCCAGTTCGCGCTGCAGGTCGAGCATGAGGTTGACGATCTGCGCCTGGATCGAAACGTCCAGCGCCGACACCGATTCGTCCGCCACCACCACCTTGGGGTTGAGCGCGAGTGCGCGCGCAATGGCAATGCGCTGGCGCTGGCCGCCTGAAAACTCGTGCGGATAGCGCTGCGCCACCTCTGGCGGCAGCCCCACCTTCTGCAGCAGCCAGTCGACGCGCTGTTGCGCTTCGGCGCCCTTGGCAATGCCGTGGATCAGCAGCGGCTCCATGATCGAGAAGCCCACGGTGACGCGCGGATCGAGCGAGGCAAACGGGTCTTGAAAGATGAACTGGATATTGCGGCGCAGCGCCTGCAGTTCGCGCGTCGGCAGTTCGCGGATGTTCTGGCCGCCAAACTCGATGGCGCCGCTCTGGCTTTCGACCAGGCGCAGCAGCGAGCGGCCGGTGGTCGACTTGCCGCAGCCCGATTCGCCCACCAGCGCCAGCGTTTCGCCGGGGTAGAGGTCGAAGCTGATTTTTTCCACCGCATGCACGCGCCGCTTCACGCGGCCGAAAAGGCCGCTGCGCACATCGAAGCGCGTGACCAGGTCGCGCACGCGAAGGATGGGGCCGGCGTCTTCACGCACCGTGGTTTGCGGCGTGGCGTCGGTGACCGGCACGGTATTGGCGCTGCCCTCGGTACGCAGCAGTTCGAACTTGGCGGGCAGGTCGGTGCCCTGCATGGCGCCGAGCTTGGGCACCGCCGACAGCAGCGCCTTCGTGTACGGGTGCTGAGGCGAGGCAAAGACCGTGTCCGAACTGCCGGCCTCCACCTTGTCGCCGCGGTACATCACAAGCACGCGGTCGGCAATTTCGGCCACCACGCCCATGTCGTGCGTAATGAAGAGCACGCCCATGCGCATCTCTTTCTGCAGCTCGCGAATGAGCTGCAGGATTTGCGCCTGGATCGTCACGTCGAGCGCGGTGGTGGGCTCGTCCGCAATCAGCAGCTGCGGCTTGCACGACAGAGCCATTGCAATCATCACGCGCTGGCGCATGCCGCCCGACAGCTGGTGCGGAAAGCGGTCGAGCACGTTGCGCGCTTCAGGTATGCGCACCAGTTCGAGCATGCGCAACGCCTCGGCGCGCGCGGCTGCGTTGCTCTTGCCCTGGTGGATGCGAATGGCCTCGGCAATCTGCTCGCCGGCGGTGAACACCGGGTTGAGAGACGTCATCGGCTCCTGGAAGATCATGGCGATGTCCGCGCCGCGGATGTTGCGCATCTCCGCGTCGCGCGCCTGAGCAAGGTCGAGCACTTCGCCGCTGCGGCGGCGAAACGCCATTCGCCCGCCCAGGATGCGGCCGCCGCCATGTTCCACCAGCCGCATCAGCGCGAGCGAAGTGACCGACTTGCCGGAGCCCGATTCGCCCACCACCGCAAGCGTTTCGCCGTGGTCGACATGGAAGGACAGGTTCTTGACGGCATCGACCGTGCGCTCGGAGGTCGAGAAGCGCACAGTGAGATCGTCGACGGCGAGAACACGGCCGTCTGGCAGGGCGAGGGCAGGGGAGGACATGGCGGTGCGAGAAAAAGAGGGGCTTGCGCGTCAGGCAAAGATGGCTGTGCAGGGGGCTTCGTTGCCGCGCGCGTGGCCGCGGTACATGCCTTCAGTGTTGAAGGCGAGGCTCAGGTTGCCGTGGCGGTCGACGGCGATCAGGCCGCCCGTGCCATTGATGGCGGGTAGCGATTGGTGCACCACCGCATGCGTGGCGGCTTCGAGCGTGGCGCCGCCGTAGGCCATGCGCGCGCAAACGTCGTAGGCGGCCGCAACGCGGATGAACATTTCGCCGCTGCCGGTGCAAGAGATTGCGGCCGTGCGGTCGTCTGCATAGGTGCCAGCGCCGATCAGCGGCGAATCGCCGATGCGGCCGACGCGCTTGTTCGTCATGCCGCCGGTCGAGGTGGCTGCGGCCAGATGGCCGTGAATGTCGAGCGCCACGGCGCCCACGGTGCCGAACTTCTTGTCTTCGTCGAGCGGCGGGGTCATGGAGGCGCCTTCGTGGTCGGTTACCACGCGGCCCGTATCCCGCACACGGTAAAGCTGCTGGCGGCGCGCTTCGGTCGAGAAGAAAGAGGGCTCGACCATTTCGAGCCCGTGTTCGCGTGCAAAGGCCTCGGCGCCCGCGCCGGCCAGCAGCACGTGGGCGCCGTCTTGCAGCACGGCGCGCGCGGCGCGCACCGGCCGGCGAATGTGGCACACGCCGGCAATGGCGCCGGCCGCCAACGTGGCGCCGTCCATGACCGCCGCGTCGAGTTCGTGGGTTTCGTCATGCGTGAAAACTGCACCATGGCCCGCGTTGAAGAGCGGGCATTCTTCGAGCATTTCGACCGCAAGGCAGGTGGCGTCGAGTGCAGATGCGCCCTTCAGCAATGCGGTCTGCGCGGCGCGCACGATGTTCTGCAGCGCGTCGTGATAGGCCTGCGCCTGGGCCGCGCTGGTGGTTGCGGCGCTGATGGTTCCGGCGCCGCCGTGAATGGCGATGACCGGTGTGCTTGTGCTGTTTGTCATGTGGACGATTTCTTGTTCTTCTTGCGAGCGCCGGCCGGTGATGCGCTTGCGGGCTGTGCGGACGGTTCAGACCGCGCCAGGCCCTGAGCGCCATGCAGCCAGGGCCGCACGGCTTGCAGGATGCGGCTCGCGGACTGCACCGCGCGCGGGGCGCGCAGCGCCACCGCGCTGGTCAGCGCCTCGATCAACGCCAGCACGCTGGTTTCGCAGTTCGGCCGGTAGCTGGTTTCGGTCTGGCAATAAAGCACCACATCGGCCAGCGGCGCGAGCGGCGAGCTTGGCCTGTCGGTCAGCGCCAATACCGCGCAGCCCTGGCCGCGCGCAATCTGCGCCAGCGCCACGGTATCGGTGAGGTAGCGCGGAAAGGTGAGGCCTATGAACAGGTCCTGCGGACCCGCATGCATGAGCGTGCGCGCCGCGTGGGTGACCCCGCTTACGCTGGAGAGCATTCGCACGTCGTTGCAGCTGCCGTCCAGGCCATGCTGCAACAGCCCCGCAAGCCATGCGCTGGCGCCAAAGCCGCCGATGTACACCGAGCGCGCCTTCAGGATGCGCTGCACTGCGGCCTCGCAGGCGGCGTAGTCCAGCGACTGGCGCGTGGCTTCGATGTTGCGGCGGCTCTCGTCCAGCGCGGTGGCAAACACTTCGGCCACCGTGGTGGGATGCTCGAGGTTGCCGCGCAAGCGCTCCACCGGCGCCACCAGCGATTCGAAGCCGCGCACGAGCTCGGCGCGAAATGTGGCGTAGCCGTCGAAGTCCAGCGCCCGCGCAAAGCGGTTGGCCGTGGCAACCGACACGCCCACCACAGCGGCCAGCTCGTCGATGGGCAGCGTGGCGACCTGTAGCGGGTGCTCCAGCACGTAGTCGGCCACCTGGCGGTGCGAGCGCGTCAGCCGCGGCAGCGCCTGCGCAATGCGCTGGGCCACAGTGGTGCCGGTGGTCTCTACGTTGGTGCTCATTCGTGGGCCGTGCACTCCGAAGGGGAGTGCTTTATGTAAATCAGTTTTCAAATATAAGACAAAAAAGAAAATTTTCTGTCATTTTTGATCGAATGAGCAAATTACGGGCCTGCTTCGGCCCGATTCTTCAAACGGTTTTGCGCCCGCAGGAACTGCAGGACCGGAGCCGCCTGCCTTCTTCAGGCCGGCGTAAGCCCGAGCACCCAGCGCTTGAAATGCTCCAGCGCTCCCGAGGCCGGCGGGCCTTCGGGATAGGCGAAGTAGTAGCCCTGGCTGACGTCCAGGTGCCGGTCGATCGGAACCACAAGCTCGCCGGTCCGCAGTTCGCGCTCGATCAGAATGCGCGGCGCCAACCCCACGCCCATGCCGGCCGCAGCGGCGGCGGTCACCATGGTGAAAAGCTCGTAGCGTGGTCCGCGGGAGGCGTGCAGGGTGTAGTCCCAGCCCTGCTGCGCATACCAGTCGCGCCAGGCGTGCGCCCGGGTGCTCAGGTGCACATGGCGGCAACGCTCGAAGGCACGTTCGTCCCACGGCCCATTGGCATCGCGAAAAGCCGGGCTGCACACAGGGACCATCTCACCTTCGGAAAAAATCAGCCCTCCCTGCGTGCTTGGCCAGAACTGGTCACCGAAATAAATGGCGGCGTCATAGGCGTTTTCCTGAAAAGAGAAGGGTTGCGAGCGCGCCGAGAGATTGACGGTGATGTTCGGGTGCTGCTGGCTGAAATCGGGTAGCCGCGGAATGAGCCATTGGGTGGCAAAGGTGGGCACTACCGCCACTTCGAGCACAAACCCCATGTCATGGCCGGCGCTGATTTCGAGCGTGTCGCGTCGGATCTGGTCCAGGTGGCGGCGAATGCGCGCCGCATATTCGCGCCCGGTTTCGGTAAGCGTGAGCCGCCGCCGCACACGCGAAAACAGCGGCACGCCCAACCGCTGCTCGAGCGTGGCCACCTGCCGCCCGACGGCGCTTTGCGTGAGGGCCAGTTCGGCTGCCGCGCGGGTAAAGCTCCCCAGGCGCGCAGAGGCCTCGAAGGCCTGGAGCGCGCCCAGGTTGGGAATGTCTTTTCTCATCGTTGCTATTCTGCGTGCGGGCCTCGCGGTTTTTCCCGGCGCTTGTAAGAATGGACCTGTCGGCGAGCAGCAAGAAAGGTATTTCATGCGTCGTGTGGTGATCATCGGCGGCGGAGCCATCGGTTCTGCCATAGCCTATTTTCTGAACCAGGACCCCGCGGAAGAGCCGTTCGACGTGACCGTGGTCGAGCGCGATTTCTCGTACACGCAGGCTTCGTCGGCCTTGTCTGCGAGTTCGATCCGGCAGCAGTTCTCCACCGGCATCAACATCGAGATGTCCCTCTACGGGATCGACTTTTTTCGCCGCCTTGGCGAAACCCTGCGCGTGGGCGACAACGTGCCCGATATCGGCCTGGTCGAACCCGGGTACCTGTACCTGGCTTCGCCGGAGGGCGTCGAGGTGTTGCGCGAGAACCATGCAACGCAAAGGGCGCACCGCGTCGACGTGGTGTTGCTGACGCCCGAGCAGCTGGAGGCCCGCTTTCCGTGGATTTCAACCGAAGGCGTCGCGCTGGCTTCACTTGGCCTTTCGGGCGAGGGCTGGTACGACGGCTACAGCCTTCTTCAGGCGTTTCGCAAGAAGGCCATTTCACAAGGCGCCCGTTATGTGCAGGCGAAGGCAACGGGGCTGCAGCGCAGCGGCCGCACGCTGACGGGCGTGGAACTGGATATTGGCGACCCGATCGAGGCCGACGTGGTGGTCAATGCCGCGGGCGCCTGGGCCGCAAAGGTGGCGGGCTGGGCGGGCATCGATCTGCCGGTGCGCGGCCGCCGCCGCATGGTGTTCAGCTTTTCGTGTCCCGAGACCTTGCCCGGCTGCCCGCTGATCATCGACACATCGGGCATCTGGCTGCGCCCCGAAGGGCGCCGGTTCATTTGCGGTTTTGCCCCGCCGCAGGACAGGGACCGAGACGATGCGCCGCTCGAGGTCGACTACCGCGTTTTCGACGATTTCATCTGGCCGGCACTGGCTGCACGCGTGCCTTCGTTCGAGGCCATTCGAATGACCAGCGCATGGGCCGGCTACTACGAGATGAACGTGTTCGACCACAACGCGATCCTCGGGCTGCACCCGGACTGCGACAACCTCTACTTTGCCAACGGCTTCTCGGGGCACGGCCTGCAGCAATGCCCCGCGGCGGGGCGCGGCGTGGCGGAACTCATCCGCTACGGCGAATACCGCACGCTCGACCTGTCGCCGGTTTCGTTTGCACGCATTCTCGAAAACAGGCCGCTGGTCGAGAAGAACGTCATCTAGCCGGAGGCCGGGCGGAGGCGTACCATGCTTCGCAAGCGAGGGCCACAGCATCATGACCGCACAGGCGTTGATCGATACCGCACAAGCGCTGGTTGCCGGCGACAAGGGCTTGCTCGCAATGGACGAAAGCAACGCCACCTGCCACAAGCGCTTCGCGAAGCTGAACATTCCCCAGACCGAAGACGCGCGACGTAGCTGGCGCGAGCTGATCGTGACTGCGCCGGGCCTGGGTGCATCCATCAGCGGCGCGATTCTTTTCGACGAAACCATACGGCAGCGCACGAGCGGAGGCGCGTCCTTTGTGTCGGCGCTCGAGGCGGCGGGAATCATCCCCGGCATCAAGGTCGACATCGGCGCGAAGCCTCTGGCGGGCCACCCCGGAGAGACGGTGACCGAGGGCCTGGACGGACTGCGCGAGCGGCTGGCCGAATACGCCGGCATGGGCGCCCGTTTCGCGAAATGGCGAGGCGTCATTACACCGGGCCCTGGTTTGCCCAGCCCTGCATGCATCGAGGTGAACGCCCATGCGCTGGCCCGCTATGCGGCGCTGTGCCAAGAGGCCGGGCTGGTGCCGATCGTCGAGCCCGAGGTGCTGATGGAAGGTGATCATTCCCTCGCGCGCTGCGCCGAGATCACCGAAGACACGCTGCATGCGGTGTTTGCGCAGTTGCGCCTTCAGGGCGTGCTGCTCGAAGGCATGCTGCTGAAGCCCAACATGGTGTTGCCCGGGCAAGACTGCCCGAAACAGGAGGGCGTGGACGAGGTTGCCGGGGCCACGGTGTCGTGCCTTCTGCGCACTGTGCCTGCGGCGGTGCCGGGCATCGCATTCCTCTCGGGAGGCCAATCGGCACAGCTCGCATCGGCCCGGTTGAATGCCATGAACGCGGCATTCGGTTCGCGCCTGCCATGGGCTCTGGCGTTTTCGTATTCGCGCGCGGTGCAGCAGCCGGCGCTGGATGCGTGGAAGGGCGACGCCGCCAATGTTGCAGCGGCCCAGCAGGCACTGGTGTACCGCGCCCGTTGCAACCAGGCTGCGCGGCGCGGCGCATACGACGCGCTGGCGGATGCGCCCGAGCCGGGCTGAGCCTCAACTGCTTTTTGCCGTATTCACCAGCACCGGCGTCTGCCGGTAGTCTTCGGGAAACAGCTTCTTCAAGTCCTCGATCTTCGGCTGGTCGTGGAACACGATGTACGCATGCCTCGGGTACCGCGTGAGGAAGTCCTGGTGATAGGCCTCGGCCGCATAGAAGGGCTTCGATATTTCGATGGTGGTCGCGAGCGGCTTGCCGAAGGTCTGGGCCTGGTTCAGCTGCGTGATGTACGCCTTGGCAATGCGTGCCTGTTCGATGTTCTCGGCAAATACGGTCGAGCGGTACTGCGGACCGGTGTCGGGGCCCTGCCGGTTCAGCTGGGTCGGATCGTGCACGACCGAGAAATAGATCTGCAGCAGCTTGCCGTAGCTGATCTGCTGCGGGTCGTAGGTAATTCGAACCGATTCGGCGTGGCCGGTGCGGCCCGACCCGACGTCGTCATAGCGCGCCGTCTTGGCATCGCCGCCGGCATAGCCCGACACGGCGTTGCTCACGCCCTTGACGCGCTGGAACACGCCTTGCACACCCCAGAAGCAGCCGCCGGCAAAAACCGCGGTGTCGTACTTGAGGGTGGGCGGGGCCGCAAGGTCGACCGCAGGCGCCGGCACGCGCCGCCCGGGCTCGGCAGCCGAAGACGCGACAGGCCAGGCCATTGCCGCGGCTGCGAGCGCGGCGGCGGTGAATGCGAGGATTCTCATGTGCTGTTCCGATGCGAGTGAGTCTGTGATGCCGGGCGGATGGAAGCGACATTGCCGCCGATTGCGGCGGGCGTCAATGCCGCGTACCCGTGCCTTTTACTTCTTCATTTCATCCTTGCCCATCGTGTCCTTGGACATGCTGTCCTTCTTCATGCCATCCTTGGACATCGAGTCTTTCTTCATTCCGTCCTTGGACATGGAGTCCTTGGCCATCGAGTCCTTCTTCATGCCGTCCTTTGCCATCGAATCCTTGGCCATACCATCCTTGGCCATGTCGTCAGCGGCGAAGGCCGAGGCGCCGGCAAAGGCGATGCAGGTTGCGAGCAGGGTTGCAGTGAGCTTGTTCATTCGGAATCTTCCAGTTGAGGTTTCATTTTTCAAGAGAACGGCACGGTCCCTCTGGAACACGGCCTCGCGCTTTCATCGGCAGTCGAGTCGCACGGGTGCGGCTCAGCTCCCTCCGAACCAGTTGTAGCCCTGGTCTTCCCAGTAGCCACCTGAATAGGTGTTGGTGACGAACATCGCCTTGATGTGCTTGGGGTTCTTGTAGCCAAGCTTGGTGGGCATCCGCAGCTTCATCGGAAAGCCGTACTTCGGCGGCAATGGTTGGCCGTCGTAGCTGAGCGTGAGCAGCGTCTGCGGGTGCAGTGCGGTGGGCATGTCGATGCTGGTGTAGTAGTCATCAGCGCACTTGAATCCGACATATTTGGCGGTGGTGTCAGCGCCGATGCGGCGCAGAAAGTCGGCAAAGCGCACGCCGCCCCATTTGCCGATTGCGCTCCAGCCTTCGACGCAGATGTGGCGCGTGACCTGGTCGTGCTGCGGCATGGCGCGCAGCTCGGCCAGCGTCCAGCTGCGCTTGTCGGCGACCATGCCGGTCACTTCGAGCCGGTAGCCGGCCTCGTCGACCTCGCGGACCTCGTCCTCGCCGTAGTAGGCGTTGAACGGGAAGGGCCGCGTGATCATCGATTCGGGGTAGGTTTCAGCAAGCTGCGTCGGGCTGAAGATCAGGCCTTGCACCTTGTCGTTGAAGCGCGAGATCTTCGAGAGCGCCGCTTCCACGTGGCTGTCGTCGCTGATGCTGCAGCCCGTGAGCAGCGAAAGGCCCCCGAGCGTGAGCGAGCGCTGCAGGAAGGCGCGGCGCGCAGGCTGGTCGAGCTGCCTGGCAATCAGCGTACGGGCCTCGCGCACCACGGCATCGCCGTCGACGCCGGTCAGTCGGGGAGCTTTGAATATCTTCATCATTGCTTTGGCGCGCGGCCGCGGATCATGGTGAGAAGGGTGCGGGGCACGAGTGCCACCATCACCAGGTGCACGGCGACAAAGGCAACCAGCGATGCCATGCCGAAAAAATGGATGCGGCGCGCAAGCTCGTAGCCACCCATCAGGTCGCGAAGAACGGCGAACTGCACCGACTTCCACAGCACGAGGCCGGAAAGCACGATCAAGGCAATATCGAGCATCACGAACAGGTAGGCCAGCTTCTGCACGCTGTTGTAGCGGCGCGGGTCGGCGTGCGAGAGCTGGCCCTTGAGTGCGGCCAGCGCGTCGTGCCAGACGCCGGCGGGCGTGACCGGAAAGAACCTGGTGGCCAGCCGGCCGCTTGCGATGTTGATTGCCAAATAGACGAAGCCGTTGAACACCAGCAGCCACATGGCCGCGAAATGCCATTGCAGCGCGCCGCCGAGCCAGCCGCCCAGCGTTACCGCGTCCGGAATGCGGAACGCAAAGAGAGGCGAAGCGTTGTAGATGCGCCAGCCGCTCGTCACCAGCACCAGAACCGCGAGGGCGTTGAGCCAATGCGTGATGCGCATCCACAGCGGGTGGATGGGGCGGGCATTGGGTGCGGTGCTTGCGATGGCGTTGCTGGTCATGGAGCGGATTCTTGGGCGCACCCCATGGCCGATTCATCACGCAAAGTTCAATTAATCGTGATAACTCCCGAAGCCGGTTGGCGGGACAATCGGCGCCATGGATACCGCCAAACGCGTGCTGATCGTCGAGGACGACGCCCACATCGCCGAGCTTCTGCGCATGCACCTGCGCGACGAAGGCTACGAGGTCAGCCACGCAGCCGACGGCCACGCCGGCCTGCGCGAACTGGAGCGCGCCCAATGGGACGCGCTGGTGCTCGACCTGATGCTGCCCGGGGTGGACGGCCTCGAGATCTGCCGCAGGGCCCGCGCCATGGCGCGCTACACGCCGATCATCATCATCAGTGCGCGGTCGAGCGAAGTGCACCGCATATTGGGGCTGGAGCTGGGCGCCGACGACTACCTGGCCAAGCCTTTTTCGGTGCTGGAGCTTGTGGCTCGCGTCAAGGCGCTGCTGCGGCGCACCGATGCGCTGGCGCGCAATGCGCGCATGGAGTCGGGCAGCCTCACGCTGGGCAATCTCGACATCGACCCGCTGGCACGAGAAGTGCGCGTCGATGCCAGGCTCATCGAGCTCACGCCGCGCGAGTTCGATCTGCTGTACTTCTTTGCGCGCAATCCCGGCAAGGTGTTTTCGCGGCTCGACCTGCTCAATCAGGTTTGGGGCTACCAGCACGACGGCTACGAGCACACGGTCAACACCCACATCAACCGGCTGCGCACCAAGGTAGAGGCCGATCCCGCCGAGCCGCGACGCATCCTGACAGTCTGGGGCCGAGGCTACAAGCTCTTGCCCTCCGGGGCTGGCGAGGAGGGGAGCGCATGAGGGCGCGGGCCGCCTGGGCCACGCTCTCGCGCCGCCTCTCGATGGTGTTCGCGGTGCTGCTGCTGGCCTGCTGCGGCGCCTCGGCCTGGCTGCAGGTGCGCGCGAGCGGGTTGCACGGGCAGGAAGTGGTGCAGCGCCTGTCGAGCGGGCTGGCGGCGCACATTGCCGGCAACTCCGAGTTGATGCGCCCCGGCGGGCTCAACCAGGACGCGGTGAAGGATCTGTTCGACAAGCTGATGGCGGTCAACCCCAGCGTGGAGGTCTACCTCTTGGGGCTGGACGGCCGCATCGAGGCACAGGCTGCGCCGCCCGGGCACCTGAAGCGCGACCGCGTCGCGCTCGAGCCGATCCGCAAGCTCCTGTCGGGCGCTGCGCTTCCCATTGTGGGAGACGATCCGCGCAGCGCGAGCGCAGCCAAGGTTTTCAGCGCCGCGCCACTCAAGATGGGTGGACGGGATGCGGGCTATGTCTACGTGGTGCTGCAAGGTGAAGACTACGACGCGCTGGCGGCCAGGCTCGCAACCGACAGCCTCCTGCGCACCACGCTCTGGTCGATGGCGCTGGTGGCGCTGCTCGGGCTCATTGCAGGCCTGGCGGCCTTCCGGCTCATCACGCGGCCGCTGCGCGAGTTGACCCGCGCCGTGAAGCGCTTCGAGACCGAGGGTGTCGCTTCGCTGGAGACCGAGGGCCTGGCCCCGAATGGGAGCGAGGCGGCCACGCTGGAGCGGCTCTCGCGCGGCGGCGACGAGATCGCACTGCTGGGCCAGGCCTTCACGCAGATGACGCAACGCATTGCCGAGCAATGGCGCGAGCTCACGCTGCAAGACCAGCAGCGCCGCGAGCTCTTCGCAAACATCTCTCATGATCTGCGCACGCCGCTCACGTCGCTGCACGGGTATCTTGAAACCCTGCTGCTCAAGGCCGGAACGCTCAGCGAAGAAGAGCGCCGGCGCTATCTTGAAATAGCGCTCGGCCAAAGCCGCAAGGTGGGCCGGCTCGCACAAGAGCTGTTCGAACTGGCGCGGCTCGAATACGGCGTGGTCAAGCCCGAGAAGGAGAACTTCGCGCTGGCCGATCTGGTGCAGGACGTGTTCCAGAAGTTCGAACTCGCGGCCGAAGCCCGCCAGCAGCAGCTCAGGCCCGACATTGCGCCGGGCCTGCCGGTGGTGTCGGCCGACCTCGGAATGATCGAGCGCGTGCTGACCAACCTGCTGGACAACGCCATCCGCCACACGCCAGCCGGCGGCCGGATCGAGGTTCAGCTGCGGCCTGCCAGCTCGGGCGTAGCGGTGCAGGTAAGCGACACGGGGCCGGGCATTCCGGGCGAGTTGCAGAAAGGGCTCTTCGTTCGCCCGGTGTTCATGAGCGGCGCGCGCAGCGATGGCTCCGGCAGCGGCGGGCTGGGCCTGGTGATCGTGCAGCGCATCCTGCAGCTGCACGGCAGCGACATCAGGCTCGTGCAGCAGCCCGACAAGGGCGCGGTGTTCCGCTTTCAGCTGGGCGGGGCTGCGGGCGCCTGAAGCGCCCGAGCCTTCGGGCCCGACGTGCCGGTTCGGCAGTTCGGGCCCGGGGCGCGCCTCAGGGCGGGCAGGGGCGCGCCGCCGCCGCACCCGGACGCGTTGCCTGGCTGGTGCTGCTTTCGTCCACCGTGCCGAGCGGGCGGGTAAACGTGCAGCCATAGGCCGGGTCTGCCACCGTGGCCGCGGTAATCACATCGTCGCCCGCCGGCTTCACGCCGTCGCGCTCCCACTTGACCATCGCGTCGAAGGCTTCGACCTGCTCGGCAATCGTGAAGTCGCAATGCGATATGCCGCGCACCGCGCGCTGCACAAGCCAGGCGCTGTTGCCCTTGGCTGCAACACGCTGGTTGTAGATCTGTTCCATGCTGAAGGGCACGTACAGGTCGCCCAGCGTGTGCAGCGTAACCACCGGAATCTTGAATTCGCCGTTGGCCTTGGGAATCCAGCGCAGGCCGTCGGTGCGCAGGCGGTTGGCGTCGGCCGCAGCGGTGAGCTTTAGCACCGATGCGTTCAGCGCGGTCGTTCCCGGCACATCGCCATCGATCGTGTAGGTAAAGCGGTTGGTGTCGAGCGTGCTCCTGTTCAAGATGCCGTTGACCGTGCCGTCGCTGCCGAACACGCCCCACACCGCGGCGAATGAACCGCCCTGCGTAAAGCCCAGGTCGAACATGGGCCGCTCGCCGCCGGTGAGGTTCTTCACCACCGATCCGAACTTCAGGCCAGTGGCCGTGGGCGTACCCGGAAACGCCGTATACAGCGTGCCCGTGACCTGTGTCCTGATGTCCAGCCAGTTGACGGTGGGGTACTTGGGCAGCCCGGCAAGAGCCTGGGCGGCGACCTGCGCGCCTGCAAAGTAGTCGAACAGCTCGGTGTCGCCGACCACGCCGCACATTGGCACCGCGCCGTTGTACTTCACCTTGTGGTTGGCGGTGGCATAGGCCTCGTCCTCGATGGCTGCCGCCGTGATGTGGCCGCCCATCGAGTGGCCGGTAATGTAGATTTTTGAAGGCGCCGCGAGCTCGCGGCCGTTGGCCTTGGCAATGGCGTTGAACTGCAGGGCCAGCGCGTTGGTGTCTTCCACGCCGGCGCGCACGTCGTAAAAGTTCTTGCTGTAGCTCGATGCGGCCCACGCGTAGCCGTTCTGGATGAGGTAGCGGCGAATCGACGGATCGTTCACCTTCAGCAGGTTGACGTCACCGGCGTATCCGTGCGCGTACATCACGAGCTTGCCGTTCCAGTTGGCTGGCACCTCGACGTGGTACTGCGCGCCGCCGAGCATGCCGGCCCAGCGGCTGGTGGTGGCGTTGTCGACGGTGTCGCCGGCAGCCGCGGCGAGCGCCGCAAAGGTGGTGGCCGAAGCATCGGCGGGCGCGAATGAATTGCGGCTGTCTTGCAGGCGCGTCTCTTCGGGCGGCGGCGGGGGCGGCGGAGGAGGGGGCGGCGCGGGTGCCGGAGCCGGCGGCAGCGGGGTGAACGCAAAGCCGCCCCCACCGCCACCACCGCCGCAGGATGCGACGGCAAGGCTGGCTGCAAGGGCAAGGAGTGTCAGGCGCGCGGAATGCATGGGATGTCTCTCTCCGTTCTTGTGGCGTTGGGAAGAAGAAGCCAGGCGCAGCGCTGCATGGCCAGGCCGTAGAGAACGACCGTGCTATTTCGCTGGACCGGCGGCGCAGCGTAGGGGCGTTGCGGGGCGCAACGGTCCGGGGTTTCCCGTAGCTGCTATCTCGTACGCGACACCAGTGCCATGCCGGTGCACAGAGGCGTCACTCTTTGCGGCGCGTAACCACCACCGTGGCCTCCAGCCCGTCGTAGGCTTCGGCGTCGCCATACCAACTGCCGGAGATTGGCGCGGCCTGCGCCGGGTCTCGCGTGACGCCGACGCGAATCAACTGGCCGCTGCCCATGAGGTTGTTGGTCGGATCGAACGCCAGCCAGCCGACGCCCGGCAGGTAGGCCTGCAGCCAGGCGTGCGTGGTGCCGGCGCCTGTCATCGATTCACCGGGCGACTGGGCTGCGCGGTCGAGCGCCGCGTCGTAGATGTAGCCCGAGACAAAACGGGTGGCAATGCCCAGGCGGCGCGTGGCTTCCATCATCAGCAGCGCGTAGTCGCGGCAACTGCCGCTGCCGAGCGCCAGCGTCTGGAGCGGCGTTTGCGTTCCTTCTTCGTCGCGCGCCTTGTATTCGAGGCTCTGGCCGATGTGCGCGTTCATGCGCGTGAGCACTTCGCGCGTGCTGTTGGGCTTGTCGGTGTGCAGGAACTGGTGAGCCCAGCGGATGAGCGTTCCGTTTGCATCGTCGTCGTGGTGCGGCCGCAGATAGTGCTCCAGGTCGAGACGCTCCTGCACCGAATACGCAAAGGGCAAGAACTCGGCGGCCGGGTCGAGCGCTAGCTGGTCTTGCTGCGCCGGCACATGCTCGATGGTGAAGGAGCACACGATTCGCAGCTCGGTGGCCTCGCCCATGGGTTGCACCAGCGCAACCGAGTTCGAATGCGGGTCCTGGATGAGCCGCGTGAACGATTGCGGGCTCACCTGCAGGTCGGTGGCAAGCACCCGCAGGTCGTGGCTGTCGCGGGGCCGAAACATGACGCGGTGCAGCCCGAAGGTCACCGGTTTCTTGTAGCGGTAGACGGTGGTGTGCGTAATGTCGTACTGAATGGCCATGCGGTGCATTCTCACGTGTCGGCGGGGCCAGCGGGGGCTTTCCGTTGGCTTGCCGCAGCCCTGTGCCGCAGAATCGGCGCCCGCCCGGCCTTCATCACCTGCATTGACGCTCCATGTATTCCGCCACCTTCATCTTTGCCAAGAAGCAGTTCGACGACGAATTCCATCGCCTCGACCAGACCATTGCGGCGGTCGCCAAGTCGCTGCCCGGTTACCTGGGCGAGGAGACGTGGGAGAACACGGGCAACGGGCTGGTGTCGAACGTCTACTACTGGGATTCGCTCGACGCGCTGCAGGCGCTGATCCGGCATCCGGTGCACCAGCAAGCCAAGGCGGCGCAGGCCAACTGGCTCGACGGCTACAAGGTCGTGATTTCCGAAGTGGTGCGCATCTACGGCGACAGCAAGATCGACCACATGCTGGCGCCGGTCGGCAACGCGGGCGCTTAGAGCGCGGCTCTGGCAGTGCCGAGGGCCTTGGCCAGGTTGGCGGGCAGCGGCAGCGGCTCACCATGCCAATGCGCAGCCAGCAGCTCGGCGCAAAGCGCCGCAAAGCTGAGGCCGCGCGAACCCAGCGCTGTGCAGGCCCACAGGCCCGCATCGCCCACCGGGCCGACCAGCGGGCGCCGATCGGCGGAGGCGCAACGAATGCCCACCCAAGCTTGGGCTCCGCCGCTCTCGAAAGCCGGTGCAAGTGCTGCCGCGGCGCCCGGGTGCAGGCGCTTCAGGCGCGCCTGGTTTGCCTCGGTGTCGTTTGCCTGAGCCGCCACGTCAGTGCTGTCGCGGTCGAAGGTGGCGCCGGCAAGCCAGAGCAGGGCGTCTTCGTCTGTGGGTACATGGGCGATCAGATGGCCGTCGCCGTTGAGTGGCGTGGCCGGCAATGCAAGGTCTTCCGCCATGCGGCCCCACGCGACCTGGCCGCGCACGGGTTGCAACGGAAGCGTTGGTGCGAAGCGGCCCGATTCGTAGCCCGCTGCAACAACCACCCGGTCGGCTTCGGCCAGCAACCGGCCAGCGGCATCCAGCAATTGCCAGCCGGCCGCGCCATGCACCAACCGTGAGACGGCAGCGCCGCCGCGAAACTCGATGCCCGGCTCTCGCAGCCACGCTTCGATCAACCTGGAGGGTCGCACCCAGCCGGCGCGCGCATGCCAGAGCGCGGGCGCATCGACGGACAAACCGGCACCCGACAGCTGCGCAGCGCTCGCGGGCCACGACTCGTTCGGGCCGTTTTCGCTCCATCCCGCAGGCACGCGGGTGTCGCCTTCGGGCCTGCGCTCCAGCACGCCGCCGGCATGCCAGTCGCGGCCTTCTTCCAGCAGGCGCTCCAACTCCAACCAGGTGGCGCGAATGCCTGCACGCGTGAGCCGCGAGAGCAGGGCGTCGTCGGGCGACACATGCGGCGCCAGCACGCCCACCAGCAGACCCGAAGCGCCGGCGGCGGGCCGCTCGGCCGCGTCGAGCACCGTGACTTGCCACCCGCGACGCGCAAGGCTGGCGGCGACCGCCGCACCGGCCAACCCGGCACCGATCACCGCGCAGCGGCCCGGCGTTTCGACATGCCCGGGCGCCGGGCCGCGGCGGCGGACCGTCCAGGCGGGGGCGAACACGCCGGCCAGGCAGTCGCGCCCGGGCGTCAGGCCTGGCCGCATTTCGAGCTGGAAACCGTTCTGCGAAAGCGCATCGCCCACCGCTCGGTCATACGCCCCGGCCGCGATACGGGTGCTCTGGCGGGCAAAGCGCGACACGGCCTTGAGCGTGTCGGGCGACCACATGGCGGGGTTCCGCTCGGGGCTGAAGCCGTCGAGAAAGACACTGTCGGCCTCGAACCGCTGCGCGCGCAGCATCGGATGCACGTCGCCGATGCACAGCGTGAGCATCACGCGGCCTGCGTCAAAGGCCAGCCGGTGAAAGCCGGGCAGCAGCCCCTGCCACTGCGCGGCAAGCTCATTGGCCAGCGGCATCAGTTCGGGGTAAGTCCCGGCGGCGCGCAACAGGTCTTCAGGCCCGACGGGGTGCGCCTCGATCGAGACGAAGTGCAGCAGGCGCGGCCGGTTCGCATCCGCACGCCATGCCTGCCAAGTTGTCAGAAAGTGAAGGCCCAGCCCGAAGCCGGTTTCGAGAATCAGCCATTTCGGCCGGCCCGACCACGCCTCGGGCAGCCCGCATCCGCCCAGAAACACGTGGCGAGCCTGCGCCAGTGCTCCGGTTTCGGGGTGGTAGATGTCGCCGAAGCGCTCGCTGTACGGCACGCCGTCGGCGCGCCAGGCGACGGGCTCGGCGGCCAAGGCGGTCTTAGTTCGAGGGGGGAACGTAGCCCTGGGCCACGTCGGCGCCCTCGCCGAAGAAGTGCTTTTCCATTTGGCGGGCCAGGTATTGGCGGGCCCGCAAATCGGCCAGATTCAGCCGGTTTTCATTGACCAGCATCGTCTGCTGCTTGAGCCAGGCGGCCCAGGCTTCCTTGCTGACGTTCTCCCAAAGGCGCTTGCCCAGATCTCCGGGATAGGGCGGGAAGTCGAGCCCTTCGGCCTCTTTGCCGAGCTTGATGCACTGAACCATGCGTGCCATTTTTGATTGCCTCTGGTGGGGAAAGCGGTTGCTTAGTTGATTTTGCTATTTAGAACTGAGAACTCGGTCGTTCCAGATTCCATATGTCGTATTCAGAATACGTAGCTTCATTGATATGCCTTTTTGAGTAAGACACCATGAGCCTTCGCCGCGACTTTATCAAGCTTTCCCTGGGTGCCGGCGTGGCCGGTGCCATGGCCCTGACAGCGTTGCCGTCGTTTGCGCAAGGCGCCGGGCCCGTGACGCTGCTCAACGTGTCCTACGACCCGACGCGCGAGCTGTATGTCGACTACAACCGCGCCTTTGCCAAATACTGGAAGGCCAAAACCGGCCAGGACGTAACCATCAAGCAGTCGCACGGCGGCTCGGGCAAGCAGGCCCGTTCGATCATCGACGGCATCGACGCCGACGTGGCCACGCTGGCGCTCGGCGGCGACATCGACGCGCTGGTTACCCACGGCGGTGTCGTCAAGGAAGGCTGGCAGAAGCGCCTGCCGCAAAACTCGGCGCCGTATACGTCCACCATCGTGTTCCTGGTGAAAAAGGGCAACCCCAAGGGCCTGAAAGACTGGAGCGATCTGGTGAAGCCGGGCGTGCAGGTGATCACGCCCAACCCCAAGACCTCCGGCGGCGCCCGCTGGAACTACCTGGCCGCGTGGGAATTTGCCAAGCGCAAGTACGGCAGCGACGCCAAGGCCAAGGAATTCATCGGCAGCCTGTTCAAGAACGTGCCCGTGCTGGACACCGGCGCGCGCGGCTCGACCATTACCTTTGTTCAGCGCGGCGTGGGCGACGTGCTGCTGGCCTGGGAGAACGAGGCGTTCCTGGCGCTGAAGGAGTTCGGCACCGACAAGTTCGAGATCGTGGTGCCTTCGATTTCCATCCTGGCCGAGCCCACGGTGGCGGTCGTCGACAAGGTGGTCGACAAGAAGGGCACGCGTGCCGTGGCCGAGGAATACCTTAAGTACCTGTACTCGGATGAGGGCCAGGACATTGCGGGCCGCAACTTCTACCGCCCGACCTCTGAAAAGGCCAAGGCCAAGTACGACAAGCAGTTTCCCAAGCTCACGCTGGTCTCCATCGACGAAGCGTTTGGCGGATGGGCCAAGGCTGACAAGGCGCACTTTGCCGACGGCGGCTCGTTCGACCAGATCTACAAGTAATACAAACAAGGAAAGCCGCTCGTGTCCGTTCTCCTGATTGCTGGCAGCCCCTCGGCGCCGTCGCGCTCCACCGCCTTGCTCGAGGCCGTGGGCGAGCGGCTTGCCGGCCGCAATGCGCGCATCGAGCGGTTCGCAATTCGCGATCTGCCCGCAGAGGCGCTGCTGCTGGCCGACTGGAACCATCCGGCCATCGAGCGCGCCATTGCGCAGGTGGCGCAAGCACGCGTGGTCGTGGTGGCCACGCCGGTCTACAAGGCGGCTTATAGCGGCGTGCTGAAGGTCTTTCTCGACCTGCTCGCGCAGAACGCGCTCAAGGGCAAGACGGTGCTGCCGCTGGCCACCGGCGGCAGTCCGCATCACATGCTTGCGCTCGACTACGCATTGCGGCCGGTGCTTCATGCGCTTTCGGCGCGCCACATTCTTCCGGGTGTCTACGCAACCGATTCGCAGATCACGCTGACGCCCGAGAACGCCTACCAGGTGCACGGCGACCTTGCCGAGCGGCTCAACGAGGCTGTCGAGGTGCTCGCCATCGAAGGGCTGAAGCTGCCCGCCACGCACGGTTTCGAGCCGGTGCCGTTCTCACGGGTGCGATGTAGCGTCTGACGGGCCCCCCGTCGATCCGGCCTTCAGCCGGCCCCATCTCCGTCCCCCTTTTTTCGCCCACAAGCGGCGAGGGGACAGCTTTGCCCAAAGGAACCCACACGTGAACCCCGTTGCCACCGAAGACTCCGCGCTCGATACGCCGCCCCGTTCCATCTGGCACGCGTTGCGAGACCTCGCCATTAGCACTGTCGTCGTCACCGCCGTTGCGCTCATCGTCGGCTTCATCTCGGCCTGAGGCCGGTGCTCCCCGCATTCGAAAGAACAACTTCATGACTTCGATCTTGATTCCGCGCCGCCGCCTGCTGCAGGGGGTCGCCGCCGCTGTCGCGCTGCCTTCGTTCGGCGCACTTGCACAAACGCCTGCGCGCCAGCTTCGCATCGGCAAGCAGAAGGGCTTGCTCAGCATTCTCAAGGGCCGCGGCACGCTCGAAAAGCGGCTTGCGCCTCTCGGCGTGTCGCTCAAGTGGACCGAGTTCACCGCCGGCCCTGTGCAGCTCGAAGCGCTGAATGTCGGCTCCATCGACTTTGGCGACGTGGGGGAGGCGCCGCCCATCTTTGCGCAGGCCGCAGGCGCGCCGCTGGCGTATGTGGCCGCCACGCTGCAGCGCCCGCAGTCGGAAGCGGTGCTGGTGCCCAAAGGCTCTGCCGTCAAGTCTGTGGCCGACCTGAAGGGAAAGAAGATCGCGCTCAACAAGGGCTCGAACGTTCACTACTTCATCGTCAAGCTGGCCGAGAAGCACGGCCTTGCGTACAGCGACCTGAACCTTGTCTACCTGCCGCCGGCCGACGCGCGCGCCGCATTCGAAAAGGGCTCGGTCGACGCATGGGTGATCTGGGACCCGTTCCTTGCCGCCGCCGAAAAGTCGCTCGAAGCGCGCGTGCTGGCCGATGCGACCGGCGTGGTGGGCAACCGCTCGTACTACTTCTCGTCACTCGACTATGCGGCGAAGAACGCCGACGTGCTGGCCATCGTGACTGAGGAAATCGGCAAGATCGACGCCTGGGGCACCGCCAACAAGAGCGATCTTGCCGCCGAGCTGGCCGCCCTCTGGGGCCTGCCGAAGCCGGTGGCCGACCTCACGGTGGCACGCGCGGTCTACGGAACCGGCCCCATCACCAAGGCGATTCTTGCCGAGCAGCAAAAGATCGCCGACACCTTCTTCGACCTGAAGCTGATTCCAAAGCGAATCAACGTGCTCGAGGCCGCGCCAGCGGGCATTGCGTGACGCGCGAAACCCCTTGCAACCGCGCTGCCTGCGTGCTGGCAACCACCAGGCGCGCATGGGGCATTCCGGAGCCGAAGGCCCGCCGCGCGTGTTCCCCGTTGCCTCGCCTGCGGCTCGCGCCGCCTCGCGTGCGCGGTTTTTTCTTTGCCATCTGACCCCCGGCCCAACCGACGGAAAGAAGACATGCAGATATTCTGGTTCTTACCCACCCATGGCGACAGCCGCTATCTCGGCACCACCGAGGGCGCGCGCCAGGTCGACCTGGCCTACCTTCAGCAGATTGCCGGCGCCGCCGACAACCTGGGCTATGAAGGCGTGCTCATCCCGACAGGCCGCTCGTGCGAAGACCCTTGGGTAATCGCATCGAGCCTGATCGGCGCGACGAAGAAGCTGAAGTTCCTGGTTGCGGTGCGGCCCGGCCTGCACCAGCCCAGCCTGGCTGCGCGCATGGCCGCGACCTTCGATCGGTTGTCGGGCGGTCGCGTGCTGGTGAACCTGGTCACCGGCGGGGACCAGGCCGAGCTCGAAGGCGACGGCGTCTACCTGGACCATGCGGCCCGCTACGAGCAATCGGCCGAGTTCATCCGCATCTGGCGCGAGATTCTTGCGCGCAGCCACGACGGCCAGTCTTTCGACTACGAAGGGCAGCACCTGAGCGTGAAGGGTGCGAAGCTGCTGTTTCCGCCGGTGCAAAAGCCTTATCCGCCGGTGTGGTTCGGCGGTTCATCGGGCGCTGCGCACGAACTCGCGGCCGAGCAGGTCGATGCCTATCTCACGTGGGGCGAGCCGCCCGCCGAGGTGGGCAAGAAAATTGCCGACGTGCGCAACCGTGCCGCGCGCAAGGGCCGCAAGGTCGAGTTCGGCATTCGGCTGCACGTGATCGTGCGCGAAACTGAAGAAGCCGCCTGGAAGGCCGCCGACGAGCTGATCAGCCGTGTGGACGACGACACCGTGATCCGCGCCCAGGCCGCCTTTGCGCGCATGGATTCGGAAGGGCAGCGCCGCATGGCTGCGCTGCATGCGGGCGGTGCCAAGCGCTCGCGTGCAGACCTCGAAATTTCGCCCAACCTCTGGGCCGGCGTGGGCCTTGTGCGCGGCGGCGCGGGCACCGCGCTGGTGGGTGATGCGAAGACCGTGGCGGCGCGCATCGAGGAATACGCGGCGCTCGGCCTGGACAAGTTCATTCTGTCGGGCTACCCGCATCTCGAAGAGGCCTACCGCTTCGCAGAGCTGGTGTTTCCGCTGCTTTCGCGCAGGGCGCAAACGCGGCTCGCGGGCGGCTCGCTGAGCGGGCCTTTCGGCGAAGTCGTCGCCAATCTCGATGCGCCTTCGCGCCTCGCCTCCCAAAGCTAAGGACCGTCATGACCGAACAAGTGCAGGAACTCCCGGCGCTCGCGCCTGCCAGAGAAAGCGCTCCCGGGGCGCTCAAGGCCTTTTGCGCCAACGTTGCGGGCCGGCTGGTGCCGTGGCTCGTGCCGGTGGGGCTCATCGTCTTCTGGCAGATCGCTTCATCCCTGGGATGGCTTTCCACCCGGGTGCTCCCGGCGCCGGTGGACGTGGTCAAGGCGGCCTGGAGCCTGGCGGTTTCGGGCGAGCTCTGGACGCACGTCAAGGTGAGCGCAGGCCGTGCGCTCGCGGGCCTGGCCATTGGCGGGGGAACGGGACTGGTGCTGGGCCTTCTGACAGGCTCGGTGAAGTTCTTCGAGACACTGCTCGATTCGACCATCCAGATGGTGCGCAACATTCCGGCGCTGGCGCTCATTCCGCTCGTCATCCTGTGGTTTGGCATCGACGAGTCGGCCAAGCTGTTTCTCATCTCGGTGTCGGTGTTCTTTCCGATCTACCTGAACACCTTTCACGGCATTCGCAACGTGGATCCGCAGCTGATCGAGATGGGGCGCACCTACGGCCTTTCTCGCTGGCAGCTGTACCGCGAGGTCATCTTGCCGGGCGCGTTGTCTTCCATTCTGGTGGGGCTGCGCTTTTCGCTCGGGCTGATGTGGGTGATCCTCATCGTGGCCGAAACCATTTCGGCGCAGGCAGGCATCGGCTATCTCACCATGAACGCCCGCGAGTTCCTGCAGACCGACATCGTGCTGGTGGGCATCCTGCTGTATGCACTGCTCGGCAAGCTGGCCGACCTGTTCGCACGCGGGCTGGAGCAGTGGTGGCTGCGCTGGCACCCCGGCTACCAGAAGAAGCCGAAGTGAGGGCAGGGCAGATGCACACGCATTCCACAATTTCTCGCCGTACCGTCGTCACCGGACTGGCCGGCCTGGGCGCGCTGGGCGCGGGCGCCGCGCTCGCCCAGGGCACCGCTGCACGGCCCGTGACGGTGCGGCTCGGATATCAGAAGTCTTCTACGCTGATCGCGCTGCTGAAGGTGCAGGGCACGCTCGAAAAGCAACTTGCGTCGCTCAATGCCACGCTGAGCTGGCATGAGTTCACCAGCGGCCTGCCGCTGCTCGAAGCGCTGAACCTCGACAATCTGGACATCAGCGCCGACGTGGCCGACACCGTGCCGGTGTTTGCGCAGGCCGCGGGCGCCGACCTGACCTTCGTCGCGCAAGAGGCGCCTTCGCCCGCGGCGCAGGCCATTGTGGTGCGCGAGGATTCGCCGCTCAAATCGGTGGCCGACCTGAAGGGAAAGAAAATCGGCTTTGCCAAGGCGGCCGGCGCGCACTACCTGCTGATTGCGGCGCTCGAGAAGGCCGGCTTGTCCTTCAGGGACATCGATCCGGCCTACCTGACGCCGGCCGATGGCCGGGCCGCCTTCGAGCGCGGCGCCATCGACGCCTGGGTGGTGTGGGACCCGTTTCTCGCGGCGGCCCAGCGCCAGGCCAAGGTGCGCGTGCTGGCCGACGGCACGGGCATCGCCTCATACCAGCGCTACTACCTTGCAAGCACCAAGTTCGCGAAGGGCCGCCCTGACGTGCTGCGTGTGGTGTACGCCGAACTTGAAAAGACCGGCAACTGGGTCAAGCAGAACCCGAAGGAAGCGGCAGCCCTGCTGTCGCCGGTTTGGGGTCTGGACGCCGCAAAGATCGAACAAGCCAATGCACGCCGCAGCTACGCGGTGCGCCCAGTGCTGGCCGAAGCACTCACCGAGCAGCAGCGCATCGCCGATGCCTTCTTCGCGGAAAAGCTGCTGCCCAGAAAAATCAACGCGCTCGACGTGGCGCTGTTTCAACCGAGCCTTAAATCATCATGAGCGCAGTTCTTGAAGACATACAGCCGACAGCCATTGCCGGCGGCGTGCGCCTGGAGGCGCGCGGCCTGCACAAGCGCTACGGCGATCGCGAGGTGCTGCGCAACACGCAGCTCACCATCGAGCCCGGTCAGTTCATTGCCATCGTGGGCCGCAGCGGTTGCGGCAAGAGCACGCTGCTGCGGCTCATTGCCGGGCTCGAAGAAGCGACGTCTGGCGGGCTTTACACGGACGGCAAGGCCATCGACGGCCTGCATGACGACACCCGCATCATGTTTCAGGAGGCGCGCCTCTTGCCATGGCGCCGCGTGCTCGACAACGTCACGCTGGGCCTGCCGGGCGAAGCCAGGGCGCGCGGCAAGGAGGTGCTCGCGCATGTTGGCCTGGCCGACCGCGAGAACGAATGGCCGGCGCGCCTGTCGGGCGGGCAAAGGCAGCGCGTGTCGCTGGCCAGGGCGCTGGTGCATCACCCGCGCCTTCTGCTGCTCGACGAGCCGCTGGGAGCGCTTGACGCACTGACACGCATCGAGATGCACCGGCTCATCGAGAACCTGTGGCAGCGCCACCGCTTCACGGCCCTGCTGGTCACGCACGACGTGCAGGAAGCCGTGGCGCTTGCCGACCGCGTGATCCTGATCGAGGACGGCCGCATTGCGCTGGACGAAAACATTGCGCTCGCCCGGCCGCGCTCGCAAGGCGACCCGGCCTTTGCCGCCATCGAGAAACGCATTCTCGACCGTGTGCTGCAGAAGGCCGGAGAAGCAGAGCCCGCCGAGACAGACGCCAAGTGGCTGCAGCCGTCGGCGCACACGCTGCGCTGGGCAGTCTGAACCCGCCCGTTCGCAAAAACAGAAAGGCAACGCCATGTCACAAAACTGGAAATTCGAAACCCTGTCGGTGCACGCCGGCTATTCGCCCGAGCCGACCACGCGCGCCGTGGCGCCGCCCATTTACCAGACGGTGGCCTATGCGTTTGACAGCGCCCAGCACGGCGCAGACCTGTTCGACCTGAAGGTGCCGGGCAACATCTACACCCGCATCAACAACCCGACGCAGGACGTGCTCGAACAGCGCGTGGCCGCGCTCGAAGGCGGCATTGCAGCCCTTGCGCTGGCATCGGGCCAGGCGGCCGTTACCTACGCGATCCAGACGATTGCCGAGGCGGGCGACAACATCGTCAGCAGCACGGCGCTGTATGGCGGCACCTACAACCTGTTTGCGCACACGCTGCCTCAATTCGGCATTACCACGCGTTTTGCGGACCACCGCGATCCGAAGAGCTTCGAGAAGCTGTTCGACGAGAAGACCAAGGCGGTGTTCGTCGAATCGCTCGGCAACCCGGCGGGCAACGTGACCGACATCGCGGCCATCGCCGAAATTGCGCATCGCCACGGCGTGCCGCTGATCGTGGACAACACGGTGCCCTCTCCATACCTGAGCCGGCCCATCGAGCACGGCGCGGACATCGTGGTGCATTCGCTCACCAAGTACCTGGGCGGCCACGGCACCAGCATCGGCGGCGCCATCGTCGATTCGGGCAAGTTTCCGTGGGCCGAGCACAAGGAGCGCTTCAGGCGCCTGAACGAGCCCGACGTGAGCTACCACGGGGTGGTCTACACCGAGGCACTGGGCCCGGCCGCCTATATTGGCCGCGCCCGCGTGGTGCCGCTGCGCAACACGGGAGCCGCCATTTCGCCGTTCAACGCCTTCCTGATCCTGCAGGGCATCGAGACGCTGGCGCTGCGCATGGACCGCATCAGCAGCAACGCGCTTGCCGTGGCGCAGCACCTCAAGACGCACAAGGCAGTCAACTGGGTCAACTATGCGGCGCTCGAAGACCACCCCGACCACGCGCTGGCCAGGAAGTACTTCGGCGGCAAGTCGAGCGGCGTGCTGACCTTCGGCATTGGAAGCGGCCGCGAGGGCGGAGCAAAGTTTCTCGATGCGCTGAAGCTCTTCACGCGGCTCGTGAACATCGGCGACGTGCGCTCCCTGGCCACGCACCCGGCCTCGACCACGCACCGGCAGCTTTCGCCCGAAGAGCTGGCGCGAGCCGGCGTCACGGAAGACACCGTGCGCCTGTCGGTGGGCATCGAGCACATCGACGACCTGCTGGCCGACCTCGACCAGGCCTTGTCCGCCGCGGCCGGCTGACCGCATCGCCTTGGTTCATTCACCCACCCGAATCATTCGTTCAACCTGAAAGAGAAAGAAACACCATGTCCATTCAAGCCATCAACGTACGCAATCAGTTCAAGGGCAAGGTCCGCGAGATCATCCGCGGCGACGTCGTCTCCGAAGTCGACGTCGAAACCGCCTGGGGTATCGTGACCTCGGTCATCACCACGCGCTCGGTCGACGAACTGCAGCTCAAGGTGGGTTCCGACGTGGTCGCGCTGGTCAAGTCGACGGAGGTTTCGATCGCGAAGCTCTGACGGACCCTCGGGCTTGCGACACCCGGCGCCGTCCTGGCGCCGGGTTTTTTTTCAGGTTGCCGCGTCACCGGGTTTTCAGTTCTTGGCACAAGCGCCGGGGGCTTCTACAGTGTGGCTACACATGTCCCGGAGAAAGCAAGATGGTCAATTTTGATGTGAGCGACATCGTTCGGGCGCTGCACGGTGCGCGCAACGAATGGCGCGACTCGCAGCGCCGTTCGCGCGAGCCCGGTGCACGCGAATTTCCGTCGCGCGATGCGCTTGCGCAGATCGTGGAATCGCTCAAGGGGGCGCTCTTTCCAATGCGGCTTGGCCCGCCTGAACTGCGCCACGAGAGCGAGGATTTCTACGTTGGCCACACGCTGAACACCGCATTGCATTCGCTGCTGGTGCAGGCGCGCCTGGAGCTGAACTTCAATGCCCGCCACGAGCCGCGGCCCGCGAGCGAGATCGACCAGATTGCCACCGGCGCCGTTCGCCAGTTTGCAAGCGCGCTCCCGGGTTTGCGCCGCCTGCTCGACAGCGACGTGCTCGCGGCCTACCAGGGCGACCCCGCCGCGCGCAGTGTCGACGAGGTGCTGCTTTGCTACCCGGGCGTGCTGGCCATGATTCACCACCGGCTCGCGCACGAGCTCTACAAGCTCGACCTGCCGCTCCTGGCGCGCATCGTGGCCGAGCTGGCGCATGCGCAAACGGGCATCGACATTCACCCCGGCGCGACGATCGACGCGGGCTTTTTCATGGACCACGGCACGGGCGTCGTCATTGGCGAAACGGCTGTCATCGGCAAGCGCGTGAGGCTTTACCAGGCTGTGACACTGGGGGCCAAGCGCTTTCCGACAGATACCGAGGGCAACCTGCAAAAGGGCCTTCCGCGGCATCCGGTGGTGGAGGATGACGTGGTGATCTACGCCGGCGCCACCATCCTGGGGCGAGTCACGCTGGGGAAGGGCGCCGTCATCGGCGGCAACGTGTGGATTACCGACAACGTGCCCGCGGGCGCGAGCGTGACGCAGGCCAGCCTGCAGAACGCACCGAAAACCGGCGCGCCATAGGACTGCCTGGCAGCGCCCATCGCACCATTGCGCGGTGCGGGGCGCAGGCCAGCCGCGCTATGCTTAACGATTGTCAACAATGGCGCCTGTCTTCGCATGTCCTTGCCTCAAGCTACTTCTTCTGCTTCTTCCATGCCGCGGGAGGCCGACGAATCCTGCGACGTACTCGTGATCGGCGGCGGGCCCGCGGGTTCGACGATTTCAGCGTTGCTCGCGCAGCAGGGCCGCAAGGTGGTGCTGCTCGAGAAAGCGCATCACCCGCGCTTTCATATCGGCGAATCGCTGCTGCCGGCCAACGTGGAGCTTTTCGACAAGCTGGGCGTGCGCGACCAGGTCGAGAAAATCGGCATGCCCAAGTTCGGCATCGAGTTTGTCTCGCCGGACCACGAACACCGCAGCTATGTCGATTTTGCGGAGGGCTGGGACAAGTCGCTCGACTCGGCCTGGCAGGTGCGCCGCTCGGAACTCGACGAACTGCTCTTTCGCAATGCCGCCACGCGCGGCGCGGAAACGATCGAGGGCTGCAAGGTGCGCGATGTGGCGTTCGACGCCGATGGCGCCACGGTGCAGGCCGAGATGGACGACGGCGCCAAGCGCAGCTGG